>JBFWMB010000025.1:11967-43737 GCA_050251815.1 Salinivirgaceae bacterium | reverse complement strand
GAAAAATGTGAGGGTAAATTAAATCTCCTTTTTGCTTCATCAAAATTCATTCGGCCTGAATCAATCTCAGAAACAAGCCAACGACGAAAACTAGTTTCAAATCTACTGTAATCTGGTTTTTCAACATAAAACCCTTCCATGTTGTCTGTTAAATTTGTTGAAGTTTTTTCCATAATAACTTGATATTTGCGTCAAGCTATTTCAGAATATTACAGTGTGCTATTTTTTAACCAGACTGATGTGAAAAAACCGGGGCCACCATTTTCCAGTTACAATTAACTGGTCAGAATCAGGATTATAGGCAATGCCATTAAGTACATCGACTGGATGAGTAAGGGTTTTTCTATTTAGCAGATTCGATAAATCGAGGCGCTTAGTGACTTTACCCGATAGCGGGTCGATAACTACAATATAGTCGCTACCATATACATTGGCAAAAATTTCGTCTTTAATGTATTCCAACTCATTCAAATTTTTAACCGGGCCCAGGTTATCGTAAACCTGAATACGTCTTATTTCCTGAATGTAGTCGGTATCGAGAAAGTAAATTATTTCAGAACCATCGCTCATTATTAATTCCTTTCCGTTGTTTGTTAAGCCCCAGCCTTCGGTAGGATAGCTAAACTCGAACAACAGATCGAAGGTGTTTTTGTCGTACACAAATCCCACCTGATTTTGCCAACTTAACTGATAAATTTTATCATTTATCAGGGTGATTCCTTCGCCAAATACATCGTCCGGAAGGTTAACACTTTGCACAACACCACCATTATCCAGATCAAGTTTAAAAAGTTTTGATTCACCATATTGACCCGTACCCTCGTATAAAAACCCTTCGGAAAACTCCAGTCCCTGGGTAAATGAGCGGGTATTATGCGGGTAACTTTTTTCTACGCTGTATGTGTAGTTAACTGGTACTATATCGGAATTAAAAACCAGCGCTAAGGTTTTTGAGGTCTGAAGTGTATCGCCCCAATAAAAAGTTAGATTCGAGTTGTTTTTCCCCAGCCGAAACGGTGCATCGATTAGTTGCAAGGCAGTACTTTCAGGAAAAAGAGTTTTCCAATACATTGAATTTATGCTCATCCGGATGGAATCGGGTATGTTCTCAATACTTGTTTTAAACTGAATATTTACCGGTTCACCAATTGCCTGATTGGTTTCAGTAACTGTTAAATCAATAGGAATGCTCTTTGTTTTAATTTGAGAATTGGTAGTTATTTGGTTTTTAGTCACCCTCTCTTTTTTTGTTGTGCTCGTTGCACAGGAAAAAGCAAGAAAAAGGCTCAATATTAAAGTAACATGACGCATCATAAAATATAATTTTGCCGAAAATACAAATACTTTTCTTAAAGCAAAAACCAGTTGCAGATTCATGAGTCGTAGCGTTACCACCACAATAAAAAAACCGCCCAACAAACTCAGGCGGTTTTTTAATTTTCCATACCTGTATTATTACCAACTGGTAGTAATATCCTGATTATACATTTTATAAATACTTTTCTCGCCGGTTTTCACCGATTTGTAATGAATGGTCCCTTTAATCATGGAATATTTTTTTGCGGTATAAACGTCCTTGGCTAAAGCCTGAGCTATCTGAAATGTTATATCATGTTTACCTTCGCCCGAAAACTCCTGATTCAAATTATCTATAATTATGGGAGCCTCGTTACCAAAATTTAAAATTACTTTTTCAATCACAAAAGGTGTGGCATATTTCGATGTTAACGGAATAATGCAATTTACTCCTTCTATTTCTGTTCCCAGATCGTTTCCTCCGCTTAAATTAATATCGTTGTTCACAAAAATGTCAATTTTTTCGGCGTTGATATTAAAATAGAAGGTACTTGAAGCTTTACCGTATGCTGTTAAAAACTCAGCAATAATGCTGTTTTCCGGATCTTCGTAACACTCATCGTACGAATAGCTCACCACCCATTCGCTGCCTTTACTCCGGACATCGGTAATTTTAGCACAGTTTGAACGAACTTTAGGTTTGCGGCTGGTGGTAACCACCCGGTCACCAATACGCAGCGACATGCGAACTTCGCCCAGGGTATTGTTGATGGTTTCAACGGAAACATTCTTCATCATATCTTTTAGTTTGGCAATGCCAACATTGGCCTTGTCTCTGCGGGGATCCACATCGATAAAACCTTCGCTTAAGGCCTTAAGTTCCTTTTCCGTCTGGCTCATTTCTTCCAGGCTCTCCATTACATCAATCTTGGCAAGCAAGCCTTCCAACTGTTCCGTAAGAGCGCGATCAGCTTTTTCGAATTCCATAATCAGCATTTTAAGCTGCGCTTGTGAGAAGGGGTACTTCATGTGGTAGTAGTATTTCATTCCGGCAGGTTCCTCAACCAGCTCCCAATAAAAAGCTTCTACATTTGTCAGCGAAATCCCTTTAATATAAGGAATATCAGCCGCGCGGGTTTTGGTGGCGGTTTGAAAACTCTCAGCGTATTGCGAATTGTTGTTTTGTGTTTGCTCACTACGGAAATATTCGCTACTGGTTTGAATATTCTCGGCAACGGAGCTTATAATTTGTTCTTTTACTTTAGCCAGGCATTTTTGCTGGGCATCTTCGAGCCCGGTACTCGAAGCCACTGCGATTACATATCCTTTTTCAAGGCCGTTCACCCAGTCGGGTTGTTTGCGCTCGCTGCTCTCTTTTACTTTTCGTTTTTGCGCCTGACATTCGTTTACTGTGGCAACAGTAAGTGATAACATCAGGGCAAATAGCATAACTATACTTTTCATTGTGTCTGAATTAAATGGGTTGAATCGAATTTTCTACGAATAAAGATACATTATTTTTAACATTCGTGAAGGTATCTTCTGTTAAAAAAAAATCAGCAACATGGGTTGCTGATTTTTTATCTTTCGATTTAAATACTAATATTCAGCATCTAAATTTTTCATTTCTTCGTCGAATTTCTCACGGAATTTCTCACGATCATACATTACTTCCAGTTTTTTATCTCTGGAGATACCTTTGTCGATACCGTTGTAAATAACATCTTTGCTTACTTCAAGAGCCATAAAAGTTTCGTAACCTCCACCTTCGGCTTCAAAAGTTTTTTCGCAAATAATAGTCACATCGGCCAACTGTTGGTTTACTACGTCGCGGGTCATGTTTTCAAAAGTTTGTGAAAACTCAGAAGCACCACCAGCGTCCATTTCGTTAGCATAACGCTCAGTTACCGACTTAATTTTTGAACCAATTAACGAAGCCAGACGGGCTTTGGTTAAGGTTAAGGCTTTTTCACGCGACATAGCCATGTCAGAACTTTTTCCTACGTTACTTGCACGGAAAAACTCGGCATCAGATTGTCCTTTATCGGCACAGGGAATTGTAATTTCCTGACGACCTTTGGCGATATCTTTGGTACCACCGCATGACGAAAGCGTTGCAACTGCAGCTACTGCTAAAATAAAAAATGCTACTTTTTTCATAATGTTAAAAATTTTGATAGATAAATCGATTAAAACAAATTTCAATAATATATTTCAATTTTACAAGTACAAGATGTCGATAATATAAAAAGGTTGCTTTACTTTTTTTTCACAAGATAAAAAAAATTATGTCAACACTGTTGTAAAGCACCAAATGTATTGTTAAATTTGATTCGTTGAATAACCTATAAATTTTATTATCAATGAAAAAACTACGTTTTTGGAGTCTCGCCCTAGCTGCGGTAGCCTTTGTAACTTTGTATTCATGCAATACAAGTGGTAAAAAAGAAGTTAAAGAAGAAGTGGTTGAAGAAGTAGTAGAAGAAGCTGCAACCGATGAAGTTGTAGCTGATACAGTTGCTACTGAAGAAGCCGTTGAAGAAGTTGTTGAAGAATCTGTTGAATAGATTCTTCGGGTGTTTAAAAGAGGGGGCGATTTTTATTAATTGCCCTTTTTTTATTTTCCCGGCATCATCAGGCAGCTATCGCCATAACTCAAAAAGCGAAAATTGTTTGCCAGGGCAAAGTCATAAACCTTATGCCAATCACCTCCAATAAAAGCTCCTATTAATAACAGTAAGGTACTCTTGGGCTGATGAAAATTGGTTATCAGGCGATCAACCAGTTTAAACGAATAGCCCGGAGTTATCATAATGGCTGTTGACGCCATAATATAATCTTTACCCGATGCCAAAAAATGCCCGTGTACAGCCCGCAAAGCTTCTTCAACAAAAAAGTCAGCAGGCAGGTGGTAGGCATCCCATTGGTCCAGGTGCATTTGTTCCACCAACAATTCTTCACCCGATAGCATTTTAACCCCAAGCCAGTAAAGGCTTTCCAATGTGCGTACCGTTGTGGTTCCAACCGCTGTAATATTCCCCAGATGTTCCAGCAAAACCGGAATGGTTTGTGCGTTTATTACAAAATGTTCGGCATGCATAGCGTGTTCGCTTACCCGTTCCGATTTCACCGGTTTAAACGTTCCGGCACCTACATGTAAGGTTATTTCGTGCTGTTTAATCTGTTGTTCCTTTAGCGATTCAAATACTTCGCTGGTAAAGTGTAGCCCGGCTGTGGGAGCAGCAACAGAACCTTTATGCCGCGAATAAATGGTTTGGTAAGTTTCCAAATCCCCAGCCTCAGCCTCCCGGTTTAAATAGGGAGGAATGGGAATATGGCCCTCGTGTTCCAGTATTTCGCTAAAAGTTAACGCCGGGTTGTCCCAGGTAAACCTGATGATTTGCTCATCGCCATGGGTTTCCAGCTTTTGAACCGTCAACAGGGTGGAACGCGTATTTATCAGCACCTTTTTACTTAAGGTTCCGCTTTTCCATTTCTTCAAATTACCCACAATGCAATACCAGGAGCATGAACTGCTTTGCGAAAAAGAAAGATTGTAATCGGAAGGCTGATGGGGCTCAAGGCAAAATATTTCGATGCGGGCACCGGTTTCTTTAAAAAACTCCATACGCGCCCTGATAACTTTGGTATTGTTCGAAACCAACAAGCTCTGTTCAGGTAAAAAATTGCTCAAATCGCGAAAACGAGCCGATGATATTTCACCAGCACGATACACCAGTAATTTTGATGCATCGCGATGGGGAAGCGGGTACTTCGCTATGCGTTCGTCGGGCAAATTGTAATTGTAATCTTCTATTTTTATCTGTTGGAGTTCCTTAAACCAGGCTGTTTTGTATCCCATTGTTTCTAATTTATTCATCAGCGCTTCCTGCTGCACAAAGCTTGGCAAAAATAATTAACTTTGCGATTCATTAAAAAATAAATTAATAATTAGCTTATATACCATGGAGATTCAAGTTGGCGATAAAGTGCGTTTTTTAAACGATGTGGGTGGCGGTACGGTTTCAAGAATTATCGATCGGAAAAGTGTAATGGTAACCAACGATTATGGGTTTGAGGTGCCATCGCCGGTAAACGATTTGGTGGTAATTGAGCAAGCCGATGTTTATGACGAAAGCCCCAAAACAAGTCAAGCCAAAGAACAAATCGATGCCCAGGCTCCTGCTGAAGTCATTGTCGATACCCGTGAACTGTTTTTCCCCGAAGTTAATTACGACGAAAATAACGGCGACCAGATAAACGTTTATTACGCCTTTGCTCCCCAGGGACGCCCCGGAAACAGCGACCTGAACGTGTTTTTAATAAACGACAGCAACTACAACATGCTTTATACCATTATTGGCCAGGAAGCAACGGGTGAAATCAACACGCATGCTGCGGGAGTGCTCGAAGCCAATACCAAAGAACAAATCGAAACCCTGGCTTTTGCTTCGGTAAATGAAATACCCAAATACCATTTTCAATTGCTGTTCTATCAAAAGAAAAATTTTAATTTAAAAGAACCGGTATCAAAAACCCTCACCTTTAACCCGATTAAGTTTTTTAAAGAACGAACTTATCAGGAAAACGACTTTTTTGATGCACCGGCAATTCTTTACCCGGTTTACACCGAGAACCCAATTGAAAAAGAGCTGGATTCGCTTTCAGAAGGGGAATTAAAAAAGATTATTCGTGAAAAGGAAAAAACAGAGAATAAAACGGTGTATCAGTCACCAAAAAACCGAGAAAACCAAATCATTGAGGTCGATTTACACATTCACGAACTGCTCGACGATTTCAGGGGATTAAGCAATGCAGAGATTCTTGAGGTGCAAATGGAACATTTTAAATCGAAGCTCGAAGAAGCCATCCATACCCATGCAAAGAAAATTGTATTTATTCATGGCGTGGGCAACGGAGTACTGAAAATGGAAATCCGGAAAGAACTCGACCGCCGTTCAAAAAAACTGACTTACCAGGATGCTTCATTTAAAGAATATGGATACGGGGCAACCCTGGTTCAGATTAAATAATTATTCATCCGGCTTTATGCGCTAAACCTTGCTATTTTTACAAACACAACAAACCGAATCGCTATGTATGTGTCAAAAAATCCATTCACCAGCATTGTTAACGAAACTTACCCGTATTTAAGCTCCGAACAACTCAACCAGCGTCTTACTGAATCGTGGGAAGCATTTATTTATTGGAAAACAACCAGCTTTGGTGCCCGTGCTAAATTAATGAACCGGGTAGCCGATTTGCTCGATGAGCGTAAAGAGTTTTACGGAAGCCTGATTGCCCAGGAAATGGGAAAACCCATCATGCAATCGGAAGCCGAGGTTCAGAAATGTGCTACGGTTTGCCGCTATTACGCCGACAATGCCCTCGACTTTCTGAAAAGCCGTCGCCTCGATTCCTCGGCCAAAATGAGTCAGATTATTTACCAGCCGCTGGGCCCTGTGTTTGCAGTTATGCCCTGGAATTTTCCTTTCTGGCAGGTATTTCGTTTTTTGGCGCCGGCCATCATGGCGGGCAATACAGGACTGCTCAAACACGCTTCAAACGTACCCAAATGTGCCCTGGCTATTGAAGAAGTTTTTAACGATGCCCACGCCCCAAACGGTTTATTTATCAACCTGTTTATAAATCACCAGCAAGTAGAACAGGTTATTGCATCGAACCCGGTTAAAGCAGTAACCTTTACCGGCAGCAACCAGGCAGGGAATATTATTGCATCGCTGGCAGGCAAATACACCAAAAAAACCGTGATGGAATTGGGTGGCAGCGACCCTTTTATTGTGTTCGACGATGCCGATTTAAACGATGCCCTGCACAATGCCCTGATGAGTCGCTTCCTGAATGCCGGTCAAAGTTGCATTGCCGCCAAACGGTTTATTGTGCATGAAGACATTGCCGACGAATTCCTCCACAATTTTCAAAGTCTGGTCGAAAACCTGAATCTGGGTAACCCGCTCGACGACGAAACCTTTATGGGACCTATGGTGAATCAGGAAGCTTTGCAGGAAATCGACCGGCAGGTTCAAAAAACCATTGAAATGGGAGCCAACTGCGTTACAGGAGGCGATATTAATATGCATATGAGCTCGGTTTACAATCCTACCATTTTGTGCAATGTGCCGCTTAATAGTCCGGCCTGGACTGAAGAAGTTTTTGGACCGGTGGCTGTAATACGGCGCTTTGAAACCGACGACGAAGCCATTGAACTGGCCAACGACACCCGTTTTGGACTGGGAGCCTCGGTATGGACCAGCGATATGGACCGGGCCGCATACCTCAGTAAGCACATTCAGGCGGGTACCGTTGCCATAAACGGTATGGTGAAATCGGAACCCGGTCTGCCTTTTGGCGGTATCAAAGAATCAGGTTTTGGTCGTGAACTAAGCGATTATGGCATCTATGAGTTTATGAATATCAAAACCATCAATTATTTTTAAAAGGGGTACATCTACCAAAAAAATTTAACACGATTACAATCGATTGAATTTTAAACCAAAATCCTAAAGATTTCCATTACCTTTGCCGGGCAAGCAGCACGTTCTATCGCCTTTACCGTAGGGTAAGGGAGGAAAGTCCGGGCAGCATAGGGTGCCGGGCTTCCGAAAGGGAAGCTATCTGTGAAGGTAGAGTAAGGCAGAAGAAAATAACCGTCACGACCTTGTGTCGCGATAAGGGTGAGAAGGTGGTGTAAGAGACCACCAGTGCTCCAGGCAACTGGGGCAGCTGTGCCGCTCCCGGGTTGAAAGGCCATGTATATCCCGACTCCGGAAACGGAACGGTGTTACCCGCACTGTCATGTCGGGAGGGGTAGGCCGATAGTGGTTTCGGGTGACCGAAATCCCAGATAAATGATAGAAGTCCGCCTTGGTGGAAACAGAATCCGGCTTATAGGGCTGCTTGCTTTTTTAAATCAGGGTTTACGCCCTGATTTTATTTTACTGAAATCCCCCTCTGGAAATCTGGCTGGTCCACGTTATCAGGCAAAGCAATTGCGGCGAATAAAGATTTTTTTACCACAAATTAACACAGACCCGCAGGTCAACCCCTGCCCAATTTTGGCTATAAAAGCAGGTCTGTTTAGCAGAAAAGGATAAAAAGCCTGATATTTAGCCTACTGCTACAGCAGGATGCTTTTAGTTAACTCACTTTTAGGTTTCTGCTGGAGCAGGAAGACAAAAAAATAATTTCTTTTAGGTTTCTGCTGGAGCAGAAAGGCATTTGTTGCCTCACTAATCGATTACTGCTGGAGCAGGAGGCCATTTTGCAGTCACTTTTGGTCTGCTGCTGCAGCAGGAAGGGTTTTTCATGTCACTTTTGCTTCACTGCTGCAGCAGGATGCCATTTTTGGGTGAAAAATCGGCCACTGCTCCGGCAGGATGCCATTTATGTGGTGAATAATCGGGTTCTGCTGGAGCAGGAGGCCTATTTTGTAGCAAATAATCCCCAGCTGCCCGAAACTGAATAACTGTTTTGCCAGGTTATACCTTCAGTCAAATTGGAAACGAACCTATAAAACCAAACCAAATCACAAGCTCCCAAATCAAAACGAATCCAACTAAAACATTAAACTTATTGGCATTTAGCTTGTTTAGCGCTTAGTAAAACAGCTATTAAAAAGAATTGTATCTTTGCCGCTTATGATATCGAAAAACCTCTTGCATCAAAAATATAAGGTAAGCGACTGGCTACCAACCACGGTAAAAGAAGCCCGTGAAAGGGAATGGGACCAAGTGGATGTGGTTTTGTTCTCGGGCGATGCCTACGTCGATCATCCCTCCTTTGGCCCCGCTGTTATCAGCCGGGTAATGGAAAGCCTGGGCCTGCGGGTGACTATTGTACCGCAACCCAACTGGCGCGACGATTTGCGCGACTTTAAAAAATTTGGTCGTCCCCGATTGTTTTTTGGGGTTACCTCGGGATGCATGGACAGTATGGTGAACCACTATACCGCCAACAAACGGCTCCGCAGCGACGATGCCTACACACCGGGAGGCAAATCCGGGTTCCGGCCCGATTACGCCACCACCATTTATACCAATATCTTAAAAGATTTGTATCCCGATGTGCCCGTGGTTATTGGCGGTATCGAAGCCTCGTTGCGGCGTTTAACCCATTACGATTACTGGAGCGATACCCTGATGCCATCGATATTAATGAATGCACGGGCCGATATTTTGGTTTTTGGTCTGGGTGAAAAACCCCTAAAAGAGCTGGTTGATTTGATGCAGCGCGGGGTTCCCATTGAGAAAATTCAAACGGTAGCCCAAACGGCATTTAAAATTCCCAAAAGCGAAGAACCGGCAACGCGCAAAAACTGGAAAACCCAGACCCTGGTTTCGTTCGAAGGTTGTTTGGCCGATAAAAAACAACATGCCTACAATTTTAAAATTATTGAAGAAGAATCGAATAAGTACGAATCGGACCGTATCATTCAGGAAGCGGGCGACTTTAAAATAGTGGTAAACCCATCGAACCCGCCCTTGACCGAAAAGGAAATGGATGCGGTGTACGACCTGCCCTACACCCGCCTGCCCCACCCCAAATATTGGGACAAACCGCCCATTCCGGCTTACGAAATGATTCGCCACTCGGTAAACAGCCACCGCGGATGTTTTGGCGGATGCAGTTTCTGCACCATATCGGCCCACCAGGGAAAATTTGTATCGAGCCGCAGCAAAAAATCGATTCTAAACGAGATTGAACAGGTAACCCAGATGCCCGATTTTAAAGGCTACATCTCGGACATTGGCGGACCGTCGGCCAATATGTGGAAGATGAAAGGTAAAATTGAGAACGTGTGTCGCAGTTGCAAACGGGCCTCGTGCCTTTTTCCAAAAATTTGTCCCAACCTTGACACCGATCACAGCCAGATGACTGAGTTGTACCGGGAGATTAGGAATAACCCAAACATTAAAAAAGCATTTGTAGGCAGTGGCATTCGCTACGATTACCTCGACCATCAGGAAGAAGAGCACTCCAACTTTAAGGAATACATCAGCGAAATAATTACACACCACGTATCGGGCCGTCTGAAAGTAGCCCCGGAGCATACATCGCCCAAAGTATTAAGGCTGATGCGCAAACCCAACTTCGACCTGTTCAGACAATTGAAAACCGTATTCGACGAAGTGAACGAAAAGAACGGCACCAAACAGCAGTTGATTCCTTATTTTATTTCGAGCCATCCGCTTTGCGAAGAGGAAGACATGGCTGATGTGGCCATCCAGACCAAGAATATGGACTTTAAACTGGAGCAGGTGCAGGACTTTACCCCTACGCCCATGACCCTGGCCACCGTGATTTACTACGCCGGCATAGACCCCTATACCGGAAAAGAAATGTTTACCGCCAAAAGTCAGAACGAAAAACGGAACCAGAAACAATTCTTCTTTTGGTATAAACCCGAAGAAAGTAAAAATATAAAACGTCGCTTAACGGAGATTAACCGCCCTGAGCTGATTCACCAATTATTTGGAATCAAAGAAGATAGGGTTGAAACGACAAATTTTAAGCAAAGTTATCACCAGGTAAAATCAAAAAAAAATAAAAAACCATGGAAGGAAACCCGCTCATAGGCATCAGTGTGTTGTTATTTATTTACGGCCTGTTCTCGTGGTCGTTGGGACGGTTTATCAACAAACGCAAACAAAAAGAAGCCACCGAACTGCAAAATTTTTTAGACGGTGCCTGGATACTTGGTATTGTGGCTTTGCTGCTTATTGGTTTTTTGTATTACGACAGCCGGTTTTAAAATAAAAAGCCCCGGATAATCACTACCCGGGGCCTTTCTATTATCAAATTTTCCTATTGTTTCTAATTCGTAGGACCTGAGAATTGCGGCGCATCAACTATGGCAATTTGTTTAACTTCCACTTTATGGATATCGCCCCAGCGTCCTTTAATGGATACAATTCCCTTGTATAACTCATCGGTCATAACCACCACACCCGGATAAAATACATTTTTCACATCGGGTGTATCTTCATCGGTATAAATAACCACCGTACCATCGCGCAATTCGCCCGGGGAAGCCATGTGCCATTTGGAGATGATATCGGTAGTCCAACTGTTTTGAGGTACCTCATCGGTAATCACAATTAACTGCGTTTCGCCTTTGGTAGCTGCACTTGGCAGGGTTTGTACCTTGGCTGGCAAATAGCGTTTGCGGTAAAAATTTTCTTTCGAAAAATGAGCTAAAACCACGTCGCCAACCAGTAAAGAAGAAGTAGCAACTGGAGCCGGTGTTGCAGCAACTGGAGCAGCTGCGTTTGCTGGCTGGTTTGAATTGTTTCCTGCAAAATCAGTCGTTCCACCAGCTATGGCAATATCTTTTAACCGGAAAACCTTGTCTTTGTAATTGTATTCAAACATATTCACTTTATTCACCTTGGGGAATAAGCATTCCATCTTAACCGGTACTCCGGGAATAATGGTAGCCTGAGTGGTTGAATGACTTTTTCCGCCGGCAGTAATTTGTTCTACTTTATGCTCGGCTCCGTTTTCGTCGATAATGCGGGTATCGTAAGCATAATCGCTAAGCTCATAATCAGTGTTTCCAAGATTCTCAAACTCAAAATACAGGGTCATTTTATTACCAAATACTTTGGAATTTTTGTACACCAAAAATATCTGATCATCAATTTCCACTTTGTAGCTGCCCACATTGCTGTCAGAACCTCCGGCTGCTGCAACAGGCTCTGGTTCACCGGTGTCTTCAATGGTGGAAAGAATCTCCATGCATTTGTCGTAACATTCCTTGCTAATGGGAGGAACTGATTTTAGCACTTTAATAGCTTCGCGGTTGTTGCCCTGTTTTTGCAAAGCGGTAGCTTTAGAGATAATAAAGTCGCATTGGGAATTATAAAACTCCATAATTTTTTCCTTACCCTGATCTACCATGGCTTTAAACTGCCCACTGTTTACATTTACGCGCTTAATGCCTTCCATGTATGCTTTGGTCTCATTTTGCCCCACTCCTTTAGCTTCGAAGGCAGTTTGCGAATACACATTGCCTGTGGCATCTTTAATAAAGAAATTAATCGACATGCTTAAAGCATGCATGGGCGGTGCCGTGGGTGTTAATTCCTTCGACAGAATATCGACTGTGGCATCCATTACAAAAAACGGATTTCCCTGGTCGCCGGCCAAACCATTTTTGGCACAAATCTGCTTCATTTTATTGATTAACATATTTTTTGCCCCCTGGGGAATCTGTTGGTCGGAAACCTGTGGGGTGATGGCGATTCGCTCGGAATCGTCGGCCTTTCCCATGTTGTTCTGAGCACTCAGCTGCACCACGATAAAGGCCACCAAACCCATACTTAAGAGTATTTTTTTCATCTTTATTTTATTTTAGTTAAAACCCGGTGCTCCTTTTCACTTCATTTCAATTTTTCGGGATTACCAGGCAAAGTATCATTCATCAGTAAATAAAATGCCAACTTTAGCATCAGCTAAATGATGGCATTTTACCTAAATGGGTTGCTATTTTTCGCCAACAATTAACCAGGCTTCACCCAAACCACGCATATATACTTTCGATTCAAGGTATGCGTTCTCGCGTAAATAACGGCTTAAATTATTAACAAAAGTACGTGTATCCATAGCCCGTTCACGACCATTGCGCTCATAGAACATGGGCATACGCACCTGTTCAAAACGCATCATATTTTCGGTTGCATCGCTCAGGCTGAAACGGTTTTGCACAGTATTGTCAAAAATCCAGTCTTCAATATGAATGCTCAACATATCAGTTACACCATTGATATCATAATCATCCTCAAGGGTAACCCCGGCATTTAAAAAGGTTTTAACCAGAATTTTCACTTCGCGGCCGTTGGCAAACATATCTTCAAAGTGGCTCATTAAACGTCCGTTGAATTCGTCCATATAACTTAGTACCGCTTCTTCGAGTAATATTTCGGGAGTAGCTGCCGAGCTTGGGTTACCGGCACCTGAAGCCGAAGCAATATTTTTTCCGGTATAAGCATCCAGTCCGTTCAAAGTAAACACAATGTATTTACGGGGGCCCTGGCGTTCGATGCGGAAATCCAAATCCATAATAATATCAGCTTTGGCAGTACGCTTTAAGGCATCGATGGGCGATTCCGAAATTTCAGAACCGGAACTGCTGCTGGTAAGCATGCTGGTTTCGGCAGCTTCGTTGGCTAAGTTCTTTAATTCCTGTTCCAAATCTTTTAAAGGGAACCCCCGGTCGGCCATGATACCGCTCATTTTTGAAATAACGAGACGCAAATCGCCATCGTTTTGCAGGGCTTTTTTATAGTCGGGCAAAGTTACTTCGGTTCCCTGGTTATTAAAAGTCATTTTAAAATCGTTACCGATGCAATAGCGATCGCTGGGAACTACCATAATGGTTGGCTTTTTTGCCGCGGGTTGTCCAAAACTGTTTAAGGTCATAAGACCAATAAACATAAGGGTCAAAATTTGCTTCATATCTTTAGTTTTTACTGTTTATGCTTAAATTAACTTTCTCTGCCTGGATAATTACGCAGCGGAAGCTAAATGTTTTTGCTTATTACCAGGTACAATTAAAATCCAGCATCCAAACGGCGTGCGATACCTTCTTTTTCAAGGTCTTTGCGCAATTCGTCGAAAGCTACAGATACTACCACACCCACTTTGTAACCTTTTTTCATTTTAATGCGGTCGGCTCCTGATGGAGGTGCATCGGTACTTAAATTTACGTACTGAAGGTATTTTCCGCCCGGGGCAAAAAAGGTTTCAAAAAATGCGGCGTGTTTATCGGCTGCATCTGAATCGGTAACAATGGCCGGTGTTTTGGCGGCACGTCCGTTACTTGCAGCAGGAAAACCACGGAAAATAGCACAGGCAATGGCCAGTTCCTTGGCGTTGTGAATGGCATCTTCGGGTTTTTTTCCGTAGCCCCAAACTTTAACCAGTTTGGTTCCATCGACCCCTACAGCCACAGTAGCTACTTCGTAGTTATAAGCGCTGTTGTACTCTATTTTTCCTACTTTACCCCGACTTTGCGCCTGGCTAGTTGTAGCCGACAAAAGCACGGTGGCCAATACTACAGTTAAAAATTGCATTACTCTCTTCATATCCATTTGTATTTAGTATTTACATTAACATATATTAGAACTCTATCCGTAAACCTACGTCGATGGACATGCCTTCACGGCCATCGAAATAGTAGGTGTAAACATCACCCCACTCATTTCCATCTTGATCAACCGCATTACCTACCAAACTATACATATTTAAACCTACCATTAATTGCGCCCAGTATGTTAAATTCATTGATGCTGAAGCCCCATATCCAAGAAAATAAGTATTCACTTTTGTTTCAGTATCTCCAAAATAAGCATCACTGGTAGCTGACTCAGCTCCATAAGAGACGAAAGGAGCCAATGAAACGTTGCGCGTTAAGTAAAAACCTTTTGATAAACCTATTTGCCAACGTAAGAACGACGTTTCATAAGTACCAAAACCACTTCCAAAATCATATTCTCCGTTATCAAAGTGAGCCGTACCAAAAACTTTTAGCTGGGTAATACCAATGGGTAATATTCTTCCGGCCAACAAAGCTACGTTGCCTTCACCTTTTACATAAAAACCTCCCATATCGCCAACCACCGTAGTACCTGCTGAGATACCAATACCAAAATCGTTCTTTTGTTGCAATAACATACCATCCATTAAGCGGCGGCCGGCCACCTGGTAAAAGCGGCTGTATAATTCGGAACTTCCGGTAGCTACTTTTCGGTTATCGACTACTTTCTTAGCCCGGATAACGCCTTTGCGCACCCCTTCGGTTTCGCCTTTACGGTTTTGTTCAAACTCCATTACAAAATAGCGGTGGTCGGTTTTTAAGCCTTCTTTTTTTCCAATCTTGGCTTGTAAAGGACGGGTTGAATAAAGCGGTGTTTTTACCTGGAAGTCAGAAATTTTTCGTTCCACATCGAAAATACAATTTTCCAAACCAGTATTCAACATCTGCTGGAAAAGTTCATCGCGTGTTTTTTGTACCGGTGGAGCCAGTAATTCGCCTGGATTGTACTGTGAACCGTCGGCATTACCTGTAACTTCGAGCACAAATTTTACGGGGAAATTCGATTGCTCGAATAGTGCTCTTTTTACCTCTTTGGTATCTTCTGAATCGTCTTCATAAATCCACATATCGTTATAAAAGGCTCCTACGGTTTGCGGATCGAATTCCAATTTAAATAAATACCCTTTAACGTCGCCCATCCAACCATTTTTCCTACGTTTTACGCCTTCATTCGATTGGCCCATAAGTTCGCCCAAACCTTTGGCTAAAGCATCGCGTTTTAAATAAACCTGCTCCATGGTTTGAATGTTTTTAATATCCATTACCAGGATATAACTGTGATTTATTAATACCTCGCCCGCATCTTTTAATTTGGCCATACCAATTTTACTACTGGCGGCTTTGCGAACTTCATCGTCGGTGGCATTGTACAAACCGCGCTCATGAATTATGTCCATATTAAATTCACCTGCATCGTTTCGGGCAAACCATTTGGCCAGAATCTGATTGGGTATTTTATTTTGTGTTAGTGCTTGTTTAATGGCATCAGCATTCGAACTGGTGGCTAACAAGCGGGTATCCAACAGGTTGTCGTCGAATTTGTCGGGAACAACAATGCCCGATGCAGCATTTCGGATATCAAGCATATAAGCGGAATTACCATCCAAAACTATTACAGTTAAGGCATTTCGGTCATAATCGGTCACTACTTGATTTGTTTTTGCCCCTTCCTGAATTACATCCTGTGCAACAAGCCCCAGGGAGAAAAATAGCATAGTTATAAATAAGAAAGTACACTTTTTCATAGAAATAAATTTAGTTAAACTGAAATCAAATATACAAAATATGTAATACCTCCCATAAATTATTAGTAAAGATTTAGGAATGAACAATGTTTTTTGTTCCCCTATGAATAAAAGCGTTGAGCAATACCCGCTGCGATACAAACTGGACCACCTCAGTATAAAAACTGATGTGGCTCAGTTTTGAAAGGAGAAAGATCAATAAAAAGTATAGTGTACTCCACGCCATTTTTTTAGGGAGCAAAGCATAAAGCCTCTATATTTGTAAAGTCAAAAGGTTATAGTTCTTTGAAATGCTTGTTGTAGGGTCTCTTCTTTATACTGTAATACTATAACCTCTCTTCTTTTAGGGCTACAGTAATTTTTTTTCATGGGTTAATTAATTTGGTTGAATAATATTGGACAATGCCCTACAACAAGCTTTCTTTTTTCTCCTCTTAAAATCAAACAAAACTTATTCGTTTAAATAAATACCTGGCAATGCTGGCATGAGCTAATTCAAAACCCGCTAAAAAGGCATGTGTATTTGGTTTCCCTACAACTGAAGGGAAGGTCCTTACCTTATTCTATTTCTGAGATTCTACTTCCTCAGTTGGCCCGTGTAATTCAACTTCAGCAATTTGTTCAATTAAATGTTCAGAATTTTCATCTCCTAAATACTTATGTACCAAACTATGTCCCACATAAATTAATGGAGTAAGTACCACTGCAATAATCAGTTTGGCTGAATAACCGGTAAAGGCCGTATTCATAAATTCGGCAAAAGTAATTTTAGCCGGCAGCCAAAAAGCAATTCCGGTTACAATAAAACTGTCAAATAGCTGGGAAACCATAGTTGAACCGGTGGCTCGCATCCAGATTAAGCGTTTTCCGGTTCGTTGGCGAATGACCCAAAACACAAAAATATCGACCAACTGCGATGAAATAAAAGCTGCCAGACTACCGGCTATAATCCAAAGCGACTGACCAAAAACCGCATTAAATGCCTCACTACTAACCGGTGAAAAGGAAGCTGATTTTACAGCCATCCCCAGATAAAGAATAATAAAAACATAAACCACCAGTCCGGCTGTCATAAATGTTAACTGCCTAACCCCTTTTTTTCCAAAATATTCATTTATTATATCTGTAATTAAAAAAACTACAGGCCAGGGAATAATTCCGATACTCAGATTTAAAGGACCAATGGCAATGAGTTTTCCTCCAATTAACTCACCAACAATGGCATTAGTAACAAAAAATCCGGTGAGAATAGTAAAAAGAATCTCTTTTCTACTTTTAAACATGGGTGTTTGTTTAGTTAATTAAATGCAAACTAATTAAAAATTTCAAAACAATTTGAAAAATATTTAATCAGCTATCCGGTTAATGCCGTTTTTAAAACTGTTTTCATCGATTTAAAACCAAATCTAAACTATTTTTCTTTCAGGGCACACAATCAAAATTAAATAATTTCAATTATAATCCAACTTTTTATTTAATTTGAATAAAAGATAACTGCGTCCAAAATATTTTCTAAATTAGCATCATATTCACCATGAAAGAGAAATATAGCCTATATAAGAGCTTGAATATTGAAGCCAACGAAGTGGTTCCTGTACTACTACTTATTGCCCAATCGGTATTTTTGGGAATTTTTTACGGAACCTTCGACATTGGTGCGCATACCCTGTTCTTAAAAACCTTTCCTGAAGACATGATTCCCAAAGCTTACATAATTTCAGGTATGGTCGGTATTGTTATGACTGCTGTTTTTTCGAAATACCAAAGCAGGATACGGTTCTCAAACCTGGCAAAATATACGCTGCTCTTTATTTCGCTTTTAACCATACTGGTTCGTATTTTCTTTGAATTCTCGGCGGCCAAATGGACGGTATTTTTGGTGTTTATTCTGCTGGGGCCCCTTAATATTCTGGCTATTCTTGCATTTTGGGGAACAGTAAGCCGAATATTTACTTTACGACAGGGTAAACGCTTGTTTGGTATAATCGATTCCGGTCAGGTTTTTGGAATTATCATTAGCAGCTATGCCATTCCATTAATTATCACCTTCTTAAATGGGACGAAAAATTTATTGGTTATCAGTTCTGTAAGTATTATTGCCGCCATGATTTTTGAAATGATAATTTCACGTCGTTTTAACCTCGACATTGAAACCAATTCTCCTTCCGAAGTAAAAACCGAGGAACAGGAACAGGTAAAATTGCAGCATTTTATAAAAAACCCCTATATATTATATATGGCACTCTTTGTCATTTTTTCCATGTTCACTGCATTTTTTGTGCAATACTCCTTTTTGGTGGTAACCAACGAGCAGTATCCCGGAGAAGACGATTTGGCCAAATTTTTAGGGTTCTTTACAGGTTCCATGATGATTTTCACCTTTGTAGTGAAAACATTTGTTTACAGCAAACTAATGAAAACCTATGGATTAAAAATTAGTTTAATGCTGTCATCCGTACTGTTATTAATTTTTACCGGCCTGGCCATTTTGGTCGGACTTATAAGTGGTTATCATGTAACAAGTGCTGGTTTTATTTATTTCTTTTTATTGATATCGTTAAGTAAATTGTTTAATAAAACCCTGAAAGATGCGTTGGAAGTTCCCTCATTTAAATTGTTGTATCAGTCGTTAAAAAAGAGCATTCGATTCGATGTGCAAGCCAAGATTGATGGAACCATTAATGAAATTGCGGCTTTAATTTCGGGATTATTACTTGGGGGGCTAGGATTACTTGTTTTTATTAAACTAATTCACTTTTCCGTTTTCCTATTTTTACTGCTGGTGGTTTGGTCGTTTATTACCGTGCGACTTTATAAAGAATACCGTAAAAGTCTTGAGGAATCGTTAAAAGAAGAGACAGAACTTGGCAGCGAGGATTCTGCCTACCTTTTATCGGATAAAACAACGTCAGACAGTAATGCACTTAACCACAAGCTATCGCAAATAAAAAAATTTACTCCCAACCGCTATTTGGCTTACCTTGACAGTATTAAACAAAGTGAACAAAAACTCCATGGATTGAGCAAGATGCATCGAATAGAACTCCTACTGCTGGATTTTGCCAATGAAAAATCGCTCGAAAAAAGCAAATACTTAAAATTAAACAAGGAACTGCAACTTACACCTAATGCTGCAGCCCATGAAATTGCAGCATTTCTGGCTTCGAATGACGAAGCACATTATTTTACCGCCCTGAATTTTATTTTGAAGCTTGAAACAAAACCCCGTTTAAATTTGCTGCTTGCACTCATGCGCATTCCAATGCCTGAAGTTCAAAAAATTAGCATCCGTATTTGTGGAACACTTAGAATTTCCGATAGTTCCACTACCCTTGCTGAATTTCTCGATTCGGAACAATTAATGCCCGATGCAATGATCTCGCTCGGTCAACTGGCTCAAGACAGCTATAAGGTTTTAATTCAAATGTTTTACAAAACTGACATTTCGTTGATCAATCAGTTGGCACTACTCGACTTAATAGGACAAATAAATACTGAAAATACCGCACAATTCTTACTTGAAAATATCAATAACCATAAAAAAGAAATTCGACAAAAAGCCATCTCACAACTAAAAGCATTTAATTATCAGGTAAAGGAAAAGGATTATCCCAAACTTTATCATGCCATTACACAAACAGCCCAGGATGTTGCCTGGGATATTTCAGCCTTGGCTTCGTTTACCGGAATAGCCACAGAAAGTCCCTTGTTTACTGCCATTGAATTCGAACTTCAGAACCATCGTAATTTATTGATGCAGTTGCTGGCAATTACCTACGATCCCCGCTCGGTTCAGCACGTAAGCGACCATCTAAACAGTGATACTGCCGAAGGTATTGGATATGCGCTGGAATTATTCGACCTGTTTTTAGCCGAAGAAATTAAACCATTTATTTTAGCCATTTTTGAGGATCTTCCTTTTACTGAAAAAGCACTTCTACTGGAAAACTTTTTCCCCGTTAAAGTATATGAGCCAAATGAACTCATTATTCAAATAATAAACCGCGACCCCAATTTAATTTCGCGAACCACAAAAAAAATTGCCCTTCAGGAATATACCAATCATTTCCAAATAATAACCGACGATTTGGCGGCTCAAATATTCAACCCGGTAAAAGAATTGCAAGTGCTTTCGTCGCAAATTATTCAGCAGATTAACCCTGCAAAACATCAGCAACTAAAGGCACGGGTAAAACCCCAATACCGAAGGAATCTGGACCAGAAGCGGCTTTTGGAAACCTATCCGGAACAATTTGTGTTAAAGAACCATTACCGGGCTATTCAAAAAGTTTGTGGGCTTGAAAACTCCCTTTTTATTGATTTTTTTGACCATTTAAGTCTTATTCCGGCCAACGAAATTAAAAATAAGCAAGTAAATGAGCATCTAATCAATTATTTCGTATTTTTGGTTTTTGACCAGAAAGAGATAACTCAGGTAGACCCTATTTATGAAATATATGAAAACTATGACGAGATTAAAGTTACAGGTGATGTTATTATTGGAATTTCTGACCAGGCAATGACTCAACTTATGTTGACCCAAAAGCAAACGGCTCAACAGCTTATAAACCTAATTTAAGACTGATGATCGATTTTATTATGGCAGCAAAGCAGCGTACAACAATATTTAAACAATTAATAATGAATGTTATGGTGCCACCCATATTGGCACTGTTACTCCTGGGTATTTTAAACTTTACCCATACCCGGAACATTTTAGTTGAAGAACGTATTGCCCGAAATTACATAATTGGTGATGAAATTATAAAAGTCCTGGAGTTTCAGGATGTAGCTTTGAACCTGGTAGAGTCGCGTTTAAACGAACGCATGGAACTTTTAAGCAGCGACATACAAAGATACTTTAAGAATACCGAACATATTGAATCTTTCGATTTAAGCTTTATTCAGCAACGATTCGGAATGAATCCGATAATGGAAGACATTTACATAATTAACAGAAACGGAATTGTAGTAAATACCACCTTTGAGAAAGACCTAAACCTAAATTTCTTTAGTTTTGGCGAAGAGCATAAAAACATGCTGCTGAATATTTTTGATGCAGGACAGTTTCACAACGAGCGCTTTGCTATTGAAGCAAGTACCAAACGCATCAAAAAATTCTCGTACCAGCCAACACTCGATGGAAAGTACATTATACAAATTGGCGTTTATTCCCCTGAAGCCGATGAGATTATCGACTTTATCAGAAATACCTCGGCACAAATTGCCGAAAAAAACCACTCCATTGAAGATGTGGAATTGTTTATTGGTGCCGATAATCCTTTTTCATTAAACAAGGGAGCTTTTATTGAGGAAAACCACAAGGCCGTTTTGGATCAGGCGTTCCATAAAAAAGACACCATTTTTATCGATACTATAATTAACAAACGAAGGTTGAATTATCAGTTTATTTATATGGACCGGAAAAATACCGATTTATATAAAGGCTCAGTGATTCGGATTATCAGCGACCTTACCAACGATTACAATTACTTAAAAACAGAGTTATTCAAATTCATCTCCATATTCTCCATTACCCTTATTCTGGTAATAATTCTTATCTACTTTAAAACAAAAATAATTACCGACCCAATTAAAAAACTGGTATTAAAAGTTAACCGAATAACCCATGGCCACCTGAACGAACGAGCCGAGGTAATTGGAAACAATGAGATTACAACACTCTCAAAACAATTCAACCTGATGATTGAAGAATTGGAGAGTTATTATAACGAATTGGAACAAAAGGTTGAAGAACGTACCCGCGAGATTCAACAACAAAAAGAAGAAATTGCAGCCCAACGCGATGCCATTGAAGACCAACGCAATATGCTGGCCGACAAAAACGACAGCCTTGAAAATGCTTACAAAGAAATACAGGCTCAAAAGAAACATATTACCGACAGCATTGTGTATGCACAACGCATTCAAAATGCCATTTTACCACCGCGACCATTAATTGACAAAGCCGTACCCAACAATTTCATCTTCTACAAACCCAAAGACATTGTAAGCGGCGATTTTTACTGGGTAGATAAACAAGCCGGAAAATCGATAATAGCCGCGGTTGATTGTACCGGACATGGCGTTCCCGGAGCATTTATGTCGATTATAGGAAGCAATCAACTGGATTATGCGGTGCGAACCAAAAAAGCCCGTAGTGCCAGTGAAATATTAGACTGTTTAAACGAAGGCGTTTCAAATGCCCTGCGTCAGGAAACCGGAAAAACCAACATTCGCGATGGAATGGACATTTCCTTATTGGTTATCGACTATAAAAATATGGAACTTGAATTTGCCGGGGCCTACAATCCGCTTTACATGATAAGAAACAACGAGTTAGAATCGTTTAAAGCCGATAAAAACGCCATCGGTTCGCATGGCGAATATCCGGAACGCAGGTACACCAATCATGTAATAAAAATTGAAAAAGGCGACCTGTATTACATTTTCTCCGATGGATATGCCGACCAATTTGGTGGACCCAGCGGTAGAAAATTTATGTACAAACAGTTTAAAGAACTGCTATTATCAGTTTCCCACCTGCCACTTAAGGAGCAACAAGCAAGAATAGATGCTGTTTTTGAGGATTGGAAAGGTACCGAAACACAGGTTGACGACATTCTTCTTATTGGAATAAAATTCTGATATAACTTCGATGGAGATAGCTATAAAAACATATGTACTGCAAGGATTTGACGAAGAACAAGCGCTAAAAATTGAAAGCATCATCCGGTATCTTTCACTTAAAAATGGAATACAAAATCAAACACAGATTTTAAAAAAGCTTCCTATTTCGCTTGAAACCAGCGACTATGTGGTAATTTTTACCGACGAACTTTCAGCCGGGATGCTTACCCGCGACAAAGACAACCAGAAGTTTTTTGCCGATAAGAATTTTCGGAATAATCAGGTATTAATTATTCTCGACGATGTTTCCACCGACAGCTTGCCTGCCTATATGCACCATCTTCCGGTTTTTGCCCTGAGTAATTACAATGAATCGTGGGAGCAGGAAAGCATTGAGCCGGAAAATCAGGAGTTTACAAAATCAATTTTAATTGAGAGTCTGAACGATGTTATTCAGTTTATTAAACGTTCAAAACAGGCACCAAAACCCGACAGGCCAACCGTATTTATTGGCCCCTTCGACGATAACACCACCTACGAATACCAGAAATTAACGCGTGAATTATTATACCGCCATTACAATATTGTTCCTGAAATTGCCAATCCAACGGCAAAAGAACTGATTGAAAACCCGGAATATCTGAAACAGCTGCTCCAAAAAGCCGATTTAGCCATCCATTTTATTGGTCATAAATCGCTGCTCGATTATCCTGAAAAGATATCGGCGGCCATGCAAATAAATTCAATTACTGCTGATTTTTGCAAAACCGATGAAGGCTCAAGCCTTAACCGTACTGTTTACATTCCTTCGCAAGCCGATGATGCGCCTGAAATGCTGGAACTCAAAATCAGCCAATTTAAAAGCAATGCGCACAGTTTAACCCATGCCGAACTGGTTCAAACACCCATTGAGAAATTCAAGGAAATAATACTGGAGAAAATAACAGAGATTGCTTCACCCTTAACCAAAAAAAATGTAGAAACAATTTCTGAAACCGATGTCTATTTTATTTATCCTCCGGGAGCCGAACAAATGGCCAGCGAATATTTTCAATGGTTCGATAAGCATCAGGTAAACTTTAAAACTTCGCAGGTCGATTTAGATCAGCTGGCTTTACTCCATTACCATCAGAATCAACTGGCCAGATGCAATAAGGTTATTATTTACCATACCGATAACCCCAATTGGTTCGACCAAAAAGTAAGTGACATTATTAAATCGCCAGGCTGGGGGCGCAACAAACCCTTCGACTGGATTGCCATTTGCGGAAACAATACTTACTCCCACAAAACTTTACAGATGCTGAAAAACCAAAATATTCAGCTCATCGAAAGCAGTGGAAGTCCGAATAAAGAAAAACTAAAAGAACTATTTAGTAAATAATATCGCCTTATGAGTACGCTTACTGTAGAAAACAAATCACAAAACTACAATTCAGGTGCGATACAATTCAATCCGTTCCCCGGGCTACGCCCTTTTTCTACAGATGAAAGTCACCTGTTTTTTGGCCGCGAAGGACAAAGTCAGGAAGTATTGCGTTTTTTGGCTGCCAACCGTTTTGTAGCTTTAATAGGAACATCGGGAAGCGGTAAATCGTCGCTCATGTATTGCGGTGTTATTCCCATATTGCAAGGCGGTTTCATAACAAAAGCCGGAGCCGAATGGAAAATTATTACTACCCGTCCGGGTCAAAATCCGGTAAAAAATTTAGCTGAATCGCTATCGGGGCATTTTAATGGCGAAGAAAACGAACTTCAGAACGAATACATTTACACCACCCTTGCAGCAAGTTCAGTAGGATTGGTTGAGATTCTAAAACAAGTTCCAAAAACAGAAAAACAGAACATTCTCCTATTGGTCGATCAATTTGAAGAACTTTTCCGTTTTCGTAAAATAAAAAACTCTACCGAGGCTTATAATGAAGTGCTGGCTTACATTAAACTTTTGCTCGAAGTTTTAAATCAAACCGAAGTCCCTGCCTATATTGTAATGACCATGCGCTCCGATTTTATTGGCGAATGCGCCCAGTTCCAGGAGCTTACCCGCTTAATAAACGACAGTCATTACCTTATTCCGCAAATGACCCGTAAAGATTTCAGAGCAGCTATTGAAGGACCAATTGCTGTGGGCGGAGGAAAAATTACACCATTTCTGGTACAACAATTACTGAACGATTTGGGCGACAATCCCGATCAACTCCCCATTTTGCAGCATGCACTAATGCGTACCTGGGAATACTGGGTACAATCGAACAATACCAGCCAACCCATTGATATTAAAGATTACGAGAATATCGGGAAACTGGAGAAAGCTTTATCGGAGCACGCCAACGAAGCTTACAACGAATTGGATCACCGGCAGCGCGAGATTTGCCAGAATATTTTTAAAACACTTACTGAAAAAGGAGGCGATAACCGCGGTGTTCGGCGCCCCACTCCGGTTAGCGAAATAGCCGAAATTGCCAATGCAAGCCCCGACGAAGTTATTGATGTGGTTGAACATTTCCGAATTTCAGGACGCTCATTTCTTGCACCTCAGCCACCGGTAGTGCTAAACGCTGAATCGGTAATCGACATTTCGCACGAAAGTTTGATGCGAATCTGGGATAAAATGATTCTGTGGGTTAGTGAAGAATACGAGGCCGTACAAATGTACAAGCGTTTAGCCGACTCGGCAGAAAAATACCAGCAGGGCGAAACTGGTTTGTGGCGTCCGCCGGATTTACTTTTAGCTTTAAACTGGAAAGAGAAACAAAAACCTACCTTAACCTGGGCCAAAAGGCATAATCCGGCTTTTGAACGAACCATGGTTTATCTTAATACCAGCCGCCAGGAATACGAGCTGGAAGAAGAAAACAAGATTAAACAGCAAAAAAAGGCTGTTCGTCGTGCCCGTGTATTTGCTATTGTTTTGGGAACCGCTTCCATTATTTCGCTGTTCTTTTGGTTTGACTCTTTCATGGCTAAACGACGTGCTGAAGAACAAAAATTAAAAGCTGAAGAACAAACCATTATTGCCAATAAGGAAAGAGCCAAGGCACTGGAACAAACCACTATTGCTGAAGAACAAAAATTATTGGCTCAGTTAAAGGAGCAGGAAGCATTAGAACAAAAAGAACTGGCCGACCGGGAAAAAAAGAATGCGCAATTGAGTGCCATCGAAGCAAAAAGGCAGGAAGGCATAGCCAATCAAAAGTCGGAAGAGGCATCGGCACAAAAACAAATAGCAGAATTAAGTGCCGAAGAAGCAAGAAAACAACAACAACTTGCCGAGGAAGCCAGTTTGCAAGCACAAAAACTCAGGATGCTGAGTATCTCGCAATCGATGGCTGTTAAATCGCTTCAGATTGACTTAGATACCAATTTACGGGCACTTGTGGCCTATCAGGCTTTTTTATTCAACAATGAGTTTGGTGGAAATACTTTTAATCCGGACGTTTACAATGGTTTATACTTTGCCCAGAATTATTTTTACGGAAATCAGCTTACCGATTATCTAAAACACAATTATCAGGTAAAATCTATCGTTTTTACACCTGGCGGAAAGAATTTATATTCTACCGGAAGCGACGGAATAATCATAAACTGGGATTTACATGCACCGGCAAACACAGGAGCCGAATTTTTTAACACCAACAACACCAACCGAATGCTGGCACTATCGGCCGATGGCAAATACCTTTATCTGGGTGTTGCATCGGGGGAACTACTCCGGTTTAATCGCTCGGCAACACCAGCTATTCCCGAACTCCTTCACCAATTTAGCTCAGCAGTTAATGCACTTGCGGTAAATACAGACGGAACCCTTGTAGCTTGCGACAATTCAGGAAGTATAATTCGTATCGACCCGCTTACAAAATCAAAAACTGAAATAAGTAACAACCTTGAAATAAAAGAACTAATTGCTACTGGTAATAATACCTTTCTGGGCATAGGCAAATACGGACAACTCATAACCATAGAATCGCTCAACCCTTTAAAATACTCGACTTATGAGCAGAACTATTCGGCAGATGGAAAAACAGCCCTGCTCAATAAAGTGACTGATCCCTCGGGAACAGCAACTCAAATAAACGCTTTTGCTGTTAATAACAACGAACAACTGCTGGCATTGGGCGACTTAACAGGAAATATCATTCTTTATAATCTTAAGACCATGAAATTTCAGCAGCGTTTAACCGGACATAGTGCCCGGATAAATAGTCTCGATTTTTCGCCCGATGGAGCAATGCTGGCCAGTGCCAGTAACGACGGCTCTGCTTTAGTCTGGACAACCAGCGATTTTAACCTGGCACCTTATCAGTTAAAAGACAACACGGCCTGGGTAATTCAGGTTAAATTCAGTCCCGACAACCAGGTTCTTTTTGCGGCTTACGCCGATGGAAAAATCCGTCGCTGGCCAACATTAAGTGTTGAACTGGCTAAAAACGTTGCAAAAAAAATCAGCCGTAATTTAAGCATCGAAGAATGGCAACAATATGTAGCAACAGACATCGATTATCAAAAAACCCTATCGGAATTACCTTAGTATATTATGTTAAAATTTAATTTGCTCATAGGAATACTTTTAGCGTTAAGTGTATTTGCATCTAAAGCAAAGGCTCAGGAGTCTTGTATTTTAAAGCTGAACGAAGCAGAAAAACTTTACGACGAAGGTAAAATTGAGCGTATTCCCGAATTGCTAAACAGCTGTATTGATGCCGGTTTTAACAAGGAAAATAAAATAGCTGCATTAAAATTATTAACCCTGGTTTACCTGTTCGAAGACAATCAGACCAAAGCTGAAAACACCCTGTTAAAACTGTTAAAAACCGATCCTGAATTTAAAATAAACCGGGCTATCGATCCGGTAGAATTTATCCGTTTGTACGATTCGTACAACACCTCGCCGGTTTTTTCAATTGGCCTGACTGGCGGAACCAGTTTATCGAACCCACAACTTTTTGAAACCTTCACGACTTATGAATTTGATAAAGCAGCCACACAATACATGAACGATGGACTTGGCTTCCTTATTGGTATAAAAGTAAGTTATCATATCAGTTCAAAATTCGACTTGTCGTTTGAACCAGGAATTGCGTCGTATAACTTTAAAGTGAGAGAAAACACAGGCGATGCCTTGCAAACTACCATCAGCGAATCGCTAACGCTCATCGACTTCCCGATTAATGGGGCCTACGATGTTTATAAATACAAGCAATTCGATTTTTTTGCCGAACTGGGATTCAATTATGGAATGTATCTCACCGGAAGTCTCGGGGGAACACTAAGCTATGCAAACAACGAAAAACCCGATTATGAAGCGCCGGCAATCTCAAGTGAGCTCATTCGAAGCCCGCATTTAATGCAGGCTATGCTAGGTGTTGGAACAAAAATGAAATTAAACCGAAGCAATTTGCAATTCAACATACAATACCGGTTTGGACTGAATAACTTAACCACTACTGAAAACCGTTCCAGTTTTTATGAAACCAGCATGAAAGAATACATGTATCTGGATAATAACTTCACAAACAACAGCTTAGTTTTCAAAGTAAGTTACAATTTCGAGTTTTATTTACACCGAAAAAAACCTAACAATAAAACCAACTTCGATGTCATCAATTAAAATATATACTTACCTGATAATTTTAAGCCAACTGATTTTCATGGCCTGCCAGAAAGATGCGCCCAGCGATATACAGAATGAGGCTTATGTGAAAAATTTTGGCGGGATTAACAACGACGAAGCCAAAGATTTTATTCAGCATGAAAACAATCTTTATTTAATCGGAAATTTAATATCAAACGAAGGATCGAGCCAGATAATGATGGTTAAAACAGATGCTTTCGGGAATCGCGTCTGGCAATCGGAGTTTGCTATTGGTGAAACCTGTGAAGCCGAACAGGTAATTAAACTAAATCAACAAGCCGGCTTTGCTATAATTGGAAGTACTTTAAGCAATCAAAGCGATCAGTTTTACGACCTGTTACTTTTACTGGTTGATGACGAAGGCTCGCTAACCGACACCATTGTATTCGATTTCCAAACTTCAGAAAAAGGACGCTGCCTGGTTGAATTGGAAGATGGCAGTCTTATTTTACTGGGCGTTTCGGCACCCAACACCACAACGGCAATTAACCAACGCCTTTTAATTAAAACCGATAATACCGGGCGCAATGTACTCATACATCATTTAAAGCCCGCAACAGAGCTATATGCCATTACCCCGGCAACTTCCGGTAACTTTTATGCTGCCTTTACCAACAACAACAAAGCACAAATAGCCTTAATCAACTCAAATGGTAGCGACAGTCACACCGAAATTGAACTGGCAGCTACCCTTACTTATTTAACGGTTGACTCAAACAATCAGTTATTTGCCTGTGGAACCGCAAGCAATGGTACCAATGGCAGAAATGATATATTGATTGCAGCCTTAACCTACAATGAGTTAAACGGAAATTTTATAGTGGACTGGCAAAAAAACCTGGGCAGTTCACAAAACGATCAGGGCAATCACCTAAGCCTAACAGAAAATGGAACCCTTTTATGTACCGGATCGGTGCAAAATCCTCAACTTAACACAAGCGATATGACTGTGTTTGAAGTTGACCAAAATGGAACCGTTTTAAAAGAAAAACGAATTGGAGGGAGCAACAATGAATTTGGAATAAAAAGCCTTGAAAGTGGTGATCAAATAATTATCTTGAGTACAACCGTGTTCACCAATACCAGCATGATTTCAATCACCAAATTCAGTTTTGAATAAATTGAAACCCTAAGATGACAATGAACAAAAAGCAAACTTAACAATAAACTACTAAAATTAAAGCAATTACACCATTGCATTCTTTTAGTTTTTATGTAATTTGCTTAAAATTTTAAGACCATGAAAAATATCAAAATCCTAACAATACTTACTTCTTTATTTACATTGAGCAGCATAAATATTTTTGCTGCTGATTATTCAGAAACATCAACTGCTTGTACAGGTAGTTTTACCTTAAGTGCCCCATCGAGTGAACAAGTTGAAATAACCTCTCCTATTGTTACACAAGCTTTAGGTAATAACGACACTTATACCCTTACAGTGACAAGTACTAATGCTTCAAGCATTGAATTTACAGTTACTTTAGGTACTTTAGAAACCAATGACTCATTAATAATTACTAACGGTACGGATACATTATTTAATGGAACACAAACGGGTACATTAACTTCATTAAATGGAACCATTATAATCATATACAAGAATCTTGCTGTCCAAAAATCCAGTTTTGTGATTGATTGGCAAGGTTTATTTTCTTCTGACGGAGCGGCAACCAATATCACCTGTTTTGGAGATGAGAATGGAACCGCGCAACTTTTTCCTACCGGAGGAACTCCAGGTTACATCTATAGTTGGACACCTGCTGCTGCTACCCGTAAAATTGAAAATCTTACACCTGGTTCATACTCAGTAACAGCAACTGATGCTAATGGCTGTATCTTTGATACAAGTTTTACAATAACTCAGCCCTCACAACTTACCGCCTCCATTAACCAAACTAAAATATCCTGTTTCGGCGCTGATGATGGCGAAGCCCTGGTTAGCCCTTTAGGTGGATCAGGAAGCTACACCTATTTATGGGATAACGGTAAAGGAACTGCGGCCTCTGCTGTCGGTTTAGACCCCACGGTAAATTATACGGTAACCATTACCGATGCAAACCATAACAGTTGTTCCATAACAAAGAACATTGCTGTAGCGGAGAACCCCGACATTACCGCAACCATCGACCAAACCAAAATATCCTGTTTCGGAGCTAACGACGGAGAGGCCTTGGTAAGTCCTTTAGGTGGATCAGGAAGCTTTACCTATTTATGGGACAATGGAAAAGGAACTGCTGCAACCGCTGTTGGTCTAAACCCCGCGATAAACTATAATGTGACCATTACCGATGCAAACCATAACAGTTGTTCCATAACAAAGAACATCACTGTGGCCGAGAACCCCAACATTACCGCAACCATCGACCAAACCAAAATTTCTTGTTTCGGAATGAACGACGGGCAGGCTACAGTTTCTCCAAGCGGTGGAACCGGAAGCTTTGCTTACAACTGGAGCGAAGGAAAAGGAACTGCTGCAACAGCCACTGGACTCTCCCCAGCGGTAAATTACACCGTAACGGTAACCGATAACGGACAACCCAGTTGTTCCATAAGCAAAACTATTGCTGTGGCACAAAACCCTGAGATTACGGCAACCATTAACCAAACCAAAATATCGTGTTTTGGCGCTGACGATGGTGAAGCTTTAGCAGTGCCTGCCGGTGGCTCAGGTTCATTCACATTCCTATGGGATAACTTGGACGTAACAAACAATGCCTCAAGCCTCACTCCCGCTCTTCACAATGTAACCATTACTGATGCCACACACTCTAGTTGCTCCATTACAAAAAACATTACAATAACTGAAAACCCACAACTTACCGCAACCGTCGACCAAACCAAAATATCCTGTTTTGGCGCTGATGATGGTGAGGCACTGGTTAGCCCTTTAGGTGGATCAGGAAGCTATACCTATTTATGGGATAACGGTAAAGGAACTTCGGCCTCTGCTGTCGGTTTAGACCCCACGGTAAATTATACGGTAACCATTACCGATGCAAACCATACCAGTTGTTCCATAACAAAGAACATTACTGTAGCCGAGAACCCCGACATTACCGCAACCATCGACCAAACCAAAATATCCTGTTTCGGAGCTAACGACGGAGAGGCCTTGGTAAGTCCTTTAGGTGGGTCAGGAAGCTTTACCTATTTATGGGATAACGGTAAAGGAACTGCGGCCTCTGCTGTCGGTTTAGACCCCACGGTAAATTATACGGTAACCATTACCGATGCAAACCATAACAGTTGTTCCATAACAAAGAACATCACTGTGGCCGAGAACCCCAACATTACCGCAACCATCGACCAAACCAAAATTTCTTGTTTCGGAATGAACGACGGGCAGG
>JBFWMB010000025.1:0-11957 GCA_050251815.1 Salinivirgaceae bacterium | reverse complement strand
ACCATTACCGATGCAAACCATAACAGTTGTTCCATAACAAAGAACATCACTGTGGCCGAGAACCCCAACATTACCGCAACCATCGACCAAACCAAAATTTCTTGTTTCGGAATGAACGACGGGCAGGCTACAGTTTCTCCAAGCGGTGGAACCGGAAGCTTTGCTTACAACTGGAGCGAAGGAAAAGGAACTGCTGCAACAGCCACTGGACTCTCCCCAGCGGTAAATTACACCGTAACGGTAACCGATAACGGACAACCCAGTTGTTCCATAAGCAAAACTATTGCTGTGGCACAAAACCCTGAGATTACGGCAACCATTAACCAAACCAAAATATCGTGTTTTGGCGCTGACGATGGTGAAGCTTTAGCAGTGCCTGCCGGTGGCTCAGGTTCATTCACATTCCTATGGGATAACTTGGACGTAACAAACAATGCCTCAAGCCTCACTCCCGCTCTTCACAATGTAACCATTACTGATGCCACACACTCTAGTTGCTCCATTACAAAAAACATTACAATAACTGAAAACCCACAACTTACCGCAACCGTCGACCAAACCAAAATATCCTGTTTTGGCGCTGATGATGGTGAGGCACTGGTTAGCCCTTTAGGTGGATCAGGAAGCTATACCTATTTATGGGATAACGGTAAAGGAACTTCGGCCTCTGCTGTCGGTTTAGACCCCACGGTAAATTATACGGTAACCATTACCGATGCAAACCATACCAGTTGTTTAATTACAGAAAGTATTATGGTTGGGGAAAACTCATTAATTGTACCCAATAAAACTCAATCAAACTATAACAACCATGGGGTTTCTTGTTTTGGAGCCGCTGACGGCTGGATAAAAACTACTCCTACAGGTGGTTTGGCTCCCTATACCTATCAATGGAATGCCAATGCCGGAAACCAGACAAATGCAAAGGCTGAAGCTCTGACTATAGGTTCAGCCTATGCTGTTACCATTACTGATGCTCATGGTTGTAGCCAGGCAACTCCCAATTATTCACTTACTGAACCACTGGCCTTGAACATTACCGAAACACTTACACATGTCACTACCTTTAACGGAAGCGATGGTCAAATAGAAATCTCAGTTCCAGATACATCGGGCACTACCAGCCTTTTCTGGAGCGGATACAACACCACCAACCACAGTGGCTTGCAAACCGGACTTAAAGCCGGAAGTTATTCGGTTACTGTTGTTGATGGTAATAATTGTACTGCAAACGAATCTTATGTGGTCAACCAGCCTGCCAGCGCATTAAACGGTGGAGAAATTAGTTGTTTAGGATTGAAATCGGTTTATGCCTGCTATAGTACTTCAGCTTTTAATTTAGATAATATTAGCGCTTATTCAGGTGGGAATACTGATTCTACCTATACCTACCAATGGCAATATTCAACCGATGGAATAAACTTCATAAACCTGATAGGTGCAAATAACCCCGATTATTCATGGCCATCGGCATTAACTCAGGATATATACATCCGTAGAGCTGTTACCAATGCCGGAGTTACAGCTTATTCCGATACCATTTTCCTCGATTTTATTGCCCAACCTACCTTAACGTTTGGAACACTTAAATCGGAATACTGCTTTAATGCCGATACGGTAACCTTAATAGGTTCACCTACCAATTCACTGGGTGTTTTTGAAGGAGAAGGTATTTTGTCGAGTGTAGATGGTGTTGCCCAGTTTTTACCAGCCAAAGCCGATACTACAATAAACCCCATTACCATAAGCTATAAATATACGGAACACGGTTGTATAACTACTTTTAATAAAACTACAAGAATACGACCGATACCTGAACCCAGTTTTACTTTACCCATAAAAATTGATACGCTTACTGAATCATATGTAATTATTGATGAATTTCCTACCGGTGGCGTTTTTTCCGGAAACGGTGTTACCCCTGACGGTACACTCTACACTGCAAACTTACCTTTGGGTCTCGACACCGTATATTATAAAGTTACCAATAAATACAATTGCAGCAGTATAGATACCCAAACAACCACTATAATTGCCGGTACCGGACAATTTTATACGGATGCTGCACGTACCCAGATTCTGGGCGAACAATTCTGTTTCGACGGCAGTCCGGTAACCCTATATGCTGATCCAACCAACGATAATGCTGTGGGGGATTTTGAAAGTCCTGTCAGCGACTCAGGGTTTGAACAAGGTATTTTAGATCCATCCGATTTCTCAGGAAGTCCCGACAACAGGTATACCATACGCTATAATTATAAAGGAACTGATGGTATTTTCACTATCGAAAAAGAAATTAAAGTATTCAATGTTACCAAAGAAGCGGTCATTAATAATCTCGATGCAGCTTATTGTAATTATGGACAAACCATAACCATAAACGCCAATCCACTAGAAAACGGAGATATAGGAGTATTTTCCGGAACAGGAATCATCAGTCAAACCGGTAATACCGCTGTTTTTGATGTCGATTCGGCCAGTAATTACTCGCCCAGCACCATAAAATACATTTATACTCATAACATAAGTGGTTGTAAAAATACAGCTGAGAAAATGGTAAGCATAAACCCTTTACCAACGGTAAGTTTTGATACCAAAACCTTATTTAATCGTTTGGGTGAAGTATATTTGTTCCAAAACATAGTACCTGATTCTGAGGATGCCATTTTTGAGGGTGAGGGTGTATCCCGCATCGACAAATCATTCAACCCTGCTGCAGCTAAACTGGGTCCTAACCCGGTGACTTATAGTTATATCGATGCCAATGGCTGCAAAGATACAGCCAAAGTAACCCTAACGGTTGAAAATGCAAAGGGCACAATTGACGGATTGCCAAACAACAAAATTTATTGTATCGATGGTGCCGAAGATACCGTTTATTATACGCCAGCCATCGGCGACACCTATACACCTGTGAGTATTGAAATTAATGGAATTATTGAATCAAACACCGATACTGTAATTATAAACCCCTCGGTTTTAGGAGCCGGAACCCATAACTTAAAAATAAATTATTTAGGACGTGATGGTATTACCCTGTTTTGGGTCACCACTACATTTCTTGTTGACGACATCGGTCAACTCAGCATTCAGGTTCCAAAACAGGATTATTGCAATTACGATGGAGATGTGCAATTGACAGGATTATTAAATAATAGTATGGCCAACTGGGGATATTTTTCAGGTAATGGAGTTATTCCCGACGCTACCAACGACGGAAAAGCAGTATTTAAACCCTCAACCGATGTTGAAGGCCTAAATGAAGTTTACTATGAATATGCTTCAAAAACCAGCTACCTTTCGCAACCCAGCAGCTGTAAAATTTACGACACCCTATTAATTACCGTTCATCCACGTCCAACGTTAAGCTTTAGTTTAAAGCCTTTGTATAATTTCGATGGACAGAACGACACATTACAGGCTTTGCCAGAAAATGGATATTTTACGCCTTCAGCATTTTTTATTAACGACAGCATTTTTAATCCTTCACTTTCGGTAGTAGGTGAAAACATTCTTACCTATAACTATACCGATGAATTTGGTTGTTTCAATTCCTTAAACGATACTACTCAGGTTACAGCTGCCAAAGGTACAATTGCCAGCCTTCCCGCTTTCAATATTTATTGCAGCGATGGTTTGAACGATACCGTTTACTATCAGGCTCCCGAAGCCGACTATTATGCTCCGGTAATGTTTGTTTTGGACAACGATACCCTGTCTTTTGCATCCGACACGGCTATACTAATTCCCTCGGCCCTATCGCCCGGAACACATCAGTTAAGTTATTATTACATTGGTAGCGACAGCACCACTCAATTTAAAATTCAAACAGCTATAACAATTGACCAAATTGGGGTATTAACTGCACAATTGCCTGACGATGAATTCTGTGAATACGAAAAACCAGTTACCATTACCGGATATATTGACGGAACAATAGCAAACAGGGGCTTATTTACCGGATTGGGAATTTTCCCTATCGATAATTCAAACGATGGAGTAGCAACTTATTCTCCCACTGAAGCTATCCCCGGAATAAACAGTATATTGTTTACCTATCCTTCGACACTGGCTAATAGTTCTTGTTTTTCAACCACAGAAGTGCCCATTACCATTCACCCAAAACCAGCAATGAGTTTTACCCTGCCCACAGTTTACAATAAAAACGGACCCAAAGACACCTTGCTGGGAATGCCCCGTGGAGGTTATTATAATCCGGAAATGTACATTCTCCAGGACACTCTATTCGACCCATCATTGGCCAGTACAGGTTCATTAACCCTTTCGTATATTTATGAAAATGAAGTAGGTTGTCGTGACACTGTTGAAAGCAACACACAAATTCAACAAGCTACTGGAGTATTTTTGGATGTACTTCCCATTTATTGTTATAAAGGGGCTTCCAGTGTTGTTTCGATAACAGGAATAACTAATCCAACAAACCCGACAGGTTATTTTAGCGGACCAGGCATTACTGACCTTGGAAACAACACCGCAAACTTTAACCCAACAACTGCCTGGGATGCCACAGCCAATCCGCAAAACGATACGGTAATTACCGTAACCATTAGTTATACCTATAAAGGAATCGATGACTCGACCTTGTTCACCATTCAAAAAACCACGCTAATCAGAAACAATGGCATTGCATCCATTGGTAATTTGAATGATATCAAAGCATATTGTGCCAACAACGATCCCATTTCATTAACCGGATGGCCATTATATGGAAGTTTTTCGGGTGAAGGAATGTCTGCCAACAATTTTGATCCTTCAGCCGTATCAGGTAGTTCAGCCATAATAACCTATACATACACCGATAAGCAGGCTAACTGCCAGATATCAAAACAAGATACCATAAGCATTTTACCTTTGCCTGAACTTACCTTGGCCTTTAATTCACAAATTTGTATGAATGATCCGGCCGATGTTATTGTCGGATATCCCCGAGGTGGACAACTTACTTCATCCGGACTTCTGCTTAATCCGCTTGCTGGTTTCACCGATAGCGTTCGTTATTCGCCTTCGGCCGATTTGGTAGGTTTAAAAACCATAAATTACCAATACACCAATCCATTAAACAATTGTACCAACACTCGTTCTGAAACAATTACCATCGATACGGTGCCTGTTATTGGTATCGATATTTCAATGCCTGAAAATGGTTTCTGTTTAATTGATGATGACATTCTAATTCAGGGGTTACTTGAAAACAATGCATTAGCCAAATCGGGGTATTTTACGGGCGATGGAATTGTTAATACTGCTTTAAATACCGGACAAAATAACTTTAACCCCATACTTGCCGGTGAAGGAGTTAAAAACCTTACCTTCGAATATACCGATAATAAGGGTTGTACCAATGCATCGTCCATTACAGTAACAGTTAATACTTTGCCCAATGTGTCGTTCAGTAACCTGCCCGATGCGGTTTGCGCCGACGATGGTAATTTACTAATAAGCTGTTTCCCTAATAATGGCATAGGCTCTATTGAAATAAATGGTACTACTTTCCCATCGGGATATACACAAACCATAGCAATTGAAGAATACAGCACTAAAAATCAGAACGATACCATTTGGGTAAAATACACCAATACCGACTCCAAACAATGCGTTAATAGCATTAATGATACCATTGTAGTAAAACATACTCCAGACATTAAATTTGACATTGCCGACCTATGTATTGCTAATGCAATTCAATTCAATTATTTGGGATTAACTGATGCAAATGCAATTGATTCGGTTCGGTGGAGTTTTGGAGATGGTTCTTTTGCTTACAATACCTTAGAACCTGTCCACAATTATAACACGGTTGGTAATGTCAATATATCTCTTTATATAGCCTTGTTAAATGGTTGCGATTCCGACACCACTATCAGCAGACAGCTTGAGAGCAATCCGGTAGCTGACTTTAATTGGGAAAAAGAGTGTATTGGCGATGATATAACTTCGTTCAAACCCCTTATCAACATCGACAATATTAATTATTATAATTTCAAATGGGAATTTGGCGATGGCCAGGAAACCAATGAACTGAATGCCAATCATAAATATCAAAATACCGGATCGTATGAAGTAAATTTCATCATAAATGCCTCGGCCTCAAACTGTACTGATACAGCAACCAAAACCATCCACATCAGGCCTACTTACAAACTTTCTGAAATAGGAAGCTACCTTCAATCGTTCGAAACCGAAACTGATGGATGGATTCCAGAAACCCTTGTGGCAGACACTATTGGATATTCATGGGAATGGGGAGCTCCTAACGGAATTATAATCAACAAAGTTCCAAAAAATGGTGAAAAGATTTATGCAACCAATTTGAATGGAAATTATGCTGATTTTGAGAATTCAGCTGTTACCAGTCCATGTTTCGATTTTACCGATTATTCGCGCCCCATGATTAATTTTGATTTGATTAAACAAATGGAAAACGATAAAGACGGAGCAGTACTTGAATATACCACCAATTACGGCGAGACCTGGCAACGTTTGGGGAATGTTGACGAAGGAATAAACTGGTACAACAGTTACAATGTAACTTCGAAACCTGGTGCTCAAGAGTTGCAGGGCTGGACGGATACCATTAGTACCTGGAGCGAAGCACGTCATGATTTGGATAATCTGGTGGATGAGCAAAATGTCAGGTTCCGAATTGCCTTTAAAGCCGATAATACACTGAACTACGAAGGTTTCGCCTTCGATAATATATACATCGGGCGGCGTACACGTACCGTTTTAATTGAACATTTTACCAATTTCGAAACAGCAAAATCGTTGCAGAGTGATAAAACAATTAATAGTTTAACTACCAGCCTGATAAACGATGCTATCGACATTCAGTACCAGTCGAGCTTTTCAAACGACAACAGTATTTACAAAACCTATCAAATGGGGGTAAGTACCCGGGAATCGTACTATTACCTTAATGCTGTTCCTTACAGTATTTTCGATGGAATCCAGGGATTCAGCTTTGCCAGTACAGCTAGCACCCCAAACACTCAGTTACTTATGAGCCGTGCATTAACCGATCCTTTATTTAAAATCGATATGCAAAGCACCAATAACGATAATCGGGTTACTATCAATACAAATATTGAAGCTTTGGAGCCACTGCAAAACAGACAAATACAATTGTTTACCGCGGTGTTGGAAAAAGAGCTCTCGTTTAATCCGGGAACGGGTACGCTTATATTAGAAAATGTACTGCGTCGTTTCCTTCCCGGACCGGGAGGCGAATACCTTAGCAAGGACTGGACAGCCGGACAAACCGAAAACTTTATTTATGAATTTGAACTACCTTCATATTTTGAAACCGGTGATTCGGCAATATTTGTCAGTTTTATTCAGGATGAAAATACCAAAGAAGTTTTACAGGCTGCAACCAGCGGAGCTTCGGGAAAGAGCTCTCAGGAAACATCTATCGAAGATTGGTTTGCCAACACTGAAAAACTCGATTTCTTAATCTTCCCCAATCCCGCATCTGAATTTATCTACATTACTTTTAGTAAGATTCCTGACGCAAAATCGAGTGTGAGCATTTTAAACCAACAGGGAAAAGTTATTCGCCAGTTTAATCCTCAGGGCGAATGGTTCGATACCTATCAAACCAACAACCTGCAAGCCGGTGTATATTTCGTACGCTGGATAAATAAGCAGGAACAGGTAGTTAAAAAACTAATAATTACTGACTGAAATAAAGAACCGGATGCGCCAATAAACATCCGGTTCTTTTTTTTACAATAAATCTTATTTCAATTGCTCGAAACTTTCTCGCCAAGCGATTTAAATCCCTCTCCTAAAATTTCTTTTGCATCAACCACAGTCAGGAAGGCAACAGGGTCAATTTTATGAATAAAATCTTCGAGCATGGCCATTTCACGACGGTTAACCACGGTATAAATCATTTTTTTGGGTTGATAATTAAACATGCCCTCGCCTATTAAATAGGTACCTCCCCGTTCCAAATCGTTTATTATTTTATCACGAATTTGTTCATGTTTGTCTGAAATTATAAGCAAAAGTTTTGCATAGTTGGCTCCCTCAATAACCATGTCGATAACTTTTCCGGTAATGTAAATAACCAGCCATGAATACAAGGGAATTTTCCAGTCCTTAAAAACTACCAAACCCAGCAATACAATGGCCGAATCAACATAAATCAACAATTGACCGACAGGTAGTCTGGTGTATTTGGCAAATATCATGGCAATAATGTCGGACCCGCCCGATGTGGCTTTCGATTTAAAAATCAATCCCAAACCAATTCCAATTAATACCGCACCAAAAATACACGACAATAAAAGTTCATCCTGTAAACCCAAGGGATCGTTCTCACCAATAAAAATGGTTAATACATCCATAAATACGGAGGTAAGAACAAAACCTATCACGGTTTTCACCCCAAAACGCGGCCCCAGAATTTTTATTCCCAGAATGGTAAGCGGAATGTTGAGCACCAGGCCAAACAATCCAATGGGAATTCCTTCGGGCCAAAACGAAATCAAATTCTTGGTCAGGTAGTGAACAACAATAGAGATACCATATACACCTCCCGGAACAATATTGTATGGGTTTATAAACAACACAAATCCGGCAGCAAGTATAAATGCACCGAGCGTTATTAAACTCCACGATTTGAACCACTTTTTTGAGAATGCTTTCTCGCTTTGTAAAAATGCCATTTTTTTAACGTTTTAAATCGCCGCAAATTTACAATTATGAATCAGCTCTTGTATTGTTACAAAGCATGACTTCGATCATCAATTCTGGTTTGCTTTAATTATCAATTGCTTAAAAATTTAAATGAGTGTATTAATGTTTTATGACATCTGTAAGTTCAGATTTCAAAACAGATAACGTATTTTCGCATCCTGAAAAAGATGCAATGAAATTATTTTCGTTAAAAAAAGCCGATAAAGGAGAATTAAAAACCTTTAAACTGCATAGCCTACACATGGCTCTTGAGGGAGTAATTGATGGGGCGCTGCTTTTAAACGAGTTTGTATTGTTAAAAAGCCTTCACGGAACCAATTATCAAATCAGTTATCTTTTTCAATACAGTGTGGTAATCTTTCTGTTTTCAGTGCTGTTTAACAAAATTGTAAAACGGAGCCGGAACAAAAAACGCTTGCTGATATGGGTGGGAGTTATCACCCGGTTACCCCTTGCCGTGATGGCTTTTTTCCCTCACGATGCCGAAATAATTAAAAACAATCCGCAGTTCACCACCTTTTTCCTGCTGGTATTTTTGGTTTATTATCTGTACAAGCCCGTTATTCTGCCTACCATTAACCTACTGCTGCGTCACAATTATTCGTCGCAAAATTTTGGAACATTTTACAGCTATGCTACTACACTCAATAAAATTATTATCATAGTAGTTACCTACAGCTTTGGCCGTTTGCTCGATTACGACCATTTTGCTTTTACCTATATTTATCCCATACTTTCAGTACTTGGAATTCTTTCCATTGCCCTGTTAACCCGAATCGATTATAGCGACACCCAAATTGAAATCAATTACCTGAGAATTAGCCTGTCCATAAAGAAATCGCTTCAACGGATGGCTGAAATTGTTATCAAAAATAAACCCTACCGCGATTTTGAACTGGGCTTTATGTTGTATGGCCTGGCCTGGATGGCTACCATTGCTGTGGTTACCATATTCATGGAAAAGCAACTCCATTTAAGCTATGCTTCTATTGCATTTTACAAAAACACCTTTAATGTAGTAGCCATAATTTGTCTTCCCTTTTTAGGTAAACTTATCGGAAATGTTGATCCCAGGAAATTCGGAGCATTCGCATTTTTAAGTTTGCTTTTGCACTTACTATTAATTATACTAACCCAAGCCTTTCCGTACAATTTTATTTTCTGGGGGCTTCAGATTTATCCGGTATTGGTCCTGTCATTTATTGCCAATGGAATATTTACAGCAGCCATGGCCTTATTATGGGGAATAGGGTCAAGCTATTTTTGTAAAAAAGAGGAAGCTTCCGATTACCAAAGTGTGCATCTATCTCTGGTGGGTTTCCGTGGCCTTTTTGCTCCTATTATGGGCGTGTTTATTTTCGAATCCATTGGATTTACAGGCGCATTTATTGCAGGTATTACTTTACTACTGTTAGCCATTTTTATAATGCTCATCTCAATAAAAAAACGTATTTTGTAACCTAATCAACTCGCCTGAGTAAAAGGTTGTATTTATTTAATTAAACCCAATTGTATTATGACAAAGACCAGACTCCTAATGGCAATGCTTTTAATTTCAATTTCTTCAGTTGCTCAGGAAGCAAATCCCGAAAAAGTAAAAACCGTTGAATTTTCGGGTTTAATAAGGTACGATGCCTATTTCGACACGTATCAATCAAGTACTTTGCGCGATGGCGATGTTTACCTGTATCCCTTAAAACAACAGTTAAATGTTGACAATAAGGATATAAATGACTTCAATCAATTAAACATGCTTGCCTACGAAACCCGTTTGCGTGCAAAAGTAAATGGACCTGAGGCTTTTGGAGCTAAGATGAGCGGATTAATCGAAATCGATTTTGAAGGTAGAGCCAACGGTCATGAGAATGCACCCCGGGCCCGACATTTATTCATGAATCTCGACTGGGGTAAAACCAAACTTTTGTTTGGTCAGTATTGGCATCCGCTATTTGTTACCGAATGTTTTCCCGAAGTACTGGTAGCCGGCGGAGGAGCTCCGTTTAATCCGTTTAATCGTTCAACTCAGGTGCTGCTTAAACATAAACTAACTACGAACTTTGAAATTGGTGGAGCTGCTTTATCACATTTCGATATGTCGAGTATTGCCGGAGTATCTGCTCAAAACAATGCTGTCATTCCCGATTTTCATGGGCACCTGAAATATATTTCGAGCAATATTTCAACCGGTTTGGTTGGAGGTTACCGGATATTGAAACCAAGAACCATGCTAGCCGACAGCACATTGACCAACCAAAAACTAGGTAGTTTTGATGTGGCCGCCTTTCTAAAAATTAAGCACAACAATCATACACTTAAATTCTATGGCGTTTACGGACAGGAAATGACACCATTTATTATGATTGGGGGAGCAGCCCCTGCCCAAGACCCACTTACCGTTGCCGATTACAGTTACGGAAACATCAATACCCTTGCTGTATGGTCAGAATATATGTTTAAATGGAATGCTTTTGATTTTGGATTGTTTGTAGCTTATACCGCTAACTCAGGAAGCGACACCGAAAATCTTTATGTTGCCCAGGGTTTTACCCGAAATGCCGATATAGATAATATATTTCGCCTGTCACCAAGAGCCATCTATACATCGGGGAAACTTTCGTTTACTTTAGAATACATGCTTACCGGAGCTACCTACACCGACTTACAAAACGACGCTTACAAAGCACTCAAAACCTACAATGCGGTTTATAACCACCGAATGGCTTTTGCAGCTGCCTATACATTTTAAAAGTTTCTAATCGCTTGTTGCTTTTTAATGTTACATTATAGATGTTTAACTCTAAAAAAAACCTGATTATGAACAAAATTACAACAAAAATCATTCTGCTTGCTTTTGGCATGAGTCTCTTTGTAGGAATTGTTTCAGGCCTTGTACTGCTATACTCATTAAAGCAAACCAACAACACCAACCTTAAATTATTGGAACAAAACCTGAGATCTAATTTTGATTTAACAGCTAAAGAACAGGTTGAAACAACCATCAGTCTGATAAAGGCAATTAACAACATGCCTGAAAACGACAGTTTTGGTGTAGAAGAAAAAAAGAAACTGGCTGCCGACCTTACCCGCGAATTACGCTATGGAAAAGAAGGTTACTTTTGGATTGATAACGAAAACGGGGTAAATGTGGCCCTGTTGGGTCAGGATATTGAGGGAAAAAGCCGTTACGACATGCAGGACAGCCGGGGTACCTATTTCATTCGTGAGATAATAAA
>JBFWMB010000024.1:0-43812 GCA_050251815.1 Salinivirgaceae bacterium | reverse complement strand
CTTTTGACCGCGTTTAAGACAAAATATGGACAATCGAAAACCAAAACAATTTACATCACTTTAAATTATTCCATATCCAATATTGTTGCATAAAAAAAGAGGATGCCTTTTTAGACACCCTCTTGTTTTTTATAAGTTTTTCCATTTAATACTGCATCCCGCGCTTGGTGTTTGCTCTTTGGGTACCGGCTGATTATTTAAAAGAGCATCAAGCACCGCGCGCAAATCTTTTCCGCTGAGCGGAATGTTATTTCCAGGTCTCGAATCATCGATTTGCCCGCGATAAACACATTTTAAATCCTTATCGAATACACTGATATCCGGAGTGCAAACTGCATGATAAGCCCTGGCAATTTCCTGCGATTCGTCGTAAAGGTAAGGGAACGGATAATTAAGCCTTTTAGCCACTTCAGCCATCTTTTCCGGACTGTCGTCGGGATAGTTTACTGCATCGTTTGAATTGATGGCAATAAATGAAATTCCTTTTGGCTGGTAATGATTGGCTAAAGCTATCAATTCCTTATTTACATGTTTAACATACGGACAATGATTACATATAAATAGTATTACCGTGGCTTTTTCTGAAGCCAGTTCCTGTAGCGAGCGGCTTTTTCCGCTTAATGGTTCCGGAAGAATGAATTCCTTTGCCGGATATCCCAGAGGTATTTGTTCAGTAAATGCGAGTGCCATAAGTGTTTTGTTTAAATATTTTTGATGCGTTTTGTAAGGTGAAAATGAAACATCAAAAAATATAACACAAGGTTTACGGTTTTTGTTTTACGTATTTTTCGAGCCAGGTATCCATTTCCCATAACATATGTAATAACGATTCCCGTGCCTGATAACTGTGACTTTCGGCCGGCAGCATAACCAGACGGGCATTTCCGCCATTTCCTTTTAAGGCAGCATAAAAGCGCTCGCTTTGCATGGGAAAAGTACCGCTGTTGTTGTCGGCTTCGCCATGGATTAACAAGATGGGTTCGTTTATTTTATGAGCAAACGAAAAGGGCGACATCTCAAAATACGTGTCGGGGGCTTCCCAGTAGGTGCGTTCTTCAGCCTGAAAACCAAAAGGGGTTAAGCTGCGGTTATAAGCTCCGCTTCGGGCAATTCCGGCAGCAAACAAATCGGTATGTGCTAATAGATTGGCTGTCATAAATGCGCCATAACTATGCCCCCCGATAGCTACTTTATTCTTGTCGATAACCGCCATGCTATCGAGTGCTTTAATGGCAGCCTCAGCATTGGCTGAAAGTTGTTCAACAAAATTGTCGTTGGGTTCATTTTCACCTTCCCCAATTATGGGCATCGCCGGATCGTCAAAGACTGCATAGCCGCGCATCACCCAAAAAATGGGACTGTACCAGCCAATTCGTGCAAAGGTATTGGGTGAATCTTTTACCTGGCCGGCTGCGGCAGCACTTTTGTATTCACTTGGGTAAGCCCACATTAATACCGGAAGTAAACCGTCGCCAACAGAATAACCCGGGGGTGTGTAGAGTTTACCGGTTAATTGAATCCCGTCGTTTCGCTGGTATTTAACCAGTTGTGAACGAACCTGGAGCATTTCGGGATAAGGATTCGGAAAATTGGTGAGCTGGGTTACCACTCCGTTTTGTAGGTTTCGTGAGAAATAATTGGGAGGATCGGTTTTCGATTCCCTGCGGGTAATTATTATTTCTTTTTCTGTATCGGCAAAAGCCAGCGGATATTCATAATACGGATCGTTCGATTGCCATAACCGTCGGGTATTTTTACCGGCTATGCTGTATTTGTCGACAAAAGGTTTATAACCATCGGGTGTGGCGCCACGCCCTTTCAGGTACAAGGCATTATCTTTTTCAGATATCAACAATACCTGATGGCCCCAGGTATTTGAGTGGGTAACAAAATCTCCCGGATGCTTGTACTCGTCCTGCCAGTTGTATTCAAAAAGCGTGGTTTTTTCTTTTGGATTGCTATCGGGATTAAACGATGATATTAATTCGGTACGGTTTTCCCACCACCATTCCATAGCTATGGCAAATTCTGAAGTACCCCAATAAATGGATCCAAAACGGTACTTAAAAGCCAGATGGGGTTTTCCTGAATCGTCGAATGGGTAATCGAACAAAAATAAACGATCCCTTACCACAGCTTCCTTTTTTGGATTACCGTCATCCATGGCTTTTACCCAATACAACATCGACGGTTTGTCGCTGCGCCAGTTAATGTTGCGCGGACCTTTGGGAACAGCGCCAAATCCTTTGGGCAAGTTCTCGGTCAAGGGCAAATCGAATAATTCGCGAAACAGGTTTCCGTCGTTATCCCAAATTTCACACTTAACCGGAAAATAGCGGTAGGGGACCAGGTAAGAAAAAGGTCTGTGAATCATCTCAACCAAAATAAATCGTCCATCGGGCGATGGTTTAACTGCCCGGAAAATGCCTTCGATTCCAATCGGAATCATTTCTTTTTTTAGGTTTATTTTAACCGGCTGTGAAGTGGTGTAAAACTCAAATATTTTTTCGTCGTAAGGGTTGTTTAGTAAATCCTGGTAAGTTCTTAAAGCAGTCTGGCTTCCATAACTTTCCTGAATAACCGGGCCGGAAGGAACGATGGGTTGCACAGGTGCAGATTTTTCTTTATTAACTGTTTTTAGAAACACCAGCCAATTGCCTTCGTCAATCCAGGAAACTGGATTTCGGGGAAGGCATCCGTTTACCATACCGGAAGTAAGCTGCATTACTTTTTGTTTTTTTACATCGAGCAGCCACAATTCCAGCCCGGTTTCGCTGGTGTGGGTAAAGGCTACCCATTTGCCATTGGGTGCCCAGGTAAAATTTGACAACTTGGGGTTTTCGGGTAATCCGGAAACTTCAAAATCTTTGCCGTTTTTAATTTGCGTTAGGGTAAGGTTGTTGTAATAGCGGGAGCGACTTTGATTGAAGGTTTTCGGATTGATACGTATTCCGGCCAGACGCAATTCGGGAGCGGAAATGTCGTTTATGGAAAGCAGACCCGGAATGCTGGTTTGTAACATCCATTCTCCGGTTGGATCAACAATAATGGATGGTGTAGTGGGTGCATCCAGAAGTTTTACCAAAGCCTGGTCGGGGGTTTTATATCCCGGCTGCGATTGACTAAAAGCTCCAATTAATACTGTAAAAATAAGTATTGCGCTGGTTGTAAGTTTCTTATAATTCATTATCGTGTAATTATAATTAGTAACTCTACTGCTCAGTTGGGAATTGTAGCAGTCATTTTTTTAAGATGCTTACTAAAGTAATAAAAAACGATTGAAAGTTTTTATTTCGAGGAATATTATTTTATGTCCTATAACCGTAGGCTATTTTTAGCCTCCAAAATAATACTTCAGCGAAATAAGATTTTACATGGCTTTTTTGCCACGGTAATGATGATGGGTTATTACTTTTTCAATGGCAATTTGGATGGACTGACCAATGGGATATAGATTTTGCGACTCAGCGAAATCAGCGAATTGAAGGCGGGAGTAATAATCTGATGCTTTTGGTCCCAATGGTTTTTGTTTTAAGATTAAATTTGCTTTTTCAATGCTTTCAGGTTGAGCTACTTTAATGGCTTTACATGCAGCAATGTGCCGAACGCCATTTTTATCGGTGGTATAATTGAATGCAAATAAACGACAGATTAAACCCCGGTGGTCGTATTGACTGCAACCAATGCGCGAACCATCAACGCTTAAGTTATTAAGCATGGGACAAATAGTGTTATTTGCATTTTTAGTCAGCTTGTCGAGGATTAGTTCAGCCTGTCCTGTTTTATAAAGGTGTATTGCCAGTGGGTAAAACTCCAGGGCTGTAGCTTTTATTCCCGGAGTTGTACAACAATAGATACAGTTTTCAATGCAGTGAATTCCGGTTTTCAATTTTAGTTTTTCAATGTCTTTATCAACGGCCAGGAAGAGTTTTTCAACAATTTTAGCTTTGCGTACAATGCTCATATAGTTTCATAAAAAGAATGGGCAAATATAGCTGAAAGCATTGCACAGTGTTCGCTGCATGAATAATAAATTTGTATTAGTTAATTTATTGTTGAACAACAAAATACGCCAGATTTGACTGTGCTAAAACCGGACGAAACTGATTTTATCGCCCACTTTTACCTCATTTTTTTCTGCAAAACCGGCATTGGCTTCAAACACATACAGGGCATATTCAAACGATGGAATTGATTTTAAAGAATAAGGTTGACAGTTTTCTGCCATGTGAACCACTGTTTTTGCTTCGTTAATAAACAAAATATCCAGGGCAATGTGTGTATCTTTCATCCAGAACGACTGTCTTTCTTCTTTATCAAAAATAAAAAGCATGCTCTGGTTATCTTCCATACTTCGGCGATGCATTAGTCCTTTTTCTCTTTTTTGCGGAGTGTCAGCAATTTCAATATTGAGCGTTACCAGCGTATCGGTTTGGTTTCGTAAAAAATGAATGACCCCCTGTTTGTTAAAAGTGGGTTCCTTTTGGTTGGCATATTTGGGTGGAATAGATGTATCTGGTTTGGGTTTGTTGCTATGGTTGCACGAACTTATAAATATCAGTAATAACAGAAAAGTCAGACCAGCCGGTAGTTTAGTAATTTTCATTTTTATATTCTTTTAATAGTAATTGCGTAAGAATGGCAAATTTATCTTTTTTTATTGGTGTTATCTAAAAAGTCTAAATAGGTATTTTCTTTAAAATATCTTATTTTAGTTCATTTGCATATAAACAGCAAACCATGTATAACGCGCTTACAAGAAATCTTAGTTGCTATAGATCTAAGATTTCTTGTAAGGTTTGGTTTTGCGTTAAAGGTTAAGGTTCACCTTAATGCCTGCTTTAATCCACAATCCGGCTTGTTCAATTCCTCCCAAATCGGAGTACTTATTATTGAACAGGTTGTTTGCATCAAGGTAAATCTGGCTTTTTTTAATTTCGTAAAAGAGCCGAAAATCGACTAAAAAATAGGGTTCGTAATCGATGGTTTGCTTGTCAACATCAATATAATTTCCGTTTCGCGCATTATACGACACATTAAGGTTTATACCCAAATTCTTATAAAAATAAGCCCGGGCCGATGCGGTAAGTTTGTGTTTTAAATAATCGAGTGCATAGGCTGAAACCATGCTGTCCTGTTTTGATAAACTTACTGATGCAAACGAATAGGAAGCCTGTATGTAGTTTAAAAATGAAAATGAATTGTTGTTGGGCGCCCACCTAAAAAACAAGTCAGTTCCCCAGGTATTTAGTTCTGAAAAGTTTTCGGTTCGGTATTTGGTTTCTGAAGGATATTTAATCCAATCAATAGCTTCGGTAGTTTGTCTGTAATACAAGGCGGTTTGCCAGTTAAGTTGCGATTCAAATCCTTTGGCGCCCAATTCATAGCTTACCGATTTTTCAGGTTTTAAATCCGGGTTACCAGTATTTCGTGGACCATTGTAATATAAATCGGTGAACGATGGCAGCCGTATGGCCTGATTTACCGATGTAAAGATTCTTGAGTTGTTTGTCAATTTACGGCTGAGCTCAATGCCTCCGTTAAGTTTTGTGCCATAATCGCTGTTATGGTGCCAGAGAAAACCAGCCGTTATATTCCAAAGGGCAAGCGAGTAATTGTGTTCCACAAATAAATTCAGATGAGTCCGCTTGGCTGTTTTAGTAAAAAATCCCCGTGTTTCTCCCGGAGCATCCAGCGTATCGCCCGGGTTTCCCAACGTATTGCTGAATATTTGTTCAAACCGATAGTCAAAACCTAACGCACTTTGTCCCCAATTGCTTTGGTAGCTTGCGTTTAGGTTAGCCCCCGCGGTGCGTGTCATGTGGTAATTGTGGTTTTTATAATAATTCCAGGGTTCATAAATTCCCGGAGTATATTTTGCGGTGTCGTTGGTCTGGGTTACAAAAAAACCATTCTGAAAGTTGTAGGTATCTTCCCGAAATAATTCAAAACGGTCGTGGTTTTGTTTTGCATAAATATGACTTTCAATCCTTAATTTTTCGGTGGATTTCTGAAATCCAAGGGCCGTGTTAATTTGTCTTAGCTGCTCAAATTGTTCGGGAAAATCGAGCGTGTAAAAATTTTGTGCTCCAAAGGCTTTGTTCAGGTAACCGGTTTGAAGACTAAAAGTTCCGGGTTTTGTGTTTAACAAAGCGCGATAAAACAAGTTATATGAAATAAAATCGGTATTCGAATTGTAACCATCGGAACGTTTGGTTCCAAAAGAAAGGTAATGGTTGGTTTTTCTGAGTTGAAGTCCGCCAGCCAGATTGGCTTCAAAAAGCCCGTATTGTCCCAGGCAGGTTTGGGCTTGAATGTTGTTTTGTTTAGTTGTATTGGTTATCAGATTAACTGCGCCGGTGAAGGCATTGGGTCCATAAATCCGGGCTCCGGGTCCGTAAAGTACTTCAATACGTTCAATTGATTCGAGATTAAGAGGCAGGTTTAAATTATGATGTCCGGTTTGGGGGTCGTTAAACGGAATTCCGTTGATGAGAATCAGAGTTTGCTCAAATGAACCGGCGCGCAAACTAATATCGGCTTGAATTCCCTGGGTTCCCCGCTGCCTGATGTCGATTCCGGGAACGGTTTTTAGCAGTTCATTCAGGCTTTGAACTGCCGAATAGTTTATTTCTTTTGCCGGAATCAGGGTCATACTTCGCGATACCTCCGTATAAAACTGCTGCGTTCGGTTGGCACTTACAACCACTTCTTCGAGGTTGAGGTGATTATTGATTTTTATGGTATCAGTTTGCGCGTAAGTTTTCTCGGTCGACGACAAAAGCGTAATCATTCCTGTAATTACACCTATAGTTACTACACGCTGCAAGCTACTGAATACTCCGTAGGGTTTGCGGCTCCAGCGTTTAAAAACTGCCGTTAAGGTTTTTGAGATTTCAAAGGATTGTTTTTTCATTTTGTAAAATTTTTAAGTGAAATAAAAGGCGTAAAAGTAACACATTAAACAGTATTGGCACGAAATGGTTGGATTTAGGAATGCTGGAAACGTAGTTTTCGAAAATAAAAAAGGCGAACTTTGAGGGGTTCGCCTAGTAGTTGTTTTTTTATGGAACGCTATTCAACAAATTTATAACCAATACCTTTTAAGGTTCTGATGTGATCATTTCCCAGTTTTTCGCGCAATTTGCGAATATGGACATCAATGGTGCGATCGCCAACAATAATATCTTCGCCCCAAACCCTGCTGTAGATTTCGTCGCGGGTAAAAACCTTATCGGGTTTTGATGCCAGCAACAAAAGCAGCTCAAATTCTTTGCGTGGTAAAATCAGTTCTTGACTTCCATTAATAACCACATAGCGTTCTTTGTCGATGCTTATGCTTCCAACGGAAAGTATATTTTCTGTTACATCATTTGAAGTGTTGGCGCCACTTTTTCTTTTAAGTAAAGCTTTTACCCGACTTACCAGCACTTTTGGTTTTACGGGTTTTGTTATGTAATCGTCTCCACCGGCGTCGAACCCGGCAATCTGCGAATAATCCTCGCCACGGGCAGTTAAAAAAGCAATGATGGGTTGATTCAGTTCAGGCATTCTTCTGAGTTTTTCACAGGTTTCCATTCCATCCATGCCGGGCATCATTACATCCAGAATTATAAGGTCAGGAATAAATGTTTTGGCTTTTTCAATGGCTTCTTCACCGGTTTGGGCTTTCTCAATAAGGTAACCTTCGGCCTGCAGATTAAACCCGATAAATTCAGTAATGTCGGTCTCGTCGTCAACCAGCAATATTTTTGCTTCTTTTACCATTTTTTTATCTTTTAATTCCGTTTGTAAAACTAGGGTTAAGAACCACAGGTAAAGTTAATTTAACTTTAAGGTTTTATCAATTAAAAGATGGCGATTTAGATTTTACCCACGTATTTTTTGTCTTCTTTTAAGATGTGATTGGTTAACCAGCGTTGTAAAAAGGTCATGGTTTTCATAGTCAAAACCAGCGACGAACTCTCATGATTTTTAACCAGTTGGTTTATTTCATCAATAAAACTATCATGCATTTCTATGTGTTCCTCTTTTTCAGCGTAATTGTGCTTTTCAAATAGTTTTTCTTCGGTTGAGAAATGGTAAAAAGCGTATTCCTTAATTTCTTTAATAATTTGGCTGATTTCGCTTTGGTGTTTTTTGTTCAGGTAAGCATTATAAAGCCGGTTGATAAGAGAAATCAGTTTTTTGTGTTGCTCATCAATCTCAGCGTTATTCACACTATATCCCTCACTCCATATTATTAATTCTTTGTCCATTTGTATTGTTTTAAAGGTTAAAATTTTGTTGAACCAAAAATAGAAAAAACAAAGTAAAATCAAAGAAACTAAAAATTAATTCCAGGAGAAAAATAATGTTGATTTTTGAGATTTCGCAAGCATCGATTTTTAGCAATCCGATAATAAAGCGCTTATATTTGTCGTTCGGAAACTTACACAACAAAGCATAGAGCATGGAGCGTAATTACATTAAAAACCTGATAGCCCAGGGCGAACATTTACATCTCGACTTTAAATTTGAGATTAGTGATGCCCGAAAAATTGCGCGTTCGTTGGTTGCATTTGCCAATACATCGGGAGGCCGGTTACTGGTTGGTGTAAAAGATAATGGGGTAATTGCAGGAGTCCGCTCCGAAGAGGAAACCTACATGATTGAAACCGCAGCTCATATTTTTTGTAAACCCGAAGTAGTATTTGTGGCTAATAATCATTGGGTCGACGGAAGAACTGTGGTTGAAGTGATTGTAGAAAAAAGTCCCAACCTTCCGCATTACGCGCCGGGGAAAAACGATAAATGGACGGCCTACCTGCGTGTGCACGACGAAAATCTTGTGGCAAATAAGGTGCAGCTAAAAGTATGGAAACGTTTAAGCAATCCGAACGGGGTATATTTAAAATACACCGATGCCGAGAAGCAATTACTTACGTATATTGAATCTTTTGGTGAAGTTACCTTTTCAAAAGCATGCCGCATTGCCCAGGCTTCAAAAAATAAGACTGAAAATTTGCTGGCAAACTTAATTGCAATTGGTATCTTGGAGCCTGTTTTTAAAGACCAACAGGTAAGTTACGGAATAAAAACAGTAGGTAATTTTAATTATTGAAGTATAATAGCCAACTTATTCCTTTTTTTGAAAAACTGATACGATGAAACTTTCTGTAGTAATTGTTAACTACAATGTTAAATATTTTCTTGAGCAATGTCTGCATTCGGTGTATAAAGCCATAAACCAATTGCAGGCCGAAGTTTTTGTGGTCGACAATGCTTCGGTTGACGGTTCTTGTGCCATGGTGCGGCATAAATTTCCCAAGGTTCATCTTATCGAAAATAAAGAGAATGTAGGATTTTCAAAAGCAAACAATCAGGCCATTCGCCTGGCAAAAGGTGCTTATGTTTTGTTGTTGAATCCCGATACGGTGGTTGAGGAGGATACATTTACCAAAGTATTGGCTTTTATGGATGAAACTCCTGATGCTGGTGGGCTGGGAGTGAAAATGATTGATGGGAAAGGGGTCTTTTTACCCGAGAGTAAGCGTGGATTGCCGACGCCAATGGTGGCTTTTTATAAAATTTTTGGTTTAAGCAAATTATTTCCACACTCAAAGATTTTTTCACGCTATCATTTGGGTTACCTAAGTAATGACGAAGTACATCAAATTGATGTATTGGCTGGCGCTTTTATGCTCATGCGTAAAGAAACTCTGAACAAAGTAGGTTTGCTCGATGAGGATTATTTTATGTATGGAGAAGACATCGATTTATCGTACCGGATTACTTTGGGTGGATACAAGAATTATTATTTTCCGCATACCACCATCATTCATTACAAAGGAGAGAGTACAAAAAAAGGGAGCATAAATTATGTAAGGGTATTTTACAATGCCATGATAATTTTTGCCCGCAAACACTTTAGTTCAAAAAATGCAAAGTTATTTTCGTTATTCATAAATCTGGCGATTTATTTTAGAGCAGCATTGGCCATATTTAGTCGATTTTTCACCAAAATAATTTTTCCAATTTTCGATTTTGTATTGTTGTTTATGGGATTCTGGTTTATTGCTCCCTTATGGGAGAGTATTAAGTTTCCCGAAGGCGGACATTTTCCACAAAGCTATTTCACCGGGGTTGTCCCAGTTTACCTTTTGGTTTGGATTACTTCAGTATTTTTTTCGGGAGGATACGATAAACCCCTGAAAGTGTCGAGTTTTATTCGGGGAATTTTGTTTGGAACAGGACTTATTTTGGTAGTATATGCCCTGTTACCTGAAACGTTTCGTTTTTCCCGTGCCATGATTTTATTGGGAACCCTTTGGGGATTGTTTGCTTTGTTAGCCTATCGTATAGTATTTCATCGGTTAACTTTTATTAATTTTCAATTCGATTCAGTTCGTAAAAATCGTATTGCACTGATTGGCAACCCGAATGAAGCACAACGGGTGCTATCCATAATAAGGGAATCGCTTCCTCAGTTTGAATATGTGGGACTGATTAACCCTGAAAACACCCATAACGCTGATTCCTTTATTGGCAAATTAAATCAGCTGAAAGATATCGTGAGCATCAATAAAATAAACGAACTAATTTTTTGTGCTTCCGACTTACCTGCTCAAAAAATAATCCGTGAAATGCTGCGTCTTGAGGGTTTAGGAGTCTCATATAAAATTGCACCACCCGAGAGTGTTTCAATAATTGGCAGTAATTCCATTGATACTGCAGGCGACTTATACACGGTAGAGTTCAATAATATTACCAAACCCCATAATTTGCGCAAAAAACGATTATTTGATGTGGCAACATCCTTAACATTATTGTTTTTTACTCCTTTCTGGCTGTTTTTAATCAGAAATAGAAAAGGAGTCTTCCGAAATATATTTTCTGTGCTCTTTGGCATAAAAAGTTGGGTAGGATTTTATTATACCAATAGCAACTCATCGTTAAGTCTCCCACGAATTAAAAAGGGCGTATTGAGCTGGGCGTTAGTGTTTTCAGATGGTTTGAAAGATGAGGCCAAAGTTGAAAAAATGAATTTGTTGTACGCTAAAAACTACCAGTTGAGAAACGATTTTAAAGTATTGATAAAAGGCTTTCACTTATTAGGTAAAACATAACAAATAAAAGGTTGTTATATCAGCGAAACTGTTGCAGGCAATCACATGCCGGTAATTCTGAAACGTTAATAAAACAATGGGACAAATAAAAGTTATATTGCCCGCCATGGGCGAAGGGATTTTTGAAGCCACCATTACTCAATGGTTGGTCGATGCAGGAAGTGAAATCAACGAAGACGACTCGCTGGTCGAAATTGCCACAGATAAAGTTGATTCTGAGGTTCCTTCGCCGGTAACGGGCGTTTTGCACAGCATATTGGTACAAGCAGGTGAAACAGCAAAAATTGGTCAGGAAATTGCCATCATTGAAGTTGAAGGTAAAACGGAAGAATCGCAAACCAGTGCGGTAGAAAATGCGCCGCTTGCTGAAGAAAAACCAATATTGGATGAGCAAAAAATAACACTTGTTCCAGCGTTGGATGCTGCTTCAAAACCATCCATTCCTTACCAATTAAATTCGGGAGTGTTTTTAAGTCCTTTGGTACGGAGCATTGCACATGCTGAAGGCGTTAGCCTGTCAGAGCTGGAAACGATTCAGGGTACAGGAGTAGGCAAACGAATTACCAAAGACGATATGTTAAACTACCTGAGCCAGCGAACTGGAGAAACCAAAACGGCTCAAATTTCTGAAACATCCGCTAAACCGACAACAACCAGTACCGGAGGTATTGAAGTTATTGAAATGGACCGCATGCGCAAGTTAATTGCCGACAATATGCTTCGTTCAAAACAGGTTTCGCCACATGTTACTTCTTTTCATGAGGTTGATGTTACTGCAATTGTAGCCTGGCGCGAAAAGCATAAAGAAGAATTTCAGAAACGTTTTGGTCAGAAATTAACTTTTACCCCAATTTTTATCGATGCAGTGGTAAGGGCCATTAAAAAGTATCCGATGATTAACATTTCAGTCGATGGTTCAAAAATATTACTTAAAAAACAGGTAAACATTGGAATGGCTACTGCTTTACCCGACGGTAATCTGATTGTTCCGGTAATTCATAGTGCCGATGAATTGAGTATTTCAGGTTTGGCTGCCCGGGTAAACGATCTGGCTCAGCGGGCACGCAATAAAAAACTGCTACCCACTGAGATTCAGGGAGGAACTTTTACCATTACCAATGTGGGAACCTTTGGAAACCTTTCGGGAACTCCAATTATTAACCAGCCTGAAGTTGCTATTCTGGCTATTGGAGCAATTAAAAAGCGCCCGGCTGTAATTGAAACACCCCAGGGCGATTTAATCGGAATACGTCATCAGATGATACTGGCGTTATCGTATGATCACCGGGTAGTTGATGGTTCCCTGGGAGGTATGTTTATAAAACAGGTTGCCGATAATATGGAAGCTTTTGACGGCTCGCATTGGTTGTAGAAATTCTTAAATTATTAATTAAATCAAAACGGTTGGGTATTGCTATAGTACCTGACCGTTTTTTTATTTTATAGTGTTTGTTTTTGTTTAATTTGAATTAATTGCATGAACGCGAGTACGTGTTTTTTTATAAGTTACTGTAATAAAGGGTTGTGTGTATTTTGTTCGTGAACAGTAATTTATTAAATTGCTGCTGAATTTATGTAAATCAAATTAATCCTGTACGCAGATGTTAAAAAAATACTGTTGGGCACTCTTAATTGCTTCCCTCTTGTTTCCGTTGGTTGTTATGTCGCAAACCAATGAAGAAGTTTATTTTCAGGCTGAAGATTTTGTTGAAGATGGAAATTATTATAAAGCATTGGAATTGTATCAAAGCCTGTTGAACGAAGCACCTAATAATGCCAACTTAAATTTTAAAGTGGGTTTTTGTTATTTAAATACCGCAGTTAATAAAGCAAATGCCATTCCTTACCTGGAGTTTGCCTCGAAATATATTTCCGAATCTTACAATCCACTGAATTATCAGGAGCTGAATGCCCCGCTCGAAGTATTGTTTTATTTGGGTAAAGCCTACCATGTAACTTATCGGATTGATGATGCTGAACGTACATTTTTCGAACTTAAAGGCATGCTTACTGATGAAGATGAGGCATTTTTGACGCGCATTAATCATGAATTGGCTTCGTGTCAGGTGGCCAGGGTATTAATGAAATCGCCTGTCGAGATGAAAGTTTCCAATTTGGGACGTCAGGTCAATTCGACCTATGCAGAGCACAGCCCTGTTATTAGTGGTGACGAAAGTTTGTTAATTTTTACATCGAAACGTGAAGGAAACACCGGAAACCTGATGATGGACGATGGACAATATTTTGAAGATATTTACCTGAGTAGTTTTAATGGTTCGGAATATACCCGCGCCCAACAAATTGGCGGTAATGTGAATACGGCCGGACACGAAGCTTCAGTGGGACTTTCGTTCGATGGAACAAAACTTTTTATTTACCGCGACGATGCCGGCGATGGCAACCTGTATGTAAGTAACCGAAAAGGTGCTGTTTGGGATGCCCCCGAGCGACTGCCCGATGTGGTAAATAGTAAATTTCGCGAAACACATGCTTCCATGTCTTTTGATCAGAATCAACTTTTTTTTACATCGGATAGAAAAGGGGGCTACGGCGGATTGGATATTTACCGGGTTCGTAAGTTACCCAACGGAAACTGGAGCAAGGCTCAAAATCTGGGTCCTACAATTAATACGCCTTTCGATGAAGAAGGGCCATACATTCATCCCGATGGAACTTCACTGTTTTTTGCTTCACGCGGTCACAATACCATGGGGGGATTTGATGTTTTTGTGAGTTATATCGATGACAAAGAACAATGGTCAACTCCGCAAAATCTGGGTTATCCGATAAATACACCCGACGACAATGTGTATTATGTGCCATCGGTCGATGGGCGCAGGGCTTATTATGCATCGTATGCCAATAACAGCATTGGAAATTATGACATTTTTCGAATCGACCTTTCGGAATCGCACATCCGGAATCAAACCGTAATAGCTGGTTTTGCCCGCGGTTTGGATGGAAATACACTTGAAAACGCGGTTATTACATTAACCGATCTGGACGATAATTTATTTGGCATATACACACCCGATGCCGAATCGGGAAAATTTCTGTTTATTCTGCCCCGGGGACAACAATTTAAAGCAATTTTTGAATCAAATAATCAGGAAACTTTTGAGTATGTAATTGATGTTCCGGAATATGCTTACGATCAGTCGCAACAGGTCGTGGCCTTTACCAATATTATTTCATCACTTACCGAAGAGTCTGCTACTTATGCTTCACTCTCAAAAGCAGACCAAATCAAACTACAGGGTGTTGATTCCGATAAGGAAGCGAATAATGCATTTGAAGTAAATGATTCAATTTTGGCTAATAATGAGGTGGCTACAGGTAAAAAAAGTTCACATACTGCTGATTTGTTAATTGCCAGTGAATTGAATAAGCGACTTTTTTTTAACGAAAACGAAGAGTTGGTGCAATCACCAACAGATGAGAACTCAATAATTACCGACGAATCACTTAATAAAAAATCAAATAGTAGAAAAAGCCTGTTACATTCACAAAATAAAAAACTTACAAACGATTTGAACAATCCGACTGTAAGTAGGTGGTGGTGGCTTTTGTTGCTACCATTGCTTTTATTCGGCTTATATCGGCTAATCCGTAAAAATTGATAGTATAATCTTATTTTATCAGCTATATTTGAATAGTAATTTATAAACTCCGGCAATAATGAAGATACAAAGCGGCACTTTTAATTCGAGCAAAAAATACCTGATACTGATATTAACGGTGTTTTTTGTCCTAAGAATTCAGGCTCAGGATATGAAGAAGGTAAAACAGCTTTATAAAGAGGCTGAAACCCACTTGCTTTATGAAGAGTATGAAATGGCGTTACCCTTGTATCAGGAGATAATTGCTGAAGGTTGGGAAAATTCAAATATCTATTTGAGTATTGGAATGTGTTACCTAAATACCCAGTCCGATGTAGCCGATGCAATTCCCTACCTTGAAAAAGCGGTACTCAATATCGCACCAAATTATAAAGAAGGAAATTACAAGGAAGAAGGTGCTCCGGAAGAAGCCTGGTTTTATCTGGCTAAATCATACCGCATCGACGGGCAGTTTGATAAAGCAATTGAGGCCTACGAAAAGTACAAATCGTTTTTGAGTTCTGCCGATATTTATTACAACGAATTTGTCGATTTGCAGATTGAAACCTGTAATACGGCCAAAAGAATAATTTCATCGCCGGTTAATTTTATTGGTGAAGAGTTAAAAATAAATCAGGAGGGCGAAAATTATTATCCTGCTGTGGCAGGTGATGAGAAATCGATGGCCTTTACGGCTTACCAGGAAGTTTATGACGAATATATTGGCAATGCGTTTTTTGAGGTTATTTACTTTTCAGAATCTGATGGTCACGATTGGAAAAAACCCAAAGACATTTCCCAGAAATTAGCATCCGACGGATATTTTTCAACGGCTCATTTATCGTACAACGGTGATTATATGTTACTTTATCGCGATGATTATGGCAATGGTAATATTTATTATTCTGAAAAAAGCGGTGGGAGTTGGAGTACGATTGAGCGAATGCCAAAGCAAATCAGTTCCCGCTACAACGAAACCCATGCCAGTATTTCGAAAGATGGAAATACCCTGTTCTTTGTGAGCGACCGCCCGGGCGGATATGGTTATAAAGATATCTACAAAATTGAAAGAGATAGCAAAGGTCGTTGGGGTACAGCCGAGAATTTAGGCGATGTAATTAATACGCAGTTTGAAGAGGAAACGCCTTTTTTAGCCGAAGATGGACGAACCCTTTATTTTGCATCAGAAGCACACAATAGCATGGGTGGATACGACATTTTTAAATCGGTTAGCGATGGTAACGGAAACTGGTCGGAACCACAGAATCTTGGATATCCTATAAATTCAGCTGCCGATGATGTTTTCTACCTTCCCATCGGTGATGGATCAGTGGCTTATATGTCGCGTCTGCCCGAAGGGGGTGATACGAAAAAGATATTTAGGATAGAGTATCCTAAAACAGAACGCATAATTGATGTTGTGGCCGACAACCCTAGTGATAATTCAGATAGTTTAGATACCGAATCTTCTGAAATTCAAACAGGAGAAAATGCAACACAGCTTGATAATCAAGTAAGTGACACGGAATCAGCCTATGTGCCCGAAGTAAAAACTATAGTTGTTCCCTCAGAATACGAACTAAAAGGCAGAATTACCCTCGAAGACAACCAACAACTCGATCCTTCGTTCTACATACATGTTACCAAGCCCGATGGAGAAGTGGTTGCAGCATTGAGTCCCGATATTACTACCGGCGAATTTCGCGGAAAAGTAAAACATGGTTCCTATACGGTTAAAGCTTTTGGCGATGGATACCAGCCGGCAGAAAAAAATATTTTTATAAGTGCTGACCAACAATCGGAGGAGGTTCTAACCTTTTTGCAAATGATTCCGCTTTCAGTTAGCAGCGGTGAATACTTTACCATTAAAAACATATTTTTCGATTATAATAGCGAGCAGCTAAACCGCGAAAGCCAGATAGAAATTGAAAAACTGGCTAAGCTTATGGAGAAAAATCCATCGCTTTATATTGAAGTTGTTGGAAATACCGATGCTCACGGAACTGATGAATACAATAAGAATCTATCGCTGAAAAGAGCCCGGGCTGTGGTCGATTATGTACACAGCAAAGGAATTGATAATGGCCGCTTTGTTACCAAAGGAATGGGCAAAGAAAACTTTATCGCCATTAATCAGAATCCCGATGGTACCGATAATCCTGAAGGTCGCCGTTTGAATCGCAGGGTAGAAATAAAGATTATTAAATCGAATAACGATAACATTACTATCGAAGATATTTATGTTCCCGACGAATTGAAATACAAAGATCAAATGACCTACACCATCTTCCTGATGGAAACACAAAAACCACTTGAACTTTCTTATTTCAAACAATCGGGTAGTACCATCAGCAATGTGTGGATGTTCCAGACCGAAGCTGGTTATTTATATACTGTAGGTAAATTCAATCATCAATCGGAAGCGCTGGAGCTGATGAATCTGGTGGTTGATGCCGGTTTCCCCGATGCACGGGTAATCAGTAATCTCGATTACAACGAACTGGTTCAAAAAAGTGCGAATTTTTATAAGTCGAAAATGAGCGAAACTGATCGCACGGTGTATACCGTTCAGCTTTATGCACTTAAGAATCCCAAAAGCGATCCTGCCTACAAGGGACTTACCGACGTAGATAAAATTGTTTGCAACGATGGCTACACCCGTTATGTTTGGGGCGAATTTATTGGTAGAACATCAGCCAGACAAGCATTACAAAGTGCTATTGAAAAAGGTTTTTACGATGCCTTTATTGTTGAAATTGATAAATTTAAAAACTAAGATGCCACTATTTTTAAAGAACGATGAGTTAATTCTTCGAGGTATGGAACCCGAAGATCTTGATTTTTTGTATGCCTGTGAGAATAATCCCGAGGTGTGGCATTTGAGTAATACGCTGGCTCCTTACTCAAAATTTGTATTAAAGCAGTATCTTGAAAATTCGCATCACGATATTTATACCAACAAACAATTGCGCCTGATTATAGCCAAAAAAGAGGCTCCTGCGAAAGCCCTGGGTGCAATTGATTTATTCGATTTCGATCCCTTTCATCAGCGTGCCGGAATTGGCATCCTGATTCATAATGTGGAAGAACGCGGAAAGGGTTATGCCGATATTTCACTTAATTTGCTGATAGATTATTGCTTTAACTATTTAAAACTGCACCAGGTTTATTGCAATATTGCTGCCGATAATAAGGTTAGTATAAAATTATTCGAAAAATGTGGCTTTACCCATAGCGGAACAAAGAAAGAATGGTTAAACCAAAGTAATGGTTGGCAGGATGAATTGATGTATCAAAAGTTAAATCCAAAAATAAAAGCACATTAACTGTCGGCAAGTAGCGAGTAATCAGGTATTTCCTCAATAAATGTGTAGCTGTTGTTGGTGTAGTCCATTTTACAGCAAAAATGATTTAAACCGTTGGTTACCACCAAAAAATCAACTTTAAGTTTCAGGTTGTAAGCAGCCACCTGATCAAATGCTTTTTGCGAGATTTTCACCTTGGGGGCTTTGCATTCTATTATCATTTTTGGAACCCCGTTTCGGGTAAAAACTACAATATCACAGCGGCGTGTTAGCTTATTCAACTGTAAGGCCATCTCAACCGAAATAAGGCCTGCAGGGTAATTAAGGTACTGTACCAGGTAATGCAAAAAATGCTGACGAACCCATTCTTCGGGAGTCAATGCCACAAACTTTTTTCGAAACGAATCGAAAATACTATTATTTGTTGAGTCAATCTTTATTTGCGACGAAACATCGGGAAGCTTGAGCAAATCCATTCTTTTTGCCGTAAATTTAACCGAATTGCCAGAATATGGAACAGAAACTTTTCAACATTTTCATCGACAAATTGTAAAGCTAGCCTTTATAAGGTATCTTTGAAAATCTGTAACAGTTGTTTAATCATTACCATGGTTTGATGCACATTTTTAAGAGAATGAGTCAGGTAACGAACAACTGATTATTTTAAAAGCAAAAACTTTTTTTAATGAAAACTAAAGAAGAAATTGTTTGTAATTGGCTGCCCCGATATACGGGTCGCAAACTCGAAGATTTTACAAAACATATTATCCTTACCAATTTTAACTTATATGTTGAATTGTTTGCACAACAATTTAATGTTCCCATCCTGGGCGAGGATAACAATATGCCCAATGCAGCAGCCAATGGTATTACCATTATAAACTTTGGTATGGGTAGCCCAAATGCAGCAACTATAATGGACTTACTTACGGCTGTTTCGCCTAAAGCTGTGCTATTTTTAGGAAAATGTGGCGGTTTAAAAAAGAAAAACAAATTGGGCGATTTAATTTTGCCCATTGCAGCCATCAGGAGCGATGGTACATCGAACGATTACCTGCCTGCCGAAGTTCCCGCCTTGCCTGCATTTAATTTGCAACGAGCGGTTTCAACAGCCATTCGCGATTTTGGACGCGATTACTGGACCGGTACTGTTTTTACCACCAATCGCAGGGTTTGGGAATACGACGAACGATTTAAAAAGTACCTGCAAAAAACCCGTTCAATGGCTATCGACATGGAAACAGCTACTATTTTCAGTGTAGGGTTTGCCAATCAGATTCCTTCGGGTGCTTTGTTGTTGGTATCGGATCAGCCTATGATATCGACCGGCGTGAAAACAGACCAAAGCGATAAGAAAATTACAGAACAGTTTGTAAACGATCACATTCAAATTGGTATAAAAGCTTTAACCTTAATTATAAACGACGGAAAATCGGTTAAACACCTACAGTTTTAAATCTACCTATGTACACTTTCGACCAAATACTTGCCGACATTAACAAGAAGATTTATAAGCCCATTTATTATTTAATGGGCGAAGAATCGTACTTTATCGATGAGATTACTACAAAAATTGAAAAGTCGGTGCTTCCTGAAGAGGAACGTTCGTTTAATCAAACCGTAGTTTATGGAAAGGATGTTGAGTTGAGTGATTTATTGAATACCGCCCGCCGATTTCCTATGATGAGCAACTACAATGTGGTTATTGTTCGCGAAGCACAGAATATTAAAGGAATTGAAGGCGCTTCGGCCGACGAGGTTGATCCGCTCTTGCTTTATGCTGAAAATCCATTAAAATCGACCATACTGGTAATAAACCTTAAGGGGAAAACGCTCGATAAGCGAAAGAAACTGTTTAAGTTGCTCGATAAAAACGCCGTGTTGTTCGAATCGAAACGCATCTACGAAAATAAAGTGGGCGAATGGATTACCAGCCAACTAAAACAGGCTGGTTACACCATCGACATAAAAGCATCTGAATTAATGGCCAGTCAGTTGGGGAACGATTTGTCGAAAGTATCGAAAGAGTTGGAAAAATTGCTGGTAGTGATTCCTAAAGGTGGGCATATTACGTTAAAAGAAGTTGAAGAAAACATTGGTATCAGCAAAGATTTTAATGTTTTTGAATTGCAGAATGCATTGGGTAATCGCGATGTTTATAAAGCAAATCTGATTATAAATCATATGGGACAAAACCCAAAAACCAAAAGCATTATTCCGTTGATTGCTGTTTTATACACATTTTTTGTAAAAATTTTGTTGGTTCATAGTGCAAACGATAAGTCTAAAACAGGCCTGGCATCGTTGTTGGGAGTTAATCCGTTTTTTGTTTCCGATTACATGCAGGCTGCCCGAATTTATAATGTTAAGCGGTGTGTGGCTATAATAGGGTATTTGCGCGAGTACGATACCAAATCGAAAGGAATTGACACGCCAACTGTAGACGATATGGAACTGATGCGCGAATTAACTTACAAAATCCTACACATTTAAATCATGTCTTTACTTACCGTATATACAGCGTCAGCAGGTTCAGGAAAAACCTTTCAGCTTACTGGTGAGTATTTAAAACTGATTTTTAATCATGAGGTGAATTTCCGAAGTATTTTGGGGGTAACTTTTACCAACAAGGCTACGGCCGAAATGCGCGACCGTATTCTTAGCGAATTATACCTGTTGGCGACAAACCAACATTCAAATCATTCCAATGTGTTAAAAGAATGCTATCAGTTGAACGACCGTGATTTGGCGCAGCGAGCATCGTTTTTACTAAAGCAAATTGTTCACAACTACAGTCGTTTTAACATCAGCACCATCGATAGTTTTTTTCAAATAATCTTAAAAGCGCTAACCCGCGAGATTGGTTTAAATGCATCGTTAAATGTAGAGTTGAATCAAAATCAGATTATTGAGAAAAGTGTTGAGGATTTTTTTTTACAAATCGACGAAAAACCACAGCTTAAGTACTGGCTTTCGGAATTTGCCATTCAAAAAATTCATGAAGGAAAAAGTTGGGATGTCCAAAATGATGTGCTCAAATTTGCCACCGAAGCTTTTAATGAAACTTTTTTTTCCTTTTCCGAAGCTGAACTTAAGCAAATAGCATCGCTCGAATCGTTTAAATTGTTTAAAAATGAACTGGCAGCCATTATGGATCCGGTTTTTAATAAATTGCACGATTTTGGAATTCAGGCACTAAAAACAATCCGCACCTATGGGCTTCAGGTTGACGATTTTCAATACAAAAATGCGGGTGTTGCGGGTTATTTCATAAAACTGCAGCAAATGGTTCCTGGCAAGATACCCGAGCCGGGTGTTCGTGTACTTAAAGCCTGTAAATCGCCCGACGGAATGCAGGATTGGTGTGCCAAAAGTTCAGCAAATGCATCCTTAATTCAAGAATGCGTGCAAAGTGGTTTGCAGAATTTGTTAACCGAGTGTGTCGATTTTTATGACCAGCACATTGTAAACTACCATACAGCTTATGAGGTTTATAAAAACCTCGATGTGTTTGCTTTGCTCAGCGATGTATTTAATCACCTGAGAGATTATTGTAACGAGCATGATATTTTCTTGCTTTCGATGGCTTCGCCTTTTTTGGCCAAATTAATCGATAAAAACGATGCCCCTTTTATTTATGAAAAAACGGGCGAGTACCTGAAATACTATATGATTGATGAGTTTCAGGACACAAGCCGTATGCAGTGGCAGAATTTTTATCCTTTGTTTTTTAATAGCATTTCGCAGGGAAACCGCTCTTTGGTTGTTGGCGATGTTAAACAAAGTATTTACCGTTGGCGAAACAGCGATTGGAACCTGTTGCATAGCGAATTATTGCAGGAGTTTGCCGCTTTTGCACCCGATGTGGTAAACCTGCCAAATAATTATCGTAGTCAGAGGTATTTGGTTGAATTTAATAATTGGTGTTTCTCCACTCTGGCTGTTATAGCTCAGTCCCAGTTTACCCAAAAACTTGAAGAGGGAAAATTGCAAATTGGGAATCCCGATATTATTACTGAGATTTATCAAACGGTAAAACAAAATATTCCTGATAACAATACGCATACTCAGGGATATATTTCTGTTCGTTTTAATACCGACGATAATTCGGAAAATCCGGCCGGTTTGCAGGTGCAAAATCAATTAATTGAGAATTTGTACCAATTGTTCGAAAATGGTTACCAGCCCCGCGATATAGCGATTCTGGTGCGTAAAAATGCCGAAGGAGCTCTGGTTTCCAGGTGGCTGATGCAGCATCGGCAAAACAATCCCGATGAGGGTCATCTGTTTGCCTTTGTGTCGAACGATTCGGTTTTTTTAAATGCTTCACTTATTGTAAATTATTTGGTAGCAGCTATTCGCTTTTTGATTGAACCGAGTAACGAACTGAATAATGCGGAGTTGTATTATTTTTATACTTCACGTAAAGAATCGCCTTCAGGTTCGGTAAGTAATTTGTCAGCTATCGATTTTTCCGATTTGGACGCTTTTTTAAAGCTATTGCCTCCCCATTTTGTACAAGCCATCGAAGAATTACGGCATTTGCCATTAACCACTTTGGTAAACCGACTGTTAAACCTGTTAATTTATCCGGACGATTTGTTGAATGTAAGTCAAAATTTTGCTTTTATTCAAACCTTTCAGGATGCTGTTTTGCAATTCTCGCAAAAACAGGGAAATAATCTGGCTGCATTTATCGAGTGGTGGGAACAAACCGGGAATCAACTTGCAGTAAGTTTGTCCGAAGAACAAAACGCCATTCGTATTATAACCATCCACAAATCGAAAGGCTTGCAGTATAAGGCTGTGATTCTTCCTTTTGTAAACTGGAACCTCGATCAGCAAAGTAAGTTAATTTGGGTAAAACCTGAGAATAAACCCTATAACTCAATGCCTGTTTTACCCCTAACGTACTCATCTAAATTATTATCAACACATTTTGGAACGCATTACATGCACGAGCATCTTATGGCTGTAATCGACAGTTTAAATATGGCCTACGTGGCTTTTACCCGTGCCGAAAATGCTTTATTTATTATAGCGCCACTTCCTAAAAAGAACGACTCAGCTAAACGGATAAACGATGTTTTGTATCGTGCTTTTACCGATTTTAAAAATAATTTATTACCCGTACCGAATAAAGAAACCATTCCAGATTTTTTTACCTTCGGAGTCATTCCACCACTAGAAAAAACGAAAGAAACGCCACTTTTAGGTAACGATGCAATTCCCCGATTAAATAAAACCGATTTTTTAAAACTGCGATTAAAAGGACAGCGCTTTTTTCAAATTGACAATCAAGAATCGGAACCTATTTATAAAGGACAGGTTTTTCACGCTTTGCTCGAACATATTTTTACGCCCGATGATATTCCCGATGCAGTTGAAAAATTGATTGGATATGGACTAATTCATTTTTCTGAAAAAAAGTTTTACATTGATGCGTTAAGCAAATTAATTTCACATACTGCCGTTAATTCTTTTTTTACCTCCGGCTATAAAACCCTTACCGAGGCCTCAATTATGTTAACCGATGGCGCCTTAAAACGACCGGACCGTGTGCTTTTTGGAGCCGATGAAGTAATTGTGCTCGATTATAAATATACATTAAGTACTTCAGACGCACATAAAAATCAGGTATTGGAATACATGCAGGCAATTTCGCAAATTGAAAATAAACCAGTCAAGGGTTTTGTGTGGTATTTAATTAATAATCATCTGGTTGAAGTAAAACCTGACTGAAGTTTTGTTTTTTTTATATTTATGCTAAATTTATCGGGCAATTTTATAGTTTACAAATTTTTACCACAATTAACTTAAAGTACTAACTGCTATGAAACTCTTTCATAATTTGCAGACTCGAATATTGGTCTTTATTCTGAGCACAGTAATGCTTATCTTGGTGTCCATCGGATTTTTTGTTGGTGTTCGTAACCATAATTTTGCTGTCGACAGGGCTAAAGAATATACCCAACTCATGGCCGACAACAACAGTCAAAAGGTTGGTGGTTTTTTTAAAGAATTTAAAGGTATTGTAGTTGCCAATACTGAAAACCTGGCCTCGCAGCTAAGCATTCAAAAGCTCACTTCCGAACAAATAGCCTCCCTGCTTGAGATTCAACTCAAAAAGCATCCGCAATTTGAATCGGTTTGGTTTATTCTTGATGCAGAAACCATTGAAGGAAATCAGCAGTTTAATAGTTGGGCGAAATATGAACTGAATAAAAGGAAACAGGGTGAAGTGCTTTTCAAAACCAACTCAAAAGGAGCCGGTTTTTTTGAGCATCAACTATCGAATAATGAGGGTGTAAGTCTTACGGAACCTTATAAGAGCGGAGGGTTTTATGTGTCTGATATTTCAGCACCTATATATGTTGATGGCAACTTAAAAGGTTTTGTTGGGATAACATTAAATCTGGCATTTTTAACAGATTATGTTCAAAAAGCTGAAATTTTTGAAGGAGGCTTCATTACGGTAATGACCAGTACTTCGCAGTTTGTGGCTCATGCCAATACCGAACTGGTTGGTAAACCATTCGGACAAAACTTTCCTCAGGACGAAAACGATTGGAATGTAGAGAATAAAGTGAGCAAAGCTAAAAGTTTTGATATTACCACGCATTTTCAAAGGGCTACTTATTACTCGTATTTTGTTCCCATGCAAGTTGACGATTCGCCCAAAAGATGGATGATTGAGGTAACCGTGCCCATGCACAAAATTCTTGAGTCGTCGAAAACTTCCATTCGCAATTCGGTAGTTTTTGCCTTATTTGGAGTTATCATTATGATAATCGTAATTTTTCAGGTTACAAGGCGTATTATTGGTCCCATCCGAAAAGTTACCAATATACTCGATTTACTTGCAGTTGGTAATACTCATGCCATTTCAGAGCAGGAAATAAAGGGCAAAGGCGAGTTACAGCAAATGAACGAATCGCTTAATAAAGTAGTAAAAGGCCTCCGGATTACCGAACAATTTGCACTTGAGATAGGAAAAGGAAACCTGAATGCCGATTTTGAAGTGCTTGGGAGCGAAGATCGCTTAGGTAAAGCTTTGTTAAGCATGCGTGAAAGTTTATTGCACAGTGTTGAAGAAGAGAAAAAACGAAAAGAAGAAGAAGAATTGCGAAGTTGGGCGACCCAAGGTGTGGCAAAGTTTGGTGAAATTCTTCGTCAGGATTCCAGCGACATGAAAAAACTGGGTTTCAACTTTATTTCAAACCTGGTGAATTATCTTGATGTGAATCAAGGGGCCATGTTTGTTTTAAACGATGAAATGGAGGAAGATAATTTCTTTGAATTATCGACAGCTATTGCCTACGGCCGCGATAAATTCCTAAAAAAGGAAATTCGCCTGGGCGAAGGTTTGGTTGGCCGATGCGCGTACGAAAAGAAAACCATATTCCTTACTGAAGTACCCGAAGATTATGTGAAAATAACCTCAGGTTTGGGAACCGCCAATCCAACCTGTGTTTTAATTGTTCCCTGCATACTAAACGATGAGGTTTATGGAGTAATAGAAATTGCTTCGTTCCGAACCTTAAAACCCTACGAAATTGAATTTGTAGAAAAGTTGGGTGAGAGTCTGGCTTCAACCATTTCAAATGTTAAGGTGAACGAAAAAACAAACCGGTTATTGGCTGCAAGCCAAAATCAGAGTGAAGAACTGGCAGCTCAGGAAGAAGAACTTCGCCAGAATTTGGAAGAGATGGAGGCAACCCAGGAAGATTTGAAACGGCAGATGGAAACCAATGCCAAGATGCGCGAAGAAATGAAAAACCAAGCTGCTTTACTCGATGCGCTGCTTAATTCATTACCCGATTACATTTACTTTAAAGATAAAGAAAGTCGCTTCCTAAAAATCAGCAAATCGATGCTTGGTTTATTTGGTGCAAAAACAGTTGAGGAAGTTATCGGTAAAACCGATTTCGATTATCATACACCTGAAAATGCGCAAAAATATTTTGACGATGAACAAAACATTATTCGTACCAAACAGGGAATTACCGACCAATTGCAGCGTGAAGTTACTCACGATGGCGAAATTGTCTGGACCACGGCTACCAAACTGCCTTTGATTACCGACCAGGGTGAATGCATAGGAACTTTTGGTATATCAAAGAATGTAACGGCCTTAAAAAATCTTGAAATAGAGAAACAAAGGAAGAACGAGGAAATGCTGAAACACCTTGAGGCCATGGAGGTGACACAAAGTAATCTGGAAAAACAAAACGAGTTAAATGCCAAAATGCGTGAGAGCCTGATGCAACAAACCACCCTGCTCGATGCCTTATTGAATTACCTGCCCGATTACATTTATTTTAAAGATAAGGACAGTAAATTTATTCGCATAAGTAAATCGATGACCAGCTTATTTGGAGCGAAATCGGTTGATGAAGTTATCGGAAAATCAGACTTCGATTTCCAGACACCTGAAAATGCAAAAAAATATTACGACGATGAGCAGCTAATAATAAAAAGCCGAAAGGGCATTACCAATCAATTGCAACGTGAAAAAATGCCTGATGGAACTCTCCTTTGGAACAGTGTTACTAAACTACCCCTTTTAACCGACGATGGCAAGTGTGTGGGTACCTTTGGTATTTCAAAAGATGTTACAGCCTTAAAAAATCTTGAAGAGGAAACCCATCAACGCGAAGTGGAGCTGAATGGTATTCTAAATGCCGTTAAAAAATCGACTTATACTGTAGAATACGATGCCAATGGTATCATTACCGATGCGAATGAGGCCTTGCTTGAATTGTTCGGACTAACCCGGGATGAAATTGTGGGGACGCATCATCAGGATGGAATTGATATGCAGGGAGTAGCTAAAAAAGAGTATGAAGCCTTTTGGAATGATTTAAATAAAGGCAAGATTAAGAAGTTGAGAAACCGTCTCGAAATAAATGACAAAGTGGTTTGGTTGTCTGAAACTTATACACCTATAAAAGATACCGAAGGTAAAGTTGTTAAAGTGCTTAAAATAGCTTTCGATATTACTGAATTCCAAAACAATCAAAAAAAGTAATGTATAAAGCAATTAAAGCTGAAGCATTACAGTTCGCTGATGCCGAACGGATTGAATCGTACAAACGCTATTTTAAATGTCTTCCGGGAGCTTATGGTTATGGCGATACTTTTGTTGGAATAAAAAGCCCTGAGTTAAGAATTTTAGCAAAAAAACACCGGGACATTTCTTTAACTCAACTGGAACGGTTAATCCAGGATAAGATTCATGAAATACGACTTTTGGCCTTGTATATATTGGTACTAAAGTACCAAAACAAAAAAGCTACTCCGGATGATCAAAAGCAATGGGTAAGTTTTTATCTCAAAAACCTCGATTGTGTTAATAATTGGGATTTGGTCGACTCGTCAGCTCAATATGTTTTGGGTGCCTGGGAATTTCACCATCCTTCAGAAACCCTGATTCAATTAGCAACTCATCCTAACATGTGGTACAACAGGGTAGCCATGATAGCTACTTTTTATTATATCAGGCAAAATGCTTTTGAATTACCTTTACGCGTTGCCGAACTTTTAATCAATAATAAAAACGATATAATTCATAAAGCTGTTGGTTGGATGTTACGTGAAATTGCTACGCGAAATCAACCGCTTGCTTTGAACTTTGTCCGTGAACATTATGTTACCATGTCGCGAACAACCTTGCGTTATGCTATCGAAAAGTTCGATGAGCCTTTACGACAAGCCTGCTTGAAAGGAACCTTTTAAAAAGGGCAATTGTATTATTTTATTTTGAATATCAGATATTTGACAGCATGTTAAAGAGAGTAAGTGTATTTTGTTTGGTAAATCTGGCTTTGATGATGACAATGAATCAGCTTATGGGGCAAAACCAGGTAGCAAACACAGAAAAAATTAAAGAACATGTTTATTACCTGACATCCGATTCGTTAAAGGGGCGTGAAACCGGAACCCCTGGAGGACATCTGGCTGCAGAATATATAGCCAATCAATTCGGTGATTTAGGTTTGGTACCTTTAGCCGGTGATAATTATTATCATGAATTTAAATTGGTGCGAAAACATCGCAATTCCTTGTTGGTAAAAAGCCAGGGAATTTTGCTTTTTTGGCCCTGGCATTTTTATTACGTTACAAATTATAATCATGCCGATACAATCGCAACCAAACTTGTATTTGCCGGATTTGGAACCCCAGAGGAGCTCGAAAAATTGCCGCTAAAAAATAATGCTCTGGTTTTTATAGCTGAAAACCCGGTAGAAGCCTACAATACGGCAGTGCGAATTAAAAAGGATTATGGAAACACCCGTTTTTTTGTAATTTTTTCGAAACGCAATAAGTTAATGGAAGAAACCTGGGGCAATGATTATGTATTATCCGATTATCAGTTGCCTGAAGATTTTAATCAAAGAAGAGATAATTCTCCGGCTGACGATTGGAACACCCTGCCTGTTAATGATTCTCTTAGTATTTATTATTGCTTCCCAAATGTGCTGAGAAAATTGTTTTCTTTATCAGATAAGGAATTGATAACTTTGGCAAATAAAAATTACAAGCGGGACTTTTCGCTGTTTCAAACCGTATATCAGCCTGAAGTGGAACTATTATCGAATTTTAAATCAACGATCGATACCATTGTTGTGGAAAATGTAGGGGCTGGTTTTAAGGGAAAAGATACTATGCAAACTATAGTGGTAACGGCGCATTACGATCATCTGGGCGAAGATTTTGGACGCATTTATTATGGTGCTGATGATAATGCCTCAGGAACTGCCTCCTTACTCGAAAGTGCCCGGCTTATTTCAAACGATTATAAAAAAGGAATCATTCCAGAGCGAAATATTCTGTTTTTGGCTTTTACAGCTGAGGAACTTGGCTTGTATGGCTCTGAGGCTTTTGTTCAAAGTAATTTATTCGATAAAAGCGAAACGGTTTTATCCATTAACTTGGATATGGTTGGGCGATGGGATAAAAAGCATGAAAAAAAACGTGATTTTGTTTATCTGCTCACTGCCGGAAATAAGCGCTTAAAATGGTTTGCCGTTGGAAAACGCCAGATTAAATTGCCTGAAAACTTTCAATTAACCCGTCGGGCAGGATTAGTTGAAAAGCGGACTTTTAAATACGGTTCTGATCATTATAGTTTTTTTACCCGCGAAATTCCTGTAGCCGTATTTTTTACCGGTTTGCATCCCGATTATCACACACCAAAAGATACCCCTGATTTGCTTAATTATAAAAACCTGACAAATATATCAACCGTAGTTTACCGATATATTCATCAGGTTTCTTATTATAAAAGTCCGTTTGGAAATCAGAACAAAACCAATTAGGTTTATCCTAAGATCAATTTCTCTAAAGGGTTTCTTCCATTAAAGAGCATACGCTCCGGATTTTCAATCAATTCTTTGATTTCCAGTAAAAATCCTACAGAGTCTTTGCCATCTACAATCCGATGGTCGTACGATAAGGCAATATACATCATTGGGCGAATAACCACCTGACCATTTTCAGCAATCGGACGGTCGAGAATGTTATGCATACCTAAAATGGCTGCTTGTGGCGGATTTATTATAGGAGTAGACAATAATGAGCCAAAAACACCACCGTTAGTTATGGTGAAAGTTCCTCCACTCATTTCGTCGAGACTGATTTTTGCATCACGTGCTTTTTGAGCCATCCGCGCTATTTCCAATTCAGTTTGAGCCAGCGAAAGTTTGTCAACATCGCGAATCACAGGAACCATTAAACCTTTGGGCGTTTGAACTGCAATTCCAATATCGGCAAAGTTAAAGCTTACCAATTCTTCGCCATCAATCATGGAATTAATGCTTTGAAATTTTCCGAGCGAAATGGCTGCAGCTTTTGCAAAGAACGACATAAAACCGAGTTTTACTCCAAATTTTTCGGCAAATTCTTTTTTGTATTTGTTACGCAATTCCATAACAGGCTGCATGTTTACCTCGTTAAAAGTGGTTAACATGGCCGTTTGATTTTTTACATGAACCAAACGCTCACTAAGTTTTTTACGCAACGGGGTAAGTTTTTTACGATCCTCACTACGGGGTTGGTTTGTGGTTTTATTTGTAACAAAATTGTCGGGCATGTGCATAAGCATATCTACATCTTTCGACGTTATACGATGCCGTTTATCGAGCAAAGCATCTAAGGTTAGGCCTTTTTCATCGAGCATTTTTTTTGCTACCGGAGTTATTTTAACGCCCTTGGTATCTTTATTTGTTTCCTGAGGGGTTTCTTTACTTTCTTTAGCAGGAACCTCCTTCTCAGATTCTTTATTTTTTTCTTCGGTAGCAGGAGCTTCTGCGGTGTCGTCAATAAGGGCAGCAATGGCCCCAACATGAATGGTTTCCCCTTCTGCAATATTTAAGCTGATGGTTCCGGAAGCATCGGCAGTTAACGTTAATGTAGCCTTATCGGATTCAACTTCGGCCAAATCCTGATTCTTTTTCACGTAGTCGCCTTCGGCAACAAACCAGGTAGCCAGCACAACTTCAGTTATTGATTCGCCAGGACTGGGTATTTTTATTTCTACGCTCATTATTTATCAGATTTAAAATAATTATAGTGTTTTAAGATAGGAATTTTCTTCTTTCCGGTCTCACATTGTAAACCGCAATAAGGCATTTTTAATTTGCAGGTGCATTTTTTAAATACTTTTCCAATAATTTCTTCTTGTTCGCGTTGATGCAATTCATGAAGACCAACTGCCGGACTTCCGCTGGGGAATCGGTAGATCCCCTCGAAAGGAATTTCGGGCACTTCGTTTCTTATAAAATACCAGGCTCCCATGTTCATGGGTTCTTCCTGAACCCAAAGAATTTGAAGTGCATTTGTGTATTTGTTAATTACATCAACGATTTCGTTTTTAGGCAAGGGGTATATTTGTTCAACACGCACCAGGGCGATATCTTTTACTCCAAGCGAATTTTTTTCGTTAAGCAAATCGTAATAAATTTTACCACTACAGAAAACAACGCGGGTTACTTTTTCTACTTCGGTATTGTTATCGTCAATTACCCGTTGAAAAGTTCCTTTGGTGAAATCGTCTTTGGTAGATATTGCTTTGGGATGGCGCAACAGACTTTTGGGAGTAAAGATTATCAATGGGGTACGCGATTCTTTTTTTATTTGTTGCCGTAAGCCATGAAATAGGTTTGCGGGCGTTGTGCAATTCAACAAACGCATATTATTGTTTGCACACAGGGTGATGAAGCGCTCCATACGGGCGCTGGAATGCTCTGGGCCCTGACCTTCGTAGCCATGGGGAAGCATCATGACCAGACCATTTTGAATTCCCCATTTTTCTTCGGCTGAACTAATGTATTGGTCAATAATTACCTGAGCTACATTATGAAAGTCGCCAAACTGCGCTTCCCAAATAGTAAGTCCCTGTGGAACAGCCAAGGCATAACCGTATTCAAATCCCAGAACGCCATATTCGTTTAAAGGCGAATTGTACACATCAAAGTCAGCTTGTTTTTTACTTATGTGTTTTAATGGAATGTAACGTTCTCCGGCATCTTCAATTGTTAATGCTGCATGTCGATGCGAGAACGTTCCGCGTTGTGAATCTTGTCCACTCAGCCGCACCGGAAAACCTTCGTCAACCAACGAAGCGTATGCCAGAAGCTCACCAACTGCCCAGTCGATGCGATCTTCTTCAACCATTTGTATTCGCTCCTTTTTGAGTTTTACAATTTTGTTGAAAAACGATTTCTCGTTGGGTAAATTGTTCATTTGTTCGGAAAGGAACAAGAGTTTTTCTTGGCTTATAGCTGTATTTGTGCTGGTATAAAAATCTTCGGGAATAGCATAGCGGTATGGTTCCCAGTCTTCAACCAGAAATTGTTTGATGGCCACTCTGGTATCCTGGTTTGCAATTTCGAGCTTTTGTTCCATTAATTGGTCAAAGCTTTCTTCCTCGTTTGCAATCTCCTGTTCTGAATAAACTTTTTCAGCAATCAGTTTTTTTGCGTAAATGTCGCGGGGATTAGGATGTTTTGCAATGGCTTTGTACAATAAAGGCTGTGTGTATCGGGGTTCATCACCTTCGTTGTGTCCGTATTTACGATAAGATAGAATATCGATAAAAACATCTTTATGAAATTTTTGTCGGTATTCCATAGCCAGTTTTATAGTAAACACAAGCGCCTCGGCATCGTCGCCATTAACATGGAATACCGGGCTTCGGGTAACTTTGGCAACATCAGTGGAGTAGGTGCTGGTTCTGGCTTCCAGATAGTTTGTTGTAAAACCAACCTGGTTGTTGATAACCAGATGAATGGTTCCACCCGATTGGTAGCCCGGAAGTTCTGACATCTGAATTACTTCGTAAACCACTCCCTGACCGGCTATGGCTGCATCGCCATGGATTAATATTGGAGCTAGTTTATCGGGAGTGTTCTGGTATTTGTGTTTTATTTTAGCATGAGCAATTCCTTGTATAACTGGGCCTACAGCTTCAAGATGCGATGGATTTGGAGCCAGATTTAAACGAACTGTATGTCCTTGACTGGTTTGTATGGTGTTTCCGTATCCCAGGTGATATTTTACATCGCCAAGCGAAATAGAGTCGACATACGATTTTCCTGTAAATTCTCTGAAGATCAGCTCATAGGGTTTTTTTAAAATATTGGCCAGAATATTCAAGCGTCCACGATGCGACATGCCAATTATAAACTCTTCGATACCCAATTGTGCACCATGTTCAATAACTGAATTTAATGCGGGAATTATAGTTTCTGTTCCTTCGAGTGAAAAACGTTTTTGCCCGGTGAACCGTTGGTGAATAAATTTTTCGAAGCCTACGGCGCTAACCAAACGTTTGAAGATTTGTTTTTTTTCGTCAGCCGAAAACGATGGGGTGTTCTGGGTTCCTTCCATCTTGCTTCGCAGCCACTCAACTTCTTCGGGTTTTCGAATGTACAGGTACTCAACACCTATCGATTGGCAATATGTTTTTTCAAGGAGATCGATTATGTTTTGCAGGGATGTTTTACCGAGTCCTAAGTTGTTGCCGGCATTAAAGGTTGTTTTTAAATCCTGCTCACTTAGGCCAAATTCGGTATAGATTAGTGGTGGAAGGTATTTACGCCGTTCGCGTACTGGATTTGTTTTGGTAAATAAATGTCCGCGTTGGCGGTATGCATGAATTAAGTTGATAACGCTGAATTCTTTCGAAGTAAGTGCGTCACTCACTTTATTTTCGACAGGGAACTGTTTTTGTGCTAGTTCAAACCCTTTAAAGAAAAGCACCCATTGTTTGTCGATGCTCTCCGGATTAGCCAGGTATTTCTGATATAGGTTATCAAGACTTTCTGCTGATAGGTTATTAAGAAAATCAAAATTGTCCATTTGTAGCGTACATTAAGTTATGTTAATTATCCATCAATGGTTTTTGTTTAATTGTTTTGCTCTTGATTGGTAAATGTTAAAGATATTAAACAATTATATATTAAAAAACCACGAATCGTTTTGTTTAGCCATAGCCTGCTTTTGTGTAGTGTTATAAAACACTGGGGTATAAAAAAACCCGGCTTTCGCCGGGTCAAATGTTTCAACGCTTGTGTTATCTATATTCATTTTTATATTCGGGTAAGGTGTCCATTAGTTTTTGTCGGGCAAAAAATATTTTGCTTTTTACCGTACCAATGGGAATGTCTAGTTTTTCTGCTATCTCTTTGTATTTGAATCCTTCGGTAAACATTTGAAAAGGAATTCTGAAATCGTCTTGCAGGCTGTCAACTTTTTTACGGATTTCTTTATATGCATGCTCCGATTCGGGAGAAACAGCTTCCTGGCGATGCGCTAAATTTTCGTTATTATCAGTTTTATTAAATATGGTATTTGATTTTACGTTCCGGCGGTAATTGTTTATAAAGGTATTCTTCATAATGGTATACGCCCATGAATTAAAATTACGCGGGTCGGTAAATTTATCACGGTTGGTAAGAGCTTTAAGCATCGTTTCTTGAAGCAGATCTTTTGCTTCTTCAGAATTTGTAGTTAAGCTGTAGGCAAAATACTTTAATTTGTCTTCAATGCTTAATAATTTATTGGTAAATTCAATTGCTGTCATAACGGTGTAGTTTTAGGTTGTGAATGTTCAATAAATAAACAAAAACATTTAACAAAAATGTTTAAACAAATATAGGGAATTATTAAACATATTACCAAATATATTTGTGTTAAATATTTGTTAAATTAGACTTATTCTAAATAGCAATATGATTTAAAATACATGTAATCAAACATATAAGTAGGTTGAAAATTGTTTTGTATAAATAATTGGATGCTTGTGAAACTTATTAACAGTAATGAAAAAAGCCATTTAAAGATTAGTGAAATTTAACCTTAAAATTCTAAAAAAAAAGCAATTGTTTTTGCGTTTTGTTTAATGTGGAAAGTGTTTATTCGACTATATTATTGATAAGCAATAATTTGAAAACATGTTTTGTTTAATAGGATTATTATTAAACAAAATGGTTAATTAAAAAAGAAAAGAATTAGCAGAATATTATGACTTAATGATTTTTCGTAATTCCTCAATCTCTTTTGTTTTTATAACATTTGCTGGCAGAGGCTGGTTGTAAAACATCATTTGAGGGCCCATTACCAATATGGTTTGGTTGTTAAACTGCTTTGATAATTGCTCCAGGTAGCCTTGTATTTTACTTGCATTTAATGCACTGGTAAATGAGCAAACCAAAAAATCAGCCTGGTGGAATTGGTTGTTTTCATCGATACTTGTAAACGGAACTGATGAACCAAGGTAAGTAACATGTTGGTTTTCTTTTTTTAAAAGATAGTAGGCATAAAGTAGATTTATTTCATGAAATTCGCCTTCTGGTAAAAATAGAATGTATTTTTTACTGTGTTCGTTGTATGAGGCCAACAATCCGTCAATAGCAACGAGAATTTTACGGCGAATTATATTAGCCGCAAAATGTTCCTGTGCTGGCGAAATGGTTCCAGCTTGCCATAGAAATCCCATTTTGGCTAAAAAAGGAACGATGATTTCGGCATAGGTGCTTTCAAATCCCCGATTGATGTATGAAACGGTGAGTAGTTTCTCAAATTTTTGCAGATTGAAATGAAACATAGCCATGGTTAAAGCCTGAACTTGATCTTCAACATCGCTGTTACGGTTGGTTAATTCAATTACCTTTTCACTAATCTGTGCTTCGCTTAATTCTGCAATCCGCGATATTTTTAAACCATTTTTATTTAGAATGGAGATGTTTAATAATTTTTTTAAGTCTTCGCCGGTGTAATGCCGTATATTGGTATCGGTTCTGCCCGGATCCAACAACTTATACCTTTTTTCCCAAATTCTAATGGTATGTGCCTTAATGCCAGTGAGTTTTTCTAAATCTTTTATGTTGTATTTTTCAGTTTTCATCAAATAAAAATTAAACAAATATATCTATTGTTAAACAAAAATAACAATGTGATTTCTTATATGTTTAAACAGAGCGAAAATGCGTATGCCTTTTTTTTCATCTGGAACTACTTATTTTAAAAATTATAGTCCGTATGTAATTTAATCTTTATATTCGGTAGCTGTTAACGATGTTGTAAACACTTAAACAATCGATAGGTTTTGTTTAGTCTCTTATTTTATTAATGGTGTATTTTTAATAAGCATGCAAATTTTTTTAAATGAGGTCGCACAGTGGCTGTTCTATAAACACAAAGCTAACTTTAAAAACATACAGCTTGTTTTTCCCAATCAGCGCTCGGGTGTATTTTTCATGCACTATCTCAAGAATATAACAGTTGGAAATAATTCAACAGCTCCGTTTTGGTTGCCACGAATTCATACCATCAACGAATTTATTTCCGGGTTTTCAAAGCTTCGTCTTGCCGAACCCATTGAATTATTGGGTATCCTTTATCGTATTTATGTCGAAAAAAGTAAATCGCTCGAGAGTTTTGATGATTTTTTCTCGTGGGGCGAAACCATGCTGCGCGATTTTAACGATGTGGATAAGTACCTGGTCGATCCCCAAACGATTTTTTCCAATGTCCGCGCATTGAAAGATATGGAAGCCGATTTTCAATTCCTTAGTGAAAATCAGTTAGAAGTAATTCAGCGTTTCTTTTTTACTTTTAATAAAGAACACAAGTCTGAATTAAAAGAACAGTTCCTGAAAATATGGGAGGTTTTGTTGCCTGTTTACCAGACTTTTAGAGCTAGGTTGGTGGAATCGGGTTTGGCTTATGAAGGGTTACTGTATTACGATGCATTGAGCAATATTAAAGAAGAGTATCCCGAATATTTTCACTTTAACAATGTTTACTTTATTGGTTTTAATGCAATTACACCAGTTGAAGAAAAAATTTTTGAACATTTTCAGACCAGGAATATGGCCGGATTTTTTTGGGATTCTGATAGCTATTACATCGAAAACAAGCAAATGGAAGCTGGTTTTTTTCAGCGAAAATACCTCCGTCAATTTCCCATGGAAGTTGGGTTTGAGCTGCCCGACACACTGATTAAAAATAAAAAGCAGATTCAGGTTCTTTCGGTTCCTACCGATCATGGCCAGGTTTTTAAGGCGTCGCAACTAATTGAAGCGCTGCCAAACGGTGAAATTGGAGATACTGCTTTAGTGCTTTCCAACGAGCAATTACTAATGCCGGTGCTCAACCAGATTCCGCATAATGTAGATCAAGTGAATGTTACTATGGGCTACGGAGTTTCAGAATCGCTAATGGCGCAAGTTATTGATTTATTGATTAACCTGCAGACAAATGCAAAAGTTGCGACAAATCAATCCACCACATTTTATTATAAAAATGTGGTGGATCTACTTCAGCATCCGTTTTTTCAGCTTTACGATGAGGTGTTGTCGGGAGCTATTATTGAAAGCGTTCGCAAGAGAAATCTTTACCAGATTGATGTAGAAACTTTGCAGCAAAACGATTTTTTTGCATCAGTTTTCAAATCCGTTTCAGGTATTCCCGATTTTGAGCTTTATTTAAAGGAGAATGTGAACTTGTTTGGAAATCAGATAGCATTAAAAATGGCAGATAATGGCAGTTTTGCTATGGAACAGGAGTTTGGTTATCATATTTACCTGAAAATAAATCAACTTTCGGAGCAGTTGCAGAGTCAGCAGATTGAAATTCAGATGAGTACTTATTTCAGGTTGCTCCGCCGGATAATTAAAACGCTTCGGGTACCGTTCGAAGGCGAACCCATCGGAGGCCTTCAGGTGATGGGTTTTTTGGAAACCAGAAATCTCGATTTTAAAAATTTAATTATTTTGTCGGTAAATGAGGGGACTTTGCCGGCAGGTATGCAAAATATTTCTTTTATTCCCTACGGCTTGCGTCGCGGATTTGGTTTACCAACCCGCGAATTACACGATGCCATGTACGCCTATTATTTTTATCGTTTGATACAAAGGGCTGAAAATATTTGGCTTATCTACAATTCGGCTGTGGGAGGTTTGTCGTCGGGTGAAAAAAGTCGCTACATATACCAGCTTCAGTTCGATGCAAACTTCCAAATCAAAACAGAAAATGTTTTGCAAACCATCGATGTGGTTTCACCAACACCTATCGAAATACAAAAACAGGGTGCAGTTTTGAATAAGTTATTTGAATACCTGGATACAGATAATCCTAAAGTTCTTTCTCCAAGCGCTTTGTCAACCTATTTAATGTGCCCGCTTCGTTACTATTTTCGTTCAATCGCGCAAATTCATGAGCCCGACGAGGTGGAAGAAACTGTGGATGCCCGTTTGTTTGGGAATATCTTTCACAAGGTAGCTGAGAAATTTTACGAGCCTTTTTTGCAATCAAAAACTTTACTTACTGCCGAGAGTCTTAGAAAACTTGAAGCCGATTCAGCTCAGCTTGACGCTTGGATAATGGAATCGTTCAACGAAGTTTTACGTGGAGAAAAAACAAAGAATAAGTTTATAATTCAGGGTAAAAATCACATTGTTTTTGATGTAATAAAAAAATACCTGACTAAGATGATTTCCATTGATCGGGATTTTACACCGTTCAGTATTGTTGGTCTTGAATTAAAGCTGGATGCACCGGTTTCATTTACATTTCGGGGCAAAAAGACAACGGTAAAAGTGGGTGGATTAATCGATCGGCTCGACCGCGACAATAAACAACTTCGTATTGTTGACTACAAAACCGGAGCCGACAAATTGGTGTTTGGTTCGTTTAACGACGTGTTCGATTCGCAGAAAATTGCAGACACAAAGGCTGTTTTTCAGACCTTTATTTACAGTTATGTAATTAAAAAGAATTTTCCGGTAGAGCCGGTAATTGTTCCGACCGTTTATCAGCTAAAAAAGTTTTTTGAAGATGAAAAAAGCTTTGCTGTTTCGTCAAAAGATGTTTTGTATGCTTCTGGTAATTTCAACGATGTGGCCGATGAAGTGGAACTTAAGCTGGAAATGTTGTTAACAGAATTGTTTAACGAACAGGTGCCGTTTACACAGACCGATGATTTGAAAAAATGTAAATATTGCCCTTATCGGAGCATTTGTGGCAGGTAATGAAAAAGGCTGCCATCGGCAGCCTAAATGTGAATCATTAAAAGCGTTTGCCAATGATATCCCAGTCGAGAATTTCCCAAAAATTAACCAGGTAATCGGGCCTGCGATTTTGAGTGTCAAGATAGTAGGCGTGTTCCCAAACATCGCAGGTTAAAATGGGGGTGTGGCCTGAACGTAGCGGATTCCCGGCATTGCTTTCCTGAATAATTTCAAGTTTTCCCGATTTGTTTTTAACCAACCAGGCCCAACCTGAGCCGAAAAGTGTTGCTGCAGCTTTGGTAAAGGCTTCTTTAAAACCGGTAAAAGAGCCAAATTCTTCGTCAATAGCTTTGGCCAGGTCTCCGGTAGCTGTTTTTGGACCTTTTTTTGAGAATTGCATAAAATAAAAGGTGTGATTCCAAACCTGGGCGCCATTGTTGAATATTCCTCCATCAGCTTTTTTTACAATAGTCTCTAAATCGCTTTTTTCAAAGACTGTTCCATGTACCAGGTTGTTTAAATTGGTAACATAAGCCTGATGGTGTTTTCCATAATGAAACTCAAGGGTTTTTTGACTGATGTGCGGTTCCAGCGCATTCAGTTCGTACGGAAGTTTGGGTAGTTCGAATGCCATAATTATATGATTTTAAATTGTATAATGTAATGTCTGATGCAAAAAAAAAGTACTAAAAAGTTAAGGTTTGTTTAACTATAATACAAATGAATCAATGGTTTGTTTACAATAATATCAAAAAAAAAATCGGTATGAACGTACTTTAAAATATTGTTCCCAAATTAGTTTGACTAACTCCGTGACCTAAGTGTTTTTAACTAGAATATATTTTTAGTGATTGGATCCAATCCTTAAATTTTAGTGCTTAATCTTCAGAATCTATGAGTAAATCCGGGCGTAAGCGTTGCGTTCTTTCTATAGCTTGCTGATGCTTCCAGTTTTCAATTTTTTTGGTGTCGCCCGATAAAAGAATGTCGGGTACTTTCCATCCCTTGTAATTGGCTGGTCGTGTGTAAACCGGCGGCGATAATAAATTATCCTGAAAAGAATCGCTAAGTGCTGAAGTTTCGTCTGAAAGGACACCGGGTATCAGACGGACAATGGCATCGCTAATAACAGCGGCAGCCAGCTCACCGCCGGTAAGCACGTAATCGCCTATCGATATTTCGTGCGTAATTAAGTGTTCTCTTATTCGTTGGTCAACTCCTTTGTAGTGTCCGCACAAAATAATCAGGTTGGTGTACAGCGACATGGAATTGGCAATTTTCTGATTAAACAGCTCTCCATCAGGCGATGTGTAGATGATGGCATCGTAGTCTCGTTCGGCTTTAAGTGCATTAATTGCCGATTCAATAGGTTGTATCGTCATTACCATTCCGGCACCGCCACTAAATGCGTAATCATCAACTTTTTTATGTTTATCGTTCGAGTAATCTCTGATGTTATGAATGTAAATCTCTGCCAGGTTTTTGTCTTTTGCCCGTTTTATAATGCTGTGATCGAAAGGCCCATTAAGTAATTCCGGTATCACAGTTAGAATGTCGATGCGCATATTTTTTTTGTGCAAAAGTAAGGGCATCTCTTAAATAAAACAAGTTCTCAGACTTTCATTGGAATTAATACAGACTGTAACTTCAATTTTACTGTTTAAAATCCCAATAGCGGACTATATGACAGATTAATCTACCAATACAAGACAATATGACTTGATTTGTGCGTATTTTTCCTTTGGTATTTCATTTGAAATGTTCAGGAAAACAAAAAATAAATTAAAAATTGGAGGAAATAATTATGACACTAGTTAGATTTAATCACCCGGCATTATTAAGAGGTTTAGCCAACGAAGCATTAACCCGTAATTTAATGGACAGCAATTTAGATAAAGGCATAATCCATACGTGTAAATCGGATGTGCTTTATCGTTTGAATGAGCAGGACGATTCCATTACTATAGAAATGGTGGTTCCCGGTTTTTCAAAAGAAGATATTCTGATTGAACTCGACAATGAGGTGCTTACTATTAAATCGGCTCAGAGCTCTGACGAAAATGTTAAACGCAGTTTTGCAGCTATCGATTTTGAAAAGCGCTTTAAAGTAAGCGACAAAATTAAAAGTGATGCAATATCTGCTACAGCCGAAAATGGTATTTTATACGTGAATCTGCCTAAAACCGAAGAAGCAGTCAAAAAACCCGCACGTACCATTGAGATTGTATAAGGATTTAAATCAGCTATACAGATTATTGCTTTAAAAGCAAGATCTTCTCTTAAAAAAAAGGCAGAGCATTTATGTTTCTGCCTTTTTTGGTTTGTATTCATTTGAATTGATACCGGTAAATATTAGTTGAGAAACTTAGTGTTTTTCATTCAGAAATTATATTTTCGTAGGTCGAAACTAAATAATAAAAGCTTCGAGTCTAACTGTCATTTAATTATTTCAATAAATGGAAACTAAAGATAACGTGAACGCGGAAAACTTACCTGAAAAAGGAGCGATGCCAACTGATGCGGCAAATGAGGAGCAAGTACTTAATAATCAGGAATTGATGGATGAAGCTGCTAATGAACCCCTTACTAATGAGGTGCCGAATGATGCTGTTGCTGGAGAGGAAAGGGATAAGGCAGAAACCAAAAAGGGAAAAACTGCAATTGAAAGGGAAGATTATTCCATTTATGATAGGACTGTACTTCTGACAAAACTAAATGAGTTGGTTAATAATTACGAAGTTGAAGTGAGCAAAGAAGCGGTTGAGGAAATACGTTCGATTTTTTATAAGAAATACCTGGCCGAACAGGCTGAGGCCCGAAAAGCTTTTGTCGAGAGCGGGGGAAAACCCGAAGATTTTAAGTTTTACGACGAAGCTTCGGATGAAACCTTTAAGGAAGTCTATAATCAGTTTAGAGAAAAAAAAGCAGAATTTAATAAGAAGCTGGAGTTAAAAAAGGAAGATAACCTGAAAGCGAAGTATCAGATTATTGAGGAGATTAAAGACCTTATTAACAAAGAAGAATCGATAAATAAAACCTTTCAGGAGTTCCGCGATTTGCAACAACGCTGGCACGATGAAGGACTGGTTCCGCAAAATCGCTTAAAGAATTTGTGGGAAAGTTATAATCTTGCCGTTGAACAATTTTACGACTACATTAAAATTAACAATGAACTGCGTGATCTTGACCTGAAAAAGAATCTGGAAGCCAAGATATTACTTTGTGAAAAAGCAGAGGCTCTGCTCGAAGAAAAATCAGCAGTTAAAGCTTTTAGAACACTTCAGGATTTGCATCATCGCTGGCGTGAAACAGGTCCGGCCCCCCGCGAAGAAAGCGAAGCCATTTGGAATCGGTTTAAAGCCGCAACCTCAGTTATTAATAAAAAACACCAGGCTTTTTATGAAGGGCAAATTGAACAGCAAAACAATAACCTGAAACAAAAACTGGTTTTGTGTGAGCAGGTGGAGCAGCTGGCTACTGCCCAAATTAATATGCACAAGGATTGGGAAGCTCGGACAAAAGAAATTATCGAGATTCAGAAAATATGGCGTACCATTGGGTTTGCGCCCAAAAAAGAAAATGGCAAACTAAACCTGCGTTATCGGCAGGCTTGTGACCAATTCTTTGACCGTAGACGTGAGTTTTACAAAGATACCCAGAGTATACTGAAGAATAACCTGGTGGTAAAAAATGAATTGTGCGAACAGGCTGAGGCAATGAAAGACAGCACAGACTGGAAAAAAAGTACCAAAGATTTTATTCTTTTACAAAAGCGCTGGAAAGAAAGCGGTCCGGTTCCGAAAAAACAAGCTACCGCACTGTGGAAAAGATTTCGTTCGGCCTGTGATTACTTTTTTGAAAAACGCGCCGAATTCTTTAATACTTCCGACAAACGCCAGGAAGACAACCTGAAACAAAAACTGGAGTTGATTGAAACGGTTAAAAAGTTTAAGAAACATGCTACAAATCAGGAATCGATGCAGGCTTTAATGGAACTGCAAAAGCAATGGTCGTCCATTGGGCATGTTCCCTTAAATAAAAAAGATGAGGTGCAAAAGGAATTCCGCGATGCCTTTAATGAGCAGGTGAATATCCTTAATCTCGAAACTACGGAACTTGAGAAGCTAAACTTTCAGAACCGGGTCGAAAATTGGGTGTCGGACAATGCCCGGGGTAAAATTTATTCGGAACGAAATAAATTAATTACCCGCATAAAGGAATTGGAAAATGAAATTGCTTTATACGAGAACAATATAGGGTATTTCTCCAAATCAAGTTCGTCTGATGCATTACTTAGCGAGGTAAATCGAAAGATTGAAAAGGCCAAAGAACGCATGGAGGTTTTGAAAGAAAAACTTATCCTGCTTGATACACTTGATCAGGAATAGTTGTTGATGCCGGACCAAATATCCGGCATTGCTTTGATAGCTTGTTCCCTGTTTTTTGTTGGCAGGTAAATAAAACAGAACCTATTTTGTTTGAACCCCGATTGGCTATTACCCGATATCAGCTTTGTTTACCAGGAGTATTCTTTATTATGCCGGGGTAAAACGCTATTTTATTAAAAGCAATTATTAAGAATTGAATTAATAATGTACTTTTGTGCCGGTGTTTAATTATAAAAAATTACAAAATTGTCAACTACCAGATACATATTTGTAACCGGCGGAGTAACATCGTCGTTGGGCAAAGGAATTATTTCAGCTTCATTAGCCAAGCTGCTTCAGTCAAGGGGCTTTTCTGTTACCATCCAAAAGCTCGATCCTTATTTAAATGTAGATCCCGGAACGCTTAATCCATACGAACATGGCGAATGCTTTGTAACCGACGATGGGGCAGAAACGGATTTGGACCTTGGGCATTACGAGCGTTTTTTGAATGTGCCTACATCGCAGGCTAACAATGTAACTACAGGTAGCATCTATAAATCGGTAATTGAAAAAGAACGCCGGGGCGATTTTTTGGGAAAAACCGTACAGATTATCCCGCACATTACCGATGAGATTAAACGCCGCATAAAAATTTTGGGAACCAAATACAAATACGACTTTGTAATCACCGAAATTGGTGGAACGGTGGGCGATATTGAATCGCTGCCCTACATTGAAACGGTTCGTCAGTTGAAATGGGAGCTGGGACAAAACGCCCTGGTAATTCATCTTACACTGGTTCCTTACCTGAGCGCATCGGGCGAGTTAAAAACCAAACCCACCCAACATTCGGTAAAACTATTGCTCGAGGCCGGAGTTCAGCCCGATATTCTGGTGTTGCGCACCAGATCGGA
>JBFWMB010000023.1:0-43935 GCA_050251815.1 Salinivirgaceae bacterium | reverse complement strand
CCTTGCTTAATCGATTCAAATGGGTATTTTTGTAAAAAAATAGAGGTGTATGCCGAAAAACCTAAGAGTAGGCAAAAATTAAAACTCACAAAATGAAAAAACTATTATTTGCAAGTTTCTTATTGACCTTTATGGCAACGGTTGCCAGTGCCCAGTTTTTTGTTGGGGGTAGTGTAGGATTTTCTCATAGTGGTGGTAGTGTCGTTGTTGACAACACCGTCACAGATGGACCATCATCCAACTATTTTGAATTTGCTCCCAAAGTGGGTTATGAGTTATCGGAAGATTTGGAAGTTGGGGTTGAATTGGGTTTTTTTCTCGACAGGACCAATTCTAACGGTGCACCTGAAATCATTGGCAAAGAATCAGGAATAGCATTGGTTCCTTTTGCCCGTTATTATGCCATTACCATGAATAAATTTGCCCTGGGTCTCGAAGGCCGCCTGGGTTTAGGCATGTCGTCTCAAAAAACCGAGGCCGGGGGCACAACTACCGATGGCCCCAAAACCACCAGCTTATCGTTTAATGTTGCTCCGGGTTTATTTTATCACATGAGCGACCGGGTTACCCTTGAAGCCGTATTGGGTGGTTTGAGTCTGGGTTATGCCTACAGTGTTGAAAAAGTTGAAGCCGGTGGTGTAACAACCAAAGACCGTAACAATAGTTTTGGCCTGGGAGCCGACTTAGACAATATTTTTACAACAGGCTTTATTACTGTGGGAGCTGTTGTACGTTTTTAGAATGTAAATTTCCTTAATAAAAAGGCTTGTTGTCGTTTAGGGCAGCAGGCCTTTTTTCTTATCCGAACTTATTAACATTCCCTGAATTTTTGCAACAAATACCCTAATTTTACCCTTCATTTCCGACAGCTGATTCCGGTTGTCAGAAGTCCTGATTCGAACACATAAAAGTCTTACATACATGTTTTTAGTTTTTGATACCGAAACCACCGGCTTGCCAAAAAAATGGAAAGCACCGCTTACCGATTTTGATAACTGGCCGCGCATGGTTCAACTGGCCTGGCAGTGTCACGATTTGCAGGGGAAATTCCTTTTTGCCAAAAATCATGTCATAAAACCCGAGGGGTATTCCATTCCCGACGATGTGGTAAAAGTGCATGGTATCACAAACGAAATTGCCCATAAACAGGGAATTCCTTTGGTTGATGCATTAAACGACTTTATTGCTGATGTTAAAAAAGCCAAATTCATTATTGGACATAATATAGAATTCGATATAAATATTGTTGGTTCAGAATTGCTTAGGTGTGGAATGCCCGAGATTATGACCAAAGCGCCGCAGCTTTGTACCAAGGAAGAGAGTACCGAGTTTTGCGCCATCATGAAAAATGGCCGGCCCAAATGGCCTACCTTAACCGAACTACACACCAAATTGTTTGGCGTACCTTTCGAAGAAGCCCACAATGCCGCAGCCGATGTGGAAGCTACTACCCGTTGTTTTCTCGAACTGGTAAGGGTAGGAGGTATCTCACCCCAGGTACTAAAAATGACCGATGCTGAGATTCAATCCTTTATTAAAGCAAATCCTTCAGAAATAAAACCAGCGGGAATAAAGTTTGAATCGTTTAAAACCAACGAATTTCACGATATTTCGGTAGCCGACGAAGAGAAAAAACTGGCCGCAGCAGCCCGCACCAGTGGACGGGTTCCTTTTGTGCACCTGCATGTTCACTCGCAGTATTCCATTCTCGATGGGGCTGCAACAACCGCACAAATTGCCAACAAAGCCAAAGCTGATGGTATGCCCGCTGTGGCACTTACCGATCATGGCGGAATGTTTGGAGTAAAGGAATTTCATGTATCGTGTAAAAAAGCCGGGGTAAAACCCATTATTGGAGTCGAGGCGTATGTAGCACTGCGCGGTCATTTGCGAAAAGATGATTATAAAATTGACGGTTCAGGCGAACACCTGGTTCTCCTGGCAAAAAACCGAACCGGATACAAAAACCTGTTAAAGCTTACTTCCATTGCCCATAACCAGGGATTTTACTACAAGCCCCGTATCGATAAAGAACTGATTGAAAAATATCATGAGGGTCTTGTTGCCACTTCGGCCTGTTTGGGCGGTGAGGTAGCACAGCACATCATGAACGGCGACTTCGACAAGGCTGAAGAAAGTATTCTTTGGTTTAAGAATATATTTGGCGACGATTACTACCTGGAGCTGATGCGTCATCAGAACAACGATCCCCTGTTACGAAAAGATGTTTGGGAAAATCAGGTAAAGGTTAACAAGGTTTTGCTCGAATTGTCGAAAAAACTTCAGGTTAAAGTTATTGCCACAAACGATGTGCATTTTGCCGAGGAAGAAGATGCCGAAGCACACGATTTGCTGGTTTGTTTGAGCACCGGCCGCGACTACGACGACAACACCCGGATGCGCTATACGCGGCAGGAGTGGTTTAAAACCACTGCCGAGATGAACCGGATTTTTGCCGATGTGCCCGAAGCACTCGAAAATACCCTGGAAATTGCCGACAAAGTAGAATTTTTTGAGCTCGATGCCGATCCCATCATGCCCAAATTTACTATTCCCGAATCGTTTGGCCTTTTGAGTGATTATGAAAAGAAATATACCGCCGACGACTTGATAGAAGAGTTCGGACAAAAGGCCTTCGATCGCATTGGAGGCTATGAAAAAGTGCTTCAGATTAAGTTTGAATCAGACTACTTAAAGCACTTAACCTATCTGGGTGCTGAAAAGCGTTATGGTGAAAACTTTAAAGATGATGTAAAAGAGCGTATCGATTTTGAACTCGATACCATAAAAACCATGGGTTTTCCGGGTTACTTCCTCATTGTGCAGGATTTCATCAATGCGGCCCGTGAAATGGAAGTACTTGTCGGACCCGGACGGGGTTCAGCGGCCGGAGCTGCCGTTTCATATTGCGTGGGAATTACCAATGTGGATCCCATTAAGTACGATTTGCTTTTTGAACGGTTCCTGAATCCCGACCGGGTTTCCATGCCCGATGTGGATATTGATTTTGACGACGACGGACGTCAGATGGTGCTCGATTGGGTGACCGACAAATACGGTGCTGACAAAGTAGCCCATATTTGCACGTTTGGAACCATGGCTACCAAATCGTCGATTAAGGATGTAGCCCGGGTAATAAAATTACCACTCGAGGAAGCCAACCGGCTGGCTAAAATGGTACCTGAAGCTCCGAAAATGAACTTCGCCAAAGCCTATAAAGAAAGTCACGAACTGGTTGAAGAAAAGAAATCGGCCAACCCATTGATACAACGTACGCTGCTGAATGCTGAAAAGCTCGAAGGCTCTGTGCGGCAGACCGGAGTGCATGCCTGTGGTATTTTAATTGGCCGCGATCCGCTCGACGAGCACCTTCCGGTAATGCCCACCAAAGGCGAGAAACTGCTTACTACGCAGTACGACGGCCGCTTTGTTGAAGCCATTGGTTTGTTAAAAATGGACTTTTTAGGACTTAAAACCCTGTCCATTATTAAGGAAACACTGGAGAATATCAAACTCTCGAAAGGGGTTAAGATTGATATCGATGGCATTTCGTTCGAAGACGAAAAAACTTACCAGCTTTTCAGTAACGGCGAAACCACTGCCATATTCCAGTTTGAAAGTCCCGGTATGAAAAAGTACCTGCGGGGACTAAAACCCGACCGTTTTGAGGATTTGGTAGCCATGAACGCGCTCTACCGTCCGGGGCCTATGGATTACATTCCCTCGTTTATTGCCCGTAAGCATGGCCAGGAGCCTGTGGTTTACGACCATCCCCTGATGGAACCTTACCTGAAAGATACCTACGGAATTACCGTGTACCAGGAGCAGGTGATGTTACAGTCGCGGGCTTTGGGTGGCTTTACCCGGGGCGACTCCGACACCCTGCGTAAGGCCATGGGGAAAAAGATAATGGAGCTGATGGAAAAGCTCAAAAACAAATTTACCGAAGGCTGTAAAGCCAATCCGGAGTTTGTGGCCGGAGTGAAAAATAAGCCAGCCGAAGAGGTAATCGATAAAATATGGAAAGACTGGGAAGCTTTTGCCAGTTATGCTTTCAACAAATCGCATTCGGTTTGTTATGCTTATGTGGCTTACCAGACCGGTTATTTAAAAGCCCACTTTCCGGCGGAGTTTATGGCTGCCAACTTAAGCCGTAACCTCTCGAACATTACTGAGGTTACCAAGTTAATGGAAGAATGCCGTCGTATGGGGCTTAAAGTTTTTGGCCCCGACGTGAATCTGAGTTATAAAAAGTTTACCGTCGATAAAAACGGAGACGTTCGTTTTGGCATGGCAGCCATAAAAAATGTGGGCGAAGGAGCCGTTGAGAATATAATTACTGAGCGTGACAAGAACGGGCCTTACAAGGATATTTATGATTTTGTGGAACGCATCGATTTACGATCGGTTAACCGAAAAACTTTTGAAGCACTGGCACAAGCTGGGGGATTCGACAGTTTTAACGAAGTACAGTTCCGGAGTCAGTTTTTTGAAACTAACGAGTCGGGCGAAACCTTTATCGAAAGCCTGTTAAAATACGGGAACCTGTATAAGAACGATGTGTCGAATAATCAAAATACCCTATTTGGTGCCATGACCGATCAGGTAGAAATAAGCAAACCTGCGGTTCCCGCGGCAGAACCCTGGGGAAACCTGGAGCAGTTAAACCGTGAAAAAGAATTGGTTGGTATCTATTTAAGTGCGCACCCGCTCGACAGTTATAAAATTGAGATAACGAACTTTTGCAATGGTACCCTCGACGACCTGGCCGATTTGCAAAAGATTGAAGGTAAAGAATTGTCGGTGGGTGGTATAGTTACCGATGTTCGCTCAGCAACCACCAAAACCGGGAAGCCTTTTGGTGGATTCACCCTCGAGGATTATAGCGGAAGTTTTCAGTTTACCTTTTTTGGTAAAGATTACTTGGAGTATAAAAACTATTGTACCAAAGGCTATTCGCTGTTTGTAAAAGGAAAAGTGCAGGAGCGGGGCTGGGGAAACAATGGGGGAAAAGAACTGGAGTTTAAAGTGTCGTCGATACAAATGTTGGGCGATATTAAAGAAAGTCTGTTGAAAAGCCTGGCTATTAAGATTCCTGTACAGGGCCTTTCTGAGAGTTTACTGAAGGAATTGGCTGAAATGGTAGAAAAAAACAAGGGGAATACCTTGCTTAAGTTTCTTATTTTCGACGAAAAAGACAAAATATGGATTCAAATGTTTTCGCGAACCCACAAAGTAGAAGTTTCGAATTCTTTTATCGAATACCTCGAAAAGCATCCGGTATTCGAATACAAATTAGAATAACTTGTGAATTAAATCAGGGATATAAAAACTTATTTACTAATAATACAAACATTTATTCCTTTATATTTGTATCTAATACGAAAAATTAAAACAACTTAAAATATAATAAAAATGGCAATTCATGTAACCGATGCAGATTTTGAAGAAGTAGTATTAAAATCGGATGTGCCCGTAATGGTAGATTTCTGGGCCGAATGGTGTGGACCATGTAAGATGATAGCACCCATTGTTGACGAACTTTCGGTAGAACTCGAAGGTAAAGCAAAAATGGTGAAACTCGATGTGGATAACAACTCGAACACCGCTATGAAATACGGAATCAGAAATATACCTACGCTATTGTTTTTTAAGAATGGCGAAGTGGCAGATAAACAAGTAGGAGTTGTAGCAAAAGCTGCGCTGCTTGAAAAGTTGAACAAACTTTTTTAATAAAAACTGCAAACACAAAATTTATCCGGTAATTGAGGTAGTTTCAATTACCGGATTTTTTATTTTTAGGGCGGAATGAAAAATCTGCAAGAGGTATTTGATTTTGAAACATTCGATCATTTGGAGTGGGTAGCACGGCAAGTGGTTGAAGGTTTTATTACAGGCATGCACCGGAGTCCTTATCATGGATTTTCGGTTGAGTTTGCCGAACACCGCCTGTATAACAGTGGCGATTCGACCCGGCATATGGACTGGAAATTGTTTGCCCGAACTGAGAAATTATTTGTTAAACGATACGAAGAAGAAACCAACCTGCGCTGCATGGTTTTAATCGACACCTCGTCGTCTATGCTATTCCCTTACGGAACTTTGCGCTCATTGAACAAACTAAGTTTTTCGGTTTATTCGGCAGCGGCTATAATTCATATGTTACGTCGCCAGCGCGATGCCGTTGGCCTGACCCTGTTTTCGGATGCCATTGAATTCACCTCAGATGTTAAGCTTAGCGATTCGCACAGCAAACTTTTATATGCTGAGTTAAACAAACTGTTAAGCCGCGATAAATCCTATTTTAATCACAGAACCCAATTGGCAGAGTCGCTACACCTGATTGCAGAAAAAATACACAAACGCTCGCTGGTAATTTTATTTACCGATATGTTTGGTGAAAACCCTGAGAAGCTTTTTGCAGCCATTGAGCATTTGCGCTACAATAAACATGAAGTAGTTATTTTCCAGGTCAGCGATAAAAGCCTGGAACAGGAACTGGCTTACACCAACCGGCCCATGAAATTTGTTGACATGGAAACAGGCCAGACTTTGAAACTCAATCCCAATGAGGTACGAACCGAATACCAGAAAAGACAGGAGTCGTTTTTGAGTCAACTCCGACTCAAATGCGGGCAATACCGGGTCGATTTAGCCGAAGCCGATGTTAACGATGATTTCAGAACCGTATTAATCCCTTTTCTGGCCAAACGCGCTTCGCTGTACTAATTGGTTTTCTTTAGGATTATACTTAGGTTTTGTTTTTCGTTTACTTCATTAATAAACTGTTGGAGTACTTCAAAAGATTCCGGCATAAAAATATTTAGCTGGCGTGTCAACCGATAATTTAAGCTCAGCAGGTTTCCCTGCTGGGCACAGGTAAAAAAGAAGTTTTTATTTTATTAATACCAATTTTGCTTTATCGGCTGCTGCAATTGCTTTAAAAAAATCGCGAAGTTTTTCATACTCCGTAGCAGGAAAAGTGCCATTATTCCATTTGTAGTGGCGAATGTAAGTAGCTTTGTTTCCATCAACCTGGGTCGACGATTGGTAATAGCCAAAAGGCGAATCGATTACTACAGGTTCAGGAAGGTATTCCACCGAATAGTTTTTAGGCAAATCAAAAATTACCGTGTCGGCATCGTAACCGGTACTTTTTATAACAATAGGGTACGTGCGGTTTTTATTTATTTCGGGAATGTAAGTGCTGCTGTTAAAACTGTTAAGGGGAACGAACAGGCGGTTGCTGTTTTTTGTAGCCAGGTTTTCGACCGTAAAATTGAGTTCCATGGTAGCTGTGGGAATGGCTTCGTTGGTATGGTCGAAATGAAAATCAGCGATAGAAAGCTTGGGCAAATCAATCATTTTATAAAGTGCTTCACTTTGTTCTTTGGGACTCAGGTAAAAATAGCGGGCAATATTTTCGAACTGTAAGCCCTCATAATTTGTTTTATTACTTACCCTAAAGTTTCCTTCTTCATCGACCCTGCACTGAGTAAAACTAAACTGGGTGTTGGTTTCCTGACCGTATTCAGGCGTTTTGGCAATTTTACCTCCTTGTTCGGTTACCAAAAGGCAATGTCGGTTTTGGGTTGAGGAGCCCATAAAACCAAAAGGGTTTTTTTGGCTGGTGCATTCCAACCACACGGTATCGCCATGGTTCGGAACACAAAGTATAATGTGATTGAATTGCTGGCTGGGAAAATCAAGATTCATTCCCTTATAAGTTTCTTGTGACATAATTCGCGTATAAATGGCTTCTATGCCTACTTCTTTTAGCATGGCTTTGGTGTAATTCGACAAGGCTTTGCAGTCGCCATATTTGGTTTCGTCCACTTTAGCGGCCTCAATGGGTTGCCAGCCGCCAATACCTTCAGCAATATTTACATAGCGGGTATTGTCCTGCAGGTATTTGTATACAAGCCGTATTTTTTCTAAATCGCTGCTGGCATCTTTGGTCAATTCAAGCAAATGGTCCCTGGTTTTTGAGGTAATAATATCCCGGCCATGTAACAAACCATACGTCCATAAACCAAACGATTCCCAGGTACTCATGTCTCCGCTGTAGCCATCGTAGTCAAAAGTTGTAGTTGCTATGCGCACCAGGGGAAAAACATCTTCGTAATAGGGCATAAAGGGCTCCCATTTTATGGCATTAAAGCCGTTTAATTCCCAATGGTAAGTTATTTTATCTTTTTGGATGGTTTCGGTCACCGTATTTTTTACGTTATATTCTTTGTAGCGAATATTGTTGTTTGACGATGCAGATATGGAATAGCTCGATTGTTGTACCGCTACATTATAACCGCTTACCGGAAACCAGGGTGTAATGTGCAGGGTGTGTTTGTCGATGCGTTTAAACGAAATTTCGACGGTATACGGGTAATTGTTTGAGAATTTGTTTAAATAAACCCTGCGGTTTTCGTCGAAAAGGGTCATGCCATCGTAAGCCTTTATATCGGTAAAATCGCTTTTTTTCGATTTAAATATTTGGATTCCCTTGCTGTTGTAAAGCCTTACAGAATAATCAGAAACACTGCTTTGTTTATCGTATATCTCAGAGAAATAACCCAGATTTTGGGCACTCTTGTTAAATATGGTAACCACGTAGGTTTCATTGGTTGCTACCCGGGCATCCGAAGTAATTTCTTTTTCAATCGTGTGTATGCGAATAACGGCATCGGCATGGCTTTTTAAGGCTTCGGGTATTTCTGAAACGGGGTATTTTTCATCTTTCGCAATTGCTGTTAAAAAAGCAACAAAAAGCAAAAGGAACAGGCTAATTCTTTTCATTTTTCAATGTTAATGGTGGTGGGGAGCTTAAATTGAAAGCTCCCCGATAAGGTTATAATTTTTTCAGAATAATGTCTTCGGCCTGAGCTTCGATTACCTGATTGTAAAATAGTTTTAGGTTTTCGTAGTCCTCAGGGAGAAACGTAACTTTATTAATATCGAATTTGGTTAATATAGTAATGTTGTTTCCCGAATGCTGAATGGAATAAATAAATGCCGCCTTATTTTCAGGAAGTATCATGCGTTTGTTTTGTGGCAGGTTATCTACTGCATACCCATCGGGAATAGTTATGGTTCCCATATAAGTGGTGGTACGCGGAAAGGAAAAATCGACCGGGTAAGCACGTTCAGGTAATTTAAACGGATTGGTTTGGGTTTTGCCAATAAGAATCGGGTTTATCATAAGCAAGTTGCCGGCGGCATCTACAGGAACATCGGTTTCAAATGAATAACTCAGGTAAAGGGGTTCGTTTAGCTGAGCCACGCCACTTACTGAATCCAATTCAAGGCTAAAGGTCTGAAATCTTTTTTGGTATTCTTCCAGATAGGCTTCAGTACTGTTGTAATTCTGCATGTCTTTCCGGTTTTCCAATGCGGAATAACCTTCGTGTTTTTCTATAATATTTCCTTTTAACGATAAATCGGGTTCAATGGTAAAAATAGTCTGGTACGACTTTCTGTGCGTGCTGGCAGGAAGCAGATCGACCCAGGAACCTCCGTTTTTATCAATTTGCCGGCCTTGTCCGTTTAAACAACGTTCGGGTAATAATCCAGCTGGTGTGTGTCGATCCGTGGCATCGAGTAAAATGGTTTTGTTGTCGATTAAAACCGAAGCAATTACATAATTAAACTGGTCGAGAATAATTTGTGCCGGGTGGATAAGGCCGTTAGTGCGTGTGCTAAGCAGTACCGGATTGGCTTCAAAACCAAGGCGCTTTAATGCGGCTACCAAAAGTAAATTAATATCGCCCACGGTTCCGCTGCCCTCGTTCCAGGCTTTGTTGTTATCAAATGAATAAATGGAATAACGGCCATTCCAGCTAATACCATTTCGGATTAAATCGTACACGGCAGCAATTTTTGCTTCAGGGTTTGGGTTTAAGCTTTCAATCAGAGCCAGTTTGTCTTTTAAGAAACCAGCGCCATTAATCCGGTTGCCAAAATCGGTATCAAAAAGTAATTCTTTGTTTATGGCCTCCCAGGTATTGGTATAGTTCTTTACCGGACGATTGGGCCATTTAACCGAACCCAGTTCAAATTCAATGCTTGTGATATAGTTTTTTTCACTCGTCATGTAATTTTCTTCATAAAAGGCAGGAACATGCTTAGAAATAAAAAAATAGTCGGTAACGTTGTAGCTAAAATTGTAGTTCTGAACCCGTGATGTAGTTACAAGTCCTGTCGATCGCTGATTTTCAGTTCCTGTTTGAGTAACCGTGCGGTTGTTTGTGCTTTTCTCGTCAATAGGAATATATCCTTTTTCCAATTGTTTGTAATGGAAGTATTCGGGAATGGTTACCCGATATTCACTGTAAAGTGTAGGAATGTCGTCCTGAAAATTCCAATTCCGGATATCGTATAATTCTGATAAAATGGAGTATTCCACGTCAATAATAGAGCCTTCTTTAACAGCAGGCATTTCAAATTTTATCAAATCCCAGTATTTATTAATGTCGTCGGTAAATACCTGGTTGTTTTCGAGTTTAACTTTTTCTGTTTTACCCTCATCAAAGTTAAAAGTCAAGCCTCTTATCCTTCCCGGGTTATCGTATTTTTTCCGGATAGGAATTTCGAAATTGGCTTTGTGATATCCTTCTTTTTTTAGAATTTTAATTCGGATATTCCTTTTGTACAGGTACATCAAACCTGAATTATCAGAGTAAGTAAAATCAGACGTACCAAAATCGCACAAAACAATGGCAACAGCTGCAGTGTCTTTGTCATAAACTCTAAGGTCAATTTCGTCCTTACTAAGTTTCCCAAACTTAATGGGTGCTTTTTGAGCGTAAACGCCCAGGCTGATAGTTAAGGCAAGTGCCATGCTAACTAAGGTGGTAATTTTATTCATGGTAAATTTAATAAATGTAAAAAATGGTTATTAAGATTCGTTCTGATTACAAAAATATAATTTTATCTGAACCGGCCCTGTTTTTGTCATTTTTTTTGAAACCATTGAATATGTTATACAAAAGTTGTAATTTGTACCAACTAAATTAATTACAAGCATGAGCAGAAAGATTACGGTTTTGGGCGGAGGATTGGTGGGTAGTACCATTGCGGTTGAACTTAGCAAGCAATATGAAGTAACGGTTGTCGATTTAAACGAACTTGCCCTGGGTAAATTAAAACGTTGTTTTGGCATCAGTTGTATTCAGGCCGATGTTACTGACAAAAAAACACTTGAAAAGCTGGTGGAGGATTCGGCATTGGTTATTGGTGCTGTACCGGGCCATTTAGGTTTCGAGGTAATAAAACGGGTGATTGATACCGGAAAAAATATGGTGGACATTTCATTTTTTCCGGAAGACCCGTTTGAGTTGGATGAACGGGCTAAACACAAAAAAGTAACAGTAGCTATCGATTGTGGTATTGCTCCTGGCATCAGTAATATGATTCTCGGGTATCATGCCGCCAGCATGAAGGTGGATAAATACGAATGTTTGGTTGGTGGTTTGCCTGTTATAAGGGAATGGCCCTGGGAATATCGCGCGGTGTTTTCACCGGCCGATGTAATTGAAGAATATATTCGTCCGGCCCGCTATGTGGAGAATGGTCATCAAATAACAAAAGATGCCCTGAGCGACCCGGAATTGGTGGAATTTAAGCAAATTGGAACGCTTGAAGCCTGGAATTCTGATGGTTTACGCACCCTGCTAAAAACTATGAAGGTACCCAACATGATAGAGAAAACTTTACGTTATCCGGGAACCATTGAGTATTTGCGCGTACTTCGCGAAAGTGGTTTCTTTTCGCAAACCGAGATCGATGTAAAAGGTGTTTTAGTTCGCCCGCTCGATGTTACGACCAAATTGTTGATGCCCCTTTGGGAGCTTAAACAGGGTGAAGAAGATTTTACCATAATGCGTTCAAAAGTAATGGGTACCGTGGGGAGTGAGCCAGTAGGTTACGAATACCTGATTTACGATAAACTTGATACAAAAACCGGAATTCACAGCATGGCACGCACTACCGGTTATACCTGTACAGCAGTTGCTTCAATTTTTATGGAAGGATTGATTGAGAAACACGGGATTATGGCCCCTGAAATTTTAGCCGGGTACAAAAATCTTTTCCCGCGGATAATTAGCTCGCTCGAAGCCCATGGTATTGATGTAAGTGTTGAAAAAATGTACTAAGCTCTATACTTTCACAGTACTGTAGTGCAATGCATAAAAACCAAACATTTGTTTGCTTTTTAAATGAAAAGCATTTTTAGTGATGCGGGAAAAACTTATTTTTATGCCCTTAATTATATACTGCAAGAAATGGAAAATAAAAAGAAACAGGGACGCTACGAACGAATATACAAGCAATTAAGCGATTTGATGCATAAAAGTGCTGATCCAACGGCCCGCATGGCTTCAATAGCAGCTGTACTACACCATAAAATGAACGATTTTTTTTGGACCGGGTTTTATTTGCTCACACCCGATAATCGTTTGGTAGTGCGCACCTATCAGGGGCCGGTTGCCTGTATGGAACTGGCAAAAGATACGGGTGTGTGCTGGGCGGGAATTAACTCACAAAAAACCCAGCTTGTGCCTGATGTACATCAGTTTCCGGGACATATTGCCTGCGATTCGCGTTCCAAATCAGAAATTGTGGTACCTGTTAAAGACCAATCAGGAAAAGTAATCGGAGTGTTGGATGTGGATAGCGATAAACTGGCAACTTTTGATGAGGTAGATGCTGATGGGCTGGAAAAAATTGTTTTGCTTATTTATAGTTAGCATCAGTTATTCTTATAGACTTAGTCTGGCTAAATAATCAAAATGAGAACCCTTTAAAACAAGTTCGCATTTAAAACCCGACTGGTGGGCCATTTGCGAAAGGGTGTTAAAGTCGATAAACAACCAGGTAAATTTATTGCCTTTAATGGAGCCATAACTCATTTGGTATGTTACCTGTCCGTAGTAATCAGCATTCAAATCAATCTGAAATCCGTTTTTTTCGTCTCCAAACAGGTAAATTATATCCGACGAATCGAGTAGCACCTGACCATCGGGTTTCAATAGTTGTCTGCATTTTTCAAAAAACAGGGGCAGTTCTTCTAATGTTCCTGCAATTCCAATTCCATTCATCAGGAACAATAAGGTGTCGAACTTTTTGTCCGCCTTCAAATCAAAAAAATTAATTTGTTGGGCTTTATTCAGTCCTTGAAGATGCTGGGTTTTTACAGCAAGTTCAGAAACATCGATGGGAAATACCTCAATGTTTTGTTCTTTTAACCATAAGCTATGGGGTCCTGCAGCAGCTCCAACATCCAAAACATTTCCGCGACAAAGTTTAAGGGCCTTTTGCTCCAGGGGCGGCATCTGATTGAATGTTCTGAAAAGATAAGGAACCGGAATTTCATCGGTTTCTACAATGTTGGAATAGACCTTTAGTCTTTTGGCTTTTTTTGTGGTGTAGTAATCAAAAACAGCCTGCCCCAGAGGGTCGTTGTGCTTAGGAGTATTCATTATTCCAGATGGTAAGTTCGTTTTACTCTTTTTGAAATGCCGGTAAGCACTTCGTAGGGAATGGTTTGCATCCATTGGGCCAATTCGTCAATTGATAAATGTTTTCCGAATATTTCGACACAATCACCTTCCTGTACGTCAATATCGGTAACGTCTATCATACACATATCCATGCAGATGTTTCCAACAATGGGAGCCATCTTTCCATTTACCCAAATTTTACCCACGCCGTTACTCAATATACGTCGTAAACCATCGGCATAACCAACCGGAACCGTTGCAATAACTGAATCTTTGTTTAGAATACCTTTACGGGAATAACCTACCGTTTGTCCTTTTTTAAGCTTTTTTAGTTGAATGATTGAACTGTTTAAGGTTCCCACCTGAGCCAAAGGAGCATCAGTAGCACTTATTCCGAATAGCCCAATTCCCAAACGAACCATATCGTATTGATACTTTGGAAAACGTTCAATTCCGGCCGAGTTTAAAATATGACGTTTAATTTTATAGGGGAAATGCTCCATCAGGGTTTGGCTCATTTTTTCGAAAGCTTCCACCTGTTCATGGGTAAAATCGTCTTGTTGGGGCTCATCGGCTGAAGCCAGGTGGGAAAATATACTGGCTACCTTAATGTTTTCTGAAGACTTTAATGCCTGAATTAGTAAGTCGAGTTCGTGTGTCATAAAACCCGAGCGGTGCATTCCGGTATCGAGTTTTATATGTACCGGATAGGGTTTTGAATCGGTTGATTCAGCAATTAGATTAAAGCGATGAAGTGAGCTAAAATTTGATAATTGGGGTTCAAGGCGATGATTTATCATCGCAGCAAAACTTTCTTCCTCAGGATTCATAACCCAGATGGGAGTTTTTATTCCGGCTTTCCGCAACTCCATCCCTTCGTCGGGAAAAGCTACAGCAATGGCAGCCACCCTTTGATATTGGCAAAGATTGGCAATTTCGTAAGTGCCGCTTCCATAACCCGATGCTTTAAGCATGGCAACAATTCCGGTAGTGGGTTTCAGCAGGTTTTTAAAATAGTTCAGGTTGTGTAACAAAGCGTTCAGGTCAATTTCAAATACCGTTCGGTGATTTTGTTTCTGAAGCAATTTACTCAGGTTTTCAAACTCAAACCTTCGGGCTCCCTTAAGTAAAATAGCCATCCGCTGAAACTTTAACCATTCTTTACTTTCAATAAATTCCCGGGTTGAGGGGTAAAAATCTTTACGCAGTTCAAATAAGTGTTGATGCGCTTGTATGTCGGCACCAATTCCAATTAAGCGATCAATATTTTTTTGATGTAGCATACCCGCTACTTGTTGGTACAATTCGTCTTTTTTGAAGCCACTTTGTTCAATATCGGACAAAATAAGCACCTTTTGTGGATGCTGGTTTTGTTGCGATAAAAAATCCATGGCAATGTGCAGCGATTCCAGGTCGGAGTTGTAACTGTCGTTTATGAGTGTGCAATTGTTGGTACCTTCTTTAAGTTCAAGACGCATAGCCACGTGTTCCAAACGGGATAATTTTTCCTGAATAAACGATAGGGGATACCCTTGTACCAAAAGAAAACTCCACACATGAATGGCATTTTCGATGGATGCTTTGTCTAAAAAGGGGATTTTTACGCTTTGAGCTTGGCTTTTGTAACTTGCTTCAATTAATGTTCCTGTCTTTAGGGTTTCAAGGCCTGTTATGCTAAGTTGACAGTCGGGCGAGTTTCCCCAGGTAAATTGTTTTGTTGTGGAATTAATTTCAGCGTTAATGGTTTCGTTTACCAGGGGCTGGTCGGCGCAATAAATTATTGTGTGGCATGCAGAAAAAAGCTTAAGTTTTTCCCTTATTTTCTGTTCCCGCGATGTAAAATTTTCCTGATGCGCATCGCCAATATTGGTAAAAATACCGATTTCAGGCTGTATTATTGCCTGCAGCTGTTTCATTTCACCTACCTGAGAAATGCCAGCCTCGAAAATACCCAGTCCGGCATCGGCAGTAAGTAACCAAACCGATAAGGGAACCCCAATCTGGCTGTTGTAGCTTTTTGGGTTACGGATGATGTATTTTTCGCTGTGCAAACATTGGTAAATCCATTCTTTAACAATGGTTTTACCATTACTTCCGGTAATACCTAACACCGGTACCGAAATATGGGAGCGGTGCCAGCGAACCAGATTTTGTAAGGCTTTCAAGGTATTTGAAACCTGAATAAAATTTGCCCGTTGCATCATTTCCAGGTTTTCAGGAAGTGTTTCTACTACAAAATTTCGTACGCCTTGTTGATAAAGTTCTGAAAGGAAATAATGACCATCGTTGTGCAAACCACGTAAGGCAAAAAACAGACTTTCGCGCGGAAACAAAACCTTGCGACTGTCGATTAGGAGGTAATTTATTTTGCCTCCTGAGTTTTTAATCAGTTGTCCGTTAAGTGCGGAGGCTATTTCCTGTATGTGGTAAGCTGTCATTTTTAATTGTACATTTGTCTTTAGCTTTTTACGGAAGCTATTTAAATCAATTAAATCAAACCTGAGTTTTCATTGCTTTTTGAAAACAATCGCGGCATAAAGGTTCGTACACATCGGTTTCGCCTAATAAAACCAGTTTGTCGTTACTGGAAAGTCGGTGTGAGTACTGCGCTAAATCGCCACATTTTACGCAAATAGCATGTACTTTGGTTACGTATTCGGCAGTGGCCAAAAGTTTTGGAATAGGCCCAAAGGGTTTTCCCCTGAAATCCATATCCAACCCGGCAACAATAACGCGAATTCCCCGGTTGGCCAATTCGTTGCATACTTCAACCAAGCCATCGTCAAAAAACTGCGCTTCGTCTATGCCAACTACCTCAATATCATTGGCTAAAAGTAAGATGTTGCGAGGGCTGTCAACCGGAGTTGAGAGTATGGCATTTTCATCGTGTGAAACTACTTCGTCAACTGAATAGCGGGTATCGATTTTAGGTTTGAAAATTTCAACCTTTTGTTTGGCAATTTTGGCGCGTTTCATCCGGCGGATTAACTCTTCGGTTTTACCAGAAAACATGGATCCACACACTACTTCAATCCAACCTTTCTTTACCAGTTTATTGTTTTTTTCGAGAAACATGACAGCTTTTTTTGTACCCGGCTTGCGATTCGGAAATTGCAATTTTCAGGGTAAGTATACTTAAAATATTTATATGGTCGTTTAATTACATTGATTACTTTTGCAAAGAAAAAACATCCCTTGATATGAATAAGAAAAACCTGCTTAAAATCATTAACAAAGAACTAACAATTTTATCCGACATTGTCAATGATTTTTCCGGCGAAGCGTCTATTCACCCATTTGAGGTGGATTTGGCATTGTCGAAGGTGAAAGATATATACGGTGAATTGCTCTTGTTAAAGGATTCATCGGATTCAATTACTTTACAAGTTGAAAACGATTTGAAGAACCGCCCGGCTCATTCAGCACTTGAAAAAGCAATGGAAACGCCCGAGTTGAAAAGTGTAAAGCCTGAAACAACCCTGAATTCACCGGCAAAAGTTGTGGAGTCTGTTGAATCGGAGCAAACTGATACTAATGAAGACCGGAATGAAAATGAATCTGAGACAAATGTTTTGAACGATGTTAAGCAGGAAACGAACGAAAAACTCGTGCCCGATGAATTGGCTGAACCTAATGAATCTAAGCCAAAAGAAGTAGTGTCAGAATCCAATGAAATAGATGAGGTGCTCATGGCAGATGACGCAGATGAGTTACCTTTTACAGTAGAAACTTTTTCTCCAAAACCGGAATCGTTAGCCTCCGGAATTCTGAAAAAACCTAATGAAGAAGTAAAAACTGAAGAAACAAAAGAACCGGAACAAAAGGCTAAAACTAACGGAGGTACTATTGCCGACAAGTATCAGGGACAAGCACCCTCAATTAACGACATGCTGGCCGGAGTAAAAAAGAATAAAGATTTGGCATCGGCTCTAAAAGATCGCCCCATAAAAGATTTAAAATCAGCCATAAAGTTGAACGACAGAATCTGGTACATCAACGAATTATTTAATAAAGATGCCGTAAAATATGCCGATGCTGTGGAGCAAATTAATAAGCAAGACAATCTGGACAACGCATTGGCTTATATTTTCACACATTATAACTGGGATCAGAATAAGAAAAGCACCATTAGTTTTCTGGAATTGGTGTTCCGGCGTTTTGCAAATTAGTTGATATTATATGGCAAAATTATTTTTAGTTCCTACACCCATTGGTAATCTCGACGATATGACTTTCAGGGCCATAAAAACGCTGAAAGAAGTCGATTTTATTCTGGCCGAGGATACCCGAACCAGTGGTTTTTTACTGAAACATTTTGAGATTCAAAATAAGTTGTTCCCCTTTCATAAATTCAACGAGCACAAACAACTGGGTTCCATCATTGAGCGGATAAAATCGAGTCAAAGCGTAGCATTGGTTAGTGACGCCGGAACACCGGGCATTTCCGATCCGGGTTATTTGCTGGTAAAAGCCTGTGTCGATAATCAGATTGAAGTGGAGTGTTTGCCCGGAGCCAGCGCATTAATTCCTGCTCTGGTAAATTCGGGATTACCAACCGATCGTTTTGTTTTTGAAGGCTTTCTTCCGCAAAAAAAAGGCCGGATGAAACGCATTGAAGCCCTGGTAAACGAACCGCGAACCCTGGTGTTTTATGAATCGCCGCATCGGCTGATAAAGACGCTTGAACAGCTAAAGCTGGTTTTTGAGCAGGAACGGCAGGTTTGTGTGAGTCGCGAGATTTCGAAGCTTCATGAAGAAAATTTCAGGGGCTCTTTTTCTGAGGCCATAGCGCATTTTTCAGCCAAACCCATTAAAGGGGAAATTGTTTTGGTTGTTGAAGGAGGGAAAAACAAGGAGGGAAAAGACTGATTTTTCAGGAAAAACTGTATATTTGATTTCCTAGAAATAGAATTGGGTGTTGAATAAATTGGGTGTTTATGTATAAAGCAGTTATTGTAGATGACGAACTGGATGCTATTGAATCCATTAAACTGATTTTAGCTGAAAATATTGACTTTATTGAGGTGGTAGGAACCGCTCAAAATGTTGATGATGCCCGCCGGATTATTCAAACTACCGACCCGAATATTGTTTTTTTAGATATTGAGATGCCCGGTGGTAGCGGATTTGAAGTTTTAGAAGGCCTTCCCGAACGAAATTTCCAGGTAATTTTTGTAACGGCCTACAACCAATACGCCATTAAAGCTTTCAAATATTCAGCGGTCGATTACATTTTAAAGCCCATCGATATTGATGAACTGGTTAATGCCGTTTGTAAAATTAAAAGCACTAAAAATCATAATGTTGAGGATAAGATAAACTTGCTGCTTGAGAATGTAAAAAGCTCAAAACCCGATAAAATTGCCCTTTCAACCTCTGAGAGTATTGAGTTTGTTCGTATTGCCGACATCGTTCAGATTCATGCCGAAGGAAGTTACTCAACTCTTAAATTGTCGGACCAATCTGAATTGCTCGTATCAAAAAACTTGGGAGAGTTCGAAAGTTTACTTGAAGATCATCCCTTTTACCGTACCCATCAGTCGCACCTGATAAACTTATTGCACGTACGCAAGATTACCCGTTTGGGAAATGAAATTGTTATGGAAGATGGCTCGGTGGCTTTCTTATCGCGTCGCAAAAAAAACCAGTTTTTGGAATTGATGACTACCATGGTGCAACAAAAGAAATAATCAACTGTTGATTTTTTAATTCGCAACTTAATTCGGGCATCTACTCTTGTTTACTTCACAGAATATTAACCTTTTTTACCGATTTTGAATTCATTGAACCCGTTTGTGTGTGCAGACCTACCAAATGCAAATTGCCGGTATTTATTTCTGGAGCTTATCGTAATATTGCAGTGAATTTAAAGTTTAGATTGGTTTATGGGTTTAACCACAGCCGTTGATAGTTATTCACGCAAGCAGCTTCAGGTTTCGAAGATGGCGCATGCCATATCGCATCCGGCACGAATTGCTATTTTGGAATTGCTTCAGCAGGGTGATTGCACCTGCAACGCTATTGTTAATTCGTTGCCGCTGGCACAGTCAACCGTGTCGCAGCACTTAAAAGAGCTGCAAAAAGCCGAATTAATTTTTGGTACCCAACAACCGCCCCGGACCATTTATTCCATCAACAAACCGGCCTGTAATCAAATTCAAGTTTTGTTAAATAGTTTTTTCGTTAGTTGAAAAAAGCGGCTTTTAGGCCGCTTTTTTTATTTTGAAAGTTCAATTATCATAGCCGACTTGGCCGGAATAGTTATTTTGTTTAAATCGTTCATGGTGGTGCCCGTAATTATTTCTTTACCTGTTTTGTATTGACCTAATATTTCGCGATAGCGATTGGAATCGAGTTCTTTTGTTTGTTCGTTATTGTTGTTTAATACCAACATCACCGCCTGGTCATCGGTATGGCGGAACATTACGTAAACACCTTCGTTAGGCAAAAAATGAACCAGTTTGCCTTTGTGAATAACTTCATTATTTTTACGCCAGTTTAGCAGATTTTTCACAAAAGCCTGGGCTTCTTTTTGCTGTGTGCCAAGCCCATCACCAGTAAATGCGTTTATGGTATCGCCAGCCCATCCGCCGGGAAAATCTTTACGGATAAACCCGTGTCCCTGGTGTTCCTGTCCATCCATCAGTATTTCGGTTCCATAATAAATTTGTGGAATTCCGCGGGTGGTAAGCAAAAAGGCCAACCCCATTTTGTATTTGTTGAAATCTTTATTCAGCGATTCGTAATAACGATTCAGATCGTGATTATCGGGAAAGATGACCAGATTTGAAGGATTGGCATAAGCAAAATCCTGGGCAAGCACATAATAAAGCTGGGCAAGCCCTTCGGTCCAACCTTCGTTTTGGTTAAAAGCTGAATTAATGGCATTGAACATGGGAAAATCTGTTACTGCAGGTATGTGCGAATTATAACCGTCCTTGTTTTTTGTTCCGCCCTGGAAGTATGATGTAATCAATATTTTTTGTAACCAGGCTTCACCAACAATATTGAAGGTAGGGTATTCGTCCATTATTGCCTGAGCCCAATCAGACATAAATTCCTTGTAGGGATAAGGCTGGGTATCCACTCTGATTCCGTCAAGTCCTGCATATTCTATCCACCAAATGCTGTTTTGTATTAAATAGGTGGCCAGCAATGGATTCTTCTGGTTTAGGTCGGGCATGTTTACATCGAACCAGCCGGTAAGCATTTGTTTTGTGTCGTAAGCCGATGCATATGGATCGGAAACCACCGGACCTCTGAAGTTAGAGCGGAAAAAGCTCTCGTGCTGATGAATCCAATCCTGTTCGGGTAAATCCTTCATCATCCAGTGCGCAATTCCCCAGTGGTTGAAAATCATATCCATAATTACTTTTACACCTTTTTCGTGAGCTAAATCAACCATATTAACAAACAGTTCATTGCTTCCGTGGCGGGAATCAACTTTATAAAAATCAGAAATAGCATAGCCATGATACGAATAAGCTTCCTGATTATTTTCCAGAAAAGGATTGAGCCAAAGAGCGGTGAAACCCATGTCGGCAATATAATCCATGTGGTTGATTACTCCCTGCAAATCGCCACCATGACGACCGTTTGGATTGCTGCGATCTGCTTTTTCATGCGTATCGCTTGTGGAATCATTATCCGGATTTCCGTTGGAAAAGCGGTCGGGCATCAGCAAATAAATTACGTCTGAAGCATCAAAACCCTGATGGATGTTTTGTTTCGTATTTCGGGGTTTTAGTTCGTAGGTGTATTTTAATCGCGACTTTTTGCCTTCTTTAAACACAATCGTAAAAGTTCCCGGTTCGGTTGCTTCATCAATATGTAAATCAAGAAAAAGATAATTGGGGTTTTCAACCCGGTTTACTTTTTTTAGTTCAACCCCCTGGTAATTTATCTTGGGTTGGGTCGATGCGATGTTTTCACCATAAACCAGCAGTTGTAGGTTGGGATTTTTCATTCCAACCCACCAGTTCATGGGTTCAATTTTTTGTATCGTTGTTTTTGCAGTCAGCGATAATGCCAGACTCAGAAAAAATATAAAAATAAGTAGTCTTTGTTTCATTGTATGGTAATTTAGTTGTTACTAATGTCAAACAAATTATTGTTTTTGGTGTTCAAGAAACCACTCAAACAAACCCGAGTTGTTGTAGGCAGGAATCCATGAGTCGTGGTTTACCCCGGGGAAAACTGTAAGTTTAACATCGGCTCCGGCTTCCTGAAGTGCCTTGTACATGAGTTCTGAATTTTCCACTGGAACCACTTCGTCTACTTCACCATGAAAGATCCAGGTGGGAAGGTTCGTTGAGAATTTTGCCAATCCGGGAGTTCCGCCACCACAAACGGGGGCTATGGCTGCAAAATAACGGGGATACATTTGTGCCAGAGCAAAGGTTCCAAAACCACCCATGCTTAATCCGGTAAGATAAATGCGACTTGTGTCGATATTGTATGTGGCAATGGCCTGGTCGAGCAACTGACTTAAAGGATATAAAAGTGATGTCCACCATTCGTTGGCTGGGCATTGGGGCGAAATGACGATGAAAGGTAACCCTTTTTCAGATGCAATTCTAGGGGGTCCCCAGGCTTTTACCAGCGGAAGGCTGTCGCCCCGTTCACCAGAACCGTGCAGGAACAGGATGAGCGGGTAACCAGCCGGAGTTTCGGCTGAGTAATTGGCTGGCAGTTGCAGTAGGTACTGTAACTCCAGCGTTGATGCATGTTTTTTAATTTGCTCTGAATTTACATTCTGGGCTTCTACAGGTAAGATCAGCGAAACGAAAATTGCCAACATCGCTATTCGAAAAATTGGTTTCATTTTTCTGGTTCTTTGTGGTTTGATGGCTGTGAGTAGCATTTTTTAAAATATTTATGTTTAAGATTTTATCGTATGTGCTTTTAACCAATTGATTGATGATTTGACTACAAAAAGTTGAATTTAATCTATTTTGGATAAAATATTTCCTGAAAACATTTTTTTTTAATAAAAATATTTTTTCCCATATACCAGCAAGTGGTGATCCAAAGGAGCTTCTGCTGAGCGAATTTTTTAAAAAGCCCGATTCGTAATGGAATCAGGCTTTTAAATACACATTTACCGACTAATAACACATATTATCTTAAACTAAAGCCGAATTAATTGTTTTTCACCAGAACTTTGTAGTCCCAAGGTCCTAAATTAAAGCTGCTAACATCGCTAATGGTAACTTCGGTTTGTGTAAAGAGTGAGTTGTAGTTACCAACAACCGCATTATTTATGAAAGAAATTTCCTGGTTTGTATTGCTTAGGTTAAGCATAACCACCACCTTATCGTTTTCTTTTTCACGTGAAAAAGTCAATACATTGGTGCCGCTGTTTTCAATAAATGTTAAGGGTCCGCCCTGGGTCCCGTTCCAAAGTGCTTTATTATTCTTTTTCAGTAACAATAATTTTTTGTAAAAATCGGCAAATTCATACGTACCCCATTCAACAGCGTCTTTTTCAAAAAAGAGCAGCCGCTTGTTCAATTTGGCTTCTTGCCCGGTATAAATCAGGGGCATTCCGGGCGCAGTGTGAGCCAGTACTGCCATAGCTTTGACAGCATCGCCCATGCGCTCGAATTCGGTGCCATTCCACGAGTTTTCATCGTGGTTTGTGATGAAGTTCATCAGGTAATCATCAGCATCAAACAAGGTGTCAACTTTATTAAAGTATGTAATTATATCGCTGGTGTTTTTTTTGCCTTGGGCTACCTGATTCATGATGTGATGAAATTCCCATCCGTAAATCATATCAAAGGCAGCTAAAATATCTTTCGATTCCCATTCGGCCAGCATAAATACTGGTTTTATGGCATCCAAACGGGTACGAGCCGAAATCCAGAAATCCAGCGGAACCATTCCGGCCACATCGCAACGATACCCGTCAATGTTTGCTTCTCTTACCCAGTATTCAAGACTTTGGGTCATGTACTCGCGTAATTCTGGTACTTCATAATTCAGATCAGCCACATCGGACCAATCCTCAACCGGAGTAACTATATTACCCAACGAGTCCTTGGTGTACCAGTCGTTGTGAGCTTCAATCAACCAGTTATCCCAGCCGGTGTGGTTGGCAACCCAGTCAATAATTACTTTCATTCCCAAATTGTGAGCCTGGTCAACCAGCGATTTAAAATCTTCAAAAGTTCCAAACTCGGGATTCACTTTCTGATAATCCTGAACCGCGTAATAGCTGCCTTTGCTTCCCTTCCGGTTTTTTTCGCTGATGGGGTGAATGGGCATCAGCCACAAAATATCGACTCCCATTTGCTGTAAGCGGGGCAAATGATCAGCAAAAGCATTAAAAGTTCCTTCAGGAGTATATTGCCTGATGTTTACTTCGTAAATATTGGCATTTTTTGACCAATCAACATGGGTATAAACCCGTTGGTTTGTTTTAGTCTGCTCGTTATTCGAAGATGGCGCATTGCAGCTAACCAGAGCAAGCATAAAAACAAAAAGCAGTGCATTTAGAATTTTCCGCATAAGAGTATGTTTTAAGTTTTAAATTTCAATAGTCAGTTTATTGTTTCCGCTTAACGTGTATTCTTTCTCAAAAACGACCAGGTTAAGTTCGTTATTACTATAGTTTTGCACTTCAACTTTGTTTTTGAGTGCATTAATTTTAAGCACACTGCCCCGGAAACGAATTTTAAATGAATAACTATCCCAGGCTTTAGGGATGCGAGGGTTCAGATATATTTTATGATTATTGACCCTTAGTCCGCCAAAGCCCTGAACTACCGACATCCAGGTTCCCGCCATTGAGGTAATGTGGAGTCCTTCACCAACTTCGCAATTGTAGTCGTCAAGGTCGAGTCGTGAGGTACGTAAATACAATTCGTAGGCTTTATCCATTTTGTTCAGTTTGGCTGCAAGCACTGTATGTACGCATGGCGAAAGTGATGACTCATGAACGGTACGGGCTTCATAGAAATTAAAGTTACGTTCAATCGTATTTATATCGTAATCTTCTTCAAAAAGATAAATGCCCTGCAGGGTGTCGGCCTGTTTAATAAAACAGGAGCGTAGTATCCGGTCCCATGACCAGTTTTGGTTGATTGGCCTTTGTGATGGATCAAGATCTTTTACCAGGATTTGTTCTTTATTCAGGTAATTATCTTGTTGTAAGAAAACGCCCAGCTCTTTGCTTTCAGGAAAGTGCATGTTTTCAGCAATGGTTTTCCATTTTTGCGTTTCAGCTTCGGCATTAAAACTTATTTTCTGACTTAGCGATAGAAATCTCTCCGTGTAGTTTTTTTGAACGTAATCAACTACTTCGCAGGTGTATTTCAGGCACCAGGCAGCAATGGTGTTGGTGTACCAGTTGTTGTCCACATTATTTTCGTACTCGTTGGGTCCTGTAACACCCAACATTACGTATTTTTTAAGCGATTCAGAATATGTGATACGCTGTGCCCAGAAACGGGAAATTGCTATAAGCAGTTCCAATCCGTAATCGGCCAGATAATCCAGATCGTTGGTGTAGCGAATGTAATTATAAACGGCATGCGCAATGGCTCCGTTTCGGTGAATTTCTTCAAAAGTAATTTCCCATTCGTTGTGACATTCCTCACCATTCATGGTTACCATGGGAAATAGGGCTGCTCCATGATTGAATCCCAGTTTTGCAGCATTTTCAATGGCTTTGTCGAGTTGTTTGTAGCGATACAGCAACAGATTTCGTGCTACATGCTGGTCGGCTGTGGCCAGGTAAAATGGAAGGCAGTAAGCTTCTGTATCCCAGTAGGTACTGCCGCCGTATTTTTCGCCGGTAAAACCTTTGGGACCAATATTTAGTCGTTCGTCCTCGCCGGTATAGGTTTGGTTTAACTGAAAAATATTGAATCGGATGGCCTGCTGCGCCGCAATATCGCCTTCAATGGTAATATCGCTTTCTTCCCATTTGGCTTTCCAGGCGGCTTTTTGTTCGTCCAGCATTTGCTCAAAGTGTTTTTTTTGAGCCTTGTCCAACTCAGCCAAAGCCACGCTTTCTAGTTTTTCTATAGGATGGTTAAATGATGAAATGTTGGTTGCAAATTTATATAAGATAATCTCATCCCCCGGATTCACATTGAGTGTTAAACTACAAGCTGCGTATTTTTCACGCGTAACATGTTCAACCGTTGTTTCTGTTTTTTTTCCATTTACCCAAACTTCGTAATGCATGGCTGTGGTTACCACAAAGCCTGTTTTTTTTGTTTTGGCAGTTACCAAAGCCTGCGTTCCTTCTGTTTTTTCTGTTATGGGTTCCCAGAATTTCTCGTCGTAGTTTGAATCTTCGTTCTCCACATCGGCATCAACATATGGAGTGAGTGTAAGTTTTCCTCCCAATTTGTTTACTTTAATCTTGTAGCGAATAGCTCCTAAATTATCGTCAACAATACTTAAAAACCTACAGGTATCCACCGACAACTCACAACCTTGGTTTAAAGTGGCTGTAAAAGAGCGTGATAAATGCCCTTCACGCATGTTGAGAACTCTTTTAAAATTGGCAACCTTGTTTTTTGCCAAATCGAGTGCTTCATCATTCATGTTCACCTGAATCCCAATCCAGTTGGCAGCATTAAGCACCTTGGCAAAGTATTCCGGATAGCCGTTTTTCCACCAGCCTACTTTAGTTTTGTCGGGGTAATAAACTCCGGCAATGTAATTTCCCTGAAGGGTTTTTCCTGAATAGTTTTCTTCAAAATTGGCCCGTTGACCCATTCGGCCATTACCAATGCTAAAAATACTTTCTGAAGAGGGGACGTTTTCCGGATTAAACCCCTCTTCTATGATGTTCCATTCGTCTAGTTTCAAATATTTATTCATGTAGGTATTTGTTTTATGGTAAGGTCTTTTTAAAAATTGGCCACCATTACCCATGTAAATTTTATTAAAAGTGGGGAGCAACAATTATCCCCCAATAAAACCCATGAAATAAATATTTCGTGAGTAGTTGCTCCCCAAAACCTGTTAAATATTTAGTTTTGCCATATTCATATCAAATAGGCCGGGTATAACCTGATGGGCTTTGTTAAGCACCTGAGGTGAACCTACTCCTATACAATACATGTTGGCATTTAATGCGGCTTCTACACCTGCTTCTGCATCTTCAAAAACAGCACAATTCTTTGGCGCTATCCCTAATTCTTTGGCTCCTAAAAGGAAAACTTCAGGATTGGGTTTGGCTTCTTGTGTTTTTGTTCCATCAATAATGGCGTCAAACCAATGACTCAGGTTTGTTTTTTCGAGAATTGACTGTGCGTTCTTACTGGCAGAACCCAAAGCCATTTTAATATGATGTAATTTAAGTTCTTCAAAAAAGTTGACTACTCCGGGTAAAACTTCATCGGGTGTCATGGTATCAATGTATTCTTTGTACCAAGTGTTCTTTTTTTCGGCAAGTTGAAGTTTTTCTTTATCGCTAATGTTTATTCCACCAATGTTCAAAAGAATGTTTAGCGAATCCATTCGGCTCACGCCTTTAAGTTTTTCGTTGTCTTCAATCGTGAAATCGAAGCCCATTTCCTGAGCTAAGCGTTTCCATGCCAGGTAATGGTATTTTGCAGTGTCGACCACCACTCCATCTAAATCAAAAATACAAGCACGAATCGTTCCCATCTAATAATCTGTTTTTTAATTTATTTGTAATTTTTTTGTTTGCCGTTGTATGCTTAGTTGTTTTCAATTTGCCGGCTTGGTTTAACAAATCCTACCGATACAGCTCCCAGAATCATTAAAACACCACAAAGCACCAGAATAAAAATGGCTTGTTCATTAAAGAAGTGTTTTAGTATAGCTCCGGCAATAAAACCGCTAACTATCTGAGGTCCGGCAATGGTAAAATTGAAAATTCCCATGTAAACACCCATTTTGTCAGATGGTACCGAATCAGATAGAATAGCGTAGGGCATAGCTAAAATTCCAGCCCAGGCAATTCCAACACCGATCATCGGAATGAAAAGCAGGTATTGATTGGTAATAAAAAATAGGGCAATGTATCCTACTCCTCCGGCAGTAAGTGCCAGTGAATAGGTTGTTTTTCTTCCGAATTTATTGGCAATGCGCGGCATTACAATTGAAAAAATGGCCGCAAAGAGACTGTAAGCTCCAAACAACAGTCCAACCCAGTTTCCTGCTTCCTGAAATGCTGCCGACGATTTGTCATCAACCGGGCAGCCCCAAACATGCTGTGCTATAGCCGATGTGGTGTAAACCCACATTAAATACAAGGCAAACCATGAAAAAAATTGTACAATAGCCAGCTGATACATAGTTTTGGGTGCATCGGCAACCAGGCGAAAGAATCCCAAAATACCTTTATATTTTGGGTTGGCCGGTGTGTTCTGTTCCAGGCCTTTGTACGAAGCATATTCCTCGGGTGGATATTCTTTGGTGCGAAACACAGTCCAGATTACTGATAGCAGTAACATGGATCCTCCTATATAAAACGACCAGATAACCGAAGCAGGAACTTCGCCATCGGGAGCTGTGTTTTGGACATTGAGTACGTTGGTTAAAATAAAAGGGAGTATGGAACCCAATACGGCACCGGTATTAATTAGAAAACTTTGAATAGAATAGCCCAGGGTTCGTTGTTCCGAAGGAACCATGTCGGCTACCAAAGCACGAAAAGGTTGCATCGTAATATTGAACGAACCATCCATTAGAGCAAACATAATGGCACCAAAAATTAAAGGAGGCAAGAATTTTACAAACATTCCGGCATTAGGCATCAGAAACATGGCGAATGCGGCCACAAATGCTCCACCCAGCAAATAGGGCCCTCTGCGTCCAAAGCGGTTCCAGGTCCTGTCGCTGGCTGAACCCACAATAGGCTGAACAATAAGTCCCATCACAGGAGCAGCAAGCCAAAATAACGAGAGATGGTGCAAATCGGCACCTAAATTCGAAAGTATCCGGCTTACGTTTGCACTTTGTAAGGCAAACCCCATTTGGATACCTAAAAACCCGAAACTTACATTCCAGATTTGCCAAAAATTTAATTTGGGTTGTTTTTTCATCTGTTTACTGTTTGCGATTATGCTTTAGTTTTTGTCACATTTCCAAATTCGCCTCATGTCAAAAAAAATCCGAATACTGAATCTGGTTTGTTTCATTTTTAATTCGATACCTTTAATTATTCAGGGGCATTTAGGCAGTAATCAAACCATTGTGTTTGATTTCTCCGGAAATTACCCTTGATAGTAATCAAAGTTGTTTCATGCAAAGTATAAAAGTATTATTACATGATTAGTGATGCGCTACTATAATAATCATGTTAAAAAAGGTAAGACACCGCAAATTAACAGAAAAATTAAAACCGGCACAAAAAAAAAGTTCGCGAAATCGCCAAAAACCTTTGAATGTAGTATTTAAAACGATTGCGAAGCGTTGTGGTAATTTAGTTTTAAAGTAACTTATTCGCCGGTTGATTCCCTAACAATAAGGTTTGTTGGGATAATTTTGGTAATTGCAGAATAGTTGTCAATGGTTTTGTTGATGCGATCTAACAACAACTGAGCAGCTTGCTTGCCCATTTCAAAGCCATGCTGGTCGACGGTCGAAAGTGTGGGATCGGTAACAGTAGCCACAAATCCATCAGAAAAGCCCACAACTTTAACATCGTGAGGCACGGAGAAGCCATATTGTTTTACCACTCTTAGAACTCCGGAAGCAGTAAGGTCGTTTACCGCGAAAACACCATCGGGGCGAATACCGGATTCATATATTTCCCGCATCACGACCAGCGCTTCTTCGCGGCTGTCACATTTGTAAATCAGGTCTTCATCTACCGGAATACCGTATTTTTTCAATGCTTTCAGGTAACCCTCTTTACGCCGTTGCCCAATCAGCAGGTTTTGAGGCGCTGCCAGGTGAATAATTTTTTTACATCCTTTTTGTATCAGGTGTTCGGTAGCAATAAAAGCACCATCCACATCGTCAATTACCACCTTGTCGGTTTTAAGTTCGGCAATAGCCCGATCGAAAAAAACCAGTGGTATGTTGTTGTCGAGTAATTCTTTGTAATGGATAAAGTCGGTCGTGTCTTTCGATACTGAGGCAAGAATTCCGTCAACCCGTGCCGATGTTAACGATTGGATACTGGTGATTTCGCGATCTTCGTTTTCGTCGCTTTGGCAAATCATTACATTATAACCTAGTTCGTTGGCCACGTGCTCAATACCACTAATTACCGATGAGAAAAAAAAGTGAACTACTTTGGGGATAATAACACCAATCATGTGTGTTTTACTACTCCGGAGTGATAAGGCTACTGCGTTGGGTTTGTAATTGTGCTTTTTAGCCAGCCCATGAACCAATTCTTTGGTTTTTGTGCTAATGTCGGGGTGGTTTTTTAGTGCCCTTGAAACCGTAGATGGCGAGATGCCCAGCTCCCGGGCAATATCTTTTATGGTGATTTGACCTTTATGTTCCATGTTATTTTGTGGATTGTTTTGACAAATTTAACATTTTAGACGGGTCAGCCACGAGAAATTCCAAATTTATTCATCATTTGTTGTTGTAAAAAAAACAAGGCTTGGTAATCAATCTATTGAAACATTAATGTAACTTTATAGATATTTTTAATAATGGAAGTTTTGGCCTTTAAAAACATGTTATATAACATAAGCAAACGGTTGCGAAAACGGTTGCGGAAAATGTGCGCTTCAAACCCCGTTCTTTTTACCAAACTTCTATTGTATGTTTGTGCTGCGCTATATAATACCATTCTTAAAAATAAGGAAAGACAAAAATTTACTTAACAAATTAAACCTAAATAGATTATGGTAAGGAAATTATTTTCATTAGTTGGACTTTTTCTTGCTATTGTGACCCTGGCTCAGGCACAAACGGGCACAGTAACAGGTAAGATAATCGACAACAACGGTTTCCCTTTAATCGGTGCAAACGTTGTAGTTAAAGGAACAACTATTGGTACAATTACAGACATTGACGGGAATTACACCTTAAGTGGGATTCCCAATGACGCCAGTATGTTGGTTGCTTCATTTATTGGTTATGCCAATATAGAGCAAACGTTTACATTAACCAATGGTAAGGCCGTGGTTAATTTTACTTTAGTTGAAGACATTGCTCAGCTTGATGAGTTAATAGTAATCGGTTACGGTACCCAAAAGAAAGAAGACAAAACCGGGGCTGTAGCACACATAAAAGCTGATGAAATGAATGGTGGAGTGCTTACCGATCCTTTGGCGGCTATTGCTGGTAAAGCTGCGGGTGTTGTAGTTACAAAGGGAGGTGGAGATCCAAACAGCGATGTGAAAATTAAAATTCGTGGTAGTTCTGGTATTAGCGGTAAAACTGACACAAATCCACTGTATGTTATTGATGGAATCGCTGGTGCCGATCCAAATATGGTAGCTCCCGAAGATATTGATACCTATAACATTCTTAAGGATGCAGCTTCAACAGCTATTTATGGTTCACGTGGAGCAAATGGGGTTATTATTATTACTACCCGAAAAGGAGCAAGTGATAACAACAGACTTGCGTTTAATTCAACAAGTAGCATTGATGTACTTTCAAAAAAGTTGGATCTTTTTAATGCAGCTGATTATAGGACATTTGCTGATTATTTTTTCGCGGATGATTGGACTGATGGTGGTACATCAACCGATTGGCAGGATGAAATTTTTAGAACCGGTTTCACTCAAAACACAAATCTAAGTGCCAGTGGTGGAAATGAAAAAGGAAGCTATTATGCTTCTGTTACCCATTCAAATTGGCAGGGAGTTATTAAGGGTTCAAGCAAAGAACGCACGATTGGAAATTTGAAAATTGATCATAAAGCTTTCAATGATAGACTTACCTTATCGGGTAACATGGCAGTAACTTTTGAGAAAAACGATTTGGTTGATTATGGAGATGGTGGTCGTGAAGATGTTTTGTATCAAGCCTACCGGATGAATCCAACCGATCCTGTATACAATACTGATGGTTCGTTTGCTTTTGAGCCAGTGACCGATAAGAGAGGGTTCAATTATATTAACCCGGTTGGTATTATTGAGAATGTTGAAAAAAACGATTCAAAAAAGAAAATCTTAGCAAGCTTTAAAGCTTCATACGAAATAACAAATGATTTGATAGCAGCTGTTAATGCCAGTTATTTAAGTCGCGATAAGGAATATCGTTATTTCAGGCCGGTTGGTGTTTATGGTGGACAAGGTGAGGATAATGGTGCTGGTTCGCGCTGGTATGAGTTAGATGCCCAAAAAAGTGTTGAAGCTACTTTAAATTACAATAAATCCTTTAACTCGGTGCATAACCTTACTTTATTAACGGGTTATTCATGGCAGGAAAATAGTCTGACAAAATTTGGCGTTGATGTTAAGAACTCTCAATCTCCCTCTGTTGGTGTCGATAATCTAAAATCCTTTATTGATGTTCAATATGGAATGGTTCAATCAGAAGCTCGTAAATCAAATCTGGTTGGTTTCTTTGGTCGGGTAAATTACGATTTCAACAGTAAGTATTATTTGTCAGCTTCTTTAAGAACCGATGGTTCATCAAAATTTGGGGCTAATGAGCAATGGGGTGTTTTTCCCACGGCTTCAATTAGTTGGAATATGCATAATGAAGCGTTTATGAGTAATTTGCAGGTCTTAAATCAATTTAAGTTAAGGGCAAGTTATGGTGTTTCAGGTAATCAGGCATTTGACCCCTACTATAGTCAAACCATTTTATATCCCAGTAAAATTGTGACCGATCCGGTAACTGGAAAAGAGGTTTTAACCTGGTCAGCAAACAGAAATGCCAACCCGGATTTAAAGTGGGAACAAACCAGCGAATTAAATATTGGTGTTGATTACGCTTTATTTAACAGTCGTATTAGTGGTTCTATCGAATATTATAGCAAAACGACCAACGATTTAATTAATGAATATTCAGTACCCTCACCTCCTTATATCTATCCAAATCTTTGGGCTAACTCCGGGGTTGTCTTGAATCAGGGTATTGAGTTTTTTGTAATGGCAACGGCAGTTGACAAATCAAATTTTCATTGGAAAACAACCTTTGCTGCTTCTCATAATAAGGGAAAAGTTACCGATTTAGGAAGATTTTGGGCTGCAGAAACGGATGGACGGGTAGGTTGGTTATCAGGTGATGGAATGGTTGGTGGTGACAACTGGACCATTTTTATCGAAGAAGATCAACCGCTTGGAAACTTCTATTTGTATGAATTTGCTTATTTTCAGGATGGTAATCCCTATTTTAAAAACAATCATAAAGAAAGTGAGTCTGAAGACGATTTTATCAGAGAAAAAGATCTGGACATTAATGACCGTGCTATTGTAGGAAATGCAACGCCGGATATTGAATTGTCCTGGGGTAATAACATTACTTTGTATAAAAACTTTAGTATCGATTTTTCTTTCAGGGCCTTATTGGGTCAGCAGGTTTATAATCACACTACTGGTTTTTTCTCATCGCCCAGTCACATGCCTGCACGAAATCTAATGGAGAACAGTGCCGATTATATGGTTCAGGGATTCCAGGGCACCTTTAATAAGCCGTCTACGTTGTTTTTAGAAGATGCTTCATTCTTAAGACTTGATTACCTTTCGTTTGGTTATAATTTTAAATTGAATGACAGTAAGAATTTTAAAAGCTTAAAGCTTTCGGTAAGTGCCAATAATTTATTTGTTCTAACTGGTTATTCTGGTTCAGACCCGGAAATGACCATCGATGGTTTGGATTATGGTGTTGATAACTTCAGCGTTTATCCAAAAACCAGAACATTTAGCTTTGGAATAAATGCAACTTTCTAACAATCTAAATTTTAATTGACGTGAAAAAAATAATTCTTTATAGTACATTCTTATTGGCTTCAACCATAGGATGTACCGATTTAACCGAAGAGGTATTTGATGCAATTCCTCAGGATAATTATCCGGAAACAGCAGATCAGGTGGCTGTAGGCCATTTGGTAAGTTATGAAAAACTAAGTGAACTTTTTGACGATAATGGTTACTGGTTTTTAGCACAGGAAGTCAGTTCCGATGAGATGGTCGCTCCAACACGTGGTCCACACTGGTTTGATGGTGGAAAATGGCTACAATTACAATATCACAGTTGGAACGACGAAAGTGATCCTACAGTTGGTATGTGGCGGGAACTCTATACCGGAATACAAACAAGCAACGAGGTGCTCGATAAATTAAGAGATGCAGGGAGCCCTCCCATAAATATTGTTTCTGAAGTAGAAGCTATCCGTTCGTTTTATTATTCACTTTTAATGGATAATTACGGAGATGTTCCTTATTTGACTACCTATTATTATGCTCCTGAATTACCCTATAAGAATTATAGAGCGGCAATCTTCGATAGTTTAGTTACTACTTTGGAACGAGGCTATATGCATTTGAATTCTGTTGCAAATCCAGTTTATAAGAATTATGCATCAAAAGAAATGGCCCAGGCATTATTAGCTAAGCTGTATTTAAATGGGAAAGTGTATAAAGGGGTTGATGATCAGGAATATTATGCAAAGACAATTCAATATTGCGATAGTCTGATAGCAAATGCTTCGCTGGGTCTTGAAAATGATGCTTTAGCTCCATTTAAGACAACCAATAGCTCTTCACCCGAAATTATCTTTTCTGTGGCTTTTGATGAAGTAAATCGGACCGGATTTCGTTTTCACATGCGTACTTTGCACTACAATCATAACGAAACATTTAATATGAATGCAGGTCCATGGAATGGATTCTGTGTTATTCCTGATCATTTTGAATCATTTGAAGCAACTGATTTGCGTAAAGAAGGTTATTTTCTTTGGGGCCCTCAGTTTACACACACAGGAGAACCTTTAATGGTTGATGGAAAACAATTGGATATTGATTATAAAATTCCTTATGCCAATATGCCCATTGGTGGTAGTTTAACTGAAGAGTTTATTACCAATTGTGGTGCCCGGGTTAAAAAGTTTGAAATTTATCAGGGAGCTCTTGAAAACCTTACAATTAACTTTCCTGTTTTCAGAATGGCCGACATCTATTTGATGAAAGCAGAGGCCGAATTGCGTTCTACCGGTTTGACTCAACCTACACTTGATCTAGTTAACCAGATTCGTGTGAGAGCCGGAGTTGCACCATGGAATCTGGGAGAAGTCACCCTGGACAATATTTTGGCAGAACGTGGTCGTGAACTTTTTGCAGAAGGGCACCGCAGAACAGATTTGATTCGTTTTGAGAAATTTGACAAACCTTTTTGGAGTAAAAGCGATGGAAGTGATCCTGAAGATCCGGGAGCAAATGCCATTGAAAATGTATTTCCAATTCCGTTGTATGCTAAAACAACCAATCCGAATTTAGCTAGTGATCCAATTTCAGAATAAATTAATTTATTAATAATTTAAACCTAAGTAATTATGAAGAAAAATGTTTTTAGAGTATTAGCCATGTTGCTAATCGGTTTTGTTTCATTTACAGCTTGTGATGACGACGATCCTATTGTGTTACCACCGGATAATCCAACGGGTGATAAGGTTGAACTTGACAATGGCTTTTATGTATATTCTGGCGATATTGATAAATTAGCTGATATTCCAGCCAATGGTATTATGCTTGCCACTAAGAATGAAAATGGTCAAGTGGATAGAGCTAGTTTAATGGAAACTTATTATATGGTTGATGCAGCTAATGGATTCTATATCATCGAAGTTAGCAATGGAAATGTTGACTATGTAGGTTCAAGTGATGCTGCTAAAGTTGAAGCCGTTGCCGAAGAACCAACTGCTGGTCTTTACAAAGGAACCACCAATAGCGATTCAGTTGCTTATACCGTAGAAGAATCAGGTGCTTACCACATTGTATTCGATTCAGAATTAGAAATGGTAACCTATGCTAAAGCTGATTGGGGTATTATTGGTGCTGCATCTCCAAATGGTTGGGATGGAAACACAGCTTTTCCTTATAAAGAATCTGATGCTACCAAGATTGTTTGGGAAGGTACAGATATTGCTATGAAAACCGGTGGTTTCAAATTGCGTTATGCTGATGGTTGGAAGATTTTCTTCAATGACACAGAAGATGTGCGCGTTAATACCAATCTGGGTGGAGGAATGGATGCTTTAACACCTGGTGGTGCCGATATGAATTGGACTGAACCCGGTATTTACACCATTACTTTAACCTATACTTTTGGTACAGGTTTTACTTCAGTAACAGAATTAACAGGAACAGCCGAAGTTACCGATTGGTCAGCAGTTAAGTTTGACGTATTCGGAACAGGTGTGGCAGAAACAAATACGAATGCAATTGCTGATGCCAGTAGCTGGGGTTGGGGATTTGCTGTATCGGCTGATAATACTGGTTTACCAACTAAAGACGGTTTAGTTTATACCTATACATGGACTAATGTGACTCTAAATAGCGCCGAGGGAGAAGGATTTGGTCTTCGCAGTGTAATTGGTGAAGCTTTTAACGGATCAGTTTATCGTTATTCTGTAATTGATTCATTGCGCAGTGACCTTACATCTGCCGTACCAACTACTAATGGTTTTGGTGATGTTAACTTAAATGTAGCTGAAACCGGAAGCTATGATGTTTATTTAGTTATTGATGCTGGTAATAAAGATCTGGCTAAAGTAACTATTGTTAAAAATGGAGCTTATTTTGGTGATTTCTGGACTATTATTGGAAGTGCTACTCCTAAAGGATGGAATGACAATCAAATGATTCCAAATGCAGATGGAACAGAATGGACCTGGACTGGTAATTTAGTAGCTGGTGAATTCAAATTCCGCAAAAATGCTGACTGGGCTGAGCAAATTGGATACAAAGCTGACGATCAGAGCTGGTATTTTGATGGAAATGCTTCTGCTTATGTAATTGCTGAAGGTGAAGAAGGAACTTATACCGTAGTTCTAACAAGTGCTACTCCATCAGCTACCGTTACAAAAAACTAATAAAGCATTTTGTAAGATTTACTAAATAGCTGTTAAATAATTAGAGGCTGTCCAAAATAAAATGGGCAGCCTCTTTTTTTGTTTGTATTCAAATCTTTCTTTCCCTTATTCCGCTTCGGGTGTGGTTTCGGTGATTTCCGGCTCAGCGGGTTCACCCGGCTGATAATAGTAGCGGAAACCATAGGTTTTTATAATGCGTCGTTGGCTGGGTGCATCCAACTTACGCAGGTTAAATTGCAGTTCGGCATATACATCTTTAAACAACTCACCCACGCTGGTTCGTAAGGGCTCCATGGCTGCCTGGGCTGTATCGTATTCCCGATCGGCAGCAACCGCCTGGTTGCTTTCGAGCAGGGCATTGTCAACCATAGCCTGTATTTCGGTACTGGTGGGTGAAGTCATGGCCGGATAACCCTGATTGACCGCTTCGGCATCGCCCAGTATGATGCTTTTGGCCATTTCAACCCAGGCTTCACGATTGGTAATTTTTGGTATGTCGCCACTTAATGGTAATTTATAAAGGGCCAGTACCTGGGCCGGTTCCTTATTTCGCCGCACCCTTCGCTTAATCCCATCCCAGGCATCGCGCACGTAAACTTCAAGCTGGCTTAGGGCCCCATCGCGTTCAGCCGCCTCCTGCGAGCGGTGACTGAATTTGGCGGCCAATGCCGAATAAGCCGTTTGAAGGCCGGGTAGCTGGGTATTTACTTTTTGCAGGGTTTCTTCACTCAGGTAGTTGAGTCCCTTGCTTTGATCCTGGGCTGCGGTGGCCCCGATTTTCTGTAACAGGACCAGTCTGTCCTGGTCGCTTGTTGGAAATGTTATTTTTGGCATACCATTGGGAGATTTAAGATTCAAATCAAAGTTATAACTATTTGAGGCACAATGGCAAGTTGTTTTAAAACAGCGCAAACGCTTGCGCAGGCCTTAGCTTTTTAAGGGTGGGGGCAAAATTTTTTAAAAAAATGTCTATCTGGCTGAGCATCATAATTTAAGCGCTTAAAAATTGATTTTTTTGGATAAAAAGTATACCTTGCAACTTTTCAAAAAAGCAACCCCGGTACTTTGTACGCATTTTTCTCAGGGAAGAAAGCTATTCAGACTCCAGCCAAAGGGGATCACAACCCGCAAGTATGACCTTTTTCCCGAAAAATACGACATCCTGCCGGGCATGATGGGGTAAAACCGGAGAATCAAACCTTATTCTTTGGCACGATGGGGTGAAACTCCAGAATTGACCCTTATTCTCTGGTAAGAGGGGGCGAATCTGGAAAATATACCCATTGTTCCTGGTCAATAAGCCCCTTTTCACGGGAAAAAGTCCATATCGCCCGGTTGGGATGTCCTTAAATTTGAGAATTAAGACATTTTTCCTGCGGAATAAACCTTAAAAACTACAGAAGTAGCCTTGTTTCAATGGATTAGCGGCCAGGGTGTTTTTGAGGCTGATTTTTCCGGATCCGGGAAGCCATTTTACTACAAAAAATACTCAGGTATAGCTGTTGGGGGATATTTTTTTCAAAAATGAGACTTTAATTAATAGTGAATAATTAATAGTGAAAAACTAACAATGGATAACGAATAAACCCGGAGGGGTTAAAACTCCAAAGGAGTCAACGGTCGGTAGAAACACGGAGACCTGATAAAAAGCGGTGCAAGCAAAAAATCACCATAGAAAACCATGTATTCATGCAGCGCAAGTTAGCCCAGTCCAAAGATTGCATATCGTAAATCGCACCGGTCTGACGACAGGCAGGCATCTGCAATCGAAAATCATTAATTGTAGGATACCTTATTCCCGGTTGAACCCTTTCAGGGGTCGATGATTGGTACAGGTTTGCATCCGTAGGTTTCACCTACTGTTATTATGGTTCAACCTGCGACGGTATTTCTCGAAAACACCGATTAACACCGAGTTGACTGAAATGGTTTAGCGGGTTACTATCAGTTTATGTTTCTAAAAATAGCTATATTTGCATATAAATAGAAATGAAATGGTGTTTCTGGAATTTAAAAAAGCCTTTAACGATTACCCTACATTTTCAATTCATGAAATTGAAAAAAGGATGCCTCGCTTTAATAAAATGAATTTAATACGTTGGCAAAAGAAAGGGTATTTGCAAAAAATTCGCAGTGGCTGGTATTGTTTTACAGATGACAATCGGAATGAACTGTTCAATTATCTGATTGCCAACCGAATTTATGCTCCTTCATACATCAGCATGGAAACAGCCCTGTCGTATTATGGGTTTATTCCAGAGGCCACGTTTAGCATTACCTCCGTAAGTACCTTAAAAACCAATTCCTTTTCCACCCCATTGGGAACTTACCTGTATAAATCAGTAAAAACTGCGGCTTTTTTTGGTTATTCTTTAGAAGTACATAACAATAAGTTATTTAAAATAGCAGCACCTGAGAAAGCCCTACTCGATTTTTTGTACTTTCAGAAAAACCTAAATGAGCTGCCTGACATGGCATCTTTTCGTTTTTTCAGCCCGCTAATTAATGAGAAAATTGATCGAAATACCCTGCTTAGTTATGCAGAGCAGTTCAATTCCAAAGTATTATTACTACGAACAAAATTATTAATAAAATATTTGGATGCTTAGTCTTAGCCAGATACAACGATTTTACCCTCCCAGCCTGCATGGGTTTGGAGGCTTTTTGTTGCGTGAGTATTTGCAATATAAAATACTTGAGATAATTTTTGAGAGTAGCTACGCCAGTCGTTTGTGTTTTTTAGGAGGAACCTGCCTGCGAATTATTCATGGAAACATGCGTTTTTCAGAAGATTTGGATTTTGATAATTTTCAACTGTCAGAACAAGAGTTTTCAGCCATCGGTTCCCTGGTTAAAAGCAAGCTGTCGCTGCAGGGCTACCATGTAGAAGTAAAACAGGTGATTGCCGGAGCTTTTCATTGTTATATAAAATTTCCCGGATTGCTTTATGATGAAAATCTAAGTGGACATAAAGAAGCTAAAATACTTATCCAGCTTGATACGGAGCCGCAGCATTTTGATTTTGAGCCCGAGCCAGTGATTCTTAATAAGTTTGATGTGTTTACTTCAATCCACACCACACCAATAGATATTTTATTGTCGCAGAAGTTTTTTGCATTAATTAACCGAAAACAAAAAAAGGGACGCGATTTTTATGATGTGGTGTTTCTTTTAAAGCACACTTCTCCAAATTATAATTACCTGAACCAAAAATTGGGTATTAAAAACAGGGCTGAATTGAAACAGCGGGTACTTGCCGAACTTGAAGCTATAAATTTGCCTCAAATGGCAAACGATGTGAAACCATTCTTATTTAATGCAGCCGATATAAAAACACTTTTACTGTTTGAGCAATATGTAAGACAGGCTTTGTAATTTTAGAAGAGGTGACCTAATTTGTACTTAAGGGGATTTGTTTTGTGATTGTTGAAAAGGTTTACCACCCGCAACTGCGTTGCTAGAGCACACAGAGGCACACAGAGAATAACCTTTGTCGAAATATTGGGTATCCCGAAAGCAATTTTGAAGATGCTTCTGGAGGTTTCCTTGCACATGTGTTTATGAAGTTTAAAACCTTTGTGTTCTTTGTGGTGAAACGTATGTACCACCCGCAACTGCGTTGCTAGAGCACACAGAGGCCCACAGAGAATAACCTTTGTGGAACTCTGTGTTAATCCGTGGTGAATTGTTTTTCCACCACCCGCAACTACGTTGCTAGAGCACACCAAGGCACAGCGAGAAAAATCTTTGTGGATCTCTGTGGTCTTTGTGGTGAATTTTTATTTACCACCCGTTTTGAATACCACCAACAAATAAATGTTATTCAACATATTCAACCGTTTGCGGTATCGTTTGTTCTAATCTTACACGTATTGGTAAATGGTTAATCTGTGCTATTATAGCTATTTTTAGCCAGAAAACCTGGTCAAATCAGGGTGGGTTCCTATCCATGCTGCTTAAGCTGAGGTGAGCAATAAATTAATTTCGAGAAACTATGAAGCAACTACTACTTTTTTTCCTACTGGCATTGGCCCTGGGGCTTAATGCGCAAATCCTTTCAACCGATCCGGCTTTTCCAACGGCCGATGGCGCAGTTAAAGTTATGTTCAATGCCACCGGAACCGGGCTCGAAGCCTATACCGGTGATGTTTATGCCCACACCGGGGTAACCATCGAAGGCAGCGGACAATGGAAACACGTTATTGCAGACTGGGATGTCAATACCGAAAAGTGCAAATTAACCCGTGTGGGAACCGATTTGTATGAATTGGAAATCACCCCGTCCATCAACGAGTTTTATGGTGTGGTTGCTGGCGAAAAAGTTACCGAGCTCTGTTTCGTTTTTCGTAATGCAGCCGGCAATGCGCAAACCGTCGATTTGTTTACCGAGGTGTACGAAGTTACCTTAAGTGTATCGCTTTTAACCCCCGAAACCAGTCTGCTGGTTCCCATGGGTGCCAGTTTTGAGATTAAGGCAGCAGCCAATCTGGCCGATAGCATCATTCTTTATCACGATAACCAGGTTATTGCCCGTTCCAACCAGGCCGAGCTTACTACCAACTGGACGGTATCCGGCGAAGGCAAACACTGGATTAAGGTGGAAGCCAAAGATGAAACCACCCGTGTGTTCGATTCAGCCTATTATTACGTTCGCCAGGAACCGGTGATTGCTGAGTTGCCCCAGGGTGTTAAAAAAGGAATCAATTATATCGATGACGAAACAGTTACCCTGGTATTGCATGCGCCGCAAAAAGAATATGTATACCTGATTGGTGATTTTAACGATTGGGACGTGGCCAAGACCCTGGAAACTACTTTTTCTGAACCCACCTCGCTGCAGGTTACTGCAACCACCTGGATGATGAATAAGACCGCTGATGGCACACATTTTTGGTTTACCATAAATAATTTGGAGCCAGGGGCTGAATATGCCTACCAATATTGGATTGATGGCGAAATTGTAGTGGCCGATCCGTATACCGAAAAGATACTCGATCCCTGGAACGATAAATACATTTCATCTACTACGTATCCCGGGTTAAAACCTTATCCGGTGGATAAAACCACGCAGGCAGTTTCGGTGTTTCAAACCGCACAGGAAACTTACCAATGGGAAGTTGAGAACTTTACCCCGCCGGCAGTTACCGATATGGTGGTTTACGAAATGCTGATTCGCGATTTTGTAGCTACCCATTCGTACAAAACCATTGCCGACACCCTCGATTATTTGCAGCGTCTGGGGGTTAATGTGCTGGAATTGATGCCAATTAACGAGTTCGAAGGCAACTCAAGCTGGGGTTACAATCCGTCGTTTTATTTTGCACCCGATAAATATTACGGGCCTAAAAACGATCTCAAAAAGTTAATCGACGAATGTCACAAACGGGGCATAGCTGTAGTTATCGACCTGGTTTTGAACCATTCTTATGGTCAAAGCCCGCTGGTGCGCATGTACTTTGAGAACGGTAAACCTGCCGCTAACAACCCCTGGTACAATGTTGATCATAATTTCCAGAATACCGATGCCCATTGGGGTTACGATTTCAATCACGAAAGTCCGCATACCAAAGCTTTTGTCGATAGCGTAAACGCCTTCTGGTTGACGCATTATAAGGTGGATGGTTTCCGCTTCGATTTTACCAAAGGCTTTTCAAATACCATATACGGACCATCGGATTGGGGCAGTGCCTACGATGCGGCACGTATCGCCAACCTGAAACGGATGACCGATAAGATTAAGGAGGTGAATCCCAACGCGTATGTAATTTTTGAACACTTGTCGGACAATACCGAAGAAAAAGAACTGGCCAATTACGGCATCTTGCTGTGGGGCAATATGAACTACAGTTATAACGAGGCTACCATGGGATGGAACGAAAGTGGAAAATCAGACTTTTCGTGGATATCATATAAAAAACGCGGATGGAACAATCCACATGTGGTGGGCTATATGGAAAGTCACGATGAAGAACGCCTGATGTATAAGAACTTACAATACGGAAATGCCAGTGGCGATTATTCTACCAAAGAGCTTTATACGGCTTTAAACCGGATGGAACTGGCCGCCAATTTCTTCCTGACCATTCCGGGGCCGAAAATGATTTGGCAGTTTGGTGAATTGGGTTACGATATTTCCATCGATCAAAACGGGCGGGTTGGTGAAAAACCCATCTTATGGTCTTACCAACAGTCAAATTCACGCGACCGCCTGTACGATGTTTATTCGCAATTGGCCAAACTGAAAACCACCGAACCGGCATTTAAAACCACCGATTATGTACTTTCGGTAAGTGGGGCCATGAAAAAGATTCACCTGAATCACGACGATATGGATGTGGTGGTTTTAGGTAATTTTGGTGTGGTCCCCGGAACCATTGTTCCCGATTTCCAACAAGCCGGAACCTGGTACGAATTTTATACGGGCGAAGAATTAACAGTTAGTGATACCCAGGCCGAACTGGCCTTAGCTCCCGGTGAATACCGCTTATACACGACCAAAAAATTCGATATCCCCGATATCAATCCTTCGGTAAGCGATAACACGGCAGGTGAGGTGTTCAAAGGGCAGTTAAAGGTATATCCCAATCCGGTGACTGATGAACTGTTTGTGTTTGGATTAAATCAGTTTGAACAAATCAGCATTTACAATATGATTGGACAGGTGGTTTACCATTCAACTGTGGCCAATGCCCTTCAGTTTATCGATGTGTCGGCTTTCAACAAAGGCGTTTATGTTATCTCGGCAGCCGATGCAGCCGGTAACATGCATACCGGACGATTTGTTAAAGAATAGTTTAGCATTAAAAACAATGGTATAATATCGATTATAAAGCACATAGCATTTAAACAAACTGCATTCAATTTTAGATAAAGAGAACGCACCTGCCAGACGCAGGCTGGGATGACGCAGAAAATAAAGGATTGTCGCGGATAGATCTGCGAAAACCAGCCTAAATCCGCGATATCAGCGTTCCATTTTTAAGATTACTTTCAAATGGCAAGTTTTTAGTTTATGCATAATGTTATTTGAACCACTTCTTTATTTTTCTTAAGTTACACAATAGAAAAAGTGGATAGTATTAATAGCAAAAAGCTGCATAGAGATCTTTTCACCAATTTGGGTGAAAAGAGTATTCGTGCTAACCCGCCTGAATGGTTGGACAGGCGGGTTCGTGGATAATTTATAATACACCTGCGGATTTTAGTTTATAATGGCACATGCTTGATTTTATATTTTTGCCACTTATTTAAAAAAGTTTTATGAAACGAAGTTTACATCTGATTTTATTCTTTCTGCTCTTAGCTGGTATTGCACAAAGTCAGCCTTATTTTCCGGGAGTGAATCACATTTACCGGACCGATGTTATTCCCCGGGTCGATATTACCATTCATCCCGACAGCCTGGACTGGATTTACCAAAATGTGGACTCCGATCACGAGTTTAAAACCGGGTTTAAATATACCGCTGCGGGCCTGGTCGATGAAGAGATCGGA
>JBFWMB010000022.1:0-46762 GCA_050251815.1 Salinivirgaceae bacterium | reverse complement strand
GCATTCACGGCAAAAAAACAGTTCTACCCAGACTCCAGAGCAATAAAAAGCACTACCTTACTTTGTGGATCTTAGAGCCTTTGTGAATTCGTGGCAAAAAAAAGAACGGTCTGGTTTTTCTTAAGGTTTTAAAACACGAACCATTAGAGTGTTAAGCCGCTAGTGCTAGCGATGCTTTAAAAACAACCACGCTTGTCGGTTTAAAAAGTATTTAAATCCGCTTATTGACTGCCACAAGCAGGCCAACTTATAGGTAAAAGAGCCTCTTTTAATTCCTTGCAGAATAGTTGATATAAAAACATAGGCAGCAATGCTTCTTATTTCTTGTTTTTCTAAATTGCTGGCCTGATTAAGGTAATTATGCATTAATTTATTTAGAATCCAGAGCCCCTCTTTTAAATCAGTTGGCCTCACCTCCTTATCCGCACGTAAACCTATGACCTTTGCAATGTTACGCTCAATTGGTTTAACGCCCATCATTTTATGATGCTGCTGAAGCAGCGATATAAAGTTTTCAATCTGAATAAGCTCATATTTATGAGAAACACTTGATGAGTTGACCCGGTTTTTCTGTAATACAACTGGTATATTTGAAACCTGAATTGGTTGCCTGATTAAACGGGTCCACAGTTCGAAGTCTTCACTATGAAGCGCCATTTCATTCGCGGCATATTTATTCTCTTTTAAAACCCGACTTCGGCAAAAAACGGTTGGGTGGCTAAGTGGTGTAATAAAAAATGAAGCAAATGCACAAGCAACACCAGACAAACAAATTGGAATGCCGCTTTTTTGTTCCTTTCCCGCTTCTGTAATTCGCATAAAACCACTTGATATAATAGCTGTATGATTATGAGTTTCTAAATATCTAAGCTGTGTTTCTATTCGCTGTGGTAAGGCGATATCATCGGCATCCATACGGGCAATGTATTCGCCAGTAGCTATATCAATACCTTTATTAAGGGTTTTTATTAGCTTAATATTCTCAGAATTATGAATTACCCGAATGCGGGAATCTGATTTTGCATAGCGCTCCAATACTTCTCCGGTTTCATCGGTGGAACCATCATTTATGCATAGAATTTCAAGATTTGTATAGGTTTGGTTAATAATCGACTCTAAGGCCTCCGGCAAATAGGGCAGGGCATTGTAGCAAGGCATTAAAACGGTTACCAATGGGGTATTAGACATAAATTTATTAAGCGGTTTATTTTGTTTTCAGGTATTTCTTTGATTTCATAAATTCTTCTAAATCGCTTGAAAGCCTTTCGGGAAAATTATCTTCTCCATCATCACCCGACAAAAACCAATCAACCCGATGGGCATAGATTTCTGCCTGGCGCAAAGCATTTACAGCCTCCCTCAGTTTTTCCTGCACAAGGGCTGTGTAGGTTGGGTAAAACCGATCCTCTGGATACTTCTCATAGTAATCTTCGGTCCCCCAAAGATCATCCTTTGGTTTTTTCTTTCCCTGATTTTTTAACTCCTGCTCAATAGAATCAGCCATTCTACCAATCCGATATTGGTCGTATTCAAAAAATCCTCCACTCATTATGCGTCGATTTATGTTATGGTATTGAAATAATTCACTGCTTAAAATGATTGTGTGGTTAAAAATGCCCTTAAATGCATATGTTTAATTCCTTTAATATCGCTAATTGTATAAGGATCCATTGACACGACAATCTTTTTAAAGTTGTCGTTTATGCGGAGCAAATTACCGAATTCACGCTCTTTCACCTTTGCATCGGCAATTAGGTATGCAACCTGAATATATAATAGTTCTCCCGACTTTTCAGCAATAAAATCAATCTCAAGGTCTTTTAGCACGCCAATGCTTACCGAATAGCCCAATTGTTTGAGGTGTGCAAAAACCACATTTTCTAAAACATCGGGAACCGAAAAATGTGATAATCCCAACAAGCCATTTCGTAAGCCCCAATCCTCGAAATAGTATTTGTGATTGATTTCAAATACCTTTTTACTATTTACATCAATGCGTTTTAATTTATGAAGTAAAAACGCGTTTTGAATGTTATCGAGGTAATTCAAAACCACTTTGGTTGAAATATCAACTTTTTGTGATTTTAAGTATATACTAATTTTCTGAGCTGTAAATAAATTCCCCGTATTTGCAGCTAAATAGTGTATTAAACTATCGAAAAAAGCAACATTCCTTATTTTATAGCGGTATATAATATCTTTATAAATAATAGTTGAAATGATGTTGCGCAAATAATCAAACACCACCTCATCGGTGTGTTGCAAATTGCGGATAAAAGGCAATCCACCCCATTTAAGGTAGTTTATTAACGCCTCTTCGGAATTGGTAACCCCATGAAACTCCAGGAATTCGAGGTATGAAAGGGTACTAACTTCAATTTTCAGGTAGCGCCCGCTAAGCAAGGTGGCCAAATCGCCCGAAAGCAATTGCGCGTTACTACCTGAACAATAGATTTCGAGGTTATTTTGATTCTGAAAATGTCTCAGGGCTTTTTCGAAGCGTTCAATCTCCTGAATTTCGTCAATAAACACGAAATTTTCGATGCCTTCAATATAGTTCTTTTCAATATATTGTATTAAAGTCTTATAATCAGTTATGGCATCAAAGTCATACAATTCTTTATCAATAAAAAGTATATTGGCATTAGGGTATCGCGTTTTTATAAATTCAGCGGTCATGCGTAACAAATACGACTTTCCCACTCGCCTTTGGCCTACAAACACCTTTATAAGATTCGTTCCAATAAAGGGTTTAATCTTATCAAGATAGGCCTGTCGAACAATTATTTCGTTACCCATAAGTAAATGTTTTATACAAAGCTATGAATAATTTACTTATGGGTAATACTATTTTGGGGTAATTTTGATGGAAATTCTCCAAGAGCTTTCCTTAGCCATGTTGCTTTATAATGTAAGAAAAATCAGTAAACACTGGTTATTTGCTTTATAATGCAAATATTCGAATGATTATACTTTAATCACCTGCTTCACCCAATGTTTTAGCAAATTATTAGTAGGGTACAAAAATAAAGCTATTATCAAATAAAACGGATTGCCGCTGGCTTTAAACTTGTGAAAATAATAATTACCCCAGGCTTTTATTTTTTTCCTTCCTTTTAATAATGCGTATCGACCCTTTTGCAAATCAGGATGCAGTTTGGGTATACTCATATCCTCCCCATTAAAGTAAAACTCCGATAAGGTGGTAAGCGGAAAATAGGTTTGTTTGGCATCGATCATGGCTTGCTCTTCGAAGATTAATTCGTTTTTGTTTTGTTCAAACGAGAGATTAGTTACATGCGGAGGGTCATTCAGGATTAAAAAATTAGAAATATTGGAAACAGCCAAATACGGATAAGGATTTAATCCACTATAAAAAACACGGTACGAGTGTTCAGTATGTCCAAAACGTTTATACTTTGCAAAAAGGGTATGCCATCCACCAACCCTTTCAATCGCTTTTTTTGAATAAAAGTTAAAACACCCGCCACCCTTATAACCGCCTAATAAATCAACCTGGATATTGACAATATTTTTTTTATCATCATTTACACTATAGCTTAAGTGATGGTAATCTAGTTTTTTATGAATGTCAATAAAAAGTCTAAACACTTTGGAATTAATCAATTCAACATCATCATCAATAAAAAAATAGTACTTGTAATCCGGAAATTGCTTTAGCACTCTGTTTTTTGATAACCCTACTCCCTCTCGCTCCAATGAATATAATAACGGAATATTATAATTTTCACAAAAATCAATATAATCTTTGTTGTTACCATCCAGCGACAATACAAAGTCAAATCCCACGGTTTTTTGGCAAAATTGTAAAAAGGGGATAATGTTTTTTTTTACCTCCGAAAGGCGATTGCAGGTATTTATACAGATTAACGATTTCATTATACTAAATCATGATTTCTGAAAACAGTATTTTCACCATAACAATAATGACTAAAATTATAGTTACTAATTGCATTAAAAACACGTTCTCTGCATTTAGTATCAATATAATCATGTATTTCGACAATCAATATCCTTACTTTTGGTAACCAATCCTCATAATTTTCTTTAAACAAACTCTTTTCTGCTCCCTCAATGTCAATCTTCAAAACATCAATATAATTAAATGCATATTCATGCATAAGCCCAACTATGGTAACAGCTTCAATAGAATTGCTTTCACTTTCCACAGTCCTAAAGCTCCATTTGGAATCATCAGGATTTGAAATAGTTAATTTAGCACTCTTATACCAAACACCTTTTTGTAAACAAATGATGTTTTTGTAACGTTTAACATTTTCAATTAACACTGTAAAATTCGACAATTCTGGTTCAATGGCTATAATTTTAGCCTTTTTAAATAAACGAGAAAAATAGATGCTGGCATAGCCCACGTTGGCTCCCGCATCAATTATGATTTTTGGTTTAAAATCAAAGCTTAAATCATATTCTTTAAAAAGAAACACTTGTTCAAACGCTCTTATATCCGAAGTGTCATTTCTAATGTTTACGGGCGCTAAAAGAAATAAATAGTATAACTTTCTAACCTTAAAATACCAACCAGATAGCAATTGTAAAAATCTAGGATGAATTAATGGCTTTATTTTACTAAATGTCATTATCTAATAATTTTTGAAGATTAGAATCAATCTCGAATTTTCGTGCAAATAGTTTATCGCTTGAAATTAATGCCTTCAAATGTTCATCATTCAAAATACTAGGATGAGATTTGCTATTCTCCCACAAAATAAACCTTTTATTATCATTGGTAATTACACCGCTATAATTATTCAATAAAAGGGTCTGAAAAAACATTTCATCTGGAATTAAGGAGTATTTATGAAACGAAAGGTAATTTGAATGATCATTTAAAAGTGATATAATGCATTTCACCGCCTCCTTACTTAAACTCCACCATTGAGATCCATAGTAAGGTTTCCAACCGTTTGGAAGCTTTCGTTTTGGAAACAATAAACAAATTACTCCCAATGCTAAATTTTGGATTTTCCCTTTAAAACTAAGGTTGTTTTTCCATTTTAGCGGAATATAGGTTTCACGTCGTGTTCCGATATTAAATGAATAACTATAAATACGATGTAAGCCACCATAGGTTAGGGTTTTTATTGGGAAAGGCCGATGTTCAATAAATGACTTATTTTTATTGGTGAAAAAAAAACGACGAATCTCTTCGATAGGTTTTATAGGATAATCCTGCCCGCTCAATAAAGAAACATGAGTAAAATCAATATTTGAATCCAATAGTTCATACAGGCCATTTAGCGTTGCCCTAACAAGCCCAATATCCCCCCAACGTCCGTTTTCGCGTCTGGTAATAAATTTTATATTGAACCCGGAATTTTCAAAAACAATTTGAAAGGGTAAGATATCCACTTTTTTATCAATATGAATAAAAAAAAAGTCATCCGGATGATTCAAGCGCGAAACCAGACGAAACAATTGTTCCGGATTTTTATGAGCTAAGATAATATAAGCTAGGTGCATTAGTTAATTTCCTTTTTTATAAAAATACGCCAAATAAGCGTTGAGACCTCTTGGGGTTCAGCATTCTTTTTCTCCTCAATAACCTGTACCAACCATTTCATCCAGCCAAAAATTATGAGATAAAGCGGTGAGTGATAAGCTACCAGGGTTTTGTACCGATTTTGTAACTGAATTTTTGCCTTATCTTCTTTAAAATCACTACCTCCGCCCAAATGATAAATTTTTGCCTCTGGATAATACAAGATTTTCATTTTTAACACATTTCTTACGAAATAACACCATTGCACATCTTCGCCATACATAAAATAATCGTCATGCAATTTTTTTTGCGGAAAACCATTTAACAAATCTCTTCTAAACATAAAAAACGTACCCCAAACCTTATCAGTATACATTGGCTTTATATGCTCACAATAGGCTCCTTGTAAAACCCGACCCCTGGCTGTTTTTGACAGCACCTTATGAAGGCGCAACAATTCAAAGCCCGAGCGCCATATACTTTCCTGAAAATTACATTGCTTTTGTAATGATTCGTTATAATTGTAAAGAGCACTCGAAATAATACCGATCGAATTGTCCGAATTTAGCCTATCAAAACAAATTTTAATAGCATTGTTTATTAATTCTGTATCGCTATTGAGCAATAGAATTACCCTACCTTTCGCCTGGCTGATGCCTAAATTATTACCCCCGGCAAAACCCAAATTAACAGGGCTTTTAATCAAGTTTATATTTGGAAATAAAAATAAAAATTCGTCGGGATTTTTTTCGTTGGATGCATTATCAACAAGTATTAGCTCATAATTAATTTCGGTGGTTTTGTCAATTACAGACTGAATGCAGCGACGTGTTAATTCGAAGGTGTTATAATTTATAATAATGATACTTACATCCATACAACTAACTATAGGTTTTTTAAGAATTCTTTGTAATTCTGCTCATAATTAAATTTACTGCGAGCAAACGCAGCAATCTTTTCAGCATCGAAATCTTTATCCAATGTGTGTTTTAGCTTTTCGGCGATGGTTTCAAAGGTATCAACTATTTCAAAAAGTGCACCCGTAGTACCATTTACCAAATCGGGTATTCCACAAATATTACCAGCAAAAACAGGAATACCATAGCTTATGACTTCCATCATGGAAATAGGTAATCCTTCAGATGTGCTTAATGAAATAAACAAATCGACATGTTGGTTAGCGTAATAATTAATTACTTCATTGTTAGGCACACGGCCTTTCAGTTCAACTTTAATATTTGCTGGTAATTTCTTAATTTTTTCCTTAAGCGCACTATCAAAAGGTCCATTCCCAAAATGGATCCATTTAACCGGAAAATCAAATTTCGAAAGGATATCGGGAATATGGTGCACTCGTTTAAAATCTTGTGTGTTTGACGCTGAAACGATTATTTTTTCCTGACAATTACTGGATTTTGGGTTAATATCTGAAGGCATTTCAACGCCCAAATAGCTTAGTTTTACCTTTGGCTTGTAATTACTTGAAATCTTATTTTTTAAATAGTTTTGGCCATGCACAGCTACCGCATAGACCGAATCAATATGTTTCATTTTAAAATCCCGAAATGGAACGATCCATTTATCTTTTTCATCATATAAATCAAATCGATGAGTTCTTGATATAAATTTTTTAATAATTCCTGTTTTTTTTAGAATAGCCAAACAAAGTGTTGCATTTTCGAACCAGTAATCATAATAATTGGAATCCGAAAGGTTATTTTTTTTGATGAATTGCTTGAGCAGATTGGACCACAACACATTGCGTGCGGCTATTGAAATATAAGTTTTGGGATGCTTTAAGTAGGCAATTAAATTTCCCTTTTTCAGCAGGGCCGATAAATAAAGGACACAAACCATAAGCCAATCTACCATAGAGATGGTTTTCCATTTGTCCCGATTATTCGCCAACAAAGGATTTAATTCAAAATTTGAAGGAAGTGTATCAGTATTGGTCCCAATTATAGCGGTGGGAAAATAATACACCTTATCGAATTGTTTGGAAAGAACTTTGAATTCGTTTTTTAAGGTGGTTTCGTAGGGACATTGCGTAGAAAAGAAGACTAAGTTTTTATTTTCCATGTTAAACCGCTAGAATTAAGTTAAATAACAATGTTGTATTTAGCATTCAGCATATTTAAAAGAAACTTTGGTAAAAACGCTTTGAAAATAACTTTAACATTTTTACGCATAATACCAGACTTTAGAATGTATATTCTACCAATTATCCATTGTTTCTCAACAATTAAAGAATAACCTATTGATTCAAATAAATTATTAATATACAATTTGTTTCTTTCTTTTAGTATGGGATTATTTATATAACTATTAAAAAACAATCTTGCTTGCAAAGTGTGTTTCTGCATTAAACTATTAATTTTTCCCATACTATTTAAATGACTCCGCATTACAAGTGATCCATTTTCAGCATTATTATATTGAAAAGCAAGGTCTTTAAAAGCAGCCCTACATAAATACTCCCAATCAGCAACACCAAAAAAGGAATTGTTGAAATCTCCTAAAAACTCAACATCTTTTTTTCTAAATAATGCACATCCAAGCTCAATAATATTTCTATCAATAAATTCATTTTGAATTAAAAAGCCTTTACCTGAAATATAGGGCATCCAAGATTCATTTAAATTACCGACACGGTTTTTTAAAATTTTGTCTTTATCATTATTAAAAAAGTAACAAACATCGGAATATACTATATTAATACTTGGTTGCTGTTCTAAAAACAATACCTGTTTTTCTATTTTTTTGGGCTGAAGATAATCATCTGCATCTAAAAATTGAATATAAGTTCCAATGGAATTGGCAATACCCTTGTTCCGCGCAGCGGAAAGTCCGCTATTCTTTTGATAAAAATATGTTATTCGATTGTCTTGGTTTGAATATTTTTCACATATCTCTTTTGTGTTATCAGTAGAACCATCATCAATAATAATGCATTCCCAATTAGTATAGGTTTGTTTAATAATACTGTGTATGGCATCAGATAAGTATTTACCATATTGATAACTTGGAATAATAATAGAAACTACTGGTGTATTCATAAAACGGTTAAATGTACAGTTCAATTGGTCTAAGAATTAGAAACTACCAAAACAATAATTAACAACCATATCAAAATTAAATACCAATTATAAAGATTGACTTTTTTATCTTTAAATATAAGCAAAGTCCAATGCTAGTTGCTTTTTAGAACATTGAAATATTTTCTCATTTTTATTCTTAAACTTACCAAACATAACTTTAAATAAAATCTAAACCCCAATGCTCCTTCACGTAACAATTTAATTTCATTATTCAAAAATGCATCTTTTAATAAAAAATGCACAGGATGCACAATGTCCAGGATTTTTGAGTTATTTCTTTCTCCCTTTTTGAAAACAATCATGTTTTGTTTATACCAAAAATCTACCTTTTTATTATTCCAAATTTGTGGTCGAATTATATCATGGGCAAAGTAATTATGGGCACTAAATTTTTCAATCCAATAGCTCATCCATTGTTCATTTAGATGGTTTTCTCCACCTTGTTTAGGAATTGCTGCAGAAAAAACTATTATATCACTATGATTGATTAACGTTTTGAGAAAATCATTAGCATACATTTCCTCAATATGCTCTGCAACCTCTAATGAAATAACTAAATCATATTTACGATTAAGCATTAATTCATTTCTTAGGTCATATGGGTAAAAACTTGTCTTTTTAATGTATGTGTTTAAAACGTCTCTGTCAACATAATTACCATCTACACCCAGGTAATCCTCAATGCCGTGTTGCTCAAAAACAGCCAGCCAGGTGCCTATTCCACAACCCACATCAAGTACACTTTTAGGCTGAAATAGTTCAAGCAAAATTGGCACAACTATTTCAGCAGATTTGGTGTTGTAAATTTCTTGTGTATGATTAAATGCCATTCTATTTCTTTATTAGATAACAAACTTCATTGTTGTACTGAGCAATTCGATAAGCTAACTTTCTATCCGATAAATAATCATGTAATGCTTTTGCACAACCATCCCACGCGTAATAATCATCAAGAATAATTAAACCATTTGGGTTTACTTGGGGAAATAAATTAACCAAAATATCCATAGTAGAATCGTACCAGTCTGCATCCATCCGTAACACGGCAATACCGTTTTCAAATTTAAAACCCGGTAGGGTTTTGTTAAACCAACCCTTATGAAAGTTTGCCCAACGTACTTTGGATTTTTGCATAGCTGCTTGGGCAAACTCAATTTCTGCTTTACAATTATCATAAAAGCCTGGACTCTCAGTGTTTTTTTGCCAATCTCTGGCAGCTTCTCCATCAATATCCTTGGCCGGCGGTAAACCCTCAAAACTATCAAACAGATGATAAATACGGTTTCTCCCCATTAATTCTGCTATTCCGGCCATCATACCTCCTCTCCAAACACCACATTCAACAATGTCACCAGGAACAAGTTTATGTCTTCGTATTAACTCCAAATTATCTATATAAACTGGTTTTGGTACCATCGTGTACTTTTTATACCTGTTATAAAGCTGACTATAATAAAGTCTTAAAAGCTTAAGTTTTATTTTGTTTATCATGCTTCCGATATAATAAGATTAACATGTTCGGTAAAAATTAAATTAAGCTTTGAATCAAGAAGGATTGCCGTCTTGAATACATCCGCCCGATCAACCTCAAAAGTAAAGGCATCATAAATAATTTCATAACTGGTGTTGTGATTACCCCAATACAAATCAACGCTATATATACCATTTCTGTAGATTGGAAAGCTTGATAAAACAACACGAAAAATTTGTTTTTTATTTTTTGGAACGTTAAAAAACGCTCCTGTATGTCTATTATTAATTCCAATTAGTGGGGTTCCATCGCTACTCTTAATCACAAATCCAAATAATAGGTTTTCATAGGTTTCATTGTTAAAAACTTCAATGTCAAAACGAAAGTTACAACCACCATAAAAAACATCACTCAACTGATTGTTACAAAATGTTCTAACAGTTAGCATTTGACGTTTTTGGTCTGAAGCTTCTTTTGAATGTCTTAATAAATCAAAAGTTCCTTTTCCTGTCTTAATATCAGAAACAATACTTTGGGTTGAATCTTTGTATTTTGACAGGGTGTTTTCAATACTTCCTAAGAACAACATTTCGCCTTTTATCAAAAGAACACCTGTTTGACATAGTGTTTCTATTGCAGCCATATTATGACTCACAAACAATACCGTTCGTCCCCCTTTGGCTACCTCGTCCATTTTGCCCAGGCATTTTTTTTGAAACTCGGCATCACCTACGGCCAACACTTCGTCGATAATCAGTATTTCGGGTTCCAGGTGGGCAGCTACGGCAAAGGCCAGACGCACATACATGCCACTGGAATAGCGTTTTACCGGAGTGTCCAGGAATTTTTCAACGCCCGAGAAGGCCACAATCTCGTCGAACTTGCTTTTTACTTCTTTGCGACTCATGCCCAGTATGGTGCCATTCAGGTAAATGTTTTCACGCCCCGTCAATTCAGGGTGAAAGCCGGTGCCCACTTCCAACAGACTGCTTACCCGGCCATTCATGGTAATTTTTCCGCTGGTGGGATAGGTAATTTTCGAAAGCAATTTTAACAGAGTGCTTTTTCCGGCTCCATTGCGACCAATAATGCCTACCGCTTCGCCCTGCTTAATCTCGAAACTTACGTCGCGTAAGGCCCAAAAGGCTTCCACATCGTTGCGCTGCCCACCAAAGGTCTTGTGCCAGACATCGCTCAGACTTTCGCGCAAAGAACCGCTTCGGCTTCGGCCAATTTCGTATTTCTTACTTAGATTTTCAACTTTTATAGCAATATCGCTCATGCTGTAAAATTAGCTTTTATATTTTTCACCACAGAGGGCACTGAGAATCACAGAGGGTTTTCTTTCTTGTTTTGTGTTACTCTGTGTGCTTTGTGTTCTCGGTGGTGAAAATCTTAGATTACCCTCCTCACAATTCCGTCTTTCAACAACTTCACATTAAAATTGATTAATAGTCCCAACTTTTTACCGGATAATTTCATATAGGTCAGCAATTGAGCTTCATGAATTGGCAATAGGCTATCCACCGATTTTAACTCAACAATTACCTCATTTTCGACCAACAAATCAATCCGGTATCCGGCATCTAACTTAATGGAATTATACACAACGGGCAAGGCTTTTTGACGTTCGACTATAATTCCTTTTTGAATTAACTCATACTCAAGACAAACTTCATAGGTGCTTTCCAACAAGCCCGGTCCCAATTCCTGATGTACTTGTATAGCACACCCAATAATTTCGTGACTAAGTTGGTTAAAATAATCCATGTTTCGTCTTTTTTCACCACGCAGAGCACCGCGTTAAATACCTTTTTCTCTGTGTGCTTTGTGATCTCTTGTGGTGCATTCTTTTATGTGAATTTATTCTATTACTTTCCAATAGCCTCCTTTTTCGGAACCCATACGCTGTAATTTATGCTGTTCTTTTAGTGTATCCAAATCCCGTAATATGGTTGTTCTTGAAACCTTTAACTTTGTAGCGATTTGTACTACCGTTAATTTGTTATTATTGGATAAAAGTTTCAATATTTTTGTTTTTCTATCGGTAGCATTATCGGTATCATTATCGGTATCATTATCGGTATCATTAGCCGTGATCGTATCGTTTGTCCGATAAATGGTAACCATAATTCCACCCATGGTTTCTTCAAAAACCGGATCGGGCAAGCCTGCTTTTCTAAAGTCATTTATTATCCTTGATATTCCTCTACCCCAGGCTTCAATAAAACCCGCTTTAAAAAATATATCTGCAACAGTCTTGTTATGAGGTTTGGAGGGATGCTTTGAAAGCAGCGTTTCAATGGTATAATCTTCGGGCAATTTCCCTTCGTTCCATAAAATGAGTTTGTCGTTATAAACACTTAATTGAATCGAGGTTCCGGTATAATCTTTATGAATAATGGCATTAAAAATGGCTTCCCGCAGCGCTTCTTCGGGGATCTCCAGCTTTTCAATCCGCTGCAATCCTTCATAGCTAATCGGCGATGTTAAATATTTTGATTCAAGTATTGCCATCACCTTATCGGCCATTTCTAAGATATTGCCTTCAATCACATCCTGAAAGCGTAAATCATCATCACCATCGATAAATCGTCCGATTTTAAATTGAACAGAGGGTACAAAACGCATGGGTTTTTTTCCAAACAAGAGAAGAGCGGCATTCTTAATGTTTCCATCCTTCTTCATCAAATTCAGATTCTCTAAAAGTACGGGTATTGGATCTTTGTTTATATCGTCGGCTACCCGCTTTTTTTGCATCGCCTTATGGATGAAATACTGAATGGCGGTCGGATCCAGATCATCCAGCGTGGCCCCCTCACAAACCAAATCATCCCACGATTTACCGGCCTTTTTTAATAAAAATTGGGTTAAGGCTGTCCCCTTTAATTCTTGTTTGGTACTTCCCGAACGAAAATGATAAATACCCTTAAAGGAAACCGGGACATCGGATGGAGACACATTAATTTCAATATAGTTTTCAGGGGCAATCCCCAAAATATTTACCTCTGCCACCAAACCTAAATAACTAACAATTTTGTTTGGAATATCCTCAGATAGTTTTTTTATGTTGGGTAAAGAATATAGCGACCCATCATTAGTTAAACCAATATATAGTTTTCCTCCATGGGCATTGGCAAAACCACATATCCATTTCAGGTATTCATCTTTCCATTCTCGCTTATATTCTATATTTTGTTTTTCCAAGTCCCGCTTATTTAACTATGAGTTTTCAACCATTTAACACCCTTTTTATCTTATTCACTACTTAATCCTCCTCGGAGTACAAAAGTAAAATGTGTGGATTATTTTTTTACCACGGAGTTCTCAGAGGACTCGGAGTTATTTGTTTTTCTCTGTGCTCTCTGTGTTCTTTGTGGTTATAGCATGTTACATTACTCACCTCACTATCCCTTCTATCCATAAGACCTTTTAAAAACGAATGCTAAGATACGGAGGTTTTTAGAAAAACAGGCTGCTTTTTGATGGGTTTCCATTTTTACTTTGTGGATAATAGCCAATTCCCTACAAAGTGTTTTAACAGCAGGAACAAACGGCGGATCGGTCGGTTTTTGCAGATTAGGAAGTATTTCTCTGTGGCCCTCTGTGTACTCTAGCGACATCGTCGCGGGTGGTTTAAAAAATTCACCACAAAGTTCACAAACCTGCCCGCGGCAGGCGGGGTTCACAAAGATTTTCTTTCCCGATAAAAGCCCGACTCTTTCTGTCGAACAAGCAAAATTGATTAAAATAATTTGCTGCCTGCCTAAACCCAAAGTTGCCCAAAACTAAAATAATGTATTCTCTGTGGCCCTCTGTGCGCTCTAGCAAAGCAGTTGCGGGTGGTTAAAGAAAATTCACCACAAAGAACACAAAGACCACAAAGTAGTTTCACAAAAATTTCAATTCCCTACCTAAGCGCTGTATTTCCCGCTTTGAAGTCAACGATGGTTAAAAAAGTTTTACCAGCTTCAAAACTCGAAATCTGCCGTAAAACGACTCACACATAAATTGATTTTTTCTCTGTGTTTCCCTGCCAAAGGCAGGCAGGTTTGTGATCTCTAGCAACGCAGTTGCGGGCGGTAAACACCTTTCACCACAAAGACCACAAACCACAAAGGATTTAATCTTCCTAAACACCTGTGCAAGGAAACCTCCTGATGTATCTTCAAAATTGCTTTCGGGATACCCCATGCTTCGATAAAGGTTATTCTCTGTGGCCCTCTGTGTGCTCTAGCAACGCAGTTGCGAGTGGTAAAAAAATAATTCACCACAAAGGTTCACAAAGATTTTTCTCTGTGAGCCTCTGTGTGCTTTAGCAACGTAGTTGCGGGTGATGAAAATTTTTTTCTTACTCCCAACTCCCCTAAAAAGCTTCATTTTTGAAAAAAAATATCCCCCAACAGCTATACCTGAACATTTTTTGTAGTAAAAAGGCTTCCCCGATCCGGAAAAATCAGACTCAAAAGCACCCTAGCCGCTAATCCATTGAAATAAGGCTAATTATGGAGTTTTTAAGGTTTATTCCTCAGGAAAAATGTATTTCTACCCGAGTAGAAGAACTTCATTGCTTACCAAGATCAACTTTTTCTAAGAAAAAGGACATCATTGCCGACAAAGATCGTCGTCTACTCCGGTAGGAGGATGTATTTGTTCCCAATAAAGGCTTCTGCTGTAGTAGGAGTACTTATTTGTTACAAGCAATGGGGGTCTGCTCCGGTAGGATGCCTTCTTTGTTACCCGGAATGCCTTTTGGCTAAGAAAAAAGCCATATTCGCGGCCAATGATCCCCTCCTACTGGAGTAGAAATGGATATACTTTAATAAAAATATGCGTGCAAAGTAACGGGGTCTATTTTTTTGAAAAGTTGCAAGGTAAAATTTTCATTAGAAAAAACCAATTTTATGACCCTTAAATTTTGTTGTTCAGACAGATAGATGCTTGTTGAAAAAATTTTGCCCCCATCGGTAAAAAGCTAAGCTCTGCGCAAGCGTTTGCGCTGTTTTAAAACAGCTTGCTATTGTGCCTCAAATAGTTATAACTTTGATTGGAAATTATAAAACCCAATTGTATGCCAACAATTACTTATCCAACAAGCGACCAGGACAGACTGGTCCTGTTACAGAAAATAGGGGCTACCGCAGCCCAGGATCAAAGCAAGGGGCTCAACTACCTGAGCGAAGAAACCCTGCAAAAAGTAAACACCCAGCTGCCCGGCTTTCAAACGGCTTATTCGGCATTGGCCGCCAAATTCAGTCATCGTTCAAAGGAGGCGGCAGAGCGCGATGAAGGCTTAAGCCAACTTGAGCTTTACGTGCGCGATGCCTGGGAGGGTATTAAGCGAAGGGTGCGTCGGAATAAGGAACCGGCCCAGGTGCTGGCCCTTTATAAACTGTCTTTAAGTGGGGAAATTCCCAAATACAACAGTCGTGAAGCCTGGATTGAAACAGCCAAAAGTGTCATTCTGGGGGATGCCGAAGCGGTAAGTCAGGGCTATCCGGCCATGGTTTCGCCCACCAGTGCTGAGATACAGGCTTTGGTTGACAAGGCCCTGTTAGAAAGCAACGAAGCGGTAGCTGCCGACCGGGAATACGATACCGCCCAGGCAGCCATGGAGCCCTTACGAACCAGCGCGGGTGAGTTGTTTAAAGACGTTTATGCCGAGTTGCAGTTTAACCTGCGTAAGCTGGATGCTCCCAGCCAGCGGCGAATTATTAAGACTTATGGCTTCCGCTACTATTACCAGCCCGGAGAACCGGTTGAGCCTGAAACCGAAGCGCCCGCACCCGAAGCAGAATAAGTAAACAAACTTATCTATAAGTAAAAAGAAAGGCCCGTCATCGGGTCTTTTTTTGTGGGTTGGAAAACCCAGCTGGCAAATTTGTGTTCTCAGGCAATGCAATTGCGGGTGGTTAAAGAAAATTCACCACAAAGATTAATCTCTGTGCATCTTTGTGATCTCTAGCAACACCGTTGCGGGTGGTGATTGAATGCTCTAAATAATATCCGCCATGACCTTTTCCACCTTCCGGAAATAGATCAGCGAAGTTACAAACAAGACCAACACCACGCCCATCGAAATAAAGGTATAGGGATGGATGCTTCCCTGCCCAATGAGGCTCCAGCGAAAGCCTTCGACCACCCCCACCATGGGGTTCAGGCTATAATAAAGCAGGTGGTATTTTTCTGGAATATACAAGGTGGAATAGGCCACCGGGGTAGCATACAAACCAATTTGAATCAGAAAAGGAATCACATGCATAAAATCGCGGTAGCGTATGGTCAGTGCGCTAATCCAGATGCCCACGGCCAGGGCTGCCACAATAGCCATCAACAAAAAAAAAGGCAGGTACCAGATATGGGCCGATGGACTAAGGCCATACCAAAACATAGCCAGCAACAACAGCAGAAAGGTGATAAAAAAATCGATTAATCCCACCATGGCCTGCGACAGGGGAAGGATAATCCGCGGAAAATAGATTTTTTGTATCATGCTCTGACTGTTTATCAGCGAGCGCCCCGACTGACTAACCACAAACGAAAAATAAGTCCAGGCCACCATCCCGCTCAGGGCAAAAACCGGATAGGGAATAGCACCGGTATCCACCTTAATGGCGCGACCAAATACAAAAGTAAAGATTAACAGGGTGGCTGCCGGCTGCAAAAAGGCCCAGAAAAAGCCCAGAAAAGTTTGCGCATAGCGCACCCGAAATTCGCGGTAAGCCAGGGTAAAAAACAAATCTTTATACCGAAAAAGTTCCTTTATATCAAAAAGATCGAGCTTTTTACCGGCGTCTATCGTAGTATTGTGCATATCGTTGTATCTTTGAACGTATTTTAAGTATTCAAAACTAATGAAATTTATTAGCATACGAATAATTCTTGTTTTCCTAATATTTGGCAGTTGTTTTTATGTTTCAGGACAAACTTCTCCCAGGGATATTCCCGGTTTGGTGCTTTGGTATTCGGCCGACAGCGTTCTTCTAAATGAAAACCAGGTCAATACCTGGTGGGACAAAAGTGGACAAGGAAACCATGCAATACAAGAAACCCAAAGCAATCAGCCGACATTAGTTGATTCAATCCCAGGATTAAATGGTAATTCTGCCATCCGATTCGATGGATTAAACGATAAACTACTAATTAATAGCGGAAATACACTTGGAACGCTATTTATTATTGCAAATTGGAGTGGGGGTTCTAGCTTTCCAACATACAATGGCCTTATAAATCATCAAACCAGCACTATAATCCTTGATGGCGACATTAATAAATCAAGCTTTTTATTAAGTTATTCACCCTATTTTGGAAATCAAGTTTTCATAAATGGAGAACAGAAAGTTGACTTTTCTCCGATGGAACAGCACAAAATAATTTATGGAGTAAAAAACACTCCTTCTTACTTAAGCAACTATGTAATTGGACAAGATAGAAACTTAAGCTCTCGTTTTTGGAATGGAAATATTGCTGAAATACTAATGTTTGAGCAACCATTAGATGTAGATGGAATAGCATTAATTGAACAATATTTAAAATACAAATACTTTCCACCGCTTGAATTAGGAGAAAACATAAGTGCAAATAAAAACGAATTAGTTGAGATTGTTCCAAACATAAAATATGGCAATTTTATTTGGAGTACAGGGGCTACCACAAGCACAATTACGGTTGAAGAATCTGGAACCTATTCCTTAACAGTAACAGATTATCAAGGTGCTGTTTATAGTGATGAAGTCTCTGTCTTATTTTACAATCGTCTAAATGACACTATACTTTGCATTGGAGACACTCTTGTTTGGGATACAGAATTAACAACAAATTATAGTTTTGAATGGTCTCCCGATCAAGTAAGTTCGAGTGTTTATATAATAAGTAATCCTGGTGACTATTCCTTTAAAACAATTGATGCAAATGGCAATGTTTTCATTTCGGATACATTAACAGTAACGGTGGATAGCTTTTCCATTTTAGGTGACTTAGGTCCTGATACCAGCCTTTGCAAATACAGTACGATTGCCCTGGATTCTGAGGATGTTGTCTCCTGGTTGTGGAGTAACGGAAGCACCCAGCCTTTCACTTCCATTAGTAAAGACACCACCTATTGGCTCCGGGCAAGCAATGCAAACGGGTGTATCAGCACCGATACCGTGGTGCTGGGTCTTTCGGGGGTTGCTCCCAATGTAAGCTTTACAACCGACACCGTATGCTTTGGCGACAGTACCTCCTTTACCAATCTTACCACCATTGAAGCTGGTTTCTCCATTGATTCTGTAATCTGGGATTTTGGTGCTGACACGTCTCATCGTTGGGAACCCCGTTATTTGTTTCACAACGACAGTATTTATCCGGTTACCCTAACCGCTTTTTCCTCCGGCTGTAGTAGTTATTTCACCGACACGGCTCTGGTGAAAACCAGTCCACAGGCTGACTTCACTATTAAATACGGTAACATCCAATGTGAAAACAATTCCGTCAGCTTTGAAAATACCAGTACCTCTTCCCGTCCCTTGATTGCTTATAGCTGGGGTTTTGGAGATGGGGTCTTGGCCGCTGATGCAAACGCGGAACATTCCTATAATACCGCTGACACTTTTATGGTTAGACTTACCATACAGAATGACTTGGCTTGTAGAGACTCTGTGTTTTCTGAGCTTATTATCCGTAATAGTCTTCCTATGGCTGAACCCTTTGGCTTACTTTCGCCTGAGAACCAGGCGGCCAGCGATGCGTCTTCCATCGATTTTAGCTGGCAGAAAGCAGACTTTGCAATTTATTACCGCCTAATATTAAGTGCAGATAGCTTGTTTTCACAGATTCTTTTGGATTCTACCGAAATTGACACAAATCATATAACTGTTTCGTTAACCTTCCCCGATACCCTGTATTGGAAGGTACAGGCCTTTAACCTTTGCGGCGACATTACCGAAAGTGCAGTAAATGTACTTTATTACTTTTCGCCTGCTCAAACCAACTATGGCTTGTTATGGTTTAATGCCAAACAGCAAAGTCTATTGTTAAATGAGGAAAATCGGGTGTCTTCCTGGAATAACTCCATAGATACCACAATTAAAGCATCCCAGTCAACGCTAAACCTGCAACCCTTGTTTGTCGATAGCATTGCCGAACTAAACAATCATCCGGCTATTTATTTTGAAACCGATAAATTAGATCTGGGTAATTTGTTCGATATAGACACCTTACGTTTTGTTACCACTTTACTAAAAGCATACCCTACGGGTAATTACGAGTTCTTCCTTTCCAAAGGATATTCAGGAGATGGGTATTTTACTATTGGCAAAAACAATGCGGACGACCGTATTTACTACTGGATTGATAAAAAAAGCGGCTTAAGTTCGGTAAACATTGACACTTCCTGGGTCATCCTGACAACAGAATTAGACCGGCTCAACAAAAAAATAAACCTTTATAAAAACGGGGTTTTGGCTCAAAGCATTTCAACCACCGAAGATTTGTTGGGAACCAACAGCTATTCCTGGACTATTGGAGGTGACCCTTCCGGTACCGGTTATTCCTTTAAAGGATATTTTACAGACATCCTGTATATGGATTACTCAGCAACAGGCAACGACAGGATAAATACAGAGTTATACCTAAAAAACAAATATGCACCCCCGGTTAAGCTTCCCGAAAGCATTATTTTTGACTACGGCTTCCCCGACACCACCCTCAACGCCTACAAACCCTGGTTTACTTCCTACCGCTGGAGCAATGGTTCTACCGACTCGGCCCTTACTGTTAGTCAAAGTGGAACCTATAGCGTGACCGTAACGGATATCTTTGGATTTACAAGCAGTGATTCTATAACGCTGACTTATCCTGAGTTGAATTATCCCATCTCCTCTGCTGATACCATACTTTGTTTGGGGGATACGCTTTGGTGGAATACCGGCTTGAGTGCAGATTATACTTTCAACTGGTTTGGAAGCACTTTGTTTAACCCAATTATTCCTATATATAACCCCGGACAATACGCCGTAAAAGTTATTGATAGTTTAGGAAATTATTTACTGTCGGATACATTAACAGTAACGGTGGATAGTTTTTCCATTTTAGGTGACTTAGGTCCTGATACCAGCCTTTGCAAATACAGTACGATTGCCCTGGATTCTGAGGATGTTGTCTCCTGGTTGTGGAGTAACGGAAGCACCCAGCCTTTCACTTCCATTAGTAAAGACACCACCTATTGGCTCCGGGCAAGCAATGCAAACGGGTGTATCAGCACCGATACCGTGGTGCTGGGTCTTTCGGGGGTTGCTCCCAATGTAAGCTTTACAACCGACACCGTATGCTTTGGCGACAGTACCTCCTTTACCAATCTTACCACCATTGAAGCTGGTTTCTCCATTGATTCTGTAATCTGGGATTTTGGTGCTGACACGTCTCATCGTTGGGAACCCCGTTATTTGTTTCACAACGACAGTATTTATCCGGTTACCCTAACCGCTTTTTCCTCCGGCTGTAGTAGTTATTTCACCGACACGGCTCTGGTGAAAACCAGTCCACAGGCTGACTTCACTATTAAATACGGTAACATCCAATGTGAAAACAATTCCGTCAGCTTTGAAAATACCAGTACCTCTTCCCGTCCCTTGATTGCTTATAGCTGGGGTTTTGGAGATGGGGTCTTGGCCGCTGATGCAAACGCGGAACATTCCTATAATACCGCTGACACTTTTATGGTTAGACTTACCATACAGAATGACTTGGCTTGTAGAGACTCTGTGTTTTCTGAGCTTATTATCCGTAATAGTCTTCCTATGGCTGAACCCTTTGGCTTACTTTCGCCTGAGAACCAGGCGGCCAGCGATGCGTCTTCCATCGATTTTAGCTGGCAGAAAGCAGACTTTGCAATTTATTACCGCCTAATATTAAGTGCAGATAGCTTGTTTTCACAGATTCTTTTGGATTCTACCGAAATTGACACAAATCATATAACTGTTTCGTTAACCTTCCCCGATACCCTGTATTGGAAGGTACAGGCCTTTAACCTTTGCGGCGACATTACCGAAAGTGCAGTAAATGTACTTTATTACTTTTCGCCTGCTCAAACCAACTATGGCTTGTTATGGTTTAATGCCAAACAGCAAAGTCTATTGTTAAATGAGGAAAATCGGGTGTCTTCCTGGAATAACTCCATAGATACCACAATTAAAGCATCCCAGTCAACGCTAAACCTGCAACCCTTGTTTGTCGATAGCATTGCCGAACTAAACAATCATCCGGCTATTTATTTTGAAACCGATAAATTAGATCTGGGTAATTTGTTCGATATAGACACCTTACGTTTTGTTACCACTTTACTAAAAGCATACCCTACGGGTAATTACGAGTTCTTCCTTTCCAAAGGATATTCAGGAGATGGGTATTTTACTATTGGCAAAAACAATGCGGACGACCGTATTTACTACTGGATTGATAAAAAAAGCGGCTTAAGTTCGGTAAACATTGACACTTCCTGGGTCATCCTGACAACAGAATTAGACCGGCTCAACAAAAAAATAAACCTTTATAAAAACGGGGTTTTGGCTCAAAGCATTTCAACCACCGAAGATTTGTTGGGAACCAACAGCTATTCCTGGACTATTGGAGGTGACCCTTCCGGTACCGGTTATTCCTTTAAAGGATATTTTACAGACATCCTGTATATGGATTACTCAGCAACAGGCAACGACAGGATAAATACAGAGTTATACCTAAAAAACAAATATGCACCCCCGGTTAAGCTTCCCGAAAGCATTATTTTTGACTACGGCTTCCCCGACACCACCCTCAACGCCTACAAACCCTGGTTTACTTCCTACCGCTGGAGCAATGGTTCTACCGACTCGGCCCTTACTGTTAGTCAAAGTGGAACCTATAGCGTGACCGTAACGGATATCTTTGGATTTACAAGCAGTGATTCTATAACGCTGACTTATCCCCAGCCAAAACAAATAGCTTCGGCTGAGCTTTGTCGCTTCGACACCTTGTTGTGGAACCCACAACTGGTGGGCAACTACAGCTACGAATGGAGCAACGGCAGTAGCACACCAACCCTGAATATTAGCGAGCCCGGGGATTATTGGTTAATTATTCGCGACAGCCTGAGTTACGCCTGGTATTCCGACACCAGTAGCATTACGGTGGATGAATTTCCCCAAACGCTTTCGCTGGGTGCAGACACCACCCTCTGCCTGGGCAATCGCCTCTACGTGCAGGTGGGACAGGAAGCAGTACAAAGCTATCTTTGGAGCGATGGTTCCACGCTGGACTATCTAGAACCCGAAACCAGTGGCTCGTATGCGGTAACGGCCACCAATGCTCTGGGCTGTGTGGGTATCGATACCCTAAACCTTAGCATTCAAGGCATAGCTCCCCTGCCCGATTTTTCGGTAACGCAGCTTTGTCATAAGGACAGTGCACGCTTTGCAGATTTGTCGCTCTCGCCCGATGGTTCCGACATTGTTACCTGGGTTTGGGATTTTGGGGAGGGCTCTCAGGGAGAAGGTCAGTTCCCCAAACACCGCTACGAATATGCAGGAGAATATACGGTAAGTCTTACTGTTCGCAATGAGCTGAACTGCAGCAACAGCCTGGAAAAGACGGTCGAAATTCATGCCTTGCCCCAGGCTGCATTTAGCCCTTTAACGGCTTGTTCCAATACCCCGGTAAGCTTTTCCGACAACAGTCTTTCTGCTTCGGGCGAAGTAAACCAGTGGCAATGGACCTTTCCCGATGGCTCAACACAAATAACAACCCATCCGGAGTTTTCCTTTGCTGCTTCGGGCGCTTACCCGGTTCAGCTGGTAGTACGTTCCGATTTGGGCTGCTACGATACCCTGGTGCAAAATATCGATATTAAACTGGGTCCTTTAAGTGATTTTACCTTTGGACCCGTTTGTGAAGGCCTGCCGGTAGCGTTTAGCGACCAGTCCATTAGTTTCTTAAACCTGCCGCTGGAATACCACTGGGATTTTGGCGATGGTTCGGAAAGCAACCTGAGCAGTCCGGAAAAAGCCTATGCCACTACCGGAAGCTATGAGGTTAGTCTGCAGACCACTCAAACATCAAACCGCTGCAGCAGCACAGTTAGCAAAACAATCGTGGTTAATGCAAATCCCATAGCCCGTTTTAATTTGCCAATTACCTGTGTAAACACACCGGTTGAGCTTATCGACCAAAGCGAGAGCAGTTCGGGGACTATTTCCGAATGGGTGTGGAACGTGGATTCCCTGGGAACCATTCGCAGTCAAAATCCTTCGGTTTCATTTGCTTATCCCGGAACCTACCAAATAAATCTCTCGGTAAGCGATGGGCTGGGCTGTTCTGATTCGGTTGAAGCCTCGCTTACAGTGCACCCGCTTCCCACCGCCCTTTTTGAAAGTTCCGTTATTAAGGGACCGGTTCCCCTGTTGGTAAGCTTCACCAACCGGTCGCTGGGAGCTGTCGGTTATCTCTGGGATTTTGGTGATGGAGCCGGTTCAACGGAAACCCATCCGCAACACACCTTTGTTGACAGCGGATCGTACACCGTGCAACTCCGCGCCATATCGGCCGAAGGGTGCCCGGCTTATTCCTTTGAAAACCTTCGGGGTATTGTTCCCCGGGTCGACTTACGGGTATTGGAACTAAGTACCGAAACCACATCGGGTTACCTTAAAGTTCGGGCTTTATTGCAGAACCAGGGAACACTCGATTTAGAACAAATCACGCTGCAAGTGCAGACTCCGGGAAGTAAGCCCTTACGCGAAGAATTAAAATCCACACTGTATTCGGGACAAACCTACCTGCATGAATTTGCCACACAGCTTCCGCTGGATGCAAACCATCCGTTGAGCCATGTTTGCGTGAATGCTTTCGATGCAGTGTATCCCGATGAGTTTCCTGATAATAATGAAATCTGCCGGGCTTTGGAAGATGCCTTTAAAATGCTGCCCTCGTATCCCAATCCGGCCAACGATTACCTGGTGGTAGAATACCTGATTCCGGACGAAGCCCGGATAACTATTAGCCTATTCGATGGGAATGGAAAAATTAAGGCGGTTCTTTATGATCAGCCATCCGGTTCCGGGTTTAACCGCCACCGTTTTAACATTGCAGGACTGGGTTCCGGGGTTTATTTTTATAAGATAAGTTACAAGGGCACGCAACACACCCGGTCTTTTGTGGTGAATTAAGTCTACTACCGGGTAGGTACTACAAATGAACTACTTCGCAGCAAGTTGACGGGATATCACTAAAGGAACTTCATTTATTTCGATGTAAGCATCGGAGTACCTGACCGGATGGTCAGGCGGGTTCACGAATAAATGGTACGCGAGGAATTAAGCCTGGAGCATTAAAATAAAAAAGGTACCTTAAACCGGGTACCTTTAAAATTTTACTTTGACTTTATTTCTGTTATAGGCTTCTTAGAAACTCCTGAATAGCCCCGTCTATTTCCTTAATATTAAACGGTTTATTAAAGTAGCGGTTTATCAGTTTCTGGTCCAGGGCTTCCTTAATTTCTTTATTGATGTCGAAAGCCGTTAAAATAAAATAGGCAATGTGATTATACTGTTCTTTGGCTTTTTTAATGAATTCTATGCCATTCATTCCGGGCATTTTCATATCACTGATTACTACAATTATATCCTGGTTACCTTCCAGTTTTTGCAGCCCTTCGGCACCAGAGCCTGCAGTAAGCACCTTATACTTCCTACGAAAGTTAATTTCAAAAAGCGTTAAATTAAGCGGCTCATCATCTACATAAAGTAAGGTAATTTCCTGGTTCATTTTGTAATAATTTTGGTTGATGCCTGAGCATCGGGGTAATTAATTTGAAGGGTGTAACCCTTTTTGCTTTATATTGCAGTTAAAAATACAAATTAAAAAGAAAAAAACACGATGAATGTTCCCTATTTTGCAAATGCAATGTTATTTGCTAAAAAAGCAGTCACGGGGATGGTACATCACAACTTAACTATCAAATAAACAGGATGAATAAACTAATTTTTGCCACCAACAATCCGAACAAACTGAAAGAGGTTCAAAAAATGCTGGGTAGCCGCTACCAAATTGTAAGCATGGCTGAAGCCGGAATTGACGAGGATATCCCCGAAAACGAAGCCACCCTTGAGGGAAACGCCCGGGTAAAAGCCGACTATATTTATCAAAAATTAAAACTACCCGTAATTGCCGATGATACCGGCCTGGAAGTGGATTACCTAAATGGGGCACCCGGTGTGCATTCGGCCCGTTATGCGGGTCCGGACAAAAATTCGGAAGCAAACATGCAAAAAGTGCTTTCCTCACTCTTACTTGTAAAAAACCGAAAAGCACAATTCCGAACGGTAATTTGTCTTCGGATTAATGAACAGACCCATTATTTCGAAGGGGTGGTACATGGAAGCATTCTGCACGAAAAACAGGGTGCGGCAGGCTTTGGCTACGATCCCATTTTTAAACCCGACGGGTTCCAGTTGTCCTTTGCCCAAATGCCCATGCAGGTAAAAAACCGCATCAGTCATCGGGGCCGCGCAGTGCAGAAACTTACAGCATTTTTGTTGCGCAACCCTTTTTGATTTATTGGAACTGCCGTTTTTTTGTCCTAATAAAAATCATGTGCCGGACGAATCGCTTTTTTCTGCCAAACAACAAATAGTCGCTATTTTTTGATTATTTTGCCGGCCAAATTAGGGTTGTTTTGAAATTTACTTCTTACTTATTGTTTCTTGCTGTTTTTCTGATAACTACAGCCGCAAAAAATTTTGCCGCCCCACAGCATTTTACTGCCGACAGTGTTCGCTGGCTGATAAGCCAGTCGCCACGCTCGGAGTCGGAAGCCCGTTTTGTTTTAAGCACAAAAATAATGGGTTCGAACGATTCTTTGTTTTTGGAGCTGCTAAATAAACAAATTAAGCAGCAAAACATAAATACAGACAAAAAGCAACTAAGAAATTATTATTGGTGGCAGGGTTCTTACTATCAAATTAGTTCGCAATTAAACCGGGCACAAAGCAATCTTGAAAAAGCCCTGAGTCTTGCCTCGGAAGCCCAGGAAAAATCATCCTTACTTCTGCATCTGGCCCAACTAAAAATTACCGGAGGCCGGTATCTGGAAGCCCTGGAATATTTACGCCAGGCCAAAATAGTCCTTTACAATCAGGAATTCTATCCGCTTGAATCAGAGATTCAGCTCGAAGAAGCCTTTTGCTACATTCAATTGCTTAACTATAATGCAGCAGCCTCTCGCCTAACTGCTGCGGGTTTTACCCTTCAAAAAATTGAAAACCCTAACTTAAAAGCAAAGCGTTTTGCTTACTTAGGGTATTTACATTGCGTTGAAAAAGATTTTTTGAATGCACAGGCCTTTCTGATGCAGGCGTTTTCTCTTTGGAAACAGGATACACTGAACGCCGATTTTGCTTTAGCTTCGCAACAATTGGCCTGCATCTATAAAACGCAATTCAAAGAGTCCCTGGCCACTGATCATGCGCAACGCGCACAACAGATTTTTGATTCGTTACATTTACCGTCGGGTAGCGCAAATGCCCGTTTGTTTTTAGCTTCGCTGACGAATAATAATTCCGATACTTCGGTTCATAAACTTTTGGTTCAGGCTAAAAATCTTTTCGAAAAAAATCAGCACTCCAGTGGTCGAATTGATACATATATTGCTCTAGCCAACTTCTTTAACAAACAAAACCATTGCGATTCAGCCATTCATTACCTGAACCTTGCCAAAAGTTTTATTCCCCTGGTTGAAAACCAAAAACACCTCCAGGATTATAATCTGGCAAAAAGCCGGTATTACCTCAACCGCACCTTACCCGACAGCGCACTTATATTTGCTAACAAAGGCCTGCAAGTAGCTTTAACTTCAGCCGAATGGGAACAAAAAGCCGAAGCTTATGCTTTTTTAGCCGAACTATATTACGCCACAAAACAATTCAGACTGGCATATCCAAACCTTGCCTTAGCTCAAGCCTATAGGGATTCCCTTACACAATTAAGTGCTTCGTTCGAATTAAAAAAACTGCAGGAAAGCTTTGAAGCCCAAAGGCAGGAATCGCTGATTCAGCATTTAACCAATGAGCGCAACCGGCAAAATAAAACCATCGAGAAAAACATAAAACAACTCGAAAAACAACGGGCTATCATTTATCTGATAGTCATTGTTTTGTTGTTGATTCTTTTGATCGCCCTGCTTATGGGTGCTTTTCTTCATTACCGCAAAAAAGACAACCAGCGCCTGGCACTGCGAAACAAACAAATAGCCCAGCAAAAAGAAGAAATTGAAGTGCAAAGGCAACACCTCGAAGATATCAATCTCGAATTGGAAAAGCTTTCGTTAATAGCCCGTCAAACCGACAATGGCATCCGGATAATGAACGAAGTGGGACGCATTACATGGGTAAACGAGGGCTATGTTAAGATGCACGGTTATACCCTGGAAGAGCTTCAGGAAATTGGGCGCTTCGATTTATTGGGCGAAGAAGCAAATATCAATATTCAGCAACTGGTAAGTGTTTGGTATGGTGATAAAAAACCCATCACGTTTGAATCGTTGGTTAAGAACAAGTGGGGAAACGAAATGTGGGTACAAACCACACTGACACCCATACTGGACGAAAACCAGAAGATTGAAAAAATGATAGCCATTGAATCGGATATCACGCGCATTAAAAAAGCCGAGCAGGAAATCCGCACCAAAAACCTCGACATTACCGCAAGTATTTCGTATGCCAAGCGTATTCAGGAAGCCATGATGACCCCGTTTAACGTACTTAGCAACGTTTATCCCGATAGTTTTTGCTTTTACCAACCCAAATCGATTGTAAGCGGTGATTTTTACTGGATGACCAATAAACACGACCGTCTGATTGTAGCCTGTGCTGACTCAACAGGGCACGGGGTTCCCGGTGCCTTTATGAGTTTAATTGGCATATCGTTCCTCAATAAAATTGTGAACGAAAAGGGCTTTGTGTCACCGGCAATAATCCTCAACCGGCTGCGCATGAACATTATTTCACACCTGCACCAGACAAACGGAGAGAACCTGGCTGGTGACGGTATGGATATCTCGGTTATTTCCATCGACTTAAAAAACAATTACCTGGAATTTGCCGGAGCAATGAATCCGGTAATTATTATGAGAAACAACGATCTGATTGAATTAAAGGCCGATCGCATGCCCGTGGGTTTTTTCGACAACGAAGATCGTCCCTTTTCGTCGACCAGCCTGAACCTGCAAGCCAACGATCAGATTTACCTGTTTACCGATGGGTATTACGACCAGTTTGGCGGGAAAAATGGTTCAAAAATGAAAAGTCAGCGTTTTCGCGAAATTTTGTTGCGTTGTGCCTACAAATCGAGTGATGAGCAAAAGACGATTATTGAAGACAGTTTTAATGCCTGGAAAGGCGAATACCCCCAGGTGGATGATGTGCTTTTGATGGGAATTCACGTAAACTAAAGTCCGCGTTTATCAAAACCGATGCAACACTTCCAGCGCTCTGTTTAAAGTGTCGGGGTGCTTGGCAAAACACAGGCGGAGCACTTTATAATCGCTTTGGTCCTTATAAAAATACGACAACGGAATGGTAGCCAAACCAAACTCCCGAACCAAACGTGAGGCAAACTCCATATCTTTTTCGTCGCTTACCGCTGAAAAATCGATACATTGAAAATAGGTTCCGGCGGTTGGTTTAAATTTGAATTGTGAACCTTGTAGGCCATTAAGCAATAAATCCCTTTTTTCCTGATACAGCGATTTCACTTCAAGGTACTTCTTTTCTGTCTTAAGGTAGCTTGCAAAAGCGTGTTGAACAGGTGTGTTCACCGTGTACATAGAATACTGGTGTGTTTTACGGATTTCAGCGGTCAGGTGTTCCGGTGCTAAAACATATCCAAGGCGCCAGCCGGTTGCATGATAGGTTTTCCCAAAAGAGTTTACAATTATGGTTTGATCCTTTATTTTTGGATGCAGCGCCAGACTTTCGTGCGTACCCTCATCAAAAACTATGTGTTCATAAACCTCGTCGCTTAAAATATAAATATCGGTACCCAGAACTACTTTTTTCAATCGTTCCACATCGAGAGCTGAAAAAACAGTGCCCGTAGGATTATGCGGATTGTTAAAAATGATCATGCGGGTATTTCCACTCAGTGATTTTTGTACGTTTTCCCAATTTAGTGAATAGCCGGGCATGTTCATTTCAACAAAAACCGGAATGCCTCCACTCAGACGAACTGCCGGTGCATAGCTATCGTAAGCTGGTTCAATAATTATAACCTCGTCACCATCGCGTACCAATGCGGTTATGGTGGCAAACAACGCGTCGGTGGCTCCGTTGGTAATAGTTACCTCTGTTTCCGGGTTAAATTTTGCCTGATACAACTCCTGCATCCGTAAAGCAATCTGCTCCCTAAGTTCAAACAGTCCGTCAACCGGGGCGTACTGGTTTTTATTGCTGTTCAGTTGTTTGCAATAAAGATCGATAAGTGCCGGATCGGGATTAAAATCGGGATAGCCCCGCGACAAATCGATAGCCTGATGCTGCTGTGCCAATTCCGACATAATGGCAAAAATTGTTTTGCCAGAATTCACCAGCTTGGAAAAAGTTGCCTTTTTACTCATGATTTCCGTTACTTAGATGTGGGGTATAGGTTTAAACAAAAGTGCAAAAATAAGTTCACATTCTACTCAGAAAACACCTCTTTTAAAACAGCAAACGATTTTAAGGCATTGAAATTAAGCAGGTGCAATTCAAAAAGCTGAACCAGCGCCTCCAGTATTTCATTTCGAAAGTTTTTGCTAAGGCTGAACTGGTCTATTTCGGTAAACGGCGTGTTTAAAAAACGAATCAGCCATTCCAATACCGTCTTGTTCACATAAAATGCATGCGTGGGCTTAAAATTAACGCCATGGCCCTCTTTAAAATCAAAATAGGGTGCATCAATCAATTCATCGGGCATAAAGCCCATATAGCGCGCTATTTTAGTTAAAAACACCAGGTGAAAATATGCCAGCCCCCGATTGGTTTCCTCCAAAACTAAAATAGCCGTTTTCACAAAAGTATAAAGCCGTTCATCGGCAAACTCTTCACGTACGGTCCGGTGAATAACCTCAGATAGAAAAAGAGCCAGGGTACTCTTGGTAATTTCCTGGGTTAAGGAATGTAGTGGCACGACCAGTTTGTATTCCTTTAATTTTTGAATGGAAGCTGATGCTTTGTAATAAATTTGGGTGTCGAGAATAAATAACGGTTGAAAGGCTCCCAACTTATTTTTTTTTCCATTCCCAATGCCATAAACCAAAAGCGACTGTCGTCCGTATTTTTCACTGAGCACATGAACTATAATTGAAGTGTCGCTATACTTGGTATAGTTCAGAACAATTGCTTCGGTTTTTGAAAGCATTACTTCACTATTAGTATTTTTGTGGCTTCTGACTGTTCCCCATCAGCGGTTGTGCACATTACCAGGTAAATTCCACTATGAACATCTTCACCACTCATATCCCTTCCATTCCAAACAGCGTCGCCTCCATTGCTAATAGTTTCGTAAACCAGGTATCCCGCCAGGTCGGTAATTTTAACATGAGTTTGATACATTAATCCACGAATGGTAATGGTTCCATTGTACCCTTCTTTAACCGGATTGGGAAAAGCATAAATTCGACTAAAATCCGGCTCTGCATCAGTTGCTGTTCCCATAAACGATTGCAAACCTTTATCGGTGCCAATAAAAAGCTCTCCGGTTTGCTTGTTTATTTCCAAGGCCGTAATTTGATTTGAAAAAAGTTTGGAGTTATCGGTATTCCAAACCAGGAGTTCCTTTGTTCCATCGGCTGAAACCAAAAACAAACCGCCCCCGGCAGTTCCCAACCATTTGCGGTTTGCTCCGTCAACGGCTATTGAGGTAACCACTTCGCCTTCGAGCAAATCCTTTAAATAGCCATCGACAACCAGTTGTGGAACACGCCCATAAATTACATTTTCGTCAAACACGCGGTTGGGGTTATCGTAAACCACCACTCCATTGGCTGTTCCCATCCATATGGCACCTTCTTTATCTTCAACAATGGAGTAAATTTCACCACTCAACATGCCATCAGCATCGCGCAAAAAGAAATGACGGTAAGCATCGTCAGATTCAATGGCCGGTGTATGGTTCGCATTCCACACAAACACACCTTCGTTACGGTTCGAAACGGCCCACAAATTGTTTTGTGAAGTACATATTATTTTTGAAATCGTTTTGTTACTAAAAGCCCCGTTATAGGCGAAGCTATACCACTGGTTGTCGGTGGTTTTAACCACAAAGGGATATTCCGACAAGCGGTTTGCCAGCCAAAGATTCCCAGTTTTATCGTAAGCAGACCCACCAATAAAATTATTTAGTATTCCCCCGGTATTCTCATTGGTCCATATTTTACTCACCTTATTATTCGTCACCTGAATAGCACCGTATCCCCAGGTACCAGCCACATAGTTTCCGGGACTTGTTCCGGCAATAGTACTTACGTCGCGTAAATCGATTAATGAATCCGGGTTCATATTAAGTAACGATTCCCAGTTTTCATCCTGAAACGTAAAAACATCGGCTATGTAATAGGCATTTTCACCGGTGCGCCGATGACCACCGGGTGCCACCAGAAGCTCCCCATGATTGTAATACAAATCATATACATAGCTTTTTGCAGGGCCTTCGGGTAAATAAACCGATTTATAATTCGAAGCGCTGTGACTCAGTAAACCATTTTTACTGTCTGCAATCCAAAGGGTTCCCTCCTTATCATATAAACCCTGTTTTGCTTCGTGAGCGCTAAAAATGCCCGTCTGCTGCAAATTGGCTTCGTATGTATGCACATGATATTGCTTTACTACCGTCAGTTTGTTTTCAGAAACCGCAAGGTTTTTCACTTTTTCCAAATGGGTCAACACCGTATCCCACGACATTCCGTTATATTCGCAGATTAATGTACTATCAACAAAATTGGTGGGATTTAAAACATAAAGTTTTTCATCAAATATTACGGGTGATAAATATATTCCAGAAGGATTTATCGTTTCAGAAACAAGTTCCCAATTTTCAAAATTACTTAAAAAAGGATTGTTCAGTGCGGCACGGAAAACACCCATATCTGTGGTGGCATACAAAGTGTCGCGATAAACCGCAGTCCCATTAATTTTTAAAAAAGAACCCCCGGCTCCAATAATGTAAGTATCGCTAATCTCATCTTTTGCCAGATTAAACACCACGATGCCAAAACCACAACTAAGGTAAGCGTAAGATTCGTAGAAGCTTATATGATAAATACCCTTGTCGGCAACCATGTTTTTTTGTTTAATATCGGGGAAATTCGTTTTTACGTCGTCGGTAAATAAATCAATGTTTCCATTGGTATAAGCTATCAATAGTTTATTAAACTCCGGGTTATAAGCAAGGTAACCCACCCCCAAATCGCTCAGGACATTAATTTTCGAGAGCTTATTAAGCCGTCCGTCGGGTTTGTTGTAATAAAAAACAGCCAAATCGGTGGCACAGTAAACGCGCTCATTCGTCAAAGCCAAACAATGCCCTTGATTGTAAGGAAGATGTTCACGCCAGGTTCCTTTTGGAATTTGTGAAAAACTTAAAAAGGAACATAAAAACAGAAATAATACAGCTGGAATTTTAATCGTCATAAAACCGTTGTTTGAAATACATATTTCTATAAACTAAAAAACCGTTGATTTTATTTTATTTCTGAACAAACATTAGTGCTCAAAAACTACCTGCTCGTATGAAAAACGCTTACGGGGATAAAATATTCCCTCCGGCATACCTTGCCCCACACTAATTACCAGGTTAATTTCTGCTTTACGCGGAAGCTTCAGGTATTTCTTTATCCGTTTTGAGTCGAAGCCTTCAATTGGACAAGTGTCATAACCCTGAGCTTTAACAGCTAACATAAAAGTTTGTGCCGCTAAAGCCACACTTTTGTGAATGGTTACTTTTTTATTTATTGATGTAACTTCACGAACAATCGGGCGCTTAAGTCCGATAAAAAACACCAGTAGTTTTTTAACCAGGCTGAAAAGAAACAGAAAATCACCCGAATAGAATATTCGCATCACTTTACTATAATAAAGGCGTCGGCGCTTTTTACTTTTTTCTTTTTCAAAATTATCTGGACTCTCGATGGTATCCAGATTAAAACGGATCGATTGCTTAAACTTGTCGGGGCGGGCAACCACTATTAAAATCTCCGATGCGGTGCGAGTCGCGCTTTGATCCATGCAGAATGCAGAAATCTTTTCACGGGCGTCCTTACTTCTGATTCGATAGAATTCCCAGAGTTGCATGTTGCTGCTATTGGGCGAAAGCAAAGCTAAATCAAGACTTTTTTTTACAATTTCAGGGTTGTAATTTTCATGATTGCCATACACCCGCATCGAGCGCCGGGCATGTACTATTTGTTCAAACGCATTTGCAAAATCCATAGTGAATGTTTGTTCGTGGTAGCATTAAGCCACAAAGATAACATTTGCCCAGGAATCGCAGTCACAACAAGCCGGTTAAAATCAACCCGGACTTAAATCCGCTTTTTATAAACCAATTGCTTTTGCTTCCACATTAAAAAACGTTTATCCAATTAATTAACAGCCAAATAAAACGCAAACGATTGCTCCTTTTTATGCACAAAATCATTTTTTGTAGTCATTTTAACCCATCGTTTTTGCTATCTTTGCGAAACCAAACGAGTACTCAAAAATTAACACAGATAAAATTAGTGAATCATGGTAAAAATTAGTGATTACAATTTCAAAGGCAAAAAAGCCATTGTGCGCGTCGATTTTAACGTGCCATTAGACAAGCAAACTTTTGCGGTGACCGATGAAACTCGCATTGTGGGAGCTCTACCCACCATCAATAAGATTTTGAACGATGGTGGTTGTGCTATTCTGATGTCACATTTGGGTCGTCCGGATGGACAAAAACAGGAAAAGTTTTCGATGAAGCACATTGTATCTGCACTGGAAAAAAACCTGGGAAAAAAAGTAATTTTTGCCGGCGATGTGGTTGGCGAAGCGGTAGCAAAAAAAGCCGCTGATTTAAAAATTGGTGAAGTTCTGTTGCTTGAAAACCTGCGGTTTTACGAGGAAGAGGAGGGAAAACCGTATCATTTGGGTAAAGATGCCAGCGAAGAGGCAAAAGCCGCAGCTAAACCTGCTGTAAAAACCGCTCAAAAAGAATTTGCCAAAACCCTGGCCAGTTATGCCGATGTTTATGTTAACGATGCTTTTGGCACCGCTCACCGAGCTCATGCCTCAACTGCGTTAATTGCTGATTATTTTGACACGGACAGCAAAATGGCCGGATTCCTTCTGGAAAAAGAAATTAAGTTTCTTGGTGATACCGTGGCAAATCCCGAACGTCCGTTTGTAGCCATTGTGGGTGGAGCTAAAGTTTCAGGCAAATTAGAAGTACTTAAATCGTTGATTGAAAAGGTTGATACTATCTTAATTGGCGGTGGAATGGCTTATACCTTCTTAAAAGCTCAGGGACATAACATTGGCAATTCCCTCGTTGAAAACGACTTGTTGGAAACAGCCAATCAGGTATTGGCCGACGCCAAATCCAAAGGCGTTAAATTCCTGTTGCCCGTCGACAATTTAGCTGCCGATAAATTTGACAATAACGCCTCTATCGATGTGGTGGGTATTGAAATTCCCGAGGGCCGTATGGCTTTAGACGTTGGTCCTGAAACCACCAAATTATATGCAGCAGAAATTGCCAAAGCAAAAACCGTAATCTGGAACGGACCCATGGGTTGTTTCGAAATGCCCAATTTTGCTGCCGGAACCTTCAGTGTTTGTAAAGCAGTTGCTGAATCCGATGCTGTTTCAATTATTGGTGGTGGAGACTCGGTAGCAGCCGTTAATCAAAGTGGACTAGCGGATAAAATGAGCCACATTTCAACCGGTGGTGGCGCATCGCTTGAATTCCTTGAAGGAAAAGTACTTCCGGGAGTTGCAGCATTATCAAAATAGTCTTTCAAAATTTTTGTTTCATATAAAATATGGGAAGCGCACGTGGCCGTGCGCTTTTTTATTTTGTATAGAGCCGAACACAAGTCCGTTCTAAATCGTTCTACAGCGAACGGTTTCGTTTGTTTAATGCAGGTGTTTGCCTTTGTCGTATCCTTCTTTTCCGCGTTTCAGTCGGAGTTCCGCGAGATCCAGAAAGCCAAACGAATCCCATTAAAAATTCCATTTTAATCGGCCAAAGGCCATGTTTAAAGCCAAGCGATTCAATGGGTCAACGGCCAGATTAAAATATTGATAAATAAATGAAAACTTCAGGTTATTACCCATCGAGACATCGATTCCGGGCATAAGGAAAAAACCCTTTTGATCGGGGTAATACATTCCTGCAAATGAACCGGTAAATATGGGGTTTATGGGATAAGATATATTTGCAAACAAATTGAATTCTGAAATGGATAAACTTTTGGAATTGTCGGGAGCTGCCATCAATTGTGTGATTCTGGTAAGCGACTTTTTATCGTTGTACAAGAGTTCGGCCTGAATCATCAGGCTGTTCTCAAAACTATAGTCGGTTCCGATAGTAGCCAACCAAACTCCTGTGGTGTCGGAAAATGATTTTTTTGAATGAAAACAAGAAACTTCACCACGAAACGAAAATTTACTGATGTTTCCTTCCCAGCCGGTTCCCAAAACAAAATCTTCTTCATTTACATAACCGCCTAAAAACTGAATATCGTAACCCCATTTGTTAAACTTGGTTAATGCCCCAATTGTGAGGTTATTGGCACTATCAATTTTGGTAACCAATTCAATTACCGCCGCAATACCAGTATAATAAACCGCGCGAAGCGCGTCGGCGCCGGGTTTTTCGGCGTAGTCAAAATCGTAATACGAATAGGCATTAAAAATATCGTTTGGATTCCAGGCCAGTGAACGGCCCCAGTTGATGCGCTGTCGGCCCAGTGTTATTTCCAGGTTTCCGTTAATGTATTCGGCATAAAGCCGATCAATTTGCGTATTCAGCAGGCTGTTTTTACCATCGAACCAATTCCAATTTAAATCGACTACGCCTTTATCTTGGCTAGTTAACAGGGCATAACCGGGCGTTTTTTCAATTGTTTCACCCCATAAAAGCCGGTTTCTGAATTGCACTTTTATGGTAAAAGCCAAATTGGGATACCAGGCCATATTTATTCGGTTATGAAGCACATAATCCCAGGTTGCACCACTGGTGTCTTTTATAAAAAGTGATGACCCCATTTGAGAAATATATCCGTCGATGGTAAATTTTTCCTGTGCTGCGATGTTGAGAACAGAAAAAAACGGAATAAAAATGGATAACATTATGCTTCTCATCATAAATAAGGATTTTACCTAATGCTTCAAAAATTTTGCTGGTTCGCCAGCGAACCAGCAAAAAAACTATTCGCCGCCATTTTTTCGTACGTCGCTCAATATTTTACCGTCTTCAAGGGTGATAACCCGTCGGGCTTTTTTCACCACCCGCGCATCGTGGGTGCTAAAAATAAAGGTTATGTTTTCTTCTCGATTCAGGTTTTCCATAATATCGAGCAATGTTTCTGTTGATTTAGAATCGAGGTTTGCGGTAGGTTCATCTGCCAAAACAAACTTGGGTTTTGAAGCCAGAGCTCGTGCCACAGCAACACGCTGTTGTTGTCCACCCGATAATTTAGCCGGTCGTGCATTCATGCGCTCACCCAAGCCTACTGCTTTTAATAATTCTTTGGTTCGGGCATCGCATTCTTTCTTCGATTTTCCCTGAAGACGCATGACAAATTCAGTGTTCTCCTTGGCCGATAATACTGGAATCAGATTGTAAGCCTGAAATACAAAACCAATATTGTGTAATCTGAAATCGGTTAATTCGGCGCCTTTTAAAGAACTCATCAAGCTGCCTCCTACCATAACTTCTCCCGAAGTAGGGATATCTAAACCGCCAATCATATTTAACAAAGTGGTCTTTCCCGATCCCGAGGGCCCAACAATGGCGGTGAATTCACCTTCCTCAATGTCGAAGGAAACATTATTTACGGCATGAACCTGAACCTCAGATTCATTGTAAATTTTATTTAACTTGTTTATTTCTATAACTTTCATCATTTGATTGTTTTAAAAGAGCAAAATCAGCTCCAGGGTTAATTATTCCGTTCTTAATGCTTCAATCGGTTTAAGTTTTAATGCTTTTCGGGCAGGAATTATGGAAGATAAAATGGCTACGATTACAACCAATAAGATTATTCCAAAAAAGAAACTCACATCAATGTCTGGGTAAACTGTTGCAGCCCATCCGACCGATTCAAAACCTTCGGCTACGGATGAAAAGTTTAGCCCGGTATGTTCGGTGACTTTAATAAGTAAGCCTCCCAGAACCATTCCTGCGAGACTTCCACTTAATGTTAGAAAAATGGTTTCGAGCATTATCATGTTAAAAACCTGATTGCGTTTCATGCCAATGGCCATTAACATGCCCAATTCCTTAACCCGTTCAAGAATAGCCATTAACATGGTGTTAATAATACCAAAGGCTAAAGCAAAAAATATAATACCCATAATCAGGTAATAATACACCTGAATAAAATCGGCCATCAAACCGGCATCGGGAGCCAAAACCTTCCAACTTAAAAAACTTAAGTTTTTAAATTGATTGCTGCTGTTTTTAATAAACGGATCGATTTCTTTTACGGTCGGACTTAAAATTACCGAAACCTCGTGGAATTGATCCGGCAGCAAACCCGTAGCATTAACCAGATCTGTGTGATTTACGAAAGCACTTGTTTGGTCGAACAGGGTGTTTGAGGTTTTAAAAACTCCGCTTACCCTGCAGGTTAAATACCCAATTTGTCCATTTACTTTGGTGAATGAAAAAGTAATTTTGGCATTCGGTTGAAAATAAGCCGCGGTATTCATAAGATGGGGCCCATATAAACGTATTTCGCTGTCGGACCAAAGCCCTTTAATGGCCGATTCAAATTTTTTCCTGGTTATAAAACGCTCTTCTTTTATTGGCGTAAGTTTATTGACGGTTTCCTGTGGAACCTTCAACATGGCCAGCGTGTCGGTTGTAAGTTTGGTTATCCGGTAATTTTTTAACCGAAGTTGCTCGGCGGTTTTGCTGCTTATGACCACCAATGGTAAGCGCGAATTCTCTTCGAAGTATGAACCCGAACCGGTTAACAAATGCTTATACACTGCGGAAACATTTTTTTCGCTTTCACTATCGATTCCCTTAAGCATTATCCCGGAGCTGCCACGCGCCGTAGATGCCATTGCCATAATCTTGCTTCGTTTTGCATAAGCAACAACATCTTTCGAATTCTTTAAGTATTGTTCCAAATCAGCAAGGTTCGCAATGTAATGCGAGGCCTCTTCGTTCACCAAATAATCGGGGTTTTGAATCTTAACGTGCCCTTGTTCGGTAAAAATAACATCGTTGACTCGTTGGGCTACCCAACCTTTCAACATGCCCGCCACAAAAACACCAGCCACGGTTCCGAGCGTAACCGCTATAATTACCACCAGGCTCCGGCTTTTGTTTCTCCAGACATTTTTCCATGCAATTGACCTTATCATTGTTCTTATTTTGAATTTTCTTGTGTTTTTTCGGGTTATAAATAATTGGTGTTGTTTTTACTCTTTTTTAAGAGAAAACTATTCCAACCACACAACTTCAACCCGGATAATCGTTTTCAACTCATTCATAGCGACTTTACTATGCCCTAAGTGCATTAATAACCTTCATTTTACGCATTCGTCGCAAGGGAATATAACAAGCTAAAAAAACCATCAGTAAAATTATTAAAGCCTGCCAGGCAAAATAGGCATCGAACCCGGCCGCAGGCATTAGTGCGTCAAGTCCCATGTCTTCATACATTTTGGCCATTTCACCAGTAAACCGATAAGGATTAAAATTATAATAATAAACCAGTGGAGCCACAGCCAACATACCAAGAGCTGTTCCTATTAAGCCAATAAACAACATCTCGATGACCAAAATCAGAATCAATTTGCTTTTACGCATTCCAATGGCAACCATTACACCAAATTCCCGCTTACGCTCTGCTATCATCATGAGCACCGTTCCAATAATTCCGAAAAAGATGATGAAATACAAAATGCCTAAAAACATTTGTCCGCTTTTATTATCGCCTTCTATTTGCTGTTCGAGGATTGGATTAATCTCTTTCCAGTTCTTTACCACCAATTTGTCGGGATCGAGTTTGGATGTCAGGCGTTTCTGCACTTCAAACATTTGATCGTTATCGGTTAAATTCATTACCAGATAAGTCAGATTGTTTGGCATGTTTAAAAATTCCTGGGCTTTGGGTAAAGCCATGTAAACAAGCTTATTATCAAGCTCGGGCGAAAGTATTTTAACCAGTCCCTTAACCGGAAAAATACCGGCCGCGGTTGTTCCAAACTTACCCTGCCCCATTAAAATTATGGAGTCGCCCACTTCGACCCGTAAATAGTTTGCCAATCGACTCGACACCAAAACTCCATCATCGTCGGGTGTTAAGTATTGGCCCGAATAAGATGCGTGTGCTTTAAAAATTGGGTGATATTTCACAAAATCGTCGGGTTTTAAGCCCAAATCAAGCGCAAGCCGATCCAAGTCGTGATACAATCCGTTTTGGTTAAATTTTAGTAGTTCTATTTGCTTTTTATCAAATGTGATTTCATTAATTATTGTATTTACTATTTCCGGAGTCAACCGGTATTTAACCAACATGTGTTCCGGGTTACTCAATTGAAGTTCTTTCACGGGATCGATTCCGTTCACCATTACTCCTTTGCTTTGGTGCCCGCTGGATGCCAACACAAAAGCCTCGATACGTGGAACGGCAATGCTTATACCTTCTGTTTGTTGAATGGTTTGAATGAGTTCTTCGGAATATTCCAAATAATTATCCAGTGAAGGTTCATCGAAATATTCCGGATCTTGAATTTGCAAATAACCCGAGAATTTCTCGATGCTTTGATCAATCATGTGACCATAGGTGCCTAATTGCATTGAACGCATAATTAATGCAAAAAAAACAGCAAAGAAAATGGAGGCTATTGTTATTGCTGTCCTACGTTTGTTGCGCCATATATTTCGCCACGCAATGTTAATTAAATCTTTCATAAGGGTTCATTTTAAAAACGCGATGGTCTACTCATTATCGAACTCGTTTCATGTTTTGCTGCGAAAAAAAGCTTTCTTGAATGTCCACATTAAAATCCATCGACTTAATGGTAATGATGGTTTTATTTTCGGGCTCTTCGGCAGGAATAATTTCAATGATCGATGGAAGTTCCCGACCATCAAAATTTTTAATTGCTTTTCCTAATTCGGTGCGAACCAGGTATTCTTCCTCATCGTAGTATTCGCTCTTGAGCGAAACAAAAAGTTCCTTATCGACCCAGGTATAAACTTTACTCCAAACAATATTTGATTCCATTTGTGGAATCATCTCAATTTTAAAGCAAAGGCGGCCTTCAATTATTTCTTCGCTCACAATTTTGTGGGTGTAATCATTAACAATGGATGATTGTTTAACCAAATCGTCGTTGCTGTAATCAGAACCCATCCACCCCTGCGACATCATGCTGGGTGGCAGCTTTATCATTCGGTTAATTGAGGGATTATAACTCCACATCTCAGTATTATACTTCATAAATACCTGTCCCTTATCAGAAGCTGGTGCTGTAACGTATGTCATAAAATAATTGCGTTCGAGCGACCAGTTTTTAAACTCAATGTTTCGCGTGTATTTTGGACGAACTATTGCCATTGACATCTCACTCCTGTTAGAATTCCCCTGCATTTTGTCATCCATTTTTTTTATAATTTCAACGGCCGTTTGGCTAAAAGTAAATACAGGAAACAAACAAGAAAAAGTAAATAATATAAGGCTTCGTTTCATAATTGTCTTATTTTATGTGTTTAAATAATCGTATTAGGTCAACATGTAGCCAACACTTTCGTCGAATTTGAAATTTGGGTTTTTTTCTTTCCTTCTGGGCTTTAAGAACAACTCTGTTAAGCGCTGCTTAAATCGAACCAGAACGTCATTAGTAAAAAGGTGTGGCGCGTAAACGTATTGTAATGTAAAGCCTTTATAAATAGAAGAGAATAGCATAATATCGACTACCGGATCGTCGAACTCGCGGTTGGCAAAATAATCGAAAAACAACTTTTGGTGATTGGAGAGTCTGGCCATAAAATCATCGCTAATTATAATATCAAGCACATCCTGCTGCATAAAAATCTGGAAATAAAGTTTCCATTCATTCGGATTATCAATAATTACATTCATAAAAGAGTCGATAAAGTGCAGGGCTTCCTCGTCGTCAATTTCCGTATCGTGATTGGGATTTATTTGATCCATAACAGATTCCATAATCTGAAAAATTATGGTTTTCAACAACTCGTCTTTGCTTTCAAAGTAATTATAGGTCAATCCCTTTGAAATCTTTGCTTTGGTAGCTATCTGCTGCATGCTGGTATTATGATATCCCTGACTGGCAAATAATTCTAACGCGGCTTGAATAATTTCCGCCTTACGCTCGTTTCTTATCTCATCGAATTGTTTTTTTGTACGCGGCATGTTTTTTTGAATGAACGGTTGGTCAAAATTAAAATAAAATAGAACAATCATCAAAAAAAATCGCTTTTTTTTAATTAATAAAAATAAGTCTTCCAACCGATCTGTTCAATTTCCTATTAATTAAGACGGGTATAAACCGAAGACTGTTAGTCCCGTTAAGGTGCGATTGATTTTTAATTCGTTAAAAAATGAGATTAAACATTGGGCAAATAAATTAATCGACAGGAAAAATGGAATGTTTATTTATAACTGATTTATAAAAACACAAATCGAATCGGATTTTAGTTTCTGTTTTAGGGGTTTTAAGTGAATTTCATTACCGGTTTATGAAATAAAGCATTGGGCGAATAAAAAAATAAACGACTATAATTGATATTTGACTATTTTTGGCGATTAATCTTTTTTGATGTTTTATAATTTAATTAGTAACCAGAAAAAACTCTTGAAATGAATCGATTGAAAACGTATCTTTTTAAACTTCGCATTGAAGAACTACTGGCCATTGTCCTTTTTATTCCAATGGTAATCTTTATGATTCTATTTCACGACAAAGAAGGTTTTTATAAAAGTGACATCGACAGACTGATTGGTACCGTAATAACCTTTGTTTTCTTTTTACTGATTCTGAAGATAAAGGATCTAAAAATTCTGCAGAAAACCCAGCTCACCCGACTATTCGCATCCTTTCTAACATTTCTTCGTGAAATTCTTCCTTTTGGTTTTTGCATATTAATTTACACCAACATGCACAACATGGTTCACCTTATAAATCCGAACGATGTTGATGATACGCTGATAAAAATTGATGATTGGTTGTTGGGTTTCCAGCCAAGTGTAGCACTACAGGCTTTTATTTCAAAACCCATGACCGATTACATGTTTTTTTCGTACAGCATGTTTTTTGTTTATCCGATGCTGCTTCCTGCCATATTATATTTTAGAGGAAATTACGATGCTTTTAGAAAAACACTGGTGTCGATTATTCTGGCTTTTTATGCCGGATATATTGGCTATATAATTTTTCCGGCAGTAGGCCCTAAATATACGTTAACAGAATTTTTCCACACCCATCTCGACGGCGGTATAATAGCTGATAAAATTGCCTTTGTTGTAGATTACAGCATTTCACATCACACGCGCCGCGACTGCTTTCCAAGCCTTCACAACGGAATTACAATGTTAACCCTTTTGTTTGCCTATAAATACCAACGTTGGTTTTTTTATGTCTTACTTCCCTTAGCATTATCCCTGTTTTTATCTACCCTTTATCTGCGGTATCATTACTTTATCGACATGATTGCCGGATATGCCTTAGCAGTAATTATGTTATATGTTGGGCCAAAAATTGAATCGTTCTGGAGTACGAAAATGACGGTTTACCATAGTCCGGATTCTTCACGCAAATAAGTAAGCCATTAATTTTTATTCAAAAAACACAGGAGTAAGTAAAAAAAACTTAAATTTGTTCAAAGCTAAAGCCAATAGGTATGTTCAACAATTACAATTTTACAGGAAAAACCATATTAATAACTGAAGACGAAAGAACCAACTATCTTTTTCTTGAAGCCTTATTAAAACGAACGGGTGCCACACTTATCTGGGCCGAAACCGGAAAAACGGCTTTAGAGGCGATAAAAAATAGTCCTGAAATAAATTTGGTTTTGAAGGACATAAAAATGCCAGAAATGAACGGCTATGAAGCAACTCGTGAAATAAAAAAACTGCGTCCCGAATTGCCAATTATTGCACAAACGGCGTATGCCCTTGCTGGTGAAAAAGAAAAAATTTTAAGTGCCGGTTGCGACGATTATTTATCAAAACCAATTATGGGCAAAGTGCTCTTAGAAAAAATTGATATCTACTTAAAAAAGAACAGTTAACGCCCTATTGTTTAAACATAAAAAAAGGCCGGTTTATTATAACCGGCCTTTTTTTATTGTGCATTCTTTTGGCGCTTTCTGTCATGTTCGTTAAGTAAAATCTTTCGTAAACGGATTGATTTTGGCGTGACTTCTACATATTCATCTTTTTGGATGTACTCCAATGCTTCTTCTAAACTAAAGCGAATGGGTGGAGCAATACTAACTTTGTCGTCAGAACCCGAGGCTCGCATGTTGGTTAGTTTTTTCGTTTTAGTAACATTTAAAACCAAATCGTCGGCACGAGTACTCTCACCAACCACCATTCCTGCATAAACTTCTTCTTGTGGACCAACAAAAAACTTACCCCGATCCTGCAATTTGTTTATTGCATACGCAAAGGTTGTTCCCCCTTCCATGGCAATTAATGAACCATTGGCCCGTTTAGGAATATCACCCTTATATAAGTCATATTCAATAAAACGATGCGAAACAACCGCTTCACCGGCAGTTGCAGTTAACATATTACTCGACAAACCGATAATTCCACGGGATGGTATTTTAAATTCCAGGTGTATACGCTCCCCTTTTCGTTCCATATTAAGCAACTCCCCCTTACGTTGCGTTACCATTTCAATAGCACGACCAGAATACTCTTCCGGCAAATCAATGGTTAATTGCTCAATGGGTTCGTGTTTTTCTCCTCCTATTTCTTTTATAATAACCTGTGGCTGGCCAACCTGAAGCTCATATCCTTCACGTCGCATGGTTTCAATCAAAACCGACAAATGCAACACACCCCGTCCATAAACATTATACGAATCAGAAGTACTGGTTCGCTCCAGACGCATTGCCAGGTTTTTTTCCAATTCTTTTTCAAGCCGTTCTTTTAGGTGACGAGAAGTAACAAATTTACCTTCTTTTCCATAGAATGGTGAGTCGTTAATTGTAAACAACATACTCATTGTAGGTTCATCAATAGCAATGGGATCAAGTGGTTCAGGATTTTCATAGTCTGCAAGAGTGTCTCCTATATCAAAACCATCTATTCCAATCATGGCGCAAATATCACCGGCAGCAACTGTCTCAACTTTTTTCCGTGCCATTCCCTCAAAAACATACAATTCTTTTATACGAGTACGTACAATAGAGCCGTCTCGCTTACACAAACTAAGTTGTTGTCCTGCTTTAAATGCTCCCCGATGCACCCGTCCAATAGCTATTCGTCCCACATAGGCAGAATAATCCAACGAAGTAATTAGCATTTGAACCGAACCCTCGGATACTTTTGGTTCGGGAATGTGTTCAAGTATTGCATCAAGCAAAGGAATAATATCTGTCGATGGATTCTTAAAATCTTTAGCCATCCACCCATTTTTGGCTGAGCCGTAAATTGTCGGAAAATCAAGCTGTTCTTCAGTTGCATCTAAACTAAACATAAGGTCGAAAACCGATTCATAAACCTCTTCGGGCCGGCAGTTGGGTTTGTCAACTTTGTTTATAACTACAATGGGTTTAAGCCCCAATTGTATTGCTTTTTGCAACACAAAGCGGGTTTGTGGCATGGGTCCTTCAAAAGCATCAACCAATAAAAGCACTCCATCAGCCATATTTAAAACCCGCTCAACTTCACCACCAAAATCCGAGTGTCCCGGAGTGTCGATTATATTAATTTTACAATTATTATAATTCACTGAAACGTTCTTTGAAAGAATTGTTATTCCTCGCTCCCGCTCCAGATCGTTGCTGTCGAGTATTAAATCACCAGGTGTTTCATGATCCTTAAACAGCTTTGTTTGCATAAGAATTTTATCCACCAGGGTTGTTTTGCCATGATCGACATGGGCAATAATTGCAATGTTTCTAATGTTGTTCATATATTAAATCCGTAATTTATAAGATTCTGACTTAAATTATTACTTCAGGCCGCGCAATTTTTATTTGTTGAGATTAATGTTTTTGTTCCACGTGGAACTTTTTTGTAAATTTTTTGCCCCTTTTCTCAAACTAAGTTCCACGTGGAACCATTATCTGCCAAAACTAACAAGTAATACATTAATATCTGATGGGCTAATTCCGGGTATTCTAGCTGCCTGTCCAATTGTTTCCGGTTTTATTGCGTCTAATTTTTGTCTGCCTTCAGTAGAAATAGAAATAAATTTTTGGTAGTTTATGTTTTTGGGTATATTCAATCGCTCAAGTTTCTTTATTTTTTCAGCTATTTGTCGTTCCCGCACAAGATACCCCTGGTATTTCATGGCAATTTCTGCCCCTTCAATTATCTCATTTCTTTGAATTGTTAACTCGTTACAAAAGTTTTTTAGTGGTTCAAAGTTGCTAATTAGTGCAGTGATTGTAACATTCGGCCGGCCAATTAAATTAATTAATTTGAATGCTTGCTTTAGCGGTGATGAGTTGATGCTAATTAGATATTCATTAATGTCGTTTGGGCGTATGCTTGTTTCTTCAAAATAAGTTATCAATTTCTCAACGGCCTCCCTTTTATTTTGAACCCTTTCCAGTCTTTCTTTTGAGGCTAAACCAATGTTGTAAGACTTTTCAGTTAGTCTTAAATCTGCATTGTCTTGACGCAACAATATTCTGTATTCGGCTCTACTTGTAAACATCCGATACGGTTCGTCTACTCCCTTTGTTATTAAGTCGTCAATTAAAACGCCAATATAGGCCTCGTCGCGTAAAAGAGTAAACGCTTCTTTATTTTGAGTTTTTAATGCGGCGTTAATTCCGGCAATTAAGCCTTGTGCTGCAGCTTCTTCATACCCAGTCGTTCCATTTATCTGACCAGCAAAGAACAAATTGCTAATTAATTTGGTTTCAAGAGTTCTGTTCAGCTGTGTTGGGTCAAAATAATCATATTCTATAGCGTATCCTGGTCGAAATATATGAACGTTTTCAAGACCGTGTATTTTTCTTAATGCTTCAAGTTGCACCTCCCAGGGTAAACTACTGGAAAAACCATTAATGTAATATTCCTCGGTTTCGAAACCCTCCGGCTCCAAAAATAATTGATGGCTTGTTTTGTCAGCGAATGTAACTACTTTATCTTCGATGCTTGGACAATACCGGGGTCCAATACTCTGAATGGTTCCATTAAACAGCGGACTAAATTCAAATTTTTCTTTTAAGGTGTCGTGAACATCGAGGTTTGTGTGCGCTACATAA
>JBFWMB010000021.1:0-47473 GCA_050251815.1 Salinivirgaceae bacterium | reverse complement strand
TGCTCACTGAAATAATGGGTGGATCGACACTAGGAAATTCCCTAACACCCAGGTAGGTCATTCCAATAGCTCCAAAAAGTAATATAACCAACGAAAAAACGGTGGCTAATACAGGTCGTTGTATACTGGTTGATGATAAACTCATAATTTATTTCTTTGTGTTGTATTGGGGATTAACCAAGGTGTCGAGTTGTACTTCAATTCCTTGACGTAACTGAAGTATGGCGGTGGTAAGCAGGGTGTCGCCAAAATGCAATCCGCTGCGTATTTGCACATGTGATTCGGTACGCAATCCAATGGCTACTTTTACTTCTTCGGCTTTACCATTTTTATAAATAAAAACTTTTTCGCCTTCCATTTCCGGAATTATTGCTTGTGATGGAACCTTAATGGTATTTTCAATGTTTGACAGCTCAGCCTGGACACTGGTAAAACGCCCGGGTTTTAATTCTTCGTTAAGGTTTGGGTAAAGCGCACGAACAGTAATTGTTCGGGTGTTTAAGTCAATTTTTGGGTCAACGGCATAAACTTTAGCCGAAAACTCTTTGGGAATTCCATCAATTTTGAAACGAATTGGGAATCCAGGAGTAACTTCTCCAGCATAACGTTCAGGAATAGAGAATTCAATTTTTAGTGGGTTTGTTTTTACCAGGCGAACAATTTTGGTTTGGGTAGTGGTAATGGCTCCTTCACTTATCATACGTAACCCAACAATACCGTCGAATGGTGCGCGGAGTTCGGTTTCTGAAATATGGGCCTGTATTAGCTTAATGTCTGCCTGAATGGATTGCAGTTCTGTCGCCACTTGATCGTAGCTTTCCTGGCTGATGGCATCACGTTCGAGTAGTTGTCGTTGCCTGAATTCGCGTTCCTGGGTCAGTTTTTGCTGGGCCTCGAGTTTTAAAAGTTGTGCCTGCAGAGGTCGATCGTTAATTTTTGCTAACAAATCACCTTTTTTTACGCGGGTTCCTTCGTCAAAATAAATTCCAACTATTTTTCCTGATGTTTCAAACGATAATTCAACTTCTTCGTCAGGAATTAATGAACCGGTACTGTAAATTAACTCACTCATATCGGTAGGTTTTATCAGGTATCCGCTGGCCAGTAAGGCTTTTCGTTCTGTGAGCTTGTTCCGGTTAAAGCCCTGAGGAGCCCCGTCTTTATTCTCAAACAGGGATTTCATTTTAGGATAAAAGATTATTCCTAAAAGAACCAGTATTAGAGCACTGTTTATTAAGACTCTAAACAGATTTTTATTTTCTTTCACTACCATTATATATTTTATTTTAAATGCCAAATTTTTTAAAAAACCAGTTGTGCCATACAAAAACAATACCTAAAATTCCGGCTTCCACAGATTATAAGTAGTGGATTGTAACCATTCTTTTAGCAAAAGTGATATGCGTTAACCAATTGAATTTAAGTGAACCTGTTCCAAAAAATTAGTGTTTCTTAATTTAATGCATAACATTTTTGTTTGATAATAACACGCTACTAATGATTAAGTTTAATAAAAGCAATCGGGTTGTATAACCCAGGTTACCAATCAAATATCAGGTTGTTGTTTTGTTTTAATCTACGTTAAATTGATAACAGTAGCGTTACACTAGTCGATAAATTCAACAAAGGGTTACACAACTGGTATTATTTAGTCAAAAATATTAGTTCATGCCATTGTTTTTGCATATTCCCTTATATTTGCGTCATCATTCAATTTTTTTATATGTATACAGATATTCAGGCAGCTTTCGATAAATTTAACCAGCAGCAATTATTAATTATTGGTGATGTAATGATTGATGCTTATATGTGGGGCAAGGTTGAACGCATTTCACCCGAAGCTCCTGTGCCTGTTATATCCGTTTCGAAACGCGAAAACCGCCTGGGAGGAGCGGCCAATGTTGCTTTAAATGTAAAGGCACTGGGTGCTCGTCCTGTAATGTGTGCCGTAATTGGAGACGATTCAAAAGGAAAGGTTTTCCTGAACCTGCTAAAAAAAAGAGCACTGACTGCTCAGGGAATTTTGGTGTCGAACAAACGAAAAACAACGGTTAAAACCCGGGTTATTAGTAATAACCAACATTTGTTACGAATCGATGATGAATGGTCGGAGGCTTTAACGCCTGACTTGGAAACAGAATTTATGGTTCACATTGATGAGCTTTTTGATAAAAATAAGTTTGATGCCGTAATTTTTGAAGACTACGATAAGGGAAATATAACTCCTGCAATAATTGCTCATGTTGTTTCCCTTACAAAAAAGCTTGCCATTCCAACCCTGGTCGATCCAAAGAAACGTAATTTTCTGAATTACAACGGAGTTACTTTATTTAAACCCAACTTCAAGGAAATTTGCGAAGGCTTAAAAATTGATATTCCAAAAGGCGACTTCGCAGCTTTGCATCAGGGAGCTGAAAAGTTACGCAAACAACTAAATGCAACACACATAATGGTTACCTTATCGGAGCTGGGCATTTATATTTCAACAGATGGCTCATATTTTCAGATGCCGGCCCAGGTTCGCGATATTGCCGATGTGTCAGGTGCTGGCGACACCGTTATTAGTGTTGCCGCTTGTTGTTTGGCGGCCAAACAGGCTCCCGAGCTAATTGCCAAAATAAGCAATATTGCCGGAGGTTTGGTGTGTGAAAAAGTGGGAGTGGTTCCTGTCGAGAAAGACTTACTTCTAGCTGAAATTCAAAGTTTACTTACGCAATAAAATTCCGGCAATTTATTTTTTTGTGGATTAAGTCGCCAGAAAACAAATGGTTTTGTAAATTTAAGGCAGTTTTTGTTTAATTAGGAATTAGCACAACACAAATTCTGTATGAATTTATTAAGAACGGTTGGTTTCCGAATTCTTTTTCTATGTTTACTTATAACTCAGGCACTAGTGCTATGGAGTTCAAATGGCGACAGCCTACAAAAACAATCAAAGTTGCCAACGAATACCAACGAACTTTATGAATATTACACTAACTTAGGCAATGGTTTAAGGTATGCTTATCCCGACAGCGCTTTAGTTTTCTATCGGAAAAGTTTGCAACTAACCAAAAAAACAGCAAGCGATTTGCGCTATGCCGATGTGCTTGGCTCCATTGGTTCGGTTTGGGCCATTAAGAACCAATACGACTCGGCCATCTATTATTGCAATAAAAGTTTGGAGTTACACCAAAAAGCAGCGAATCGTCAGGGTTTGGCCAAAATTAAAAACAGTATTGGCTTAATTGAACTTCAGCACGAAAATTATCAAAACGCACAAAGTCAACTGCAGGAATCCATTAGATTAGGTATGCAAATCAGGGATTCGAACCTGTTATCGAAAGCTTATAATAACCTGGGGCTTTTGTATAAGCGAAAACACAATTACGACAGCGCCTTATTTTTTTATCACGAATCGTTAAAGTTGAAAAACCTGCTTAACGATTTGGAAGGTTCCGGTGCAACAGCCAATAACATCGCCTTAATTTATAACAGCATTAAAGATTATGACTTGGCCGAGAAGTACATCAATCAGGCACTACAGATTCGCATACAAACAAAAAACAGGTACGGCGAGGCAATGGTTCTTAATAACTATGGATTAATTGCAGAAACCAAAGGGGAATATGAACAGGCGCTTCAAAATTATTTTGCTTCGTTGGCCATTATGGAAGAATTAAATAAAGAGGTGCAAATGGCCATTTTGTATAATAATATTGGATCGGTTTACGTAAAGCAGAAAAATTTTAAAAATGCCCATCAATTTCTTGAAGAAGCCTTACAGTTAAACAGAAAGATTGGAAATATCCGAGGGCAAATTAATAGCCTGCTGGCTATTGCCCGTTTTTTCGAAGATTTGAAAATTTATCAAAATGCCACAGCAAATTATCGTCAGGCATTACAATTATCGCAGGAGTTAAACGATATGGATTTAACTTCACAAGTTTACGAAGGTTTATTTACCTGTTTTGAATATTACAATCAATACGACAGTGCCCTGTTTTATTATAAACAGTTTGTTGCGCTAAACGATAGTATATTTAATACTTACAGCAAGCGCAACATCGAAAAGCTGGAGATTGAATACCAAACCTTAAAGAAAGAAAAAGAGAATCAGGACTTGTACCGGCAAAACCAATTAAAAGAAGAGAAACTCACTCGGTATCTTTGGACCGGGGTAGGGCTTGCTGTGGTTGTTGCACTGCTTATATTTGCCGGATTTTTCTTAATCCGCAGTAAACTAAAACTGCAAAAAACCTTTAAACTGGTTTGGCAGCAACGTAACAGCATTCAGCAAAAAAGTCTTGAGTTGAGTGAGGCTTACAGCAAGCTAAGTGAGTTTTCAAAATTTAAGGAGGAACTTACCAGTATGATTGTTCACGATTTGAAGAACCCGCTAAACGTAATATTAAATCTATCACAAATACCCAATCATCCCAAAAAAGATCAAACCATTCAGCATGCCGGCAGGCAAATGATGAATTTAATTTTGAATATACTCGATGTAAGCAAGTATAGCAATGCTGAAATGGTACTTGATCGGCGCAGGGTTTATACCAACAAATTAATTTTTGATATTCATAAAGAGCTGAGTTTTATACTTTCAGAAAACGGAAACAAATTGATTGCCGAGTTTGAATATGACTACCTGATAAGTGTTGATTTGCTTTCGTTTGAACGAATTATAACCAACCTGCTTACCAATGCCATTAAATTTAGTCCTCCGGGAGGAAATATAGTTATCCGTACCGAAACCCTTAATCCCAAAATTTTCCGTTTACATGTAATCGACTCTGGAAAGGGTATCCCTTTGGAAGCTGTCGACAAGATCTTTGAAAAATTTGCGCAATATGAAGCGCGAAGTCTTGGGTTTTCCGTTTCAACAGGTTTAGGACTTACCTATTGCAAAATGGCTGTTGAAGCACATGGTGGAAAAATTGGTTTGTTTCAGGATGAAAATGGCGGAGCCGACTTTTTCATCGATTTGGAATATATTGACAAACGCGTTGGCCATCGTCAGCCTAAAGTTTGGGTTAAGCAACCCTTACAGCTTAGTCCTGAAAGCCGGAAACAGCTGCAGCCCTATGTTTTGGCCTTAGCCGATAAAGATGTGTTTGAAGTTTCTGAAATAAAGAACATTATAAAACAAATAAATAAGGAGCACCCCGAGGTGTATAATTATTGTCAGTTAATTGAGAAAAGTGTAGCCAATTGCAACCAGCAAAGCTATCTGGAATTACTTAATTTGGTAGCTCTTAAAAACAGGGAATAATGAGTCAATTCAAAGTTTTATTAGTCGACGACGATGTAAACAACCTGCAGTTGCTTAATGCCATTTTCGAGAACCACTGTCCGCAAATCGATATTTTGCAGACCAACAATCCCAAAAATGCCATGCATATTGTGGATAAAATAAAACCCGATTTGGTAATTACCGATTGGGACATGCCGCAATTGAATGGGCTGGAATTAATTGCCGAGTTAAAAAAGAATAAGGAAACCCGCGATATTCCGGTTATTATGGCCACCGGAGTTCATATTTCGTCCGACGATTTACAGATGGCTCTGGCAAGCGGAGCGGTCGATTTTATTAGAAAGCCTTTCGATGCGCAGGAACTCATTGCCCGAACCAATTCGGCGCTGCTTATCTCAAAATATCACAAAGAACTTTTGGCCTCAAAAGACGCTGAGCTTACTGAGAATTCTCTGTATCTGGTTAAGAACAATATCTTTAATCATGAGATGGTAAAATTGTTGAACGCCTGTATTGAAAAGGTTTCAGCAACAGATAATATGGCCCGAAATATGATTAAAGAAGTTATTAGCAAGCTGAACCAACATATTCAGGAAGATAGCTGGTTTCGGTTTAACCTTTCGTTCGATCGTGTGCACCCCGAGTTTAACAAGCATTTGGTGGAACATTTTCCCGAGCTTACGCCCACTGAATTAAAATTATGTGCTTTTGTTCGTTTGGGAATGAGTAATAAAGAAATTGCATCGCTTTTGAACCAAAACCCCGATAGTGTTAAAGTTTCGCGCTCGCGTCTGCGTAAAAAGCTGGGGATTGAACAAAGTCAGAACCTTGAAAACTTTTTGGCAGGGTTTTAGTTGTCAACTGCCACAGGTAAATCACTTTAAATGACTTTATGAAACTGAAGGTGCTTTTTGTTTTACTTGCTTTTTATTTTATTGCTGCTTCGTGTGTTACGCAACGGGTACAAATCGGTGATTTTGACAATTCGCTGTTAAAAACAAGCCTTTATAAAAAAGAAAAGGATATTTACCTTTTTTGGGATCAGGTAAAGCTTAGGAGTACCGAAAAATACCTCGATGTTAAAGCATATGAGCTTGTAAAACGAAGAACGTTCTTCGATGCCATAATTTTTTACGGAACTGCCGGAATATTTTCGTTCTATACCCTAAGTATTCGGGTTCCAAAACCCGATGAAACCACGGTAACGCCCCGTTAAAACTTTCGGAATCCGATTATTTCGCGAACTTCATTTATAGTTTTACGGGCACTTATCCTTGCTTTTTCGGCACCCATTTGAGCCACTTTTGATAAGTAAGCCTCGTCGGCCTTTAGTGCTTCAATTTTTTCACGGATGGGTGCGGTAAAATTACTGATATCTTCAGCCAGTTGTTTCTTTAAATCGCCGTAGCGTATTTCGCAACTGGCGTATTTATCCCTAAAATACTGTAAAGTGTCGGGGCTCGAAACCTGTTCCATTATGGTAAACAAATTCTGAATGGGTTCCGATACGGGCGAATTCATGGCCGTTGGTCCACTGTCGGTTACCGCGCGCATAACTTTTTTACGAATGCTTGCTGCATCTTCGTAAAGAAAAATTCCATTGCCTTCTGATTTCCCCATTTTTCCTGAACCATCGAGACCAGGAATTTTAATTAATTCTTCACCAAAATTAAAAGGGGCTGGCTCGGGAAAATATTCGGTTTTATACATGTGGTTGAACCGACGGGCAAATTTACGGGCCATTTCCAGATTTTGTTCCTGATCTTTTCCTACAGGTACTTTGGCTGCTTTGTGTATAATAATATCGGCTGCCATTAGTACGGGGTAGGTGAGCAATCCCGCATTTACGTTATCGGGCTGGGACCGCACCTTATCTTTAAACGAGGTGGTACGTTCCAATTCACCAATGTAGGCGTTCATGTTAAGCAGTAAATAAAGTTCGGCCACTTCGGGCAAATCGCTTTGAATAAACAAGGTGCTTTTTTCCGGGTCAAGACCTGCCGCAAGGTACTCAGCCAGCACCTGCTTAACGCTTCCGTGTAAATCGCCTGGTGTTGGGTGGGTAGTAAGGGAGTGATAATCGGCAATAAAAAAGTAGCAGTTGTTGCTTTCCTGCATTTTTAAAAAATTCTTAACCGCACCAAAATAATTACCCAGATGCAGATTTCCTGTTGGCCTTATTCCACTTACTACTATTTCCATCTCAAAAAATTAAGGTTTTGTTTTGTTGCTGCAAAGCTAAAAAAAATGGGCTCAATTTAGTGTTGCGGCTAAGATTATTTATTTTTGCAGCCAAATTTTAATGCCTAACATGGATATTGATAAATTATACAACCCACAATATTTGAGTCAGTTGGCAAAAAATGCACAGCAGGCCAATGCAAAGTTTTTGAAAAAGCTCAAAAGCAAAAAGCCCCGTCGGCTCGACGATGTTTTTGCCGTACTTCACCAGCAGGTTTTTGAAAAAGTAGATTGTTTACAATGTGCCAATTGTTGCCGGAATCTGGGTCCACGTATAACAACCAAAGACATTGAGCGTTTGTCGAAGTTTTTGCGTATGAAACCCCTTGATTTTATTGCGCAATACCTCAGAGTTGATGAAGATAACGACTATGTTTTTCAATCGATGCCTTGTCCCTTTTTAGCCGACGACAATTATTGTATGGTTTATGAAAACCGCCCCAAAGCCTGTCGCGAGTATCCGCATACCGACAGTAAAAAGATGGTAAATTTATTGAATCTGGCACTTAAAAATACGGAAACCTGCCCGGCGGTATACCTGGTGATTGATGAACTTAAACAACTTCCACCGGAACAATTAAAATAACCGCACCGGGGAGTGTCAGTCCCAGTGCGGTTTCGATATAAGGAAGGAAATATTACAAATTAAAACCTGCCGAATTTAAACGACAAATAGGCATTGTATCCGTTCATATCTTTTTTACTTACAATTTGATGTACTACATCGTTTTGGTCAGTATAAGTGAGTTCTACGTTTGACGTTAAGCGATAAGACCCACCAACACCAATCCTGAAAAAGTGTGTTATATTAAGTTCCACCTCGATACCTGGTTCAAAAACAAAGTAAGGCTCCATGTTGTAAGGGTAAGTATGGTAATACGGGGTGTTGTATTCATCCGACTCAAAACCAACAGCCCCGGCTCCAATAATCATGGGGATGGCCAGATGAACCGGTCGCATCGGAAAAATAATGGGTTCAATCATTAAACCGCCGTAACCTCCGGTAACAAGTTGGTAATTATTGCTTGGAATTAATTGGTTATCCATATCGGCAGCAAATCCATTACCGGCAATTCCAAGAGCCAATCCATGGTTTACAATCCATGCACCTTTAAATCCCGAAATAAAAGCATGTGTTCCGGCAATTTGAGTGTACCCTAACGAAAAACTTCCGTATCCTCCGTGCGAAACATTCGATCCAAAAAGGGTTTGGTAAGGAACCTGCTGATCGCTTTTCTGCGCCAGCGTGGAAGAAACCGAAAACAAAAAGGTGATTGCAACAAGCGTAAGTGTTTTTGTAAGCGTATGGCTTTTTTTAGAGGGTTTCATAAAATAGGTTTTAAGAATTAATAACAGCACAATGATGTGTATTGTAACCGATTGGTTGCTCCCTTAAAATGTTTTATTTGTTGGCACGCTTAGATTAAGCAAAAAAGTGTTCAAAATGAAATTTTTGTTTTCAAATTGAATGGTTACTGACGTGTGGAAAAAGGAACTATTGGTTTTTGTTTCGCTGGCAGGGCTTTTATTTATAGTGTTTGTAGCTTTCCGCTACAATTCCTGCGCTTTTTGGTATGGCTTTGGCTCTAGCTGCCGAAACAAAAATCTATACGTATGCAAATACAGAAAATTCCCTTCGAAGTTTTGATACTTGAAAGTGATGGATTATTTCGGTCGGCACTTGAACAGGAATTAAAAAGGGTTATTGAGCGACTGCCGTTAAACGTGCTGTATCAGTTTAAGTTTCACGTTTATGATCAGCCGGGATCATTTGAGGGCTTTTTAGAAGCGGCCCAATCGGAAGCGTCAAATTTTATTGCGTTTGTTAATCAACGATTTGAAAAAAACCTGTTTGAAGACTTATTATCAAGAGCTACCACTAACCTAAACCAAAAGCTAAAATCCATTATTCTTGCCTCGTCGAAAGAAGAAATGTTGGAAAGCAGAAGATATTGGAACAATAAAACTAACTTTGATTTCATTGTAAAAAACGATTATTCGTTGAGTATTTGCGGTGTTTTATTTGAACAATACCTTGTAAGTAGCAGTTATGTAGGCAATTCATGAATGTAAAAGTTAAGATAGGTTTTCTTATGTTTCTGGCTGTTTGCGTAATTATGGCCAGTGGTTTTTTATCGTACAAAAGCCTTTCGTCGATAGTAGCTTATATACATACTGAAAAATTGCCCGAATCGGCAATGAACCGGATTGAGAAAATTACCCAAGCCATGGAGCAGGCCGAACAGGGAATTCGTATCTACACTACCATTGGTGATGAAACTTACCTGGAGCCTTATTATAAAAACAGATCCTTGATTTATGATGCGTTGGACCACTTACGCGCCGAGAAAGTTGAGGAGGTGGAATACAAAAGCCTGATTGATACCCTGAATTACTTAATTGACGAGAAGTTTTATGTATGGAACGAAATACTGGTTTTGTATAACGATTACAACATTGAACGCATTATCGAAGAAATTTCAGTTGAGATTGATTCCATGCAGGTGCAACAGCAAAGAGACAGCTTGAACCGCAAGTTGTTGAAACGTCTTTTTAGCAGAAAAAAAACCTACGAGAACCGCATCCATGAAAATCAAAAAATAATTCGGCAAATTGAAAGGCTAAAACAAATAAAAGAATCGTCGAATGAGCTGCGTGAGAAAAAAGAAATTCAACTTAGCCTTACCAGCTCGCAGCTTACCAAAAAGATATACGCCTTTATTGAAGCCTTGGAGCGGGAAGAGGAAACCCGACGCGAACTTAAAGTGCTTGAAGCTGAAAAACTTTCGCACGAAACTTATCGCTGGATTGCTTCCTTTTCAATCTTCGGAACCTTGCTCGCGCTGGCAGCGGTAATAATTCTTACCCGCTTTTTACGCAAAACCAACGAGTATCAAAAAGCCTTGCAGCAATCGAAACAGGTTGCCGAGGATTTGGTTAAAGCCAAAGAATTATTTATTGCCAACGTAAGTCACGAACTGCGAACTCCACTCAATTCCATTTCCGGTTTTACCGAACAATTGTTTCATGAACCGGAACTTAAAGCAGAGTACCTGAAGATAATTAAATATTCGTCTGATCACCTGCTTCAGCTTATCAACGATTTACTCGATTATTCCAAATTACAATCCGGAAAATTAGAATTGCGTCCGGTGCATTTTAGCACTGCGGAGCTAATTGATGGGGTATTGTCGGTGTTTAAGCTGCAAGCCGAAAAACAACAGGTTCAGCTGAAAACCAATATTCATAAAGATGTTCCCCGGGTGCTTTACGGCGATGATTCGCAATTGCGACAAATTATTATAAATCTGGTGGGGAATGCCATTAAGTTTTCGCCCCAGGGAACAGTAAGTCTGAGTTTATTTGCCGAGCAAATACAGAATGAACACTTTATACTTCGAGTTGAAGTAAAAGATACCGGTATTGGTATTGAAGCCGGCAAGCTGGAATCCATATTTCACGATTTTACCCAGGAAGCATTGGATACTTCGCGAAAATACGGGGGAACCGGTTTGGGTTTGGCTATAGTAAAACAACTGATTGATTTGCATGAAGGCGAAATCAAAGTTAGCAGTGTAAAAAACAAAGGCTCGGTTTTTACTTGCCTTATTCCCTATCGGAGCGGTGACCTAACTCAGGTGGCAGCATCACACAATTCTGCTGAAATACCCGATTTAAGCAGTAAGCAAATACTGGTGGTGGATGACGAAGTATACAACCGCAAACTCTTACGAGTGATACTTTCGCGATGGGGAGCTGAAGTTCACGAAGCAGTCAACGGGAAAGAAGCCATTGTGCAGCTGGAGAAACAGGCCTTTGATGTGGTTTTTCTTGATATGCGCATGCCGCATATGGATGGCTATGAAACGGCAGAATACCTGAAAACTCATCTGCAAATTAAATTGAAAAACACAACGGTGTTTGGTATCTCTGCGGCAATGGATGAACGCTCGGTTCAACTGGAGCAACAAAAAGCGGTACATGGCTTTATTGTAAAACCGGTTACTGAGCAGGCCCTAATTAAAGTACTGAAAACATCGCAGCATTTTATGGCGGCCAAAACAAAACCGGCCAGCAACCGCCAGGAGCCTTTTAATTCTGGTAGCACTCAAAAGGAAATTTTGCAACTGGACGAGTTGAAACGAATTGCCGGAAGCGATACCGCTTTTTTAAACAGCATGCTCGAAAAGCTGATTGAAGTTACCGATACCGAGTTGAAAAACCTGGCTGCTGCTATCCGTAAAAAAGATTGGGAAGCTACTTCGAATATTGCCCATAAAATTGCATCGCCCTGTCGCCATGTAGGAGCCCACGAACTTTCAAACCAATTTAAAGCATTGATGATTATGGCAGAAAAACCCCAGGAAAGAGCGGCTTTGACCGGGTTGTTTTCTGAAATTCAGGCAATTTATGCCAAGCTGCGCCAGGAAATACTGACTTACCTGAACACCCATTGATTTCTTGTTTCATTGTTTTAAAATTACTTACCTTTAAGGGGTAATTTTTAATGCTATGAAGGATCGCCCGTTTACTGTTTTTGTAGTTGAAGATAACGAATGGTACAATAAGCTTTTGGTGCATAACATTTCGTTAAACCCCGATTACCGGGTTGAGCCTTATTTCAAGGGAAAAGATTGCCTGAAGAACCTTTACAAACTACCCGATGTAATTACCCTCGATTACCGTTTGCCCGATATGACCGGGCTGGAGTTGTTGCAAAAAATTAAACAGGAGAATCCCGAAATACAGGTAGTATTAATATCGGAACAGGACGATATTGATGTGGTGGTTGACTTGCTTAAGCTGGGAGCCTACGATTATATCGTCAAGTCGAACGACATCAGGGAGCGGCTTTTAAACACCCTTCGAAATATTAATAATGATTTAGGTCTTAAACGGGAGTTGCATTCACTTAAGCAGGAAGTGCAGGCCAAATACGATTTTCAGCAAAGTATTATTGGCGAAAGCGAGCCGATTAAACGGGTTTTTGATCTCATAAATAAAGCCATCAGTACCAATATTCCTGTTACCCTAACCGGAGAAACCGGAACGGGGAAAGAATTGGTTGCCAAAGCCATTCATTATAATTCGGCGCGTAAAAACCATCCCTTTGTGCCGCTCAATGTGGCGGCTATTCCTTCAGAACTCATCGAAAGCGAAATGTTTGGGCACGAAAAAGGGGCTTTTACCGGAGCAGCATTCAGCCGGAAAGGAAAGTTTGAAGAATCCGATAGGGGAACCCTTTTTTTGGATGAAATAGGTGAAATGGAGTTGCCTTTTCAGGTAAAAATGTTGCGGGCGCTCCAGGAAAAGGAGGTGTATCGCATTGGAAGCAATAAAGCTATTAAAACCGATAGCCGGATTATTGTGGCGACCCATCGGAATTTGCAGGACGAAGTTAAAAAAGGAACCTTTCGGGAAGATTTATTCTTTCGCCTGTTCGGATTGACCATTAACCTGCCGCCTTTGCGTGAACGGGGCAATGACATTCTAATTCTGGCCCGCCATTTTTTAAAAGCATTCTGTAAAGAAAACCGCTTGCCTGAAAAAAGTATCAGCGCTGCGGCTAAAACAAAGCTTATGGCTTATAAATATCCTGGAAATATTCGCGAATTAAAAGCCATTATCGATCTGGCGGCTACGTTCTCTGAATCCCTGGAGATTACGCCCGATGATATTGTTTTCAGCTCTTTTGATCCGGTGAGCGAAATTGTTGATGAACAACTTACCTTGCGCGAATTCGACAAACGGATTGTTAAAACCTACCTTAATAAATACAACAACGACACCAAACTGGTGGCACAAAAACTCGACATTGGTATTTCAACTATCTACCGGATGCTAAAAGAAGATAAAAACGAAGGGTAAGTGTTCGCCTTTTTTATTTGTTAAAATCTGCCTAATTTGGTTCATTTTGAGAATTCTGTTTTCATTTTGAATTTTCCTTTGCCCGCATCCTAAGTTTTAAAGCACACAAAACAAGTGTGTTGGGTTTGTTTTTATACTTTGGTATAAGCTTTGGCTAATTGATGCCAGCGTTTGCTTCACGCTGCATCGATTAGCATGCAGGAAGCAGTCAAAAAGTTAACTGTGTTAAACCTAAAAACGAATTTTATGAAACGAAGTAATTTAAAAACTTTTATCCTGATTGTAGCCACGGTAAGTTTATTTGCTTATTTAAACAGTTGCTCTGAAAGCAATGAGGCACATCCAACGGGAAAAATAACCGTGAGCATGACCGACAGCATTGCCGATTACCTGGCGGTGAATGTTGATGTACAAGCCATACGAGTGCATCTGACTACAGCCGACAGCCTTGCCGATGTCGATTCGGTTACTACAGACAGCTCAGAATGGTTCGAGTTGGAAACCCATGCCGGTGTGTATAACCTGCTCGATTTTCGCGATGGGGTGGATACCTTATTGGCTCAGGGCGAATTACCTGTGGGTTACGTTTCGCAAATCCGCCTGATTCTGGGCGAGAATAACAGCATTGTTACCTTAAGCGACACCTTTGATTTAACCATTCCCAGCGGAAGTACCTCGGGATTTAAAATTATGGTAAACCAGGAACTAAACGATGTGGGAAGCCTCGATTTATTGTTTGATTTTGATGCCGGAAAGTCGGTTATCGTAAAAGGAAACGAATTTTATCAATTGAAACCGGTACTCCATTTGGTTGAACCTAAAAACTTGTAATTATGAAGACTACAGACGAAAACAAAACCAGGAAAACCTTGCAACCCGAGGGTAAAAAGGCGGCAGGTTCCAAATCACCGATGAGAAAAAGACGGTGGATACGCCGCGGACAATTAATTCTGTCGTGGAGTTTTGCAGCCCTTGTAATCATTGTATTTGGAGTGGTTTTATACCTGGGCAAAAACAAACAGGCTGAAATACTTTCGGACTTAAAGATGGAAAAAACCGAGCTGATTCTTCAGCTGGATGACCGCGATAACCTGATTGATGACATGGTGACCACCTTTAACGAGATTGAAACCGATTTAATGCGCATCACCGAGAAGGAAAACCTGATTGAATTTGAATCGGGCGATATGGAATACAATCGCACCAAAAAAGAAAAAATAATCGACAACATCAGTTACATCAATACGCTGCTCGACGATAACAAAAAGCGCATCTCCTATCTGAATAAACGACTTAAGGATTCGGGACTGAAGTTGAGAAGCCTGGAACAGAAAATTGCCAACCTGGAGCATTCGCTTTTATCGCGCGACAGCAGCATTACTACGCTGAAACAGGTGCTTGAGCAAAAGGACTATGAAATGGCACAGCTTAATCAGCGCATGGAGCAAAAAGATTTACTTATTGCCCGGCAAAACGAAGTGATTGATTACCAAAACAACGAAAAGCTGGTGGCTTATGCTACGGCGGGTAATTACAAAGAGCTGGAAGAAAAGGGGGTGTTGACCAAGGAACGGGGATTCCTGTTCTTTAAAAACGAACGGGTGCTTCAGGATGAGTTTCCGACCGAAAGTTTTGAAGCAGTGAATATTCTGGAAACTAAATATATTCCGGTACACGGGCGCAAGGCCGAGGTTATCACCAATCATCCGAAAGACTCTTATATATTTGTGAGAGACAGCAGCGAAGCCCTGGCTTATTTAGAGATTACCGACCCGAATGCCTTCTGGCGTGTATCAAAATATGCGGTTATTGAAACCCGATAATATAGTATAGAAAGCTACTTTTTTTGCGTTCCCCGGGCTGGTTCAAACTTGTTTTGAGCCGGCCCTTTTTATTGGAGTTGCCGGAGGCTGGTTACTAGCTACTGGTTTCTGGTTTCTTATTGCTGGAGATTTGAATTTAGACCAAAGAAATGGTGCGTGTCTGAACCTAAATCATGCACCACTGACTGTAAAGAATATGCAATTGACAGTAAAGAATCTATTAATGGAGGTAGAGCGAATACTGCTGAACTTATGTCGAATGCTGCTGCACTTAAATCGGAAAGTAATGAAGGCAAAGAAAATTACATTGTCACTACAGAGAATACATCTGAACCTAAATCATGTACCACTGACTGTAAAGAATATGCAATTGACAATAAAGAACCTATTAATGGAAATAGAGCGAATACTGCTGAACCTATGTCGAACACTGCTGCACTTAAATCGGACACTAATGAAGGCAAAGAAAATTACATTGTCACTACAGAGAATGCATCTGAACCTAAATCATGTACCACTGACTGTAAAGAATAAGTAATTGACTGTAGAGAAAATGAAAATGAAGGTGTAGCGGATACCTCTGAATCTATGTCGAACGCTGCTGCACTTAAATCGATCACTAATGAAGGCAAAGTGCACCAGAAAACCTGCTGTTGGGAATCAACTGTCGGGTGATCACAAACATGTTTTTAATGCTTGATATTCAATAGTTTTTAATTATTTTAGCAGGTGTTTCTCAAAATACGCTTAAACCGAACTTATGAATAAAAAGCAAAGTAATCATTTGTCTTCGTATTTGGCCGTAGCTTTTGTTTTGACGAAATACGAAGAAAAGGTGGGTCTTGTGCCTGCCCTGGAAGCAGCGGTAGCAAAATTTACGATGCTGTTGAATGAACTACAGGAAGTAAGGCAGATTCAGGAGGGACGTATTACGGGTACAGCATTGCAAAAGCAGCAAGAAGAAGACGAGATGATAGAGGCCACACTTCGCGTAGCAGCCGGAATTTATGTTTTTGCCCGGGAACAGGGCAATCTGGAACTCAAACAAAAGGTGAAGCTTTCGGATACCAAATTGCGTAAGCTAGGCAACAGTGCCCTTTTGAGCCGATGTACCCAGATTTACAATTTGGCTGTGGAGCTTAATTCGGAAGCACTGGTTCTGTTTGGGATTTTACCGGAAACCCTTGTCGATTTTAAAAAAGAAATCGATGATTTTGCCTTGCTGGTTGGCAAGCCCCGTTCGGGAATTGTCGCGCGGAGTGCTGCCACGCAGCGTTTGCAGCAACTTTTTAAGGAAATTGGTGAATTGCTTCGTGAGGAGATTGATAAGTTGATGCTGGTGCTCAAAGGACAAGAGCCTGCTTTTTTCAATGAGTATAAGGCTGCCCGGATAATTGTTGATTTGCGGGGACCCTCTGAAAAGGAAGAAGCAGTGTCAGATGAGGAATCTCAAACGTAATCGCAGGTGCAATGGGGTTTGGTTTCCGAAGATTAGACTGTTAGATGTTAGAATTTTGACTGGCTGGTGTTGAGCGCATAAATCTTCTGTCTGGCCATAATAAAACCGGTCGAAGTTTTGGGAAAATAGTATGTAAGTATAAAAAGGCATAAACCAACGGGTATGATACCCTCCGACTTTATCGGGGTTATTTCATGAGAACGCTACGCTTAGTTGTTCGACTAACAAATTTCAGTTCGCTCACTCCTGAAATCTGAGTCTCACGAACAAAAAGAGGCCGCCTCAAGTTTTTGAGACAGCCTCTTTGTGGAGAATAGCGGTCCCGAAAATTACCTAATTTTCAATTGGGAATAATTTTCGAGGATCCACGAATTTAAATGAAAATCGAAGATTTTCATAAATTCGGGAAATCGAACCCCATTAGCTAGGCCAAAACTTTTATAAAATCATTTTTAATAATAAATGCAGCAACCCGCTTGCGGCTTTTGAGGTTCTTTAGTTTCTTTTCGAATTTAATTGCATCGGCACGGGAGTCGACTTGCTTATAAGCAAATAAAGCCCAGGGAATATAAGGAGCAGTAGAAGCTACTTTACCTGAGTTATGGTATTCAAGCCTGGCAGATAGATTTTCTGTCTGGCCATAATAAAACCGGTCGAAGTTTTGGGAAAATAGTATGTAAGTATAAAAAGGCATAAACCAACGGGTATGATACCCTCCGACTTTATCGGGATTATTTCATGAGAACGCTACGCTTAGTTGTTCGACTAACAAATTTCAGTTCGCTCACTCCTGAAATCTGAGTCTCACGAACAAAAAGAGGCCGCCTCAAACTTTTGAGACAGCCTCTTTGTGGAGCATAGCGGTCCCGAAAATTACCTAATTTTAATTGGGAATAATTTTCGAGGATCCACGAATTTAAGTGAAAATCGAAGATTTTATTAAATTCGGGAAATCGAACCCCATCAGCTAGGCCAAAACTTTTATAAAATCATTTTTAATAATAAATGCAGCAACCCGCTTGCGGCTTTTGAGGTTCTTTAGTTTCTTTTCGAATTTAATTGCATCGGCACGGGAGTCGACTTGCTTATAAGCAAATAAAGCCCAGGGAATATAAGGAGCAGTAGAAGCTACTTTACCTGAGTTATGGTATTCAAGCCTGGCAGATAGATTTTCTGTCTGGCCATAATAAAACCGGTCGAAGTTTTGGGAAAATAGTATGTAAGTATAAAAAGGCATAAACCAACGGGTATGATACCCTCCGACTTTATCGGGATTATTTCATGAGAACGCTACGCTTAGTTGTTCGACTAACAAATTTCAGTTCGCTCACTCCTGAAATCTGAGTCTCACGAACAAAAAGAGGCCGCCTCAAACTTTTGAGACAGCCTCTTTGTGGAGAATAGCGGAATCGAACCGCTGACCTTTTGACTGCCAGTCAAACGCTCTAGCCAACTGAGCTAATCCCCCAATACTTATAGAACTTTTGCTTTAAAGCGGTGCAAATATAGGTAATTGCTATTTTATACGCAAGAGCAAATAAAAATCTTTTCGGTTTACTTAAGTTTCTTAAAGGTAAAGCCTTGTTCGGTAAAGTATTTAAGCACCTGCGGCAATACCGCATAAAGATTTTTGCTGGCTTTTACTGAATCGTGGAAAACAATAATTGACCCGTTTTCGGTGTACTGCAAAACATAATTTAAGCTTTGTTCAGGGCTTAATGCTGCGTTATAATCTTCTGAAAGCACATCCCACATAAAAAGTTTATAGCCGGCTTTTTTCACGTTACGGATTTGTTTCTGGCGAATGCGTCCATAAGGCGGGCGAAAAAGTTTCGATTTGATAAAATCCGATGCCAAACGAATATCGTCGATGTATTCGTTATTCCACGTAAGCCAGCCGTTTAAATGGCTGTAGGTATGGTTACCCACTGCATGGCCTGCTTCAAGAATTTGTTGATAAATTTCGGGATGCCGCTCCACGTTACGACCGATGCAGAAAAAAGTAGCCTTTGCTCCGTAAGCAGCCAGTTCACCAAGAACCCATTCGGTTACTTCGGGGGTTGGACCATCATCGAAAGTCAGGTAAAGCGCCTTTGCCTGATTGGTTATTTTCCAATGAAAACTGTAATATAATTTGCGTAGCCAGTTGGGTGGCTGGTGAATATTCATTGTTTTGCTTATTTGGCTTCAAAGATGCCAAGAATTTTGCAGACTATTTCACAACTTGCCGGCTTTTCTGTTGCAAAGGCTTTAATTATAGACCCTAAAGTTAGCCCGGATACAGTGACAATTGCTGCTTTGGTAATGCAGCTTCCGGCCTTTTGATTACTGTATTTCAGGGGCAGGATATTTTTTTTTGAAATCTTTTGCAGGAATAAAAAAATAATTTACTTTTGCACGCACAATAAAGGTACTGACCTATGGTGTAATGGTAACACATCTGATTTTGGTTCAGACGTTCAAGGTTCGAATCCTTGTAGGTCAACTGAAAAAAACCGCTGAAATTCTCAGCGGTTTTTTTTATTTTTGGACATGACAACAAACTACCTTCCGGCACTTTTTATTAGCTTCTTTATGTGGGGATGCTCGCATCCTGTTAAAAACTCAATCGCTGATTTTGAGCTGCAGCAGCGGGACTTTCGTGTTACCCGCATCGAACTTTGTTCTCCCATGGAACCTTTTTACAGCAGCGATAGCCTGAGAATAGTACAAGAGGAATACCGTGCCTTTTATAATTCCAAGATGCACGATTTGCAAACCAGCTCCGATGAGTTGGCTTCCAAACTGTTTCAGGCCGATTCGGTGTATCGGACCATCGAAAATGAATCGATGCGGAAGGTATTTAAGACGCAAATGGATGCCATGGCCAATCGGCTGGAGCACCTGGATGCTATTCGAACGCTTTACCAAACCCAACCCGAGCTTACGCAATGCAATTATTGGCTGGAGAAAATAGCCTATTATTCGCAAAGCGATTCGCTTTTACTTGCTTTCAGACAATGTGCCCAGGTGGAGGGATATCAGGGTGCTTTGCCCCGTCAGATGGTGCAGCATTATTACCTTTTCGATACCACCAGGACGCAGCTTTTAAGCGAAATCAAGAACCCATAAAGCGGCCCGTAAACAAGATGGTTTGACTCTCGGAGTCCAGAACATAATAGATAAACGGATGGTTGGCATGGAACGATATCTCCATGATTTGTGCCCTTTTACGCACCATTACCGTTGCTGTTCCGGCGGCGGCTTTGGTGCCGGTTTCGTTAACTTTTATTTTTGCTCCATGAAATACCTTGTCGATGCGCAGTTCCTTAGTTCCGGTAATTCCGCTAAAATCGGCCTGGTCGCTAAAAGCCTGATGCAAACCCATTTGTTTTAAAAGTTCGGACAATTCCACAGTGGTTTCAATCTCGAAGCGAGGAATGGAAAGGGCTACCCGTATTTTTCGGGTGTCGGACAAAATGGAATTCAGGTAATTGTAGTCCAGTGTATTTTCGAGCCGTTTCAGACCATCTGCTTCTGTGGGCAAAAGGATAATTAATTTTTGTTTTTCGCCTTTGTAGGGTAGGGCAACAGCCTGGATTAAATCGTCGGAATAGTATTCGGTCATTTGTAAACGCCGCATAAAGGGAAGGGTGGATTCTTTTTCAGCATTTTTAAAGGTGTCATTCAGGGTATGCTCCGGATTAAAAGCGTCGAGCCACAGTCCGTAAAAATACAGTGCGTTTACCAGTATTAGTCGGGTATCCGGAGTAAGTGCATCGGCAGGTACCAAGTCTTGAATCTGGTTTTGGGTTTGATCGGCTACCCAGTTGTTGATGGTTTTTGCAGCAATATTCCGCTGTCGTTTTTTCTTAAAATCGACCTTTTCAACGGGTGCCTGAAAATGGGTTTCCAGCTGTTCCATAAAATCAGGTAAAAAGGTGTACTTTTTTTGCCCCCAAAGGGTGTTGGCGCTCACAAAATCGACCGAGTCGGTATTGGTAATCAAGAGTTGATTCAGTGCGTTTAGCCTGCTGTTGTTTTGCTGGTAATTAGCCTCAAAATACAAAACCTGTTCCATCTCTTGTCGGGTCTGGTTGCGGGCTCCGGTATAGGCCATGGCCAGCGATTGCGCAATACTATAGGGTGAGAGGCAAAAACTTTTGCCGGGCTGAATTTTTACACTTTGCTTATACAAATCGATGGCAAAGGGCGCATTGCCTGCATCTTTCGGGCTTTCTGGTTGGGCGTTTACATTTTGGCTTAGCAAGGCAAACAGGATGGAAGGAAGCATTTTGCGTAGCATAGTTTATATATTTAAGAACGAAGTATAGTGGCGTGAAGGCGTTTGCATAGCGGTTAAAAAAAACCGCCTTGCCGGAGCAAGACGGTTTTAATACTATTTTCCAACAGTATTTTCAATCTCTTCGATAGTTATCGGCACTCGCTCGCCTAACATACGACAACCTGAATCAGTAATCAGTAAGTCGTCTTCGAGTCGGATGCCCCCGAAATCGCGGTATTCGTTAACTTTATCGAAGTTAATAAAGTCTGCATTAGTTTTTTCTGCTTTCCACTGGTCGATTAAGGCCGGAATAAAGTAAATTCCCGGTTCGTTGGTCAGCACAAATCCTGGTTCCAGCTTACGCCCCAGGCGCAGGTAAGCGGTTCCAAACTGGTCGATTGGGCGGGTAACTTCATCGTAGCCTACGTAAATCTGACCCAAATCTTCCATGTCGTGAACATCCAATCCCATCATGTGTCCCAAACCATGGGGCATAAACAGGGCGTGTGCACCGGCTTTAACCGCGGCATCCACATCGCCTTTCATCAGGCCCAACTCTTTAAGTCCCTGGGCAATGACGCGGGCAGCCATTAAATGCACTTGCTGGTAGGTTATGCCGGGTTTTGAAGCGGCTGTGGCGGCATTATTGGCATCGAGAACCAGCTGGTAAATCTCTTTTTGTTTTTGGGTGAATTTTCCGTTTACCGGAACGGTACGGGTAAAGTCGGAGGCGTAGCGCATGGCGGTTTCAGCACCACAGTCGGTTAACATCAAGCGACCTTCCTGTAAAATGCCGCTGTGATCGTGGTTGTGCAGGGTTTGGCCATTTTGCGATAAAATTACAGGAAACGAATAGTGTCCGCCATATTTTAAAGGAATGGCCTCTACCAATCCGGCAATTTTTTGTTCCGATTCGCCGGCAATCGCCATTTTCATTGCAGTAACATGCATTTCGTAGCCAATGGCACAGGCTTTTTCTATTTCTGCAATTTCGTAGGCATCTTTAATGGAGCGCAATTGAATCACAGCTTTTACAAAGGGCAATGAGCGGTATTGGTTTATTTTGGCCGGATGAATTCCCAGCAGATCGCCCAATACTATTTTGTTTTCGCCCCGGTAAGGCGGCAAAAAATGTATACTGCGATTTTGATTTATAGCTGCCTGAATGTGTTCGGCCAGTTTGGCAAAGGGGGCAGTTTTGTTAACACCCACTTTGGCGGCCCTATCTTTTAAAAGGGGTTGTACTCCCATCCAGATGATGTCGTCAATCTCCACGTCGTTGCCAAAAAGTATTTCCTCTCCACTTTCAAAATCGATAATAGCGGCTAAACCAGGGTGTTCAATTCCAAAAAAGTAAAGAAACGAACTGTCCTGGCGGAAGTGGAAGGTGTTATCGGGGTAGTTCATGGGCGATTCGTTATTGCCCAAAAACAGGCCAATTCCACTGTTCAAGAGTCCTTTCAGACGTTTGCGTCTGTCTGCATATACATTGGTCGGAAACATAATTTTACGTTTTAGATTACAAAGACGGCAAATTACCATTCCTTTTTCGGATTACCAATTTTTTGCAAGGGGTTGTTTGGCATGGTGGGGTTTATTTTTACATTTGTTGCTTCATTCTTATTGAACATTGAAATTATGGCAGCAAACAAAATAGTTGGAGCCATTCCCAACACCATCACCTCATTCAATGCCCTGTCGGGTAGTTTATCGGTTGTTTTTGCCCTGGAAGGCAATTTAGTAGCAGCCGGAGTTTTAATAGTTGTAGCTGCACTTCTCGATTTTTTCGACGGCATGAGCGCCCGCCTGCTCAAGGCCTATTCTCCTATGGGTAAAGAATTGGATTCCCTGGCCGATGTAATTAGTTTTGGTCTGGCTCCTGCAACCATTGCTCATGTGCTGGTGCGTAAAGCGTACATGCCTTATGTTGATTTGGAGTATGCCAGCTGGACCCAATTACTGGTGGTTTTTCTGCCCTTTGTTATTACCGTTTTTTCAGCGTTGCGTTTGGCCAAGTTTAATATCGATACCCGTCAAACCGATTCGTTTATTGGTTTGGCCACACCGGCCAACGCTTTGGTATGGGCCTCATTTCCTATGATTCTTTTTTATCAGCCCTCGTCGTTTTTAGCACAGGGAATGGTTAATCCCTATATACTCTTGGGACTTTCGGTACTTATGAGTTTGTTGTTGGTCTCGGAATTGCCTATGTTTTCGCTTAAGTTTAAAAACCTGTCGCTGGCAGCAAATAAGATCCAATATATTTTTATGGGAGTGAATGTAGGCTTATTGATTGTTTTTAAATTGGCCGGAATTCCTTTGATTATTGTGTGGTATATTTTGCTTTCGGTTTTTGTATGGTTGGCAAAGAAGGGCTGATTTTTTAAATGTTTAGCGATTCCGTTTTTTCTTCCACATCTTTTTTCAGTTCTTCGAAGTTGAGTTTGTTAAACACCGATGGGGCAAAACCTGCAATGGGTTTGTAGAACATGCTTTCCTGCTTAAAATCGGGTGATAGAAAACCGAGCCGTGCATTGGCGGCATTTATTACCACCAGAATAACACTTACAATAAAAGCTGTTTTTAATACGCCAAAAGCAGCGCCAAAAACTTTATTAACAATACCCAGGGCAACAGCATCGGCAAGGCTTTCGATGGCTTTGGCAATAAAATGTACCGCAATAACAATCAACACAAAAGTTACGGCAAAGGCAATCACGGCCATTACTTTTTCATCGACGTGAATCCATTGTACGAGGTAACCTGCTGTGAAATCGGAAAATTTTATTGCGCCCCAGACACCGAGTAAAAGGGCTATCAGCGAGGCGGCAGACGAGATTAATCCTTTTGAAAAACCACGATAGGCACTCCATGCCAGAAGTACAATGACTATTAAATCGAATGCGTTTGAACCCATAATTCCTGTCTGTTTTTAGTTGTGCTTGTTCAATTTGTCGCTATAAAAATAAGGAATCTTTTTATTGGGCGTTCAAAAGGGAACATTTTTTAACCTGGATTGAATTTTTTATTCAAAAAAAACCGGAGCTGTTACTCCGGTTTTTAAATATGGTGTTTGCGATTTAATCTGATACATCGTAAGTGGGTAGCGGATTTGCAGTTAATTCAGCATACATTTTCTGATTATTGTAAATGGCGCAAGCCATATAAATTGCTTCGCGGAAACTGTTGGGCGAGGCCTGATCGAGACCGGCAATTTGGTAAGCCGTTCCGTGACCAGGCGTAGTGCGTATAATAGGCAAACCAGCCGTGTAATTCACGCCGGTATCAAAATTAAGCGCTTTAAAGGGCGCAATTCCCTGGTCGTGGTACATGGCCAGTATACCGTCGAATTTGGTAAAACTGTCGGAACCAAAAAAACCGTCGGCCGAGAAGGGTCCTAAGGCTAAAATGCCTTCGCTATTGGCTTTTTCGATGGTTGGTATTATGGTTTCTATTTCTTCCTTACCAATTACCCCATTGTCCCCGGCATGTGGGTTTAAGCCAAGAATGGCAATTTTTGGTTTACGAATGGCAAAGTCAACCATCAGGGTTTTATTCAGAATGCGCAGTTTTTTCAGTATGTTTTCCTCGGTAATTAGTCCGGGCACTTCACATAAAGGTACATGACCTGTAACCACACCAACTTTCATTAGCTCACTAGTCATAAGAATCAAGGTTTCATCAACCTTGAATTTATCCATCAGGTAGCGGGTGTGACCTTTAAAGTTTAATGATTTTGTCTGTGTGGTTTCACGGTTAACCGGGCTGGTAACCAGCACATCAATTTTACCGTCCTGTAAATCTTTAACGGCCAGGTCGAGCGAAACTACAGCTGCTTCGCCGGCCATTTCGGTGGGTTTGCCCAATTCCACACGTATGCTGTCGTTCAGACAGTTTATAAGGTTTGCCTTACGTGGACTGGCTTCGTCGGCACTTTGAATGGAATTGAACGTAAAATCTTTTATATTAAGTGCTTTCCGGTGATATGCGGCTACTTTGGGTGAACCATAAATTATGGGTGTGCAAAAATCCAAAATGCGGTTATCCTGAAAAGTTTTTATGATAATTTCGTAACTTATGCCATTTATATCGCCTTGGGTGATTCCAACTTTTATTTTAGTATTGCTCATGTTTATTTTGTTAGGTGCAAAGCACAAATTTAGTTTTTCTGCCGGGCTTTAGAAATTATTTTAAAAAATTCTGCTAAGAGCCTAACTCCCACTCCTGTTCCTCCGGTGGGCCGGTAATTGTCTTCAGTAGTTAAAAAGGCTGGTCCGGCTATATCGATATGGATAAAGGGAGCTTTGGTAAAATGTTCGAGAAACTTTCCGGCCGATATGGCACCGGCCTCTCTTTTTCCCAGGTTATTCAAATCGGCTATGGGCGATTTAAGTGAATCTTTGTATTCGTCCCAGAAAGGGAAAAGAACCAAACGTTCGTAAGTATTATTTCCTGCTTCAATAAGTTGGTTCAGGTAGTGTTCGGGAGCATTCCCCATAACTACCGAAGCCGTTTCACCCAGTGCCATGTGAGCACTTCCGGTTAATGTGGCCAAATCAATAACCAGTTCCGGCTCGTATTTGTCAGCATAGCTTAATGCATCGGCCAGAATAAGTCGGCCTTCAGCATCGGTATTTTTAATTTCCACATGCAGGCCATTGAACATGGTAATAACATCGCCCGGAGTATAAGCATTACCATCGGGGCGGTTGTCGGTAGCCGGCAAAAGTCCGATAACCCAGACCGGGGCCTGACTCAATGCCAAATAGTTTATAGCTCCGGCAACGGCCGCTGCTCCGGCCATGTCGCTTTTCATCAGGTCCATGCTGTTGGCTGTAGGTTTAAGGCTTAACCCTCCGGTATCGTAAACCACCCCCTTGCCTACCAGTACCATGGGTTTTTTGTTGGTCGCATTTTCGGGTTTCCATTCGCAAATGGTAAAGGTTGGCGGGTCGATACTGCCCTGATTTACCGCCAGTAAACCACCCATTTTCAAAGCTTCAATTTGTTTTTTGTCGAGAATTTCAACCTTAAAATCGGCTTCCTGACCACGCAAAGCCACTTCTTTTGAAAAACGAACCGCATTCATTACACTTACCGGTTCATTTACCATGTCGCGTACCCAAAATACCGATTTTATCAGGTGGTTCAGGTTTTCAGCATCCGATTCTTTTAATTCTCCGTGGTACAAATCAATCTGACTTACCGTGAACAATTTTTTAATGCGCTCTTCGTGTTTAAAATATTTTACAAAACGGTAAGCCGATAAAGCAAACCCTTCGGTAAATGCCAGAAGTGCTCCGGTGGTAAGGTTTGATCCATCGATGGTAAGGTGTGGGGTTTTTTCGCTTTGGGTAAGTTTGCTCAACTCATGTCCCAATTTGCGGTAGTGTTCCGCTTGTTTTGGATCGCCTTGTTTTATTATCCAAAAATAACCTTCGGCATGCGGTATGTTGATAATGCTTTTTTCAAGCGCTATCTGGCGTTCAATGAAACGCTGCTGTTCCGGATTAATTTTTTTTGGAAAGGTTGGTTTGGCGTGATCGACAAAAAAAACTGCCGATTCGGTGTCAATTGTTGGCCGGGTATTTAAAATATTTATCATCATAGCGTTTGCGATTAGTTTGTTTGCTTATGGAACAAATGGTAACCGCCTTGGTTTTGAAGGCTCTTCATTTGTCGTTAAAAAATTGTTGGCAAAGGTAAAGAAATGGCTTGGTTTTGTGTCAAAAAAGTTAACTTCGCTCTATGGAGACACCCGTACCCGATAAGCAGGTTTTAATTGATTTGGCTAATGCCCGAATGCATTTTGGCAAGTATAAAGGAAAATTATTGATTGAAATTCCGGAACCTTATTACGTGTGGTTTCGCCAAAAAGGATTTCCACCCGGTAAATTGGGTGAACAACTGGCTATGATGTACGAGATTAAGGCCAATGGTTTGGAACAATTAATCTGGCCCCTGGTGTATAAAAACCGGTAAACGGTAGTTTTTTTTACTGATTTGTAACCCGGGTACCGTTCATTTCGTCCGATTCACTACATTTACAATTTAAACCCTAAAAAAAATTAAGATGGCATCACACGAAGTAGATTACAAAATTTTGGGTCACGACATTCAATTGGTTGAAATTGAGCTCGATCCTCAGGAAACGGTAATTGCCGAAGCAGGCGCTATGATGTATATGGACGAAGGCATTGGCTTTGATACCAAAATGGGCGACGGATCGGATCCCCAGCAGGGAATTCTTGGAAAAATATTTCAGGCAGGTGCACGCGCCTTAACCGGAGAATCTATTTTTATTACTCATTTTACCAACCGGGGCTTTGGAAAAAAGCATGTGGCTTTTTCAGCGCCTTATCCCGGAACCATTATCCCCATTGAACTAAGTCAGCATCAGCATAGCATTATTGTTCAAAAAGATGCGTTTTTATGTGCTGCTCTGGGTACAAAAATTTCGATTACCTTGAATAAGCGTTTGGGAGCAGCCTTTTTTGGTGGTGAGGGATTTATTCTTCAACGTCTTCAGGGCGATGGAAGAGTATTTGTTCACGCCGGAGGAACCGTTGTTGAAAGGGAATTAAAAGGCGAATCGATTATGGTTGATACGGGTTGTGTGGTTGGTTTCGAAGAGCAAATTGATTTTAGTATTCAGCAGGCTGGTGGATTAAAAAGCATGGTGTTTGGTGGCGAAGGTTTGTTTTTGGCCACCTTGCGCGGTACCGGTAAAGTTTGGTTGCAAAGCATGCCCATTAGTAAACTAATTGCAGCCATTGTACCTCATGGTGCCAATGCTGGAAAAGAAGCCCAGGGCCTGTTGAAAAACTTTCTTGAACGCTAGAATAATTCCGAAAAAGCATGAAAGCAACATACAGGCAAAATGTATGGATACAAAAATATATTTTGCCTTAGCTTTTTGCGCGCGTTGCATTTTTCTTTATTTTGGCTAAAAATAAACCAATTAGCGCATTCGTATGATACAAAAGCTGGAAATCATCAATAATTGGAACCTGAAAAAACTTTTGGGAGAACTTGAGGCGGGCCACATTAAAATTCCCAAGTTTCAGCGCGATTACATTTGGGAAAAAACAAAAGTGGTTAAGCTGCTGAATTCCATTTACCATCAATACCCCATTGGCTCGTTCTTTTTTTGGATTGCTCCTGAAAAGTATGCCTCGTTTATTCGTGAAAACGATGATTTAGCCATTAAACCCGCCGAGCAAAACGGCTCGTTTCAGTTTATTCTTGATGGCCAGCAACGGCTTATTTCCCTTTTTGTGTCGCTGCGCGGATTAATAATGAACGGTACCGATTACGGAAGCATTTGCTTTAATCCCAATAAGCGTGAGTTCCGGATTCCGCGCAGCAAGCGCGAAAAGCTTAACATTCCAGCCTGGAAACTTTTCGACAACAAAGCTTATGGCGAGGTGTACCGTGAACTGATGGCCGGTTCCGCCAGAGTTAACGCTGCGGCCGAAGCCTGGAGAGAATGTCAGGAGATATTCTCGAATTATCCGGTGAGTATCGTTAAAACCATTAACGAAGAGTTGGACGATGTGGTTGAAATTTTCGAACGCATTAACGAAGGCGGAAAACACCTGACCGTTTTTGACTTAATTCATGCCACCACCTGGTCCGAAGGATTCGACTTTAAAGAACAGATTGCTGATTTTAACCGACCTGAGCGGATAAAGAAATTTGGCGAATTTCCGTCAAAAGTATTTACGCTCTCACTTACCTTAAACGTGTTCGACGATGCACGTACTATGTATCAGTTGCGTTTGTCGCCTCAGCAATGCGAAAATCTGTGGCCCAGAACCAAATCGGCGTTGCTGAGTACACTTGAATTTTTTAAGCAAATGCGTCTTACCGGCGATTTGTCAGCTTACCATAATTTTATTCCGCTCATCCAGTATTATTTCTTTCTGAGTGGATTTACCGAGGTTCAGGAACAGCACCAAAAAGCCATTGAAAAGTGGTTTTGGGAGGCAAAATTTTCGAAGCGTTATGCCAGTTCCATCTACACCCGAATGAAGGAAGATGCGCAATGGATAAAAGATTTGTTAAACGGAGCGTATGATTAAAAAAGGCGTTTTTTCAAGCGAAGCCATTAAACCGGGATCACCCAAATGGGATGTTTGTATTGAACGCTACCAACCGCTTTATGTGCGGAATGAAGATTTTCGATCGGAATTTTTCAGGGATTATAACCGCATTCTGCATAGCAAAGCTTACCGGCGGCTAAAACACAAAACCCAGGTCTTTTTTGCTACCCAAAACGATCATATTTGTACGCGTATTGAGCATGTTTCGCATGTAGCTTCGGTGAGTGAAACCATTGCCGGTTTTCTGGGATTAAACACCGATTTAACCCGGGCCATAGCTTTGGGTCACGATTTGGGCCATGCTCCATTTAGACACAAAGGTGAAGTAATTTTAAAAAAACTGGCACAAAAATACCTGGACGAAACATTTTGGCACGAGCAAAACAGTTTATGGTTTGTCGATAAGCTGGAGTTGCTCAACGATCAGAATGGTCGAAAACACCCACTGGCACTTACTTACGGAGTTCGGGACGGAATTATTTCGCACTGTGGCGAAGTGAATGAAAACGCCATAAAACCCCGTGACGAAGCCATTGATTTGTACACCATTGTTCGTCCCAATCAATTTGCTCCCTACACCTGGGAAGGCTGCGTGGTTAAAATTGCCGATAAAATATCTTATCTGGGACGTGATATTGAAGATGCTTTATCGCTGAAGATTCTCAATCGCAATCAGTTGCGCGAACTAAAACAGATTGTTGATAAAGTGAGCAATCATTCCATTCGTGAGATAAATAATACGGTATTGATGCACGATTTTATCCGCAACCTGATTGCCATGAGCTCGCCTCAGGAAGGCATCCGCTTTAGCGAGGATTACCTTGAATTGATTAATTCGGTAAAGAGTTTTAATTACAAACACATCTATAACCATCCACGCCTGATACATTTTCATGCTTATGCCGAGTTGATACTGAGTAGTATTTTTAATTTGCTTGCCGATTTGTACACCCGCGATCGCACGGCTGAAGAGGTGTTAAAAATAAGCGCCTATTATCCTACGCTGGGGCAATCGTTTTATGAGTGGCTGCAAAATTATTCCCAGATGGATTTTGGGCAGGCATCATGGTATAAAAACGACCAGCAGCAGGTGTATGATTTATCGGATTACCGTGATTATTTAAAAAGCATTATTCACTACATCAGTTCCATGACTGATAATTTTGCCATGAGCCTGTTTAATGAAATTACCAAGTTTTAGTCTGGCAAACGTAAATACTTAGTCAGAAAAGGATTCGAAAAAAACACCTGACGGGGAATTAAGCCATGAATTCTTTCTTTTGCCAGGTGTTTTATTCGGTAAAAGCCGTTTATACCAATGGTTTATTCGTTGAATTGGTACAAGAAACGTTTGATGCTTCGCTTGGGTGTTTTCTCAAACTCGGTTGGGTACAGTTTAATTTTAGTTACCGCCTGATAAGCTTCCAGTTCTTTATTCAGGTTTTGCCGGTTTTCCTCCATAATGGCCTCCAACTCGGCTTGTCCCAGATTAATTTCGTCGGCAGCTGTCCAGTCGGGATAAACCAGGGCAACTACTTTGTGGTTGTTGTCTAAAACGAGCGATTCGGCCACAAAGGGCATGTTGTTTAATTTATCTTCAATTTCTTCGGGATAAATATTTTGCCCGCTGGGTCCCAGAATCATGTTCTTACTACGCCCTTTCAGGTAAATGTAATTTTCAGCATCCATAACGCCCATATCGCCGGTGTATAACCAGCCGTCTTTAAGCATTTCGTCGGTGGCTTCCTGATTTTTGTAGTAGCCCATCATTACGTTTTCGCCGCGCACCACAACTTCACCGGGAATATTTGCCGGATCGGCCGATTCAATACGGGCCTCCATAAAACCATCGAGTACTTGCCCGCATGCATAAGGTCGCATCTCGTAGTGATGCGAATAGCTGATTAAGGGTCCGCATTCGGTCATTCCGTAACCTACGGTAAGCGGAAATTTGATTTTTCTTAAAAAATCTTCCACTTCTCGGTTTAAAGCTGCACCGCCTATAACCACCTGGGTAAAATTGGGACCAAAGACGTTGAGCAGTTTTTTTCTGATTTGGTCGTATATTTTGTTGTCGATTAACGGAATACTGGTTAATACTTTCATGCTTTTTTTATTTAGCACGGGAAGCAATTGTTTTTTGTAAATCTTTTCCAGAATTAAAGGTACTGAGAATACGTTCTTTGGTTTAACTGTTTGGAATGCGTCGATAAGCACTTTGGGTGAAGGGGTTTTTCCCACAAAATGCACATAGGCGCCGGTTACCATCGGGTAAAGCAAATCGAAGGCCATGCCGTAAACGTGGGCCATGGGCAAAAATGCCACGCAGGTATCTCCTTTTCCCACGTCGAGATTGGTTTTGGCAAAAAGTACGTTCCCGGTAATGTTATTTACCGACAACATAACCCCCTTGCTAAAACCGGTGGTTCCCGAAGTATAGTTTAAAACCATTAGGGTATCATTGCCAACCACATTTAATTTCAAGTGTTCAGCATTGAATCCGTTGGGATATTTTTCCGCACACATATCGTCCAGCTTTGAATACGATTTGTAAAGTACCTCCTGTTTTCCCTGCAACAAAATACGGTAATCGTTAAGTGAGAAAACAGCACGTAAATCAGGCATGCTGCTTTCGTCGAGCGAATCCCATTTATCGTCCTGGGTAAAAAGTACTTTGGCCTCGGAGTGGTTTACAATATGATGAACATTGTTGGGCTTAAAATCGGGGAGTATGGGAACAATAACGGCACCGTAACTAATGGTGGCCAAAAATACCACCGACCAATTAACCGAATTGCGTCCGATAACGGCAATTTTATCGCCGGGTTTAATTCCATTTACTTCGAACATTACATGAAAACGCATGATTTTTTTTGCCAATTCGCCATAGCTAATATCTGTATCGCCGGCATAATCGGCCATGGCGGGTAAATCCCAATGATGCTTTAAGCTATCTTCAAGCATCTGAATGTAGTTTTCTTTCAGCATGTGTTGATTTTTTATGATTTGGAACGAAAATACGTTTATCTGTCAATTTTTACAAAATTGCAGCTGTTGATTTGGCTTTAAGAAACATTAAATCCTAACAATTGTCAGTTTAGGCTTGAATGTTTCTGTTTATCTTTGAAAAATGAAAAAAGTTTCCGCTAAAATAAGAAATAATTGTACCTTAGTAAGCTTTTTTTAATAACGCAAATACATTGAAAATTAAATAGGATACTATGATTGAAACATTTAAAAAAACCGCCGATTTTATATTAGAAGGGTTGAATTACAAGCCCGAAGTGGCGATCGTATTAGGTAGTGGACTGGGAGGCTTAGGCGAAAAAATTGAAGCCGATAAAATAATACCTTATAAAGACATCCCGGGTTTTCCGGTGTCAACCGTGGCCGGTCATAAGGGTGCATTAATTATAGGTACCCTGGGATGCAAAAAAGTAGTGGCCATGCAAGGGCGTTTTCATTACTACGAGGGCTACTCTATGGATAAGGTTACCTTTCCGATTCGCGTGATGAAGTATCTTGGAGTGAAGTTTATGTTTGTGTCCAATGCCGCAGGTGGTATGAACCCCGAATTTAATGTGGGTGATATTATGTTGATTAAGGATCACATCAATCATTTTCCGGTAAATCCGTTGATTGGGCCAAACGAAGAAGCCCTGGGGGATCGTTTTCCTGATATGAGTGCGGTTTATAGTCGTGAATTAATTGCCAAAGCCAAAGAGATTGCAAAAAAACACGACATTTCGTTGCAAGAAGGGGTTTACATCGGAAGCAGTGGCCCAACCCTGGAAACACCGGCCGAATATAAGATGTTCCGTATTTGGGGTGCCGATGCTACCGGAATGAGTACCGTACCCGAGGTAATTGTGGCGCATCATATGGGGATTAAATGTTTTGGTATGTCAGTAATTACCAATACCGATAAACCTTCGGATCCAAATTTGGGAACCACGCACCACGAAGTTCAAAATGTAGCCGAAAGTGTGGAACCACAAATGACTTTATTGATTAAGAAACTGATGTTATTGATTTAACAATTAGGCACTGCGTTAAAATGCAAAAGGCTTTCTGGTTTTCAGAAAGCCTTTTTTATTGTCTTGATTCGATTGGTTTATTGAATCACGATGCGTTTAACCAGGGGTTGATTTCCATTGAGGATAGTCAATAAATAATTACCAGCAGCCAAGTCGCTCACATCGATGGTTTGAACCGATTCCCAAACCGACAGGGATTTAACTACCTGGCCGTGAATATTCATCAATTGAATCTGGCTTTGGGCGGTTAATCCGCCAAAGTCGATGGTTAGGCTGTTGGTAGCTGGTATGGGAAATACGTTTAAGTTTCCTTCGTTGTAAAACGATACCGATACCATATTAAAGATTTCAAATTTACCGTCGAAATCGGTTTGCTGCAAGCGGTAGTAGGTGGTTCCTACAAGCGGGCTTACATCGGTAAAGCTGTAGTTAAGCGTTGTTTGTGAGTTTCCGGCACCCATAACTGTACCAATGGTTTCAAACGAGACACCGTCAACTGAACGCTCAATGGTAAAGTAGTGGTTGTTATCTTCCGAAGCAGTTTGCCAATATAGGGTAACTTCATTTTCGTTTTGGGTTGCAGCAAAATGAGTTAATTCGATGGGTAAGGTTGTTATTTGTCCATTATCATCAGTGTCAACAATGTCAGTACCGACTGTTCCACCAACAGTTATTGGCCCTTCACCTGTAATGAAAGCTTCACCAGTTAAATCACCACCAATATTCAAAGTGCCTGTTCCATCATCATTAAGATCAACTGCAATGGTTGTTCCTGTTCCCGCATCAAAGTCGCCGCCAACGCCCATATCGCCTTCAATGGTAAGACTACCTCCATCACCAAGAGAGAGATCCCCATCAATATCTAGACTGCCGCCGGGAGCTATTATAAATGCAGCATCATCTTCTACAGTAATATTTCCATCAACAGAAAGTGATCCTGAAATATCTAATGTGGCTCCATCCTGAGCTTCTATACCTGAAACAATGGTTAATGTTGATCCCGTCTCAACGTTTATAGTCATTAAATCTTTTGCTATAAACTGTCCGTAAACAATGACCGTAGAATTACCAGTAATATTAAAAGTTACATGTTGCGCCCCATCACCAGCTTCCTTATATAAATCACCATAAATATGAACTGTAGAACCATTGGTAACGGTGTAATACTTGTTGTTTTTGATTTGTAAGTCCAGATATTTATAAACCCCACCGCTTCCGTCTGTTGCATCTTGTTTTACAACGCTTGTTATGCCCTCAATTGCAGCATCTTTGATTAAAATTGCTGATGAATCAGGACTAAATGTCTCTAAACCAATAGTATTTGAAGTTCCATCATCGACTGGTGTGATTGAAACATAAAGGTATTTGTCAATATCTGTTTCTGCAAGTTCGTAACGTAAAGGTTCGTTAGCTATTTGTGATAAGGTGTTTTGTTTAACCTGAGTCAGGGTAGGGGTTTCATTTGTTGGACTTGTGTACCAGGTAACAATAGTACCTCCTGTTTCAGTATTTTTATCGATAATATCATTAAAATCATAGATAACAGTAAGTTTAGTACCTGTATTTGCTGTGGAGTTATAATAAGCTTCTCCAATAATAGTAATATTCGAAGCTGTTGGTGCTGTCTGACCCAGCAAAAAGCTTGTTGTAGTAAGGATGATTGCAGCTATGATGCTTACCTTTTTCATACGTCTGTTTTTATTGTTTAGTTTAACTCCTAATAACTACCCCCATTAACGGAACTTAACCCCTTAGGGTTACCCTTGTTCGGAGTATTTTGCCTACAATTGGACGGGTGTTTATTCCTCTTAGACGAATGGCTAATTTTTCCTGATAAAAATTCAGACCTTATTGCCCTGATTTTTCCAATACCTCAAGACACTCATTTTTGTAATTTCGACCAATGGGTATTTCCTGGTGGTTTATTTCTACAAAACTGGCATTGTAACTGTCGATGTGTTGTATGGCTACCAGATACGAGCGGTGAATTCTCAGGAACCTTGAAGCCGGAAGTCGTTCAGCAAAAGCTGTTATCTGGTCTTTGGTGATTACACTGCGCGCTCGGGTATGTATTTTAATGTAATCTTTTAGGCTTTCCACATAAAGAATATCGGTCGTTTCAATTTTGACCATCTTTTTATTTTCGTTGACAAAAATCCAGGGGTCTGTTTGCTTTTCCTGAGCAGAAGCCTTGTGTTGCGATTGTTTAAATTTGTGAATGCATTTGGTAAAGCGTTGAAAAGTTACCGGTTTTACCAGGTAGTCAAGAATCTCGAGGTCGAAAGCTTCAGCAGCATAGTCTTTTTTTGCAGAACTTATTACAACGGCTGGTTTCTTACTCAGGGTGTAAAGCCATTCAATACCCGACAAATGGGGCATTTCAACATCCAAAAATAGCAAGTCGGGCTTGTGTTTTAGCAGGCTGGCCTCAGCATTAACAGCCGAGTTTAGGGTAAAAGCCAATTGCAGGCCTGGAATTTTTGCCATATAGCTTTGCAAAATGCTAATGGCCAATGCATCGTCATCAATAATACCACAAATGATACCCATTTTTTTGTTGTTTGCCGATGCAAGATACTATTTTATTTTTTTCAGAAGAACCACTATGAAAGATTTCTTAGCAAATGGTTGTTTGGCAGTTGGTTTTTGTCGTTGGTCTATTTTATATTTTTTGGACCTGGGCTTTGCTTACTTTAGAGGATTAACAACAACTGTTTAACAACTAAACTAAGTATTTATGAAACATTTTTACAAAAGGGTACTGATGTTTGCTTTGCTTGCTTCTTTTGGATTGGCCGCTTTGGCACAACAAAAAGGCGCTATAAAGCAACAAGTAGTGGATGAAAAAGGTCGACCGACCTTGATTGAGTTTAATGTAGCGGCTAAAGCCTATGTGGCACAGCAGCCGGAACAGCTTTTCCGCGATGTGTTAAATTTACGAAGTAACGAATCGTATCGCGAAGCAAAAGTTTATCAGGACGAAATGGGTATGGTGCATCAAAAGTACCAGCAAACCTACCGAAACATTCCTGTAGAATTTGGAACTTACACTGTTCACTCGAAAGAAGGACAGGTATTTGCTTTAAGTGGTATTTACAAAGAAATTCAAAATGTGGATTTGACTCCCGTTTTAACTGAAGCCGAAGCTTTGGAAAAAGCCTTGAGTTATGTGGGTGCCCAAAACTATATGTGGGAAGATGCCAACAATGAGCAATGGCTGAAAAATGAAAAAAATAATACCAAAGCTACCTGGTTCCCAAAAGGGGAGTTGGTGATTGTTGAAAATGCTTTTGCTGAAACCAAAGAAGAGCATGTAACTCCTTCGTATGCATACAAGTTCGATGTTTACGCAACAAATCCGGTAAGTCGTGCTTACATTTATGTAGATGCCAAAACAGGTAAAATTGTAAACCATAACGCCATAATTAAATCGGCTGTAGCCAACGGGAATGGGGATACCCGTTACAGCGGAAACCGTAATTTTACTACTGATTCATACAACGGCTCGTATCGCTTACGTGATTATTCCAGAGGTAATGGAATTATAACCTACGATATGAATACTGGTACCAACTACAACAGTGCTGTCGATTTTACTGATGCCAACAACAGTTGGACTTACGCTGAGTATCACAATACAGCCAAAGACGATATTGCGATGGAATGCCACTGGGCTTTTCAACAAATATACGATTACTGGTTGAATGTGCACGGCCGCAATAGTTTCGATGGCAGCGGAGCCTTAATGAAAGCCTATGTACATTTCGATGATGCTTACGATAACGCCTATTGGAATGGTTCGGTATTTACTTTTGGCGATGGCAGCGACACGTATTTTGATGCCCTGGCCAGTTTGGACGTTTCGGCCCACGAACACGGACATGCCGTTTGTACTTATACTGCCGATTTGGTTTATCAAAACGAATCGGGCGCCTTAAACGAAGCGTTCTCCGACATCTGGGGAGCTTGTGTTGAGGCTTATGCCGCTCCTGAAAAAGACATTTGGGTAATGGGTGAAGATATTGAGCGTCGCTCCGGTCACGAAGGATTGCGTATTCTGAGTAATCCCAATGCTGAAGGTTTGCCCGACACTTATGGGGGAACTTATTGGGCACCTTTAGCCAGCAATCCAACTTCATCGAACGACTACGGTGGGGTGCATACCAACAACGGACCTTTCTGTTATTGGTTTTACCTGATTTCTGAAGGAGGTTCAGGAACCAACGACAACGGCGACAGCTACAGTGTTACCGGTATTGGTATCGATAAAGCCGAGAAAATTGCCTGGCGTATGGAAAGTGTTTATTTGAGTGCTTCGTCGAACTATGCCAACGCACGTACCTATGCCATTCAATCGGCTACCGATTTGTATGGTGCCGCATCGAACGAGGTAATTCAGGTTACCAATGCCATGTATGCCATTGGTGTGGGTGAAGCTTATGGTGGCGGAAGTACTCCATCGTATTGTGCATCAAAAGGAAGCAATTATAGTTATGAGTGGATAGCCAGTGTAAAGGTGGGTACTTATACCAAAACTTCAGGTGCCGCCGGTTACACAAACTTTACTTCTGAAACTGTGGCTTTAACCCCGGGTCAGTCGTATGCCATTACCTTAACTCCTGGATTTGCCAGTTCTACGTATAATGAATACTGGAAAATCTGGATTGACTACAACGGCGATATGGATTTTTCGGATGCCGGAGAATTGGCATTTGATGCCGGTGCTATGAGTAAGTCGGCCGTAAGCGGAACCATTAATATTCCTTCATCAGCTACCGGAACAACCCGGATGCGCGTAAGTATGAAGTACAATGGTGCTCAAACTGAATGTGAAACCTTTAGTTATGGTGAGGTTGAAGATTATACCGTTGAATTTACATCGGGTGGAGCTGATACTCAGGCACCAACTGCCCCAAGTAGTTTAACGGCATCGTCTGTCACCCAGACAACGGTTAACCTGGCCTGGAATGCATCCACCGATAATGTTGGCGTTACTGCTTATGTTGTTTATCAGGGTACAACTGCTTTGGGAACAACTACAGCTACTTCAGCACAGATTACCGGCTTAACTGCAGGTACTTCGTATTCATTCTCAGTTAAGGCTCAGGATGCAGCCGGAAATCTTAGTGCTTCAAGTAATACCGTAAATGTTACCACACAAAGTGCTTCAGATACCCAGGCACCTACAACACCTACAAGTCTTGTAGCTTCTGGTGTATCAACCACCAGTCTTACTTTAAGCTGGAATGCATCAACCGATAACGTGGGAGTTACCGGATACCAGGTATTCCAGAATGGTTCGCTGGTTAAAACGGTGACCGGAACATCGACCAGCATGACTGGTTTAACAGCCGCCACAACCTATTCTTTCTATGTTAAAGCTACCGATGCTGCCGGAAATGTATCGGGTGCCAGCAGTACCATTAATGTGACTACCCTGAGCGGAACCATTAGTTATTGTGCATCGAAAGGTAACAATGCAACCTACGAATGGATTGATTTGGTTCAGGTGGGTGGAATTAATAACGTTTCGGCAAGCAACGGCGGTTATGCCGATAATACCGGCATGGTGGGAACGGTTGCTTTGGGAGCCAATACCATATATTTGAGTGCCGGTTTCCGTAGTTCAAGTTACACCGAATACTGGCATGTATGGGTCGATTTGAACCACGACGGTGTATTTGGAACCGACGAGCGTTTGGTTTATGGTTCATCGAGCAGTTCAGGTACCTTGAGCGCTACCATGACCATTCCTACTACGGCATTATTGGGACAAACCCGTATGCGCGTTACCATGAAGTACAACGCCGCAGCTACGGCCTGCGAAACCTTTAGTTATGGCGAAGTGGAAGATTACACCCTGAATATTGTTTCATCAACTTACAACGCATTGGCCGCTTCGTTTGAAGCTGCTGAAGTGCTAAGTAACGATGAGCTGCATGACTTTGTGATTTTCCCAAATCCGGTTCAAAACGATTTGAATATTTCCTTTGCCGGAATGCGCGAAGTAGTGCTTACTATTTATGATATTTCAGGACGAGTTGTTAAGGCTGAACCTTTGTTTAGTCAGGAAGAAACCCTTGATGTATCGGGTCTGGCCAAGGGCATCTATACCCTGATTTTAGAAGATGGTAACAAACAAATTTCAACCCGGTTTATTAAACAATAAGTAATAAATGGGAATCCCGTATTGGGATTAAAAGTAAGACAGCAGCCGACGAAAGTTGGCTGCTATTCTTTTATGTGGATAATCGTTTTTTATAAACGAAGTAAACGGTTTTGTTTAAAACAGAGGTCGAGAAACACTACTTTGGCATTGGCATTACGGGCAATGTGCATAAAAGCTTTGTCGAGCTCCTGTTGCAATAAGCCGCTGTTTGCCGGATGAATGTAAGTGGAAAATCGCTCGGCAAAATCGTTTTCGTCGGCCGATAAGCGGGCCAGTTGTTTTTGTTTTTGATTCAATACTAAATTCTCGCGAACCATACGAAGGCTGTAAGCCAAAAAAGCTTTTTGCTTTTCACGGCCCAGTTTTGCTATCTCGTCGACCCAGGTAATAATTTCAGGGATTTTGCCGGCATAACTCAGCCGCATCATTTGGATAAAGTTCGTATAGTTTTGTTGTGTGTCGACCGAGCTGTTGATATACTCGCGGGCCTGAATGTAATTACCCTCGCTGATACGGGCTATTTGTCGGGCTTTTTCATCGTTCAACTGAAAGCGTTCTTTCAACGCTAAAAACAAATCGTCGTCTGATATCCGGCCTATCTTTACCAGTTGGGTACGCGAAAGAATTGTTTTTAACATGAACTCGCTGTTTTCAGCTACCAGAAAGAATAGTGTTTTTTCAGGCGGTTCCTCAATAAGCTTTAAGAGTTTGTTCCCCGTATCGGCATTCATTTTTTCGGGATACCAGATAATCATGATTTTGTATTCGGCCTCGAACGATTTCATGCTTAGTTTGCGGATGATCTCTTTTCCCTCGTCAACCCGGATTAAGCCTTGTGCATTTTCCGTATTTAAAGCTGCCATCCATTCGGAATATGTTCCATAGGGTTCATTCAGGATGAATTCGCGCCAGGTGGCAATGTGAACATCGCTAATTGCTTTTTCGTTATTTTTTGGCGAGATAACCGGGAACACAAAGTGTAAATCGGGATGCTGGTATTTGGCCACTTTTCGGCAAGCGGCGCAGGTTCCACAGGCATCGGTTTCGCTGCGGTTCTGGCACATAAGGTATTGGGCAAAAGCCAAAGCCAGCGGCAGCGCCCCATGCCCTTCACCGCCCAAAAAAAGCTGGGCATGGCTTATGCGGTTCTCTTTTACTGTGTTGCGCAAATGGTTGATGGTATTTTGTTGACCAATGATGTCGGCAAATAACATAGCTCAGATTGTTTTGATGCAAATATACGTTTTAAAAAGTAAAGCCCGTGGGGAATTAGCCTGGCAATTTGGCGAAATCAAGTACCATCTTAAGCGATTCTTCCGGTTCTTCAATAAAGCCCATGTGACCTGAATTATTTAACCAATAGACCTTACTTTTTGGATTTAATGCTTGCATTTGCGAAGCTGCTGCCTGAGGTATAAAGTTGTCGTTAGCTCCAAAAATAAAAGCTAAGGGTTTGTTCCACGTTTGAATCAGTGCCTGCCGGTCGGGTCGCTCCATCATTCCCCGTATCAGGGCACAAACCCCTTGCGGATTGTGATGCCATGCTTTTTGTGTCAGCTGTTTGATGCAGGCCTGATGTTCGGGTAAGCCGGGTTGGGCAAAGGTGCGTGGCAGGTGTTGTTCAATTACCTGTTGTAATTGTCTTTTCTCGATAAGCGATATTTCGTTTAAACGATTTTGCTTTTTTTCTTCAGTATCTGCATAAACCGAGCTGTGAAACACCAACATGCCGGCAAGTTTTTCGGGATATTTATCGGCAAAAGCCAGCATAACATAAGCGCCCATGCTATGGCCCACCATGTAACAGGAACTTATTTTCAGATGAACCAGCAAGGATTTTATGGCATCGGCCATTAATTCCATGGAATGAACGGGTGCCAACACTCCGCTTTGGCCATGGCCGGGTATGTCGGGGATAAGTACCCGGTGTGTTAAGGCCAGTTTTTCAGCAAAGCTATCCCAAACTTCTTTGGTTTCGAGGTATCCGTGCAGCAATACCAGAGGAAAACCCTCGCCACGATCGGTGTACGAAAGGTTCAGTTTATTGTAGGTAAAAGTATTCATCGGTAGCTGTTTAGTAAGGGACTAAAGTTAGGGATTTTGGTAAAAACACCCATTTGAAAAACAGTGCTTTTTTTGACTTGTTGAATTTGGCTTTAAGGTGATAAGAAATAGACAGGTATTGGTGCCAGTAAACAGAGGCCTGCGATTGCTTCAAAATTTCCTGCGCAGGAAATTATTATTTCGTGCGCAGCCGATAAAACTTTTCACCGCAGGAAATTTTTATCGGAAGCCTTCGGGTTTCTTTTTGATTCAAAAGCAAAAAAAGAGGCTGTCCCCAAAAGAACAGCCTCTGTAGTTATGATAATCTTTTACAGTCTTAGTTTTCCATTACAGCTTCTTCGGCAGGAACCTCAGCAGGAGCTTCGGTTTTAACCAGTTTCATTTCTTCAATTAAGTTGCTGGCACCGGCAAATTTATCGATAATTAACAGTACGTAGCGAATATCGACATTAATACATTTTTGCATGCTGTTTTCAAAGGCGATGTCGCCGCTCATGGCTTCTGAGTTTCCGTCGAAAGCCAGACCGATTAACTGGCCTTTGCCATTAATAACCGGACTACCTGAGTTACCACCGGTGATGTCGTTGTTTGTAGTAAAGCATACGTTCATGGTTCCATCGGGATTTCCGTAAGGGCCAAAATCTTTATTCTTATAAATTTCTTTCAGCTTTTCAGGAACATTGAATTCACGCACGTCGGGGTCTTCTTTTTCCATAACTCCTTTGAGGGTGGTGAAATGGGCATAATGAACGGCATCGGCGGGGTAATAATCTCCAACTGAGCCGTAAGTAAGACGCATGGTAGAGTTGGCATCGGGCGAATATACCTGATCGGGGTTCATTTCAAGCAAACCACCCACAAATAAGCGCATGCCTTCCTGCATTTTTAATCCGGCAGGTTCGACCATGGCACCGAATCCGCGAAGTTGCTTGATGGTACTTACACCTGCCATAAAAGCCAGGTCTTTACTCAGGACTTTAGCCGAAGGTTTTGCCAAAAAGGCATCCATACGGGCTTTATCAACAAAGATTGATTTCTTAAACAGGTCGTCCACAAATTTGTCGACGTTGCCTTTGTATTTTTTATCGATAACATTGGCAATAAAATCGGGATGGTATTGAGCCGGAACATCAGCAATAAAAAGTTTTACCAATGCTTTGGTCACTTTGCGGTCGGTTTCGGCATTGTAATTTTTAAAGAAGTTTTCGGCGCTTTTGCTGAATTGTTTTACCTGCTTATTAATTAGCTCGGTGCTGTCAGGAGTAGCCAGTGCAGCCATCAGTCCTGATGCGCGGAAAGCAAAAATAAACGATTCGGCTCCACCAATCAATGTTTCATACACATACTGCTGTGCATTTGAAATGGCGATGGATTCGTTCTCTGATTCCTCGATAAGTTTTAAGGCATTGCCGTATTTGGCTTTACGGGCTTCATTCTGGTTTACCCATTGCATAAAATTCGCTTCGAGCTCTTGTTTTTGTTCAAGAACTTTTAGTTTTTTTAAAGCTTTGTTTTGTTCAATGGAATATTTCCAGTAGTTGGCCGAACGAGCGTGTTTCGAGGCATATTTAATACGAACTTCAGTGTCTTTATCCATGTCTTCTTTCCAGATTTCCTGTTTAAGTCCGCGGATTTTAGCGCGGTTTGGGTTTTGGAAATCAATGGTGTTTTTCAATTCAAACGAAGTCATGTAGCGCTGGGTGCTTCCGGGGTAACCCATGATAAAGGCAAAGTCGTCCATTTTAACGCCATCGAGTGAGATGGGAAGAAAATGTTTGGGTGTATAAGGAATGTTAGCTTCGGCATAATCGGCAGGTTTTCCATCGGGACCGGCGTAAATACGGAAGATGCTGAAATCGCCGGTATGGCGTGGCCACATCCAGTTGTCGGTATCGGATCCAAATTTACCGATAGACTCCGGTGGAGCTCCAACCAGACGAATGTCGCGGAAGGTTTCGTAAACAAACAGGTAGAAGAAGTTTCCTTTAAACATACTTTCTACTTCAGCATTGTAATGACTTCCTTTGGTTGCTTCGTCGTTAATTACCCGGGCTACACTGTCGACCAAGTGGTTGCGCAGGGTCTGACTGGCTCCGGCAGGAATAGCTGAAAGAACCCGTTCGGTTACATCTTCGACACGGATAAGGAACGATGCGGTTTTACCGGGGTTTGCCAGTTCCTGATCTTTACTCATGGCCCAAAAACCATCGGTCAGGTAATCGTGTTCTACGGTACTGTGCGCCTGAATTTCGCCATATCCGCAGTGGTGGTTAGTTAAAACCAAACCCTGAGCAGATATTAACTCACCCGTACAGCTACCTCGATCGAGCGCAATAATAGCGTCTTTAACACTGGAATGGTTAATACTGTAGATGTCTTCGGCAGAAAGCTGCATTCCCATCTCTGTCATGGTTCCCATGTTCTGATTAATCAGAATAGGTAACCACATGCCTTCGTCTGCCTTAACAAGCAGCGATACAGACATAAAAACCCCCAAAAGGGCCATCGTAATTTTATTCATTGCTAACTGATTTTGTGTTTGTATTTAAAATGTAAATAAATCAAATTTAATAAATAGATACAATTAATTGCCGTTGTTGTTGAAATGCTTTCTGGCATTTTACCAAACATTGGTCTTATAAAAAGCGGAAACGTTACAGTACCATATCAACAAATTTATAAAATAGTGAACTAATCCCGGCTTAATTGTCTTTTTTTATTAGGTAAACGATTGGGGCGTGTGTTGAAAAAGCAAAATTAAATTTGTATTTTCACCAGTAAAATAGGGAATCAGGAATTGGCGGGCAGGGCTTAACGATGCCTTTAAATTGAAATCAGCCGGAATCGGGGGAAATTCTTAATTAAGCCTGTTTTGATTATTTAATGGTGTTTTGGCGCTAAGTTGAGATTGTATGAGATTTTTGGTATTCATAATTTTCCTAAACTGCTTGTTTTTAGTTGACAATTATTTGTTTGGCAGCGACACTGAATATGCCTTTAGACACTTAACACTCGATGCAGGTTTGTCGAACAGTAATGTAAATTGTATTGTACAAGACAGCAACGGGTTTATCTGGATTGGTACCGAAAATGGATTGAACAAATACGATGGCTATAAATTTACCCATTATTACAGCAACCCAAATCAAAAGAACAGCCTTTACAGTAACGAGATACTCAGTATGTTGGTTGACTCTGAAGGCGATTTGTGGATTGGTACATTTCAGGGTTTATTCAGGTACAATCAGAATTATGATAATTTCTTACACCTCCCGGTTGATAGTATTAATCTGCTAAATGCCAATATACCGGTTTATGCCATTGTTGAAGATACGGATGGGATTTTTTGGATAGGCACCTCAGGAAATGGCTTAATCAAGTATCATAAACAAAAAGGAATTCTTAAAACGTATTATCACGATGCTTTAAACCCGTTTTCGCTTAGCAGTAATTATATTTTTACGATTTTTATCGATTCTCACAATAAATTATGGATTGGAACTACCGATAATGGGCTTGAATATTTTGACCGTTCAACGCAGCAGTTTTATAACTATAAACCCATAAAGACCACAAAATCGCAGCAGAATGTAAATGCCATTTTAAGAATATTTGAACTGAACGATACTACTTTTTTATTGGGAACCCGGGGCGATGGCTTGTTTCTTTTTCAATCGCAAAAAAAAATGTTTACTCCTTATTTGTTTAAGACTTCGGCCACCGAGACCATACGTGCCAATGAAATTTACGGGATATATCGCGACAGCAACCAACGTTTGTGGGTATCGTCGCATGGCAAGGGGCTTTTTTGTTTTGAAAACCAACATGTTTATATACATCTGGAGCACCAGCCGGGAGAAAAGGGAAGCTTATTAAACAATAACGTCCGTACAATTTTTGAAGATCGGCAGGGAAACCTCTGGTTTGTTTCCTATCAGGGAGGAATAAACATTTTACCAAAAGTGCATAAACGTTTTGTTTCTTACAACCTTTCGGATGCCGGAGCCGAATATACCAGCAATATTGTAACCTCAATGGTAAGCGACCGGACGGGAAATATATGGGTTGGAACCGATGGGGGCGGACTTAAATATGTGGACCGCCAAAACAAAAGCGTTGCGCATTATTATCCGGGCGCAAATGTAAATGAATTTATTCCCGACCGTGTTGTTATGAGTTTACTACTTGAAGATGAAAATCATTTATGGATTGGCAGCTATCTGGGCGGGCTCTCGGTTTTTAATTTGGAAACCCGGCAATTTAAAAACTATAAGAACAACGAAAACCCTGATGCCTTGAGTTGTAATTTTGTTTCATGTATTCTTAAAAGTACGAAAGGAGATGTTTGGATTGCAACCAACGGGGGCGGTTTAAATAAGTATATTAAAGAAACCGATAGTTTTAGGTCGTATTCAATGTACGACTCAACCGAAGAAAACCGGTTGATTAATAATTATGTAAATACCCTTACCGAGGACAACAACGGTCGGATTTGGATAGGAACTTTTTGGGGATTAAGTGTTTTTGATCCTCAAAACGGTTTGTTTATTAATTATTTGGGTAGTGAAAATTTGCCCGGAAGCCTGAGTAATAATACCATATATTGTATTAAAATAACTTCAAAAAATGAAATATGGCTGGGGACACGAAATGGATTAAATAAATTCATTCCTTCAAGCAATAAATTTCAATCGTTCAATCTTACGGAAGGATTGCCTGGAAATGTAGTTTATAGTATCGAAGAGGATGTTAAAGGAAATCTTTGGTTAACAACCAATAATGGACTCTGTAACTTTAATCCGAATACTTTTGAAACACATAATTATTACGAAAGCGACGGGCTCTTAAGTAATGAGTTTTTTCGTCTGGCCACGCATCAATCAGATGAGGGAGAAATTTTTCTCGGAAGTTTAAAAGGAATGGTGTCGTTTAAACCCGATGCAATTGAAGAAAATTATCTCATTCCCAAAGCTGTGATTACGCAATTCAGGATTTTTGATCAGGAAATTAAGTCGGGAACCCGCATTAAAAACGATGTAATACTGGACAAGCCTGTTTTTCTTTCCGATACCATCGTGCTTAAACACAAATACAACAGCTTTGCTTTTGAATTTGCAGCCCTTGATTTTACATTGCCCGAAAAAAACAGGTACCGCTGTATGATGGAAGGCTTTGATCAGGATTGGCGAAACATGTCGTACGACCAACGTTTTGTAACCTATACCAATCTCGATGCCGGAACTTACACGTTTAAAGTTAAAGCGTCGAGTATTGATCATGAATGGGACCAGCGAACCACCAATGTTACTTTAATTATTAAGCCGCCATTTTATCGCACCTGGTGGGCATATACGCTTTACTATTTATTTTTGGTGGGTATAATTGCCTTGTTTTGGTGGATGTCGATAAACCGGGTAAAGCTAAAAAACCAGGTAAAACTTGAATTGCTTGAAAAAGATAAAGAAAATGAACTTAACCAGGCCAAATTAAGGTTCTTTACAAATATCTCGCATGAGTTTCGTACCCCCATTACTTTAATTATCGGGCCCATGGAGCGCTTGCTTTCCGATGCGTCAATAAACAAAAAATATGGGAAGTCGCTTACCATGATGTTTAAAAATGCCAATCGACTGCTCCGCCTGGTGAATCAACTTATGGATTTACGCAAAAGCGAAGGCGGAAATATGCGCTTGAGGGTAGAGCGACTCGACCTGATTAAGTTTGTCGAAGATATTCATTATACATTTAAAGAATATGCCCAGCAAAAGAAGATAAACTTTCAGCTATTTACCGATGTTCCTGAATTGCATATGTGGTTCGATCCCGATAAGTTGGATAAAATTCTGTTCAATTTACTGTCGAATGCATTTAAATTCAGTGCACAAAATGGCGAGGTGAGTATTTTTATCTGTATCGAAGATAAAAAAAGGGGGCCATTTGTTCGGATTGGGGTTGAGGATCACGGAAAAGGAATTCCTGAAAAGGATAAGGAGCGTATTTTTGAACGCTTTTTTCAAACCAGTAATTCAGGTCCTTTTGATACCGCCGGATCGGGGGTGGGTTTGTCGCTAACGCGAAGCCTTGTGGAACTGCATCATGGTGAAATAAACTTTGACTCAAAAGAGCATAAAGGAACCCTGTTTAATGTATTGCTTCCATTAGACGAAACTGCTTATTCGGAGGAGGAAAAATCGGCTACTGACCCAA
>JBFWMB010000020.1:0-53030 GCA_050251815.1 Salinivirgaceae bacterium | reverse complement strand
TGAAGCCGGTGCTGCCGGTGCCGTTCACGGCTCATTACAGGGCGGTGCCTTAACCTCAACCTACACTGCATCGCAGGGTTTGTTGCTGATGATTCCCAACATGTACAAAATTGCCGGCGAACTACTTCCCGGTGTATTTCATGTTTCGGCCCGTAGTTTGGCGGCTCAGGCCTTATCAATCTTTGGTGACCACTCCGATGTAATGAGTGCCCGTCAAACCGGATTCGCATTCCTAGCTTCAGGTTCTGTTCAGGAAGCTATGGATTTAGCCGGGGTAGCTCACTTAACTGCAATCAAATCGCGCATTCCTTTCGTGCACTTCTTCGACGGGTTCCGTACCTCGCACGAAATTCAAAAAATTGAGGCCCTACAGGAAGACGATTTGAAACCCCTGCTCGATATGGAAGCACTTCAGGCTTTCCGTGACGGTGCTTTAAGTCCTAACCATCCGGTAACCCGTGGTTTGGCTCAAAACCCCGACATTTACTTCCAGGCACGCGAGGCTGCCAATAAGTTCTACGATGCAGTTCCCGACATGGTGGCCGATTACATGGCTGAGATTACCAAAATTACCGGTCGCGAATACAAACCCTTTATGTATTACGGAGCTGCCGATGCTGAGAATGTAATCATTGCTATTGGTTCAGTTACCGAAACCATTCGCGAGGTGGTGGACCACCTGATCGCCAAAGGCGAAAAAGTTGGTGTATTGGTGGTGCACTTGTACCGTCCTTTCTCAGCAAAACACTTTATGCAGGCTATGCCCGAAAGCGTAAAACGCATTGCTGTACTCGACCGTACCAAAGAACCCGGTGCCAATGGCGAACCCCTGTATCTTGACGTAAAAGATTTGTATTATGGAAAACCCAACGCCCCGGTTATTGTTGGCGGCCGTTACGGTTTATCGTCAAAAGACACCACACCGGCCATGATCATCAGTGTATTTAACAACCTGAAAATGGCTGAACCCAAAAACCGCTTTACCTTAGGTATTGTTGACGATGTTACCTTTACCTCACTTCCATTATTGCCCGAGGTTAGCTTAGCTACCGATGGCCGTTTCGAAGCCAAATTCTATGGTTTAGGTTCTGACGGAACCGTAGGTGCCAACAAAAACTCCATCAAAATTATTGGTGACACTACCGACAAATACTGTCAGGCGTATTTTGCCTACGATTCAAAAAAATCGGGTGGATTTACCGCATCGCACCTGCGTTTTGGTGACAAAAAAATCATGTCGCCATATTTGGTAAACACTCCTGACTTTGTAGCCTGCCACGTTCCGGCATACCTCGGAAAATACGACATGCTCAAAGGCCTCAAAAAAGGAGGAACCTTCCTGTTGAATGCTATCTGGGATAAAGACGAAGTGAAAAACCACCTGCCCGATGCTGTGAAAAAGTACCTGGCTGAGAACAACATCAGCTTGTACATAATCAATGCTACCAAACTGGCCGAAGAAATTGGACTGGGTAACCGCACCAATACCATCATGCAGGCTGCCTTCTTTAAAATTGCCAACGTAATTCCTTACGACCTGGCCGAAGAGCAGATGAAAAAAATGATTAAGAAATCGTTTGGTAATAAAGGTGAGGAAATTGTTAAGATGAACTACGCTGCGGTTGAAGCCGGAAGCGATGTAATCAAGGTAGAAGTTCCTGCAGAGTGGGCCAACATTGAAGTTAAAAAAGAAAAAGACCAAAGTGGTAAATTACCCGAGTTTGTGCGCGATGTGGTAGTTCCCATAAACAACCTGGCCGGTGACGATCTTCCTGTTTCAGCTTTTGCCGGACGCGAAGACGGAACCTTCCCATCAGGAACCGCTCAGTACGAAAAACGCGGTATTGCCGTAAATGTGCCCGAATGGATTTCTGACAACTGTATCCAGTGTAACCAGTGTGCTTACGTTTGTCCTCACGCTGCCATCCGTCCATTCCTTCTCGATGAGAAAGAACAGGCTGCTGCTCCCGAAGGTACAGTAACCATTAAAGCCAACGGCAAAGGTTACGATGGATTAGGTTTCCGCATTCAGGTATCTACCCTCGACTGTACGGGTTGTGGCAACTGTGCCGATGTTTGTCCTTCAAAAGAAAAAGCACTGGTTATGAAACCTCTTGCTTCGCAGGAAGTTGAAATTCCCCGTTGGGATTACATGGCTGCCAAAGTAAGCATCAAGGAAATTACCCCACGCGAAATGAACGTGAAAGCATCGCAATTTGCCCAGCCTTTGTTTGAATTCTCTGGCGCTTGTGCCGGTTGCGGTGAAACGCCTTACATTAAAACAATCACCCAGCTGTATGGCGAAAGTATGATGGTGGCTAATGCTACCGGATGTTCTTCCATCTATGGTGGTTCTGCTCCTTCAACTCCTTACTGCGCAGCAAAAAGTGGAAAAGGGGTAGCCTGGGCAAACTCCCTGTTCGAAGACAACGCCGAATTTGGTCTGGGTATGGCCCTGTCGGCCCAAAAACTTCAGGCCCGTATTGAGCGTTTGGCTACTGAAAACGCTGCTTCGTTCAACGACGAAACCAAAGCTGCTTTAACCGAATGGATCGAAGCCAAACACAGCACGGTAAAATCGGCTGCGGCATCGAACAAACTGGTAGCTGCCCTTGAAAAAGAGAACGCTCCGGTGGTTAAAGAAATCTTAGCCATTAAAGACTGGATGCCTAAACGCAGTAACTGGATATTTGGAGGCGACGGATGGGCTTATGATATCGGTTACGGTGGTTTGGACCACGTACTGGCATCGGGCGAAAATGTAAACATACTGGTACTCGATACCGAAGTTTACTCCAACACCGGTGGACAGTCGAGCAAATCGACTCCTGTTGGTGCTGTTGCCAAGTTTGCCGCATCGGGTAAAAAAATCCGTAAAAAAGATTTGGGTATGATGGCTATGAGCTATGGTTACGTATATGTGGCCCAGGTTTCGATGGGTGCTAACAACGCACAGTATTTTAAAGCCCTGAAAGAAGCTGAAGCTTACAACGGACCTTCGTTGATTATTGCTTACGCACCTTGTATCAACCACGGATTACGTGCTGGTATGGGTGGTTCGCAAAATGAGATGAAGAAAGCTGTTGAATCAGGATACTGGCACTTGTACCGCTTCAACCCTGAGTTGGAAAACGAAGGAAAAAATCCGTTTACCCTCGATTCAAAAGAACCCAACTGGGAATTGTTCCAAAAGTTCCTGATGGGCGAAGTACGCTACACCTCGCTGATGAAGAGCTTCCCCGAAGCTGCTGAAGAACTGTTTAAAGCAGCCGAAACGAATGCCAAATGGCGCTATGCCTCGTACAAACGCCTGGCAGCGATGGATTATTCACCCGTTGAATAAGCAAAACTACAATTGAAGTAGCTCTGGCTTACTTTAAAATCAACATAATTGGCCTGCTCCGGATACGGAGCAGGCTTTTTTATATTTAAACAGCTTCGTTCCCTTTGCGGTTTTTATTTTGCAAGCTGCAAGCACCTCCTGATCCAAAAATTTTAGCATTATACGCTTGCAACAGCCCACTGATCCGATAATTCTAGCAGCTTACGTCTGCAACAAGCTCCTGATGGAAAAATTTTACTATTATAAGCCGTGAAAGTGCCTCTAAACTGAAAATTTTGGCCCGTGCAACTTTGCAAGTGCCCAAACGGCCGTCGTTTACCTAGTTGCAAATTTGCAACAGGCAAACCGGAGGCTCGGTCACCCCCTCGCAAGTTTGAAAGTGGCCAAATGGCCGCCGTTTACCTTGTTGCAAATCTGAAAGTGCCCCGCCGTTTTCCGTTTACCTACTTGCAAAGCTGCAACAGGCCCACCGTCGAATAAAATAGCCAATTGCATGCTAAAAACAGCCTTTTAACTTCACTCTGGCAACACAGGTACACAAAAAAAGCCCCATACACCGGAATGCAGGGGCTAAACTTCAACCAAAACACAAAATGTCAGCTAAAGAATTAAAAATTTTAAGGCTTCGTACACCAAAAAGGCCGGCCACACGCAGGCTTTTAAGAACCCGAGTACACCCATCCAAAAACTGGTGGCCTGTGAAATGTAAAATACCGCAGCGCCAATCATTCCCAAGCCATACAGGGCTCCGTGTGAGGCATTGCATTGAACTTCTTTACTCATAATACTTTTTTATTTAAGGTTACTAATTTGCACAATAAACTGACGCACTCCGTGGGGCTAAAGTTACCCGAAGTTCCTGTTTTTCTGTCGAAAGCGATTTCATTCCCTCCGGGAACCATTGTTGCAAAGCTACTCCGGGTAAGTTATAGCTTTGCTCTTTAGCCGAATTATTTATAAGCACCCACACCGTGTTTTTGTCCAGGTTTCGTCGGTAAACAAAAATGCCCTTGGAATCATTGGCCTCAAGCACGGTAAAGTCGCCATAAACCAGTGCAGGATTGGTCTTACGAAGTTTAACCAGTCCCGAAATGAAATTCCGCAGGCTGGTATCGGGTTTCACGGCATCAGCTGGTTTATTTCCTTTGATGGGGTGAGCTATTTCGGCATCATGCGCCAAGTCGTCCCACAGCATGGGTTTACGGGTGTCGGGATCGTCGGCTCCCCACATGCCCACCTCGTCGCCGTACCAGATGTGGGGTGCACCCAGGTAAGTAAACTGATGCACCAGCAACATTAGCTGCCGGGCCCGGGTTTCCGCATCGGGTTTACCCACCTTGTAAGCAGAGTCGTCATAAGGTTTTGCCAGGTATTTGTATTTGCCTTTGTTGAATAACGAAGTAGCGGTACGTGGTGCATCGTGACTGGCAGTAAGATTCATCATCGCCCGATTGTGCTCCGGCGAAAGCCCCTGTAAAAGTTGTTCCAGGGAATCGGCAAAAGCCCGGGGACCAATGGCCGGCTCGGCCTGGGCAAAAAACTGCCGGGCAGAGCGGTACCAACGGTAATTCATTACCGCATCGAATTTATCGCCCTGCAAAAAAGGTTGCGGGTTCATCAGGTGATCGGGCCATTTCTGCCACCATATTTCACCTATCAGGTAAGCCTGGGGATTAATTTTACGCACCTCGCGCCGAAACTCCGGCCAAAAACCCAGGGGAATCTCAGCAGCCACGTCGAGACGAAAACCGTCGATGCCATCATCGGGGTTGCCGTCTCCATTGGGGTCGAGCCAACGCCGGGCCACATTAAAAATATGTGCCTTGGCCATGGAGCTGGCCAGGTTTCCCTGAAAAGGAAAAACAGAATCCTGCCCCACAATGTCCTTACGCAGCTCGGGCAGGTATTTTATGCCGTACCAGCCCTGGTAGGCGAATTCGTCTTCAGGCGTTTCGGGCTTGTCGAAAGCCTTGATATGATACCAGTCGGCAAAGGCTGAAGCCGCTCCATTTTTTCGTACATCGTTCAAAGCCCAAAAGTCCCAGCCGGTATGGTTCCACGAGTAATCGAGAATCACATGGATGCCCCTTTGATGACAGGCATCAAGTACTTTAAGAAACAGCTTATCGGCCGAAGTAAACTTCCAGGTAGTCGGGTCAATCGGGTTTTCAGCTGCAATCAGGGCCTCATCGCCCCGGGGATCGGGACCAAAATTCCGGTCGATATGCCGCCAGTGCCGCGGATCGTATTTATGCAACGAGGGCGCATCGTTCAGGGGATTAAAATAAATGGCCGTAATTCCCAATGCGGCCAGGTAATCGAGTTTATCGAGCACTCCCTGCAAATCGCCCCCGTAACGACGCAGTTGGAGATTATCCTGAAATTTATCCAAACCCGATTCAGCAAACCAGGGGTCGGGTTGATACCAATCCTGAGTCCAGGGAGTAATTTTCCAATTCCGGGGAATGCGGTCGGGGTAGGCCCCGTAAATATCCCAGATAGTAGGATCGTTGGTGGAATCGCCATTGCGAAACCGCTCCACAAAAATCTGGTACCACACGGCCTCCTGCGACCATTGGGGAACCTGTTGAAACACCTCTTCACTTAACACCGAAGTATTATTGCCAGGCTGTGTCTGGCAGGCATTAAGCAACAGGGTACTTAGCGAAATAACGAAAAAAAGTAAGCGTTTCATTGTTAATCAGTTTTACTGGTTTTACCGGGGAGATGCAAGATAATCATAATCGGGCAAAAACATTTGTTCCGGCCAATTGTATCTTTTACAAAATTTAAACAAAACAATATCATGCAGGAAACCATTCGTACCACTTATTTGGGGCAACTCCGCACCGAAGCTGTTCACGTGCAATCGGGAAATAAATTAATTACCGATGCCCCTACCGACAACCACGGCAAGGGAGAAACCTTTTCGCCCACCGATTTGCTGGCCACCTCACTGGCAAGCTGTATTCTTACTATTATGGGGATTAAAGCCGAAGCGGCCGGCTTTAGCATCGACGGGGCCACAGCAAAAAGCTGGAAGCTGATGAGCGAAAACCCGCGCCGGGTAGCCGAAGTTAAAATTGAATTTGATTTTAGCACCTGCACCCTGACTGACGAAAACAAGGAGTTGCTTAAAAGCCTGGTTAAAGTAAGCCCGGTACCACTCAGTCTTCACGAAAATACCCGGCAAACGGTTTCCATAAAGTTTTAAACAACACCGATGGATATAGGAATTAACAAACAAACCTTTCTGGTGTGCGGAGCTACCAGCGGCTTTGGTAAAGGAACCGCCATAGCGCTGATGAATGAGGGTGCCCGTGTATTGGGTGTGGCCCGAAATCAGGAAGGACTCGACCAGATGAAACAGGAATATGGCGATGCCTTTATTACCTTTTCCGGCGATATCAGCCAGTCGGAAACCATTCGTGAGGTGGTAAATCAAGCCCGGGAACTGAAAGTCTCAGGAGCCCTGATCAATGCCGGAGGACCACCGGCCCTGGCTTTTGAAGAAACACAGCTCAGCGACTGGGACGAAGCTTATCAAAAACTGCTGCGATGGAAAGTGGAGCTAACCCAGCAACTACTTCCCCATTTTAAAGCCAAAAAGTACGGGCGACTGGTTTATATCGAAAGCTCGTCGGTAAAACAACCCATTGAAAACCTGGTTCTGAGCACTTCGTTGCGACTGGCTGTGGTTGGAATGGTAAAAACGGTTTCGCAGGAAGTGAGCGGGCAAAATATTAACCTGAATATTATTGCACCAGGTTCGCACGCCACACCAGCCATTGAACGACTGATTAAAAAGAAAAGCGAACTGAGCGGGCAAAACCTTGAAGCAGCGCGAAAAGCATGGATTGAAAACATACCGGCAAAGCAAATGGGTAACCCTGATTACCTGGGAACACTGGCCGCCTGGCTTTTATCGCCCCTTTCGGAATTTGTAACCGGACAGGTTTATGCTTTGGAAGGAGGGGCGGTAAAATCAACATTGTAGTTTTCCTGGTCGGGCCAAAATAAACTTAGCAATGACTATTTATCGTCTTTATTAAATACTTTAAATAAAAAAACCTCCGAGGCCAATCACAAGGAGGTTTCTGTTAAAATATTTTTAGTTAAAAATCAAACCTTTGCACTTTCGCAAGGCAGGGTGCGATCCACTTTTTTAATCATTCCCTGCAGGGCAGTTCCCGGACCAACTTCGGTAAATGAAGTAGCGCCATCGGCTATCATTTGTTGCACGGTTTGGGTCCATTTTACTGATGCAGTTAATTGTTTTTTCAGATTATCCTTAATGATTTCGGGATTGGTTTCGGCTAAGGCACTTACATTTTGGTAGATGGGGCACACCGGTTGCGACACCATGGTTTCATTAATCGCTGCTTCGAGCTCGATGCGCGCCGGCTCCATTAAAGGTGAGTGAAACGCTCCACCAACGGGAAGTTTTAGTGCACGTTTGGCTCCCAGTTCGGTGAGTCTGGCACAGGCTTTATCAATTCCGGCAATGGAGCCCGAGATGACCAACTGGCCGGTGGTGTTGTAATTGGCGGGCACTACCACCTCGTCAATTTCGTTGCAAACCTGTTCCACCACTTCATCGTCCAAACCAATAATGGCTGCCATGGTCGAGGGTTCCAATTCGCAGGCTTTTTGCATGGCCAGGGCCCGCTTACTAACCAATACCAGACCATCTTCGAACGATAAAGCTCCGGCAGCAACCAACGCTGAAAATTCACCCAGCGAGTGGCCGGCAACCAAAGCAGGATTAAAACTATCGCCCATTACTTTGGCCAGAATTACCGAATGCAAAAAAATAGCCGGTTGCGTAACCTTAGTTTGTTTTAAATCCTCATCGGTACCTTCGAACATCAGGTCGGTAATCCGAAACCCTAAAATATCATTGGCTTTCTCAAATAGTTCCTTTGCTAGTGGCGAATTTTCGTACAGATCTTTTCCCATTCCAACAAACTGGGCACCCTGTCCCGGAAAAACGTATGCTTTCATAATGCTAGGTTTTAAAATTTGTGGCAAATGTAAACAATTTCACAAAACCCCGCGAAATGTGCAAACGGATTTCAGTCGGTTTTGATAAAAATCATTTCCGTGATTTGCTTATTTAATTCCAGCCGGGTAAAAGGTAGGGTAAAAAGAAAACCATGGAAAAACGAAGAACAAACATCTGTTTCCTTCCATTTTCCATGGTTCCAAAGAATCATCTATTTATAAAAAACATAAGCCGAAAGAGGAGCAAGTTTAAAGTTGCCTTGTACCTTTTGCCCTTGTTTATGATAGCCTTTATCGAGACTAAATGCCATATTCCAGGGTTCGTCACCCATATAAAAGGGAATTTGTTTTTTATTGGCATTAAATAACACCAGAATGTTTTCCCAGTTGTCGCCGTTGGCATTTTGAGCCAGGGTGTACCCCACCAAACCGGGTTCCAAATCCATAAATTCGAGATGTGTAGCCAGCATATCGGTGGATGGCATTCGAAAAGCCGGATGATCTTTACGCATTTGAATGAGTCCTTTGTAATAAGCTACCACATCGGCATGTTTGTCTTTCATGCTCCAGTCAATCCAGTTAATGGAATCAGGCGATTCAAAGGAGTTTTCCACTTCACGTTTGGTGCGCAAAAACTCAACCCCCGCATGTAAAAAGGGCACACCCTGCGAGGTTAATACAATGGTATTGGCCAGCTTGGCCATGCGAACCCGCTCGGCAACCGAACTTTCGGGAGTTGAAATAAGCAGTTTGTCCCAAAGGGTGTTGTTGTCGTGGCACGACACATAGTTGATGGTTTGCCCGGGTTGATTCGACCAGGCTGAATCGGAATAGTTTACCATCAAATAATCGACCTGGGGATGCTGTGTGGCAGCAACTACTCCAAACTTAACCGACTCTTCCTGTCCGGGTTCGCCACTAACAAAACCGCGGGTTTTTAAGTCGTTCCAGTGGCCTTTGATGCCATCACGAATTTCGTCAATAAAAGCAGCTACGCCATAAACTTTAGGCATGTTTTGTTTTATAGCACGTTTTTCCACAGGTAATGGACTGTCGCCAGCTGTCCAGCCTTCGCCATAAATAAAAATACTTGAATCGTACTTATGCAGTGCTTCGGCCAGGAGGTTCATGGTATTTATGTCGTGAATTCCCATTAAATCAAAGCGGAAGCCATCAATTTGGTATTCTTTAGCCCAATACAATACCGATTCAATCATGTATTTGCGCATCATGGCACGTTCCGATGCGGTTTCATTTCCACAACCCGAAGCATTACTGTAATTGCCATCGGTATTAAAACGGAAATAATAACCGGGCACGGTTTGCTGAAAACTCTGTTCGGCAGGATTGCCCACATGATTATAAACCACATCGAGTATTACGCGAATTCCAGCTTCGTGCAGGGCCTGAACCATTTGTTTAAACTCTTTAATGCGGACATCTCCCAAAAATGGATCACTGGCGTACGACCCTTCGGGCACGTTGTAGTTTTGGGGATCATAACCCCAGTTATAATGTGGCTTATCCAACTTAGTTTCGTCAATGGAGCGGTAATCGAAAGCGGGAAGCAAATGCACATGGGTAATGCCCAGCTCCTTCAGGTGATCGATACCACTGGCATTTCCTCCGGGAGTTTTGGTTCCTTTTTCGGTAAATGCAAGATACTTACCTTTGTTTTGCATGCCACTGTTGGGATGAATGGAAAAATCGCGGATGTGCAACTCGTAAATTATAATATCATTGGGCGATTCCAAAGCGGGTCTGGAGTGGTTCTCCCAACCTTCGGGATGGGTAGCGGCCCTGTCGACAACCATACCACGTTTCCCATTTACCCCTACTGCCGTTGCATAAGGGCCAGGCACTTCGGCGTACCAAACTCCCGAAACCTTCACCTGAAACGTATAGTAGGTATTGGCCAGATTCCCCTTTTGGGTGCTTTCCCAAATACCCTGTTTCGATTTTTTTAGATTAATGGTCTTTTCTGGCTCACCTCCATCACCTGTTTTGTACAAACGAAGCAAAACCTCATCGGCTGTTGGAGCCCAGAGTTTAAAGGTTGTCTTTTCGGGAGCGTAAGTCACACCCAAATCAGTTCCCTCGTAAATCGGATAGGAATTGGGATCAGCGGGATTATAACCATCTGGATTACATGCCATAATAAAAAGCATTAGAGATAATAATATTGCACCTTGAGTTTTTAACATATTGCTGGTTTTTAAGTTTATAGGTAAAAAAATTACATCATCAATCAAATCAATGTTACGCAGGAATTATTGGGGAAGTGTAAAGATAAAGGAAAGCGTGTACATTTGCATGGTTAAAATAAAAAAACCTGAAAGTTTTGCAGGCTTCCAGGTTTTCAACCATTTATTATAAATCAGAAATACTATTAATGCAACTTGGTCCCAATCAGGTGAATAAACTCCTCGCGGGTAGAGGGATTATTCAAAAAAGCCCCGGTAAATGCCGAAGTAGTGGTTACCGACTCCTGTTTTTCGATACCACGCATCTGCATGCACATGTGGGCAGCCTCAATCACCACAGCAACTCCCAGGGGTTTTAGGGTAGATTGAATACAATCTTTAATTTGGTTGGTTAAACGCTCCTGTACCTGCAAACGGCGGGCATAAGCTTCAACCACCCGGGCAATCTTGCTTAAACCGGTAATGTATCCATCAGGAATGTAGGCTACATGGGCCTTCCCAAAAAAGGGCAACATATGATGCTCACACATGGAATATATTTCGATATCTTTTACAATTACCATTTGGCTGTAATCTTCCTTAAACATAGCCGTTTTAAGGATTTCTTCAGGTTTTGCCGAATAGCCCTGGGTTAAAAACTGCATGGCCTTAGCTACACGTATGGGTGTCTTCACCAGCCCCTCACGATCGATGTTTTCACCTAAGGTATCCAATACTTCGCCATACAAAGCGGTTAATTTTTCTGTTTTTTCATCATTATATCGGTCAACCCTCAGGTAACCAAAATCGTCATCCCAATCGATTCCGTTTTTTACAATATCCATAATTTATTCTCCGTAATACTCAGCAAAATTATTTTCGGTTTCAACCAGTTTTAATTTGTGAAGTCGGGCATTGGTATGTTTCAATTCGGCTTCGAGTACCTTCCAAATGGCCACTATAATATTTTCGGTCGATACGATGGCATTTTGAAGAAAATCGACTTCGATATTGAGGTTTTTGTGGTCGAGTTTATCGATAATGCTGGTGTTGATAATCTGGCTGAGTTCTTTTAAATTAATAACCACACCTGTTTCAGGATCAACGTTTCCTTTAACAGTAACAAATAATTCGTAGTTATGTCCGTGCCAGTTTGGGTTGGCACATTTACCATAAACTTCAAAATTTTTTTCATCGGAATAATCCACATTATATAACCGATGTGCACTATTAAATCGCTCTCTTCGTGTTAGATAAACCATAACTACCTGAAATTCATTCCATGCAAATATAGAATAAGATATCAGGATAACAAAGAATAAATTTGCGCCAAAAAAAAGCTTTGTTAACGTAAAAACTTACAAAAGAATTTTAAAAGGGCAGTGGTGCTTAGGTGCTAAAGCTTATATTTGCATAAAATTTTATTACCATGATAGTAGTTACAGGAGCTGCCGGATTTATTGGAAGCTGCATGTTAAGCAAGCTTAATAGCGAAGGTTTTAAAGATGTGGTATTGGTCGATGATTTTTCGTCGGAAGAAAAAAACCGCAATTTTGAGGGAAAAACCTACACTGAAAAAGTAAACAGAGATCAATTTTTTACCTGGATGGATAAAAACCACAAATTTGTTCAGTTTGTATTTCATATGGGTGCCCGCTCTGCTACAACGGGTTTTCCAAAAGAAGTTTATGATGAATTAAACCTTGACTACAGCAAAACATTATGGAATAAATGCGTGCAATACGGTTTGCCCCTGGTTTACGCTTCGTCGGCTGCAACCTATGGCCTGGGCGAATTGGGCTATAACGACAAGCATGACATTGTAGAACAATTGCAACCGTTGAATTTATACGGCGAATCGAAAAACGATTTTGACAAATGGGCACTTAAACAGGAGAATCAACCCTTCTTTTGGGCCGGACTAAAATTTTTCAATGTTTATGGTCCAAACGAATACCACAAAGGACGCATGGCTTCGGTTATTCTGCATGCCTTTAACCAGATAAAAACAACGGGTAAAATGAAACTGTTTAAGTCGCACCATCCCAAATTCCCTGATGGCGGACAAACGCGTGATTTTGTTTATGTAAAAGATTTGGTTGAAGTAATGTTCTTTTTAATGCATCATCGTAAGGATTCGGGATTGTACAATGTGGGAACCGGATTGGGCCGTACATTTCTCGACCTTACCCTTAACACCTTTAAAGCAATGGAAATAAAGGAAAACATTGAATTTATTGATACGCCTGTAGATATTCGTGACAAATACCAGTATTTTACCGAAGCCAATATGCAAAAACTTAGAAGTATTGGTTACAACAAAGCTTTTTATACGCTTGAGGAGGGAGTTTACGATTATGTTTCCAATTATTTACTGCCAAAAGCTTATTATTAAAAGTCATCTGCTGCATAACAGCCCCCAAAGGTAGCCTGCTTAAGCAAAGGCATTAGGCCTGATTCACAGCAAAAAATGGTGAAAATAACCGCTAGCCATTAAGTATTTTACCGGCATTTACAGTTTCGTCTTTTATAATTAAAAAAAGATTCTATTTTTGCACAATCACTCTTTAATTGTGCAAATACCCGATGAATGTAAAGAATTCGAGAGAAGCTATTTTAAATCAGGCCCTGACCATATTCGGACAACTGGGGTTTCATAAAACCACCATGGCCGACATTGCCAATGCCTCAAAAAAAGGACGCCGAACCATTTATACTTACTTTAAAAACAAGGAAGAAGTATATGAGGCAGTAGTAGAGCGTGAAATCGACCGGATTTTGATGCAGCTAAAAGACGAAATTTCAAGTACGCCAGCCATTCAATTGAAATTTGAAAAATACCTCGATTCGCGCATTCGGGCTATGCTGCAACTTACCAAGGATTACGATGCCCTAAAGATTGCCTTTATCAACAATTACCGTTGGGTAGAAAAAATTAGGGCGAAACTTGATGTGGAAGAGAAAAAAATTCTTCTGGAACTTTACAATCTGGGAATTGCACAGCAACTTTTTGCCATCAACGATGTGGATGCTTATGTTAAAAACACTTCGTTAATGATAAAAGGAATTGAATTGATGTTAATAAAAGAGGAGAACGAAACCTTAACTACCACGCATATTAAAAGTTTGCAGCATTTGTTGCTTTATGGTTTGCTGGCTCGCTGATTTCAACTTTTTTGTAATTATAAAGGTTCAATAGCCAGTATTTGTGCAGCATGTTTGCACACTTTAATGGCTAAGGGAACCCGACCAATAACCTCTCCATCCATTTCAATGGGGCAATTAGTCTGTGTACTGGAAATCTGGCACTCGCTTATTTCGTGATAAAAAACCTCGTTAACCGGAATAGGTTTTGCTTTTTTAAGCCAGGGCATAAAAAACAAAAACTGCATGATATTTATATTCCGTGCAATTATTACATTGAGTCTTCCGTCATCGAGTTTTGCATCGGGAGCAATACCCAGGCCACTGCCAAAATAGCGACCGTTATTTATCACTACCAGCAGCACCTCTCCTTTAAAATTTAAGTTTTCTGAAGTTAATTCAACAGGAATTCTTTTAAACAAAAGAAAGGAGCGAATGATGTTGTAAAAATAAGTGAAATTGCTCCCCCAGGTTTTACCGCTTTTATTCATAAACTGGCAAACCAGCCCCCCCAGACCAATATCAAAAGAGTTGTCGTAATACCTTACTTTTTCCTGCCCATCTTCCTGGTAAGTAACTTGCACTAAATCCAGCGGTTTGGTAGCTCCACTTTTAATTAAATGATACAAATGCTCCATGCTTTGTACTTTTCCGGCCGTGCGCGAAAAATCGTTCCCTGAACCGCGGGGAAAAGCAATAAGGACCGTGTTTTTGCGGCATGATTCCGGAGCTAACATAAAACCATTGACTACTTCGCTAAAGGTACCATCACCACCCACACCCACCAGGTAATCAAGCCCCTGCTCCATTAACTCTTCCACAATCTGAATGGCATGCCCGCTGTGCCTTGTAAAACGCAAATAAACATCGAATTCTTTCTGAAAAAACCGAGATACATTCGATCTGAACTTGTCGGGTTCGCTTAAATTTCCACGAACAATAAAAGCAATCTTCTTCAAAGCTTATTGATTTTATGGCTTTAAAGAAAGGAAATATTCCTGACACAATCTTCATATACAAACATTAAAATACAATTGCTTTGTTCTCGATTGCAGGATACCCTTAAGACAACCCCATCTCTATTTTGCCTGAACATAAATAAAATACCGTATTTGCTATTATATAACATGTAATTAAAAATCTATAACATAATATTCGTCGTGTGCTATTATGCGATGCTTTTCTAAATTTGCCCAAAAAACCAGCATACTATGATCAATCAACAAATGATAAATCCCCGGAGCATTGCAGTCATCGGTGGATCAGATGATATTCAGAAGCCGGGCGGTAAAGTATTAAAGAACCTTATCGACAACAATTTTCAGGGAAATCTTTATGTGGTGAATCCCAAACTGGACCAGGTACAGGGAATCACATCGTATCGTGAGGTAAGTAAACTGCCGGAAACCGATCTGGCTATTTTGGCTATTGCTGCTAAATATTGTCCTGAAACTGTTGAAGTTTTAGCCAAACAAAAAAATACCCGCGCATTTATTATCCTGTCAGCTGGATTTAGCGAAGAAAACGAAGCCGGTGCTGCTTTGGAACAACAAATTGTTGCTACCATTAATTCGGTAAATGGTGCGTTAATTGGTCCCAACTGCATTGGTGTGTTAAATCAAAACTATAGCGGGGTATTCACTACACCCATCCCAAAACTCGATGCCAATGGTTGTGACTTTATTTCCGGATCAGGCGCAACAGCAGTTTACATAATGGAAGCCGGAGTTCCCAACGGGTTAACTTTTTCGAGTGTTTATTCGGTAGGTAATAGTGCACAAATGGGTGTTGAAGACATTCTTCAGTATCTCGATGAAACTTACGATCCAACAACCAGCAGTAAAGTTAAACTGCTTTATATTGAAAGCGTCAACAAACCGGAAGCCTTACTAAAACACGCCCGCTCGCTTATTAACAAAGGCTGTAAAATAGCTGCCATAAAAGCCGGAGGTTCCGAAGCCGGAAGCCGTGCCGCATCATCGCATACTGGTGCACTGGCCAACAGCGACGCCGCAGTAGATGCGCTGTTTCGCAAGGCTGGCATTGTACGTTGTTACAGTCGCAGCGAGTTGGCTACCGTTGCCGCGGTTTTTATGCATCCACCACTTGCTGGAAAAAACATTGCCATCATAACCCATGCCGGTGGACCGGCAGTAATGCTTACCGATGCCTTGTCGAATGGCGGATTCGATGTGCCACACATCGAAGGGGTAAAAGCAGAAAACCTCCTAACTAAATTGTATCCAGGTTCATCGGTGGCTAATCCCATCGACTTTTTAGCTACCGGAACTGCCGAGCAATTGGGCCATATTATCGATGCTTGTGAAAACGATTTTGATCACATCGATGCCATGTGTGTTATCTTTGGAAGTCCCGGTTTAACTCCGGTTTATGATGTTTACGATTTGCTCGACGAAAAAATGCGTACCTGCAAAAAACCCATCTACCCCATTCTGCCATCGATAATTAATGTTGCCGACGAAATAAATCACTTTTTAGCCAAAGGCCGAATTAATTTTCCCGATGAAGTAACCCTGGGAACTGCATTAAGCAAAGTCTTCAATACACCTTTACCTGCAGACAAAACTGCTGAACTACCCCGGGTTAACGCATCAAAAATTCGTTCCATCATCGACGGTTCGGGAAACGGTTATCTTGAGCCCATGCAAGTTCAGGAATTACTAGATGCAGCAGGTATTCCCCGCGCAGGCGAAGCCGTAGTAAACACTGAAAAAGATGCAGTTAATCAGGCAGAAGTTTTGGGTTTCCCGGTAGTAATGAAAGTGGTTGGACCCGTTCATAAATCAGATGTAGGTGGTGTGGTTCTCAATGTAAAAACCAAAGAACAAGTAGCGGCTGAATTCAAACGAATGATGCAAATAAAAGATACTACGGCCATCTTATTACAACCCATGTTGAGTGGAACCGAACTTTTTGCCGGAGCTAAAAAGGAAGATAAATTCGGTCACATGGTACTATGTGGTCTGGGAGGTATTTTTATTGAGGTATTAAAAGATGTGCAAGCAAACCTGGCTCCCATCTCACCTGACGAAGCTATAACCATGATTCAAAACCTGCGTTCTTATAAAATCATTCAGGGTGTACGCGGGCAAGAACCGGTAAATGAAATACTTTTTGCTGAAATTGTTTCACGACTGTCTGTTTTGTGTCAAACGGCTCCCGAAATTTTTGAAATGGATTTGAATCCACTGCTGGGAAAGAAAGACCAGGTTGTTGCTGTGGATGCACGTATACGAATTGAAAAATAAAAATCAATGAAACTCTGGAATAACTTAAGTGCCAACGAAAAAGCCATGCTATTGATTATAGCCGGCTTGCTGTTAATTGTATTGCTGAGTTGGAACCGCATTTCGGATGGACTTGCCAAAGGATTTAAACCCTATTTGGAAAAGCACCCAGTAAACCAAACGCAATAAAAGCACACGAATTAAGAACATTTTGTGGTATCGAACAGTTTATTGACTTTTAGTTAGCAAAACATCATTTCATGGATTCATTAAATTTATCTTGCATCAAAAAACAAAGCAGAGCAAAATGAAAATTAACAAACAAGATATTTACGTTAGCCTTATAATTGCCTTAATTGTACTGTTATTTTATTTTTCTGATGCACTGCTTCAGGCTTACCTTAGTTTTAACAAAAACCACGGAATGGTAACCAGTTTTGTGAAATTTGGTCTGTTAGCCACCTTTGGCGAGATGGTAGGTCTGCGTATCAGAACCGGCAACTATTATGCAGGCGAATTTGGACTTTTTCCCAAAATAATGGTCTGGGGTTTTCTTGGATTGACCATTAAATTGGCTTTTGTGGTTTTTGCCACGGGAACTCCGGTCTTTATGGAATATTTAGGAATTTCAGGTGCAACTGCCTCCATGGCCAACTCCACTACTTTGACTAAGTTGCTGATTGCTTTTGCTATCAGCATTGCCATGAATGTTATGTATGCTCCGGTAATGATGACATTTCATAAAATTACCGATTTGCACATCGCATTCCATAAGGGAAAAACAAAAAGTTTATTCCTGCCAATTGATTTTGCGGCTCATTTTAAAGCCATCGATTGGGACGTTCAGTGGCATTTTGTATTCAAAAAAACAATTCCCTTATTCTGGATTCCGGCACACACACTTACCTTTTTATTGCCCCCTGATTTTCAGGTATTGTTTGCTGCTCTGTTAAGCGTGCTGCTGGGTCTCATTTTGGCTCTAGCCAGTTTGAAAAGTAAAAAATAATTCTATCTTTGTGACACGTAACCTAAACTATCCCTAAAATGAAAGACAAAATTGCTGTATTATACGGGCCTGTAGGAGGCAATACAGAAAAAGTAGCTACCCTGGTTGCTAAAAAAATTGGTGCTGAAAAATGCGACCTTATTCCTGTAAAAGATGTAAACGAAGAAACCATAAAAATGTATCCCAGTTTTATTATTGGCAGTTCCACCATAGGAACCCACAACTGGACGCATAAAAATACCAGTAGCGATTGGGACGAGTTTATGCCCCGCTTCAGAAACCTGAATTTCGATGGAAAAAAAGTGGCCATTTTTGGTTTGGGCGACCAATTGGCATATCCCAATAATTTTGTGGATCACATGCGTACCCTTTATGATGTTTTGATTGAAAGCAAAGCTACCATCCTGGGGCATTGGAAAACCGACGAGTACGAATTTAACGAATCGGCGGCTGTTATCGATAACCAATTTGTGGGACTGCCCGTCGATGAGGATTATCAGGATGAACTCACCGAACAAAGAGTTGATGCCTGGCTGAACACTTTTTTACAGAAATTGTAATAAATATTCAGAATTAAGAATGTAAAGAATGAGACAACTAAAAATCACCAAACAGGTAACCAACCGCGATACCCAATCGTTGGACAAGTACCTGCACGAAATCGGAAAAGAAGATTTGGTATCGGCCGATGAAGAGGTTGATTTAGCACGCCGCATAAAAAAAGGCGATGCCCAGGCGCTCGATAAACTAATCAGGGCCAATCTGCGTTTTGTCGTCTCGGTTTCTAAGCAATATCAAAACCAGGGACTCAGTCTGCCCGACTTAATTAACGAAGGTAATCTGGGGCTAATAAAAGCCGCTCAACGTTTCGACGAAACCCGTGGCTTTAAATTTATCTCCTATGCTGTCTGGTGGATTCGTCAATCCATTCTTCAGGCCTTAGCCGAACAATCGCGTATTGTGCGCTTACCTCTGAATAAAATTGGTTCCATCAATAAAATTAATAAAACACTTTCGCGATTGGAGCAGGAATTTGAACGCGAACCATCGGCCGAAGAAATTGCCAAAACACTCGACATGCAACCTGAAGAAGTAAAAAAAGCACTTCAGTCAAGCAATAGGCACATTTCGATGGATGCGCCCCTGCAACACGACGAAGAAGGAAGTATGTACGAAGTATTGCCAAATAAAGACATGCCTCTTCCCGACCGCGATTTAATAAATGATTCGCTGCGGAAAGAAATTGAACGCTCGCTTACCACTTTGTCGATTCGCGAGGCTGACATTTTACGCTGCTTTTTTGGTTTGGCAGGAACGCCACCCTATTCGTTGGAAGAAATTGGAGAAAAATTTGAACTTACCCGCGAACGGGTTCGTCAGATTAAAGAAAAAGCCATTAGAAAGCTCAAACAAACATCGCGAAGTAAAAATCTGAAAGCCTATTTAGGATAAGATAATGCCGGGACTTGTTCCCGGTTCTTTTTTTTCTATTGATTCCTATTCACTCTCATAAAATGGATTTTGTATCTTTACAACCAACTCAAAAAAACACAAATGAAAACACCACTTATTGCCCCTTCTATACTTTCGGCCGATTTTGGAAACCTGGCCAGCGACATTGAAATGCTTAACAAAAGTAAGGCTGATTGGATTCATGTGGATGTAATGGATGGAGTTTTTGTTCCCAATATTTCATTTGGGTTCCCGGTGATTAAAGCCGTACAAAAAATAGCCAAAAAACCACTCGATGTTCATTTAATGATAGTGGAACCCGACCGTTACATTCAGCAGTTTAAAGAGGCTGGAGCTGAAATTTTGACTGTTCAGTACGAAGCCTGTACTCATTTGCACCGTACCCTGCAGGCTATAAAAGCCAGTGGAATGAAAGCCGGTGTGGCCCTAAATCCGCATACCCCGGTTAATTTACTGAACGACATTATTCACGATATAGACATGGTATTGATTATGAGTGTTAATCCGGGTTTTGGAGGACAAAAATTTATAGAACATTCGTACAGCAAAATCAACAAACTAAAAGAACTGATTATAAAAGCAGGTTCAAATACACTAATTGAAGTAGATGGTGGGGTTACTTTACAGAATTATAAGCAGCTGGTTACAGCGGGTGTCGATGTGCTGGTGGCCGGCAATACGGTTTTTGCATCGGAAAATCCTGCTAAAACTATTGAATTGTTAAAGCTGGTTTAGCTTGGTAACACTAAACCGATAACTCAAATAATTCAATAATAAAATCCATAATAATCCAAATCCAGCAACCATATAATAGTGGCTATTGAGCGGTATGCAGGCTAATTTGTATACCCAATAAGCCGGAAAAATTCCCAATAGGTTAATCCAGCTATTGTTGACAAAAAACAGTGCGGCAGGTATAAATATTACTACATTGGCCACCTTCAAGAGGGTCATGCCCTCCACTTTATTTTTTGCCACAGCGCTGATGAGCAAAACAAATAAAGGAACCTGGAGTGCATTTAATAAAGACATGATAGCTAATGCGTGCCAGGGAAGTTTTAATAATCCATTAAAAACCAGCAAAGCAACACTAAAAACAAATCCCAATACCACCATAAAAACGATTCGGGTAAGCAAAAATCCAGACAGAGAAACCGGTGTAACTTTTACAACAGAAAATAACTGTTTGTCTTTTTCATCGAGCAATAAAAAAGAGACTAGAAAGCCCGGAAATACAGCAATCAGTAACGAAAAAAAAGCTAATATGGCCATATAATAATTTACCAGTTCTGGAACCCAAATCACAATTTCAGCTATGCCAAAACGAACAACCACCCAAATGAGCAGTGGAACCCAAAGCATCAGCAATAAAGTTGGGTCGCGACGGGTATTTTTTAAATCGGCAAGAATTATGGCCAGGTATTTTTTCATAAACGATCGGCTTTAATAATGCGCTTGTTGTAACTAGCAAAGGCCCAGAGGTAAAGTAGATAGTTTAAAACAAACAGGTACAACACTGCATAAATTAACTGCCAGATTTCTATTTTACTTACCGATGCTTCGAAAAGTAATAAACAGGCTTGTGTAGGAATCAGGTAAAACAACCACGAATCGGCCAGGTTAAAAAATGGTAAAAAAGGCAAACATACCGGTGCCAAAACCAAAGGTATTATCAGAATAAACTCATTAAAACTGTTAACATACGATACGCCAACAACGCCTATAAAAACAAACAAAGCTGCTGACAATAGCACCGCCAGAATAAACCAAAAGAGGTTAAAATAAACAGGCCAGGCAGCCAGCATAATTAATGAACCCGTAAACAGAGCCAACAATGAAAAAACCAACGCTTTTGAAAGCAGGTAGTGTGAGGTTGTGAGCGGTGTAACTGCCAATACCTGATGGGTATTGGAATCTTTCTCAAATAAAATCATCACGGCAGTAAATAAAAAACCATACATTACCGGATCGGAAAAAACCAGCGCCACAATCAATTTCTCGTAACCAACGGTATCGACAAACAAAAAAAACAGACTATAAATTAAAGCAATGGCAAAAGCCACAGCTACTATTCCGTATTTGTAGATAAGACGGGCATCCCACTGTATTGCTTTCAATAAAATATTCATGGCTACAAATCGATTGCGTTAAGTTTAACTCCGGTGGTTTGGATAAAAACCTCGTCGAGGGTGGCCTCCTTTGAATGCATACTCACAATAGTATGGGTTTGAATTAAGTTTAGAAATTCGTTGTTTTGGCCCAGCTGCTCCAAATCAAAATCACGTAAGGCCAATCCCTGGTTTTGATACTCTACACGCAACACTGCTTTACCGTATTTCTTTTTGAGGAGTTTTGGTGAGCCTTCAGCCTGAATTTGTCCATCGACAATAAATGCGACCCGATCACACAATTCATCGGCATCGTACATGTTATGTGTAGTTAAAAAGATGGTTTTTCCCTGACGCTTTAAATCCAAAATAATATCCTTTATAATCCTTGCATTTACCGGGTCAAGTCCCGAAGTGGGTTCATCCAAAAACAAAATATCCGGATTATGAATTAAAGCCCGGATAAAATTCAGGCGCATTTTCATTCCTTTGGAATAGGCTTCGGTTTTTTGAAGGGCTGCAGCCTGCAAACCCACCAGAGCAAACAGTTCCATCAAATTCCTACTGGGTTTATCGTAAAACGAAGCAAACAATTGCAGGTTTTCAAGGCCGGTAAGTTTTGCATAATGGTTGGGCAGTTCAAAACCAACGCCGATGTGATTATAATAATCAGTATCCCAACTTTTTAAATCTTTACCGAATACTGAAACATTTCCGCCGAAACCGCATAACAAACGTATCAGTATTTTTTGTGTAGTGCTCTTGCCCGCTCCGCTGGGTCCTAAAAAACCATAGATTTCACCTTTTTCAATGGTAAAATCGGCACCCTTTATGGTATCATCATTTTGGTTGGGGTAACGGTAATGCAAATTTTGAACAGTAATCATGGGTCTAATATTTAAGGTTTAAACTGTTGTCAGGTGCAGTTAAATACCATTTTTTAGCATGCTAACCGATATATCAATAATGCGGTGCAAATCGGTTTCACTTATATTTAAAACCGGTTCTCCATCTTTAATATTTTGCTGAAAATTAATTTGGTATTTGTATGCCACATAATCATACAACCAAAGCTGCATATGAAAAATCTGAAATGCCACCAGTTCAGCATCGCTGGTTCTTAATTGCTGACTGAACTTTTCCATTTCGACAATGGAGCGGGTTATACCAATTACCGATTGATACAACTGATTGATGACATCGGCCACCTCATGATTTTCACGTTCGTGCATTACCTGATAAAGGAAACCGGCAATCACCGGGTTGTCTACATCGAACTTCAGTTTATCGAAGAAATTCTGCCGTATAAGTTCAAAAAAATCAATATCCGTCCGGTCAATCAATTGGTCCAGTTTCGACAGGCGGCGTTGCGAAGCATCCTGAATCAGGTAAGCATACAATTCTCTTTTGTTGGTAAAGTACCGGTAAAACGAGCCTTTGGCCAAACCCAACTGCTTTATAATCTCCGAAAGCGATGCACTTTGGTAGCCTTTTAAGGCGAACTCCCTGTAGCAAGTCATCAGAATCTCCTCGCGCCGTTCGGGTTTTAAATTTTTAAATGTTTTAAGAGCCATAAAACAAAATTTAGCGACTATGTGGTCGCAAATATAAAAATAAAAAAGCGACCTATTGGTTGCTTTGGCATTTTTTTTGCACCTAGCATATATTATGTATAGTTGAAAAAAGGTATACCTCTATACAGTTCATAAACCATTTAATATTAACCAAATAATTTTTAAATTATGAAAACTCTTCTGTTTACATTACTTCTTGTGTTAGGACTCACAACATTACTACCAACAGTAAATGCTCAAGAAATCAATTTCGATTTATCAACTTACAAATTACCGGATTATAAAAGAGAAATGCTGGATTTTAATTTCAATCTCTCAGGTTCTAACAATAGATCAAACAGATGGAGTTCAGTTATCGATGATGATGGTTCCCGAAGTACAAACCTAAGTAATACCATTAATGCATCATATTTTGGTTTTACCAATACAGCCTATCAACAAAAAACCTTAGCGATAACTGCACTAATACCCACATATTACTATAAAAGAAACAGTTACTCTGGCAACTATGACTATACAAATGAAAGTTTATCCATGTATCCAAGTATTAGTTCTGAGTTTGTAAATCGGAATTTTATTCAGGATAAAACCTATTTTGAAACCAATTTTAATGGTAGTCTGGGAGCTAACTTTTATAAAAAGTCCGGGTATCCGGATGATTCCTATTTTCATGCTTTTGCCGAGATTCCATTAAAAATTGGAACCGGTCGTATAGAAGAAGTTCAGGATGCCCGACAAGCAGTATATATTTTACAAGCCTTACAAGACAATCAACTGCTTTCGATAACTCCTGATGATTCTGCTATTGTAGTCCTGGCTACCCAGATATCCTTATTAAAGACAGAGCGTTATTTGGATAGCCGAATTCATAAAATCAAAGAATTGGAAACAATCGATTCTTTTTTACGCGAAAATCGATATATAAACACTAACTCAATCACCTATTTTAGTGTTTTAAACGACATGTGGAGTTTTGGCCGCAATCAGGTGCGTAAATCAGGAACTTCGGCTGCTTTGGCTGCTTATCCGGGAATGGGCATATTGACTCAAAAATATGGCGATTCAAAATCCAGCGTATTAATTCCATCCCTATCTGGCGGATTTGAATTCAGTGTTTTTAAACCTTTGTCATTAAAAACCCAAAACAATACCATAGTTAAATTATTAGGAGGTTTTACTCAAATTAAAGAAACCGATAATGATTATAAATCTCAATTTCCCCATTTACGTTTATCACTGGAGCAAAGCCTTGGAATTTATCCGAATACGCGTACCGATTTCAATATCTTTTTTAATGGCTCTATCATAAAATTTTTAGAATTAAAAGATGATGACCCAAATGTATGGCAGCCCGATGCACTGGCAGCTGTTGTACGTAGCGGCATAAACTGGAATTACTACCTATCGGCCCGTTTCCGTCTGAATTTTAATTGGAGCCTGAATTTCGAATGGCAGGAAGATACGGATGCATCTGCCATTTTATTCACGGATGTTTTTAATGCGTATACCTTTATAGATAATTTAAATGCCAATTTTTTTCCCAATAGTAACGCCTACAATAAAGAAAGATATTTATCCCAAAGTTTTTCAATAAAACTTTTATATAGCTTATTTTAAAATAAAAAGGGGAAGTCCGGTAAGATTTCCCCTTTTTTTATTTTCATTATAACTTATTCCTTCCCATCCACATAGTCCTGCAAATAAGCAAACTTAGGGGTCAGTTTGCCATTTTTGGTAATGGTGGCCCGCTCTATCACAAATTCGTGATCGTCTTCAATAAGTGCCGGTAAAACGCGTTCGAACAAATCGCGGCCAAAATCACGCGAAGCATCGCGGGGCAGCTCGCCCGGTAAATTATCGACAGCCATAACCGTAATATTGGTCGGACGGGTAAAAGCCGGCTCAATCACATCCAACTGTGGATTGTACCCATAAAAAGGTTCTGCAATGGTCGATGCCCGTTGGGTTGAATATATTGGTCCGTTGATATCGCAACTTACATCGGCAATAACTGAAATATTAAAGTCCGGATCAAGATAATCTTCCTTATTAATGAACATAGGCGATTGGTTGTCCCAGAAATGACAGGCAATAAAAATATCAGTAACCTTGGTATAAGGATTAAAAATTGATTCATATTCCTGCGGATGTTGGATAAAATGTTGCATGTCGAATAATTGCCCATCGCTGCGTTTTACGTAATGCATGGGTTCAATCTGACAAACCACCGGCTCGTCAAATGTTTGCTCCAGAAATTCTTTGGGGGTTACCTGGCGAAGGCTCAACTGACTTAAGGTTTCCATAGCTCCGTGAGCCACTCGTCCGCCTCCAGTAATAAGTATTTTAATAGGTTTTAATTTAATCTTTTTTAAACCGGCAAACATTTCTTCCATGTCGTGGCATTGGTGTGCGGGTTTTAATGAAAAATTATTGGTCCGGTTTCCACGTGCCCGCAACGCATTGTAGGCGCCCACAATTCCTGCCCAACGACCAAAAGCCACAATGCGCGAACCATCAGGACGGGTCAGGTATTCATAATCGATAAGCGTTATATTTTTGGCTAGAATTGCCCGTAACAACTCACGGTTATAGGGTTGCTTTTTAGCCACATGGGCAAAAAACAAATAAGTTTTGTTGGGAATCAGGGCATCAATCTTCACTTCTTTTACCCCAAAAAGAATATCACAGCTTGTCATGTCGCACTCCAAATCAACACCGAGGTACTGGTATTCCTCATCGGTAAAGCACCTTAATGGACTGGGTTCCACACACATTTTAACCGAAGGAAAACGGCTTTGAATGGTGTCAACCTGAGCCGGAGTAAACGGCACACGCTTATCGGGCGGGGTTTTTGTTTCTTTAACGATACCTATGCGTAAGTTTTTATTCATTGTAATTTGTGTTTTGGTTTGGATGAAAGCAATGTCGGGGCTGGTTACTTAGCTCCGGTAAGGATGCGAATTTAGGAATTTAAGCGAATTTTAAATGGCGATACGATGTGATAAATAACAGGAATTTGTATCTTTGCGCACTTTACAATGGGTGAAAACTTATGTTCTTTGAGGGGCTGACCTGGTTTTGACAGCAAGATGAGGTGGTATGTAAGCATGTCGGGAGTAGTGAAACTGACCCGTAAATCTCAGGCACACACTTTTTAAATGGCGAATCTAATTACGCTCTTGCCGCTTAATCGAAGTATAGTAGATTAGCATTATTCCGGCACCAGGTGCTGGAACAAGACATCTCCCGGAAGCCCCTGTTCTGAGGCTCGCCGAATCGGAGGTGCTACAATTCGGAACTGGTTGCGATAAGGCTCCGCTATCGCAACAAGATTAAGGAGCTAAGGTAGGAATCGGTGGCTTTGATCCAGTTCCTGCACGAAAATCAAGTCAGAGCTAAACATGTAGAAAGCGTATGGTCTCCTTGTTTGGACCCGGGTTCGAATCCCGGCAGCTCCACTCCTCAAATCATCAAATATTGCAAAAAGCCTATAAATCAGGAGTTTTATAGGCTTTTTGTTTTAAATGCTACACTATTATCGTTTGGTGGAATTTGTTTTGCACCAAATTGGTTATCTTTTTATTAATACAATGAGGCAATAGTTATTTATTTTTAATCAACCAGGGGCAGCATATAAACCTTAACAAATTCCCCAAGTAGAATAACAGTCGAACCCAAAATAAATTGTAGCCTTATCAAAAGGGTTTCTTTCCGAACTAAAACCGGAAAAGCTTCTTTTCTTATTGCCCTCTTATCAAACCTTCGGTTGAAACCCAATAAACATCCGACAAACCATTTTGTGGTTTTTGCAGCATATCGAACAACTGAGTTTGTGTTATTCCAGGTTTAATGCTTAATTCCGGATTTTTTGGAACCGAAGATGCAAAAAACAAGTACTTACCATCAGCCGAAACGGAAGCCGCTGTGGCTCGTTGTCCCGGTCGATTAATTCGTTCAGGCAACAATTCGAAAGGATGAAATTTTCCCTTTTCTTTGGCATAGGCTACAGCATATAGAGGATTATTTGTGCTATCAAGTCCGGATACACAGGCTATCATGTAACTTTCGTCGGGCGAAATAAACGCATTGTAATACTTTAAATGTTCGCTTCCTTCGATACTTACCATTTCAGGAACTGCGTAAGCATCAGCCATTCTTTCACTCCGGAAAATTCGATTGGAATCGGCGTAACTCCGGGTAAAATACAGGGTGCCATTTTGAGTTAATGAAGGAAAAAATTCTCCGTTGTCTGTGTTAATTGAGCTGTCGAGTGGCTTTGGTTGCGACCAGCCATCGGTCGTTTTTTCTACAGCCCAGATATCTTCGTAAAACCATCCGGGTTTGGGTTCTTTCCCGGCAGGGGGACGGGTTGATAAGAACAGAATGCTTTTCCCATCGGGTGAAACCAGGGGTTCGTAATCGTACCAGTTTCCGGTTCCACAAAAAGGAGCTATCCGGGGTTCGGTCCAAACACCGTTTACTTGTTCCGTAAACAGTATAAAATTAAATCCGCGCGATGAGGCACTGAAATAAACCGATTTTCCATCGGGAGCTATGCTAACATCGCGGGTATAAATTCCTGACGAAACATAGCCGGGAGCAAAAAGAACCGGCTCAGAACCGGAAAGTTCCTGTCCAAAATAATCGCCGGACAATTGTTTGGGATGGCGCTGTTGACAGGCATTTAAAGCAATTAGTACAGAAACAATTAAATAAAGTTTAGTTTTCATTACTCCATAATATTAAAAATATTTTAGTGTAGCTTGTTAACGCTTTCCTTTTTTCCCTTTATTGGGCTTTTTTAGGGTAGACAAAAAGGCTTCGTTTTCCTTAATCAAATCTTTCCAGTTATTATCCACATCTTCAGTAAAATCAAGGGTATCCTGGTATTCGTTTTTATCCATCTCAACCACGGTAATGGGTTTTCCCAAAAATATTTCAATCTCTTTTAGCATGGGCTTTTCCTCGTTGCTGCAAAAGGCAACGGCAAAACCCTTTTCGCGTCCCCGGCCGGTTCGTCCCACCCGGTGCACATAATTCTCGGCCTGTTCGGGCAAATCGTAATTCACTACATATTCCACATTGGGAATGTCGATGCCACGCGCACTCACATCGGTAGCAATAAGCATTTTAACCGCGCCGCTTTTAAAACGGTTCATTACATCGAACCTGTCCTTTTGCTCTTTATCGCCATGTATGGTTACCGATGAAATACCCACCCGCTCCATGGCTTTAGCCACACGCTCGGCCCGTACTTTGGTGCGTACAAATACCAGAATTTTACTGTCGGGATGCTCTTTTACCATGCGCTCCAGAAAGAAACGCTTGTCGTCCATGGCAATAAAAGCCACCGAATGATTTACATTTTTTGAAACCGGATCCTTGGGCGATATCTGAATGCGAATGGCATTTTTCACTAGCGAATACGCCAGTTTTTTTATCTGCTCATTGATGGTGGCCGAAAAGAAAAGGGTTTGGTGCTTGCGCGGTAGTTTCTTTTTAATGTCATAAATATCCTTAACAAAGCCAAGATCGAGCATGTGATCGGCTTCGTCCAAAATAAGAATTTCTACCCGCGCCAGATTGAGATGCCCCTGGCTTACCAAATCGAACATCCGCCCGGGAGTAGCAATCAACACATCTAAGGATTCCTGCAGGCGGGCTATTTGCTTATCCTGCTCTACTCCACCATAAATGCTGAAAGCTTTTACCTTGGTGTGCTTGCTTAACTTTTCAAAAACCCCATGAATTTGTTCAGCCAGCTCGCGTGTGGGAACCATCACCAGGCATTTAATGCCATCGGCCCGGCCGGTAGTTTTTTTCCTGTGAATGATATCGATTACCGGAATGGCAAAGGCTGCTGTTTTACCGGTTCCGGTTTGAGCTATTGCCAGTACATCCTCACCTTTTAAAATGGGCGGAATCGACTTAAACTGTATGTCGGTAGGTTTGGTAAAGCCCAGCTTGGCCAGGTTTTTCTTAACTTCAAATGAAATATGATATTCTTCGAATCGCATGCCAGATAGTTTTTGCTCTTGCTTTGACAAGAGTTATTATAAAGGCACAAAGATAGAACCTTACCATCAGTAATTGTTACGTTTTATAAAAAAATGCCCGGCTTAATATTCCTGCGCCTTTTCTTCCCCATCAATTACCCGAAAAACGCCTTCGGCCAGCGCTTCCATTTCGTTCTCGCCCGGATAAACATAAAAAGCAGTCAGCTTACCCACATACGATTTTAATTCTTCGACAAACTGTTTGTTGTGGGCAATTCCACCAGTTATAATAATGGCCTGAGCCTCGCACTTTGATGCAGCATAATAAGCGCCAATTTCCTTCGCCACCTGATACACAAAGGCATCAAAAACAAGTTGTGCTTTTTTATCACCCTGCGCCATCATTTTTATTACATCGCGTAAATCTTCGGTTCCCAGATAGGCTTTAAAACCACTGTTTTTCGACAGCAGGGTTTTTACTTCAGGTTCGGTCATGGAATAACATAACTTCATGACTCCGCGTAAGGGAAGCGAACCGGCACGATTGGGCGAAAAAGGCCCCATTCCCAGCAAGCCGTCGTTAATATCGACCAGTTTTCCTGCCTGAACCAATGATATGGAAATTCCTCCGCCTAAATGGGCAATTACATAATTGGTTTCGGCAAAAGGAATTTGTTGTAATCGGGCAACTTTGCGCGCTGTCATTTTCATATTTAGCGGATGCCCCCGCCCAATACGGACAATACCAGGCACACCCGAAATTTCAGCTTTGGGCCACATATTGCCCACCGAGACCGGATCAACCGTATAACAATCAGCCAAACCATAAATTTCCTTCAATCGATTGGCCAAAAGGCTTCCCAGATTGGAAGCATGCTCGCCGTATTTACCGGAGCTGGCATCGGTTAAAAATTCAGCATTAATGCGGTAAGTTCCTCCACTTAAAGGTTTCACAATACCTCCACGACCCACCACCCCAACAATCTTTTGCGGATGTTGCGTTAAATAATCTGTTAAAAAGTTTTTTATCAGTTCCAACCGATAATCCAGTTGGTCGGCAATTCGGGGTATTTTGTCCAATTCGCTTTGTTCGTGTTCAATATTTTGAGCATGCAATTCTCCTTGCCGGGAATACAAAGCTACTTTGGTTGATGTAGATCCCGGATTGATTACTAATACCGCTTCGTTAATCATAAATAAATACTATTAATTGCCGGACCTAAAGGCACCGTGGTTTTTATCTGGTTGATTCAGGAACTGGCTGATGCTTATGTCAATCAGTTAGCAATTCCACTCATTTCCAAATCATTCTGTGGTGAGGCTACCTGTAATGCCTGGTAAAAACCTATCCGCTGCATGATTTCTCCCGCTAAAAATACAATCAATAAAACAAAAAAGGGCAATCGAAGAAGCATTCCTACAACAGTTATTAATAACATGAGAGTTCCGATGAACAAAAACCAGTTTTTATTTTCAGGAAGTATAAATTGATGCCAAAAGATAAGGGTTAATCGCAACAAAGCTACTAATCCAAACAGGTAAATCCACCCATTTAAAAAGGTTATAGCCGATAAACCCATCCACAGGGTTTGTGCGCTGTGCAGTTTAGTGGGCCATTGCCAGGTAGCCACATCGTATAGCCGGTCGATGGCAAATAAAAGTACCAATCCCAATAAAGCAAAAAGCCAAAGGGGAACTGTAGTAATAAATAGCTGAAACAGCATTAATAAACCAAAAAGGGTGAATAAGGCAATCTCGCGACTCAACCACGATGATTTTACGTTTAACAGCGCACGCCAGGCACGTTGTTTCTTCCCCAAATGCAGGGTACTCATTAAAGCGGCAAACAACAGAAGGACAAACAGGTAATAATCACCTGCATCGGGTAAACGAATAAAGCTGGATTTAATTGAAACCAATGCCGTTACCAGCAGGGTGAAAACTATCAAAGGCCATTCGTGCAAAGCATTAATCTTCCGAAGAGGCTTCTTTTTTGATTTATTAAACGATGGAGAAAAAAACAAGGTTGAATCCTGCTGTGGTCCACGGGCATCTCGTAAAGCCTGCGTATGTATTCGTGAGCCCACGTTTACCTTTACCGGACTTGACTGTGCCGATTTATCAACTGACAAGTCTGCAAAACTGAAATCGAGTGCTCCGGTTGGACAAAGCTGGGCACAAGCCGGTTTTTGATTTTCCTGCACCCGATGCGCACAAAAAGTACATTTTTCAATTACTCCGCTTATGGGATTGTATTTTGGTGCATCAAATGGGCAGGCCCAGGTGCAGTACTTGCAACCGATGCATTTTTCGGGATGGTGAATAACTGCACCGGTAACTTCATCGCGACTAAAGGCATTGGCCGGACAACTTTTCATGCAGGGCGCCTGCTCACAATGGTTGCAGGCCAGTGAAAAATGAAACAAGGGAAGTCCGGGCACATGTGCCTCATTGCTGGTGTGAATGTTTCGCCAGGGCGTGGGATTCTGCGGGCCATTTTCAATAGTACAAGCTACCACACAGGCCTCGCAACCCACACATTTATTTATATCAAAAACAAAATAATTCTGCATACTATTTATTTGATGGCTTTATCCCTGGCATTCAATAAACAAAAATCGACCCGGGTATCGTGAAAAGCGGTGCCGTGCCCCATATCCGTTTCCTGTCCTTTGGTTAAACTGTTCGGGCAGGCTCCTTCCTGATGCCAGTACCCGTTATAAATTACCACAACGCCAGGCCGCAGACTGGCATCAATTTTCACCTTTAACTCCAAAGACCCAACCTCATTAAACACCTTTATTCTATTACCCGGGCTGATGTTTTTTTGTTGCGCATCAACCGCACTGATGGTGGCATAAGGAAAGGGATCGAGCATTTTTATTACATTGAGATTCCCAAACTGCGAATGAATGCGGTTTTTTGTATTGGGAGTCATCAACTGAAAGGGATACTTGCTTTTATCCACTTCGGCAAGGGAAACGTATTCGGGCAGCTCCGAAATATTCCACCGGATTTTGGCCTGTTCTGAAACCAATTCAATCTTCCCCGATGGAGTACAGAACCTGTAATCGCTAAAGGCTATTTCCTGTAATTGGGGAGCCAGAACCGGGCCTTTCTTTAGCTTATCAATACTTAGCTCCTCAAAAAGGCTTAGTTCCTTTTCAAGCCAGGCTTCAACAGATGCATCATCGGGTTCTGGAATATTTTGCCGAATTAGTTCCTGAGGATAACCCAGTTTCTGGGCCAATAAATAATAAATTTCGGTTTCCGGTTTTACCTCACCCGTAGGTTCCACCACTTTTTGCTTGAGTTGAACGTACGGATTCCAGTATGAAGAAATCACATCGCTTTGTTCGAACATATTCTTTGCCGGAAGAATCAAATCAGCCGCCAGTGCCGTATCTGTCATAAATTGCTCAACCACCACTTTAAATTCCAATTGCTTAAAGGCTTCTCTTATTTTTTGGCTGTCAGGATTCTGAGCCAAAGGATTGCCTCGCTCAACCCAGGCCATTTTTAATTCAGGATTTGTAAGTTGCAATAGGTACTCGCCCAAACGGGCTGTAGGAACAACACGCCTAAAAGGCGCATCAGCCGCCGCATCGGGAAAATAGCTTTCAGGTTCTTTCAGTTTGCTGAAAATATCGCCCTGTAAATCGGCGTAATGCCAACAGGCTCCGGGTTTTCCAATATTTCCGGTAATTACACTAAGAGCCAGTAAGCATCGAATGGTTTGGCCGCCATTGCTAAATCGCTGCATTCCGTATCCGGCAACCAGGGTCATAGGCTGAATGGTTCCCATTAAATGAGCCAGTTTTTGGATAAAGCGAAGCGGTACTCCGGTAATTTTTACCACATCATCGAGATCTATCTGCATTACCGACTGCTTAAAAGCCTCATATCCCAGCACATGAGCTGAAATAAAGGCTTCATCAACCTGTTGCTTTTCTATTAAAAGCCTGGCCACGGCCAAAGCCAGCAAAGCATCGGTTCCGGGTTTGGGCTGAAGCAGTAGCTCAGCCTGTTCCGCCGACTGGGTACGACGGGGATCAATTACCACCATCCGGGCTCCCTTAGCCAGGGCTTTTTCAATGGGAATCATCTGGTGGATGTTGGTCTCCGCCGGGTTCTTTCCCCAGAGGACAATCAGTTTGGCATTTTCGATATCCCAGGCCACATTGTGCCTATTTTCGCCCAGTGTTAAACGCGTAGCCTCAAGACCAGCCGGCCAGCATAGGTTTCCGTAAACACGAGTGGTTCCGCCAAACATACGCCAAAAGTTGGTACTCACATCGTTCAACAAACCCGAAGTTCCGCTGGCAGCATAAAATAAAATGCTATGGCTTCCGAAGTTTTCTTTATAGAAGTTTAGTTTATCGGCAATAAGTGATAAGGTCTGCTTCCAGTCGATGGGCACAAAACCCTGTTCAGTTTTAATTAAAGGAGTTAGAATCCGGTCCTGTGAATTTGCCCGCTCCACATAACTTAAGCCTTTCAGACAGATGCCTTCGGGTGTTGCCCGGTTTAATGGCTGGAGCTCAATGGTTTTCACTTTTCCATCGACAACTCCCACTTGAAACGAGCAGGTACTGTAGCAATTGCGGGGACAGGCAGTATTATAAAACTTCATAAATTCTCTGGCATTGTTGCGATAAAAGTAAGAATTCCATTGAATTTTTACAGTTTTGTTCCATTCTGATTTTAAAATATTCTCTGCGGTTCTCTGCGTTCTCAGCGGTTTAACTCATTTAACCACAACTCCGAATGTGATAAGGGACTAAGATGCTTTGAGTCTGCTGCTTAAATCTCAAAAACCGACTTCCGCTCGCCAGAGATGGCAAAAATGCTTTGAAACTGGTAGATGTTATCTACATTCGATAATTTCTCTTCGATAAAGGTTTTAAACTCATGCATATCGCCTACCATAACTTTAAGCATTACATCGTGGTTACCCGATATGTAATAAAATTCCATCACCTCGGGAAACGACATCAATTGCTTTTTGAAATTATCGACCACATCTTTGGTATGCTTATTCATCGAGGCCATAATAAATATTACCGTACCCTTCCCTATTTTTTCGGGGTCAATCTCGGCTTTGTATTTGCGTATTACCCCACTTTTCTCCAGCTTTTTTACCCGCTCATAAACCGGTGTGTTCGATAAATGAATTTTACCGGCCAGTTCTTTGGTGGTTATCCGGCCATCGACCTGAAGAATTTTAAGGATGCGCTTATCGGTTTCGTCGAGCTTTAGCATAGCTTATAGGTTTTATTACGTGTTTTTTCTACTTTCCAAATAATTCGCACAACAAAACTAAGCATATCATCTTTTATTTCAAGTTTTAATAGTTGTTTTTTCTGTATATCGATGCTATTGCAGAAAATATACAAAGTTGTGGTACCTTTGATAGCACAAATACTATTAAACTTATTGTCATGGTTACCGATTTAGATCTTATTTTTTCTGATATGGTGAAACGCAGTAAGCGTTCGGCCATTCGCGAGATATTAAAACTGACCCAACAACCCGAAATTATTTCGTTTGCCGGAGGCCTACCCGCTCCCGAATCGTTCCCCATTGACGACCTAAAGGAGATTGTTAATCAGGTGCTGTATAACGATGGCGCTGCTGCCCTGCAATACGATGCCACCGAAGGACTGAAAGAACTGCGCGAAACCCTGGTTAAAAAATACCAGGATGAGGGCGTAAACTGTAGCATCGACAATTTAATAATTACTACAGCCTCGCAGCAAGGCCTGGATTTATTAGGCCGGGTATTTTTAAACAAAGGCGACAAGGTAATTTGTGGTTTACCTTCGTATTTGGGTGGTATAAGTGCTTTTATGTCTTACGGGGCTCAAATGGTTGGCGTTCCTCTCGACGACAAGGGCATGCGTGCCGATGCTCTGGAAAGTCGTCTTAAAGAATTGAAAGCAAAGAACGAAAAACCCAAATTCATTTACATCATTCCCGACTTCCAGAATCCGGCCGGTATTACTATGCCCAAAGAACGCCGTCAACAAATAATTGATTTGGCCCTGGAATACGATGTTTTGATTGTGGAAGACAGTCCCTACCGCGAAATCCGCTTCGAGGGCGAACACCAACCCATGATGTACCAAATGGACACCACGGGCCATGTAATTACCCTGGGTACTTTCTCCAAAATTGTGGCGCCCGGATTCCGTATTGGCTGGGTATTGGCCGACCCCAAAGTATTGGACAAAATGGTGGTATCGAAACAGTCGGCCGATTTATGCACGCCTACTTTTGTGCAAAAAATTGCGGCCAAATACCTGAAATCGCCACAGTTTCAGAAAAACCTAAAGCAAACCATCGATTTGTACCACAAACGCCGCGACATTATGCTCGAGGGCTTTCGTCGGTACATGCCGGAAGGCGTAAGCTGGACCGAACCCGAAGGTGGCTTGTTCTTGTTTGTAACCCTGCCGGAATACATGAACGCCGAAGAACTATTTTTTAAAGCGGTCGAGAAGAAAGTGGCTTATGTAATCGGACAGGTATTTTATGCCGATGGCAGTGGGAAAAATACCCTGCGCCTGAATTTCTCGTTTGTAAACGAAGAACAAAATCGCGAAGGCGTAAAACGTCTGGCCGAAGTCATAAAAGAAGAAATAGCCCGGCATAAAAAAAAACAACTTCAGGAGTCGGCTCTTTAAGTGCCAAAGGCACTATTTAAAGGCATTAGCGCACCAGAAAAATCATCTATACAGTTTTAAAAAAGCGTATAGATGGTTTTTTATTAACGTCTATACGCTTTTTTATAAACATCCCTATCGTTTTTTACATTTGCAGTGGAGCCTATAATACCGGGTATTTTTATCCCTTAATTCGAAGCTATAAGGCCATTACACCTTTTATTTCGGTGATATTTTTTGTTATTTCAATAATATGGTCGGCTGAAGCCATGGTATGGGTACAGGTAATAGAAACGTACTTCAGGTTTTCGGTGTGTTTGTAGGCTATGGCTCCCCCCTCAGGCAATAAACCAACCACCCGTTCCACATTTCCTTGCTTATTGGGAACAATAAACTTAAACATGTACAGCCTGGGCCATTGCGGATTACTAAGCAATAATTGCCTAAGCTTTTCGTACGACTGATGTAATGAATTCATTTCTGATTAATTAGCACTTCGTTTCTGCATTTGTTCTTTCAGCCAAGTCAGGGCCTCAGCTTCTTTAGTAAACAATTTGGTAGGCACTTTGGGTTTACTAAATTTTAAAAATAAATTGGCAAAGTAGCTCGACAGGCGCGATTCAATCAAAATAGCCTGACCGGCCACATGCGGACGGTACTGCGCTGCGGCGTATTCTCGGGTTCGGGAATCGATAAAAAACAAATCACGCATATCGACCAGATTAGCGCACAAACGGGTACCGTTCCATTCATCCCCAACCCGGGTCATTTCTTTTACAGTTTCCATATCGAGCGTGCATTTGTTTATGGCAATGTATTTATAAATTTGATCATCGCCCTGAACTACTTTTAATTTGTCATTAATTACAATACTTTGCATAGGGATTCGTATTATGTTGAAATCTATTTATTAAGCTGCAATCATCAATAAATTGTTTTAAGCTCATTGCTCCCCTTTCCCATTGTTCCCTGCTACTAAAAACTTTAGCTTCTACGTAAAAACTTTCGTGCAGGTTATATCCCTATTCCCAATTATTTTTAACCGTTTAGGTTGGCAATTTTTGCCACCTGCTGTATAATCGGCGCAGCTTAAAGCGCTCAAAATACACAATGGTACGGCGCATAAAGTCGAAATACAGGGTTACAAAAAAGATAAAGGTCATAAGCCAGATTACAGCCACGTTAAACCAAGGCGTTGGAAAAACCCAATCGCCTAAGCGTTTAAAAGGAGCATAAAAATGAGCCCTCCCCCAACGATGGGTCGGATCTTTATAAACCGGATGCTTTTTTCGGATGTACTTACTTCCATCGAAAACAATTTGCCGTGGCTCGTTTTTGGCCAAAACCCATTGTGCCAGATTCTTGTTGTAACTCTTTTGCTTAAATTCCAGCAAAGCCTCAGCGCTGCCCATTTGGGTTAACAAATGCTGATAAATACTGTCCTTTTGCCTGCTGAGTTCGGCATAAACTAACTGCTCAGTTTTCGAAAGACTGTCGAGCTGCGATTTTAAACGGGTATGCAGTTGTTCGTTGTAATCATTCAGCGTAAAAGCACTTTCGGGCATCCCGGTTTCCCGCAACTGGAGCGTTTTTCCATTCCAAAACAATTGTTTATTCAACACAGCCAGATGAAAAGCCGCATCGTCGGGCCGGCTTTTATCGAGCGCGTATTGCACTTCGTTATTCCGCATCATTAATTCCGGAATCAGGTACCCGTAATTAAATGAACAAGTACTCATCTGTTGTTCCAGTTCAAAGAAATTCTTTTCAAAGGCATTGTTCATAAACTGATTAACTGCCAGGGCTTCATACCCCCAGCGCGAAGTCATAATATCTCCAATAAGGGGTACATGTTCCTCGCTCGAGATGGAACTGTGCAGCTTGTCGAATTCAACAATTACGCCGCTAAACAACATCTGGGGAACCAGTATTAAAGGTATTGAAATATAGATGGAAACCACCGAGTTAAGTCCACTGCTTATATTCAGTCCCAGCATATTGGCAAAACAGGCCACACTGAAAAGTATCAGCCAATAACTCAGGGTAAGTCCCTGAATCTCGAGGATGCTGTTTCCAATAAGCACAAAAGTAAAGGTTTGGATGGCCGAAATAAGAAACAACACAACAATTTTAGCACCCAGGTAGCTATAACGCGAAAGGTTAAGAAACGACTCGCGTTGCAGGAGTTTACGGTCTTTTATAATTTCTTCGGCACTTACATTCAATCCTAAAAAGAGTGCTACCACAACACACATAAACAAATAAGCCGGAATATTTACATTCTCTGAAAAAACATAGCCCCCACCTGCTTGAGCATTTACCATATATTTGGTAAAAAAGCCCAGTATCAGAGCAAGCAAAGGCCCTTCTAGAAAATTAATAAGCAGGTACTGCCGGTCTTTTAGTTTTGATAAGGCATCGCGCGAAAAGTAAATACGGAACTGCTCCCAACGCGAAGGAATGCTGAACAGATTGGGTGGCAATTTTTCCTTTTTATCTTTTACGGCAGTTTCTTTCCACTTGAATTTATCTTCGAAATTGATGCGGTAATAATTGTACCAGGCCTGTGGGGTAATCTTTCGCTCACGCACCAGCCTGCCGTCAGGAGTCACCTTACGTGCCTCAATGATGCGCAGGGGTTGTTCGGTTTTTACGTTTCCGCAAGTCTGGCATTCGCGTTCTTCGGGATTTACATAATGAGCCATCCGCTTAAAATACACAATGGCATCCATGGGATTTCCATTATGGATTACCCGTCCTCCTTTATCGATGATTAAAAGCTTATCGAACAGCTTGTACAAATCGGATGAGGGCTGATGAATGTTGATGATAACCAAACGGCCATGCACGGTTTGCCTTTTGAGCAGCGTCATCACCTTTTCCGAATCCATGGAGCTTAGGCCCGAAGTAGGTTCATCAACAAAGAGGATGCTGGGCTGACGAATCAACTCCAGGGCAATATTCAGCCGCTTGCGCTGGCCGCCGCTCAGGGTTTTTTTCAGGGGACTGCCCACCACCAAGTCTTTGGCTTCGGCCAAATCGAAATCGTCGAGGGCTTTGGCTACCAATTGCTTCAGTTCCGTTTCCGGAAGTTTGCTAAAACACAGGCGGGCATTGTAATACAGGTTCTCGTAAACGGTGAGTTCCTCAATCAGCAAATCAACCTGGGGAACATAACCGATAACCCCTTCGAGGTGTTCTTTTTCGGTTTTTAAATCGTAGCCGTTGATGGTAATTTTACCATGACTCAGCTTTAAATTCCCATTCAGCACATTCAGCAGGGTTGATTTTCCGGTTCCGCTGCCACCGATAATTCCAATGAGCTGGCCGCTGCGTCCCACCAGGCTGAATTTATGCACACCAATCAGTTTGGGATTAAATTTATGCTCCACCTCGATGGCTTTGTAAACAATGCGGCTTTTATTGCGCTGCTCAAGAAACATTTCATTGACCCGGCCATAATATATGGGCGGCATCAGCGAGGTTTTAATTACCGAACCCGAGGCAAAAACATAAATACGGTTTTGCTCAATATTGTATCCGTTCAGGTAAAGGTTTCGTCCGCCCGAATATTTAAAAATAAAGGAACTGGTGCTGTTTATCCGAAGCATCCAAACCACCACCTGTTGTTTGGGATTGTAAATGTGCTTGTAAGCCTGTTTGTCGCGTGCCTTATCGCCACTTATAATCAATAAAGACGACAAATCGCTGATGGATTCGGCCTCGCCCAATACAAAAGGCTTCAGGTTAAGGTAATCAGCTGGGTCAATCTTTAGCTTTTTGGCCAGCACATCAATCATTTCGTTCTCGGTAGTTCCCACCGAATCGCAACGCATTAAGAACTCCAACAGAAGCACAAAAAGCAATACTTTGGGTGCTTTTTCCATTTCCTGGTTCAGCTTTTCGCAAAGCGATGAAATGCGTTTCAAATCAGCTTTTTTCTTGCTTTGTTCCCAATCGTGCTCCTGTAAGAAATCGGAACCATGAAAAGCGTTCAGGTATTCGTCGTAAAGATCGAGGTACTTTTTTGAGAGTTCGACATTGTACTGACGTTCGAGGTAATCTTTAATGTAACCATGAGCCCGACGGTTTTTTGTTTCTTTATCAAAATCGGTGAGCAGGGCAAAAAGCTGCATCAAAGCATCCAGCAAGAGTTCACTCATGGTTTGTTCAATTTAAGAATGGAAAAGCCAAAGTACAAAAAAAACGGGTGACCTAAAAAGCGCTAAACTTTAAGGGGCACCCGTCGTATCGATTTTTTTATGTTTTATTTTACAATTTCGGCGCGAACACGTGCCACTTCGGTAGCAATGGCTTCCATCTGGCTTTGAGAGATGCTGCCTTCATCCAATTGCTGATAAAGCGCATTGATGGGTGCCAACAAAGTTCCGGTTTCGGCCACAGCTTCGCTCGAAGCATGCTCGGCTATTAAATCCATCAGTTTTTGCAAGGGCTCTTTCTGGTCCATTACAATTTTAACCATCTCCACATTGTTGTAGGTATCTTCAGAAATATGCATGGCAATGTATAAGGCTTCGACCCAGCTGCCGGCCAACACCAATACCGAAACCGAACCCCGGTTGGTTTTATTCAGATACTCATAGGTATTGTAAAAGGTATTGGTAATTAATTCAATCATCTGGTCTTTATCGTTTTCGGCCTGCTCAATTTTCTCGGGCAGGTTTTCGTCAATGGCATCTGAAAAATCCAATTCTTGAATCAGTTTATTCGATGCATTCATATAATCGATGGTAATCTGCTTTTGATTGTAGGTACTGGCATAACTTAAATCGGCACTGTAAACGCCCAGGTTTAATGCCCGGCTTTTTTCGGTAAAATATTTCTCTGCATTTTCGGCCGGATTCGACAACGATAAGATATAAGATGCGCCAATGCGGTTCAACATCTGGGTTACTTCAAAAGCCGTTGGCAGGGGGTATACAAACTCAGCTACTTCAGTTTTTACCTGATCTTTTTTCAGGGTGTGAACCAGCGAGCTGTTTTGCTCTTTTTTGTTCGAATTGCCGCAACATCCGGTTAAAAGTATTACCGTGGTTGCCATTAAAATTAAAAAAGAAAACTTAACGAATCTCATAACTATTTAGGGTTTTAAATTTTGGTAAAGATAAAGGAATAATCATTTTTGCGATTTTTTATCGGTAATTTTTAAGTTAAATATTACTAAACTTTTTTATTTCTATGTTTGCAGTGTAGTAAAATTATGGCAATGGACGGAAGAAAACGTGAGCATATAAAGCCCGGACTACGGGTGCATATCGTATTGAAGCAGGATCAGCGCAGCGGGAAACTGACTGAAGGTGTGGTGCAAAGCCTGCTAACCAACAGCAGTCATCACCCGCATGGCATAAAAGTACGCCTGACCAATGGCCTGGTGGGAAGAGTAAAGGAGATTCTGCCTGAGGAGTAAGCGTTTGGTCTCTGGTTGCTGGTTGCTGGAATTTAGATTCTAGACGTTAGACTTAAGACTGGCTGCTGGTGGCTGGTGACTGGTGACTGGTTGCTGGTGGCTAGTTTTTGGAATACTGAGTCACAGAATTACTGGATCACTGAATCACTGGATAATAGACCATTAGATGTTAGACACTAGACTTTAGACGCTAGACTGAAGACTGTGAACTGGTAGCTGGTGACTGGTTACTGGATTCTGGAATACTGAATCACTGAATCACAGCCTTCTGGTTGCTGGTTTTGATTTTCGATTTTTGATTTCAGATTTCAGACTACAGATTACGCTCCGTGAGGACTTCGTCGTTTTCGATATTTTGTTATTTGAATTTTGAACTTTTGGCTTTTGATTTTAGTTCATTGTTATTTCTTATCCGGAATATCGGCAATCAATGCGTCGGCTTGTTCCAGTTTCATTTTATCGCTGGCGTTTAGCTCCAAATCCATCGCAATTTTGATGCGGGTAGGTCGTAACAAAACAAAATAAACGATTAGTAATACCCCGATGGCAATAAAAATTGCCTCAACTGTGAGCAAATAAACGACGATGGCAAAAAGCGAAGCACCTTCAATCAACGCCAAGCGGATAATAAAAATACTTTGGTATTCGGTCATTTTAGGGATTAAACTGTTGTAGCTTTTAAGTTTTTTTATTCTAAAACGGTAAATAGCCTGACTAAGCAATACAGCCAACAGAGCTATCAGTGGAACCACATAAATAAATATTCCTTTGGGGGAATCAACCAGTTGTGTTTTTCCATAAGCCAGATAAAGGACCGTGCCTGCAAATACAAGCTGCCCGGCCAACAGCGCGTAATGAATTACATTAAGTGTTCTGAAATACTGTTTTGAAGTTTGCATAATTTTAATTGATTAATTTATTTGTTGACTTACTTATTTGAGTTCCAAAGTACGTAGTGTTAAGGTATTTTTCATGATAAATAGTTTAGTAAAGCATCTAAATTTAAAGCATCCAGGGAACAAATAAAATGGCTAACAAATTTAATACAATTTTGCCTGGTTTTATGCTAATTGCAATGAATCTTACTTTTATTTACAGGATGAAAGGATTACTCATCCAGCACAGAACCCTGCCGCTAAACCCTGAACGGCAGGGTTTTTATTTTTGTACCGGTAAGCCAACAGTCGGGCGTACCCTTTAAAAATAACACCGTTCCCAAAAGGACCTGCATAAAGTCTACGCTATGGCAGCATTGGGTCATGAGATGAAATATGTATTATTCTCTTGATTTTTTTACAAAAATGGCTTGATCAAGATACAATCTGGATGACCTTTGTGGAACATTATTACTCACAAGTTGCATCAAATGCAAAAAAACACAAGCTAATAAAAAAACATAATCTTCTTACCACCCAACTTAGCGGCCTGTCATGCACTAAATGTTATAAAATTTTCGTGCGAACTACTTGTTTATTAAAATAATTTATATCTTTGGTAAAGTGAAACTAATTCAATGAGCCCACAAACAAATAATAGAATAATCAAACGCAAACTGGCACAACTAAATGCTTCAAACGGCTGGTACGCATTTGACAACTGGAACCCGGATGATTACACATTTAATTATGAAAAAGGAATGGTTTATAATATTGCACCTTAAAAAATAAAATTATGAAATATTTAAATTTAATACTTATCATGCTTCTGTTAGGATGTGATACAGAAAAACCTTCAGATATGTTTAATCTGGATGCAGGAGTTAGCTTTTATGTAGTAAATGAGAACGGCAATGACTTATTAGACCCGGAAAATGAAAATGCCATTGGTTATAATGACATTACGATTTACTACCTGGTTGACGGAGAAAAACAGGAATTTTATAACCCGGATCTTGATAGTCCCAAGGGTTTTTCAATCTTTGAACCTGAAGGATTATTCACAAAATACAATATTGGCTTAGGACTTAATACAAAAGGAACAGAGAAAATTACAACAACGCTAATTGAATGGTATAATACTGAAGTAGATACTATAAAAGCAGAAATAGAAAGAGGAGATAATTATGCCATTTCCACTAAAATATGGTTTAACGACATAGTTGTATGGGACGTGAACAACCCCGAGCTATCGGAAACTAAAAATGGCTCGCGGTTTTTCCAGATTGTAAAATAAAAAAAAAAGTTTGTTCAATGGTATTACAAAGTCCCGATCTTTTTAAAAATGATCGGGACTTTTTTAAAAAAGAACGGGTTTATTTTAAAAATGATCGGGACTTTTTTAAAAATGATCGGGTTCTTGTAAAATAAAGTCCCGACTTTTTAAAAAATAAACGAGACCTTTTTGCAAAAAGATCAGGACTTGTTTGCAAAAAGATCGGGATCTTTTTCACAAAAGATCGGGACTTTGTTGGCCTAAGCCCCAAACTGCCTAAAAAAATGGTTGGGTAATACGGTAAAAAATTAAGGTATCGACGTAGAAAAATGCACGAAGCCATCCGGACCAGAAAACTACAAAAAACTAATTTGAAGGAAAAAGAAGATTGAAAGAACAAATGTTACGGCATCTAAAAAAAGCGATCGGGGCCCGACCCCTGACCCCGATCTTTGTTCAACCAAGTAAATCTGCCACACCATGGAAGATTATTCAACGCGACTCCCTACAGAGTTTTTTTAATTCATTCACTTAACTTTCTGTAATCTTAGTAAATTCGGCATCGTTAAGGCTTTGCATAAACAATTTGCCCGGACGGAATACCACTTTAAGCCCTTCTATTTTGCTGTGATGAAAATCTTCGGCTGCATCAACGGGAAGACTTTTAGCCAATACCCCCATACTGCCAAAATCCCCCAAATCGACCGTATAACCATCGGTAAGGGTTTCGGGAATAATCTGCAAAAAGCCCTCAAGGGTCGAAAGAATATCCATCTGGTTTAATGAAGAGCGTTCGGCTATTTGTTTGGCCAGGTAGCGAAGGGTACGCCGGCCTTTGCTGTTTAGCGAGGCATAGTATTTGGGTTGTGCCTCGGGGTCACCCGGTTTTTTACGAGCAATCACTTTATAGTTTATACTCATAATACTTTAGTTTTAATAAAGTTGCAAGCTAAATTAAACCAATTATCCGGGATACACAAATTTTTTTTTACTTTTTTTAACCCGGCTCTGTCCTCCCCGTATTCCAGCGGTATTACACTTGGAATCAGCCTGATTCGCATACAATCGGGTAATTTTCCTGTAAAACCTTAATTCCGCAGTCACGGCGTGAGTTGTTGATTCGTTGAAATTTAGATTGTCAGTTTTGGTAATGTTGGTAAAATACTCACACCGTGACTATCAAGAAGTTAAAAGTAAGATATGCAGATTTTAGGTAAAAGAAGAAAAAAAGCGGGGTAGCAGGCGCTGCTTTTTGTATTTTTGGCATGTACCAAACAAACCTGACTATGGAACTACTTAGTTTTTTACTGGCCCTGACAGGCGTCATTCTTTTAGTGTATCTGGTTTTTAACCAACAAAAGACGAAGCCCGAGAACCTAACTGAAGGTATTCGCCTGCTGATGCAAAACGAGTTTCGCGAGAACCGCAACGAGTTGCACGACGGCCTGCGCGCCAACCGCGAAGAGCTGAACAACAGCATAGCCCGGTTTCAGCAGTCGTTTATGGAGGCCCTGCAACAATTGTCGGTTAACCAAACACAGGCCATCGAAAAACTAAACGAGAAAGTGGAACTCAGGCTCAGCCATACGAGCGAGCTGCTGAACCAGAACTCCAAAACCAACCGCGAGGAACTGACCAGGAACCTCAAAGAATTTCAGGAATCGTTTGCCCACAACGTGAATGCGTTTAACACGATGCAAAAGCAGCAGTTCGAGGTCCTGGGCCAGAAACAGGATGAGCTGGTGAAAAGCACCGAACTAAAGCTCGAAAAAATGCGCGAGACCGTAGACGAAAAACTGCACAAAACCCTCGAAGAACGGCTGGGGCAATCGTTCAAACTGGTGAGCGAACGACTCGAAGCCGTGCAGAAAGGACTGGGCGAGATGCAGCATCTGGCCCACGGCGTAGGCGACCTGAAAAAGGTACTCAGCAACGTGAAAACGCGCGGCGTACTGGGCGAGATTCAATTGGGGAACATTCTGGAACAGATTATGGCCCCCGAACAGTATCAGGCCAATGTGAAGACCAAAAAGGGTTCGAATGACCTCGTGGAGTTCGCCATCAAGCTTCCCGGTAAGGACGATTCGGGAAAAGAAGTGTACCTGCCCATCGACGCCAAGTTTCCACAGGAGGATTACGTGCGCCTGCAAACCGATTACGACCTGGGCGATGTACCTGGGATTGAGGCGGCCAATAAGGCCCTGGTACAAAGTGTAAAGAAATTTGCCCGCGACATTCACGACAAGTACATCGATCCGCCCCACACCACCGACTTTGGAATTATGTTTCTGCCCATCGAAGGGCTCTTTGCCGAGGTGGTGCGTCAACCCGAGGTGGTAGCGCTGTTGCAACGCGAATACAAGATAATTGTCACCGGCCCTACTACCCTGGCTGCCATGCTTAACAGCCTGCAGATGGGCTTTAAAACCCTGGCCATCCAGAAGCGCAGCAGCGAAGTATGGCGCATACTGGGCGCCGTAAAAAGTGAGTTTGGCAAATTTGGCGAGGTGCTCGAAAAAGCACAACGCAAACTTAACGAAGCCAACAAAGAGATTGATACCCTGGTGGGCACGCGCACCAAAATGATGCTCTCGAAACTTAAAAAGGTTGAAGAACTACCCAACGCCGATGAATTAAGCCTGCCTAATACCGATATTCCGGAGGCCGGAGAAGAGGAATAAAGCATTAAAAATTGTAGCGGGCTGAATTAAATTTTTAATGATATCCTTTCCTTTAAAAAGAATAACCAACCACAGAAGAAAACCTGCAGTTGGTTATAAGGATTCAAAACAAATTAAAAAGAGAATCGTTTGCAGGCTTTAAAAAAGCCGCCCGCTATGCTTTTTCGGTCTGAGCGGTAATTGCCGATAGGTTCAGCACCTCGTTGCTGGCAAAAACCTGGTTCATATCCAGAATCATAATAAACTTTTCGTCTTTGGGAATAACACCGGTAATGAATTTATTCCGCACAGAAGAACCAATCTGGGGTGATTCTTTAATCTGTGCCTCGTCAACCTCCATAACCTCGGCTACACTGTCGACCAGTAAACCAATAAAGGCCGGTTTGTTGTCGATTTCTACCTCAACATCCAAAATACAGGTATTGGTGGTAATGGTTCGGGCTTCCATTCCAAACTTAATCCCGGAATCGACCACCGGAAGCACCTGTCCCCGCAAATTAATAACTCCGAGCATGTATTCGGGCATTTTAGGTACTTTGGTTATTTGCGTGTATTCAATAATATTACGCACGTTGCTTACATTGGCAGCAAAAAACTCGGTGCCAATACTAAAGCTTAAATAAGAATTTATTTTCTTCGCCATAATCCGTTTTATTTAAAGTAAAACAAAACCTCAAGCCTGCTAAAAGCCTGAATGAGGTTTGCTGAAAAGATAAAGCCAGCGGCTAGTACGATTCAAAATTAATGTCCGACTTATCGGTTTCAGTCATTTTGATTACCGGACCGGCTACCGGAGCTGTTGGCTTGTACTGCTTAAGCTTGCTGCTGGTAGCTTTTGATTTTGGAGTCGTTTTTACTTTTGAGCTTCCGTAAGTATGCCCAATGTTAAAGAACGACATGGTGCTGTTCAATTGTTCGGCCTGGCTCGAAAGCTCTTCGGCACTTGAAGCCAGTTCTTCACTGGCAGCAGCCGATTGTTGGGTAATGTTGTTGAGTTGCTGCATGGCTCCGTTAACCTGCAGGGCACCATTCTTCATTTCGTTACCTGCAGCCGATATTTCCTGTACCAACATGGTGGTTTTTTCTATTTCGGGAAGCATTTCTTCAAGACGTTTACCGGCTTCGTTGGTAATTTCGAAACTATTTTTAGCCAGGGTAACAATCTCTTCAGCTGCTATTTTGCTTCGTTCAGCCAGCTTGCGCACTTCGGCAGCAACTACAGCAAATCCTTTTCCGTGTTCACCGGCGCGGGCAGCTTCAACGGCTGCATTAAGTGCCAGAATATTGGTTTGAAAGGCTATGTCGTTAATAATCTGAATCTTTTCAGAGATGTTTTTATTGGCCTCAACGGCTTTCAGTGCCTGATTTTTAACCTGAACCATGCCATCGCGGGCTGTAATCGATATTTTCTCAGTTTGTTCCGAATTGGTTGAGTTTTGCTCAATGTTCGAGGTTATTTCTTCCATAGTCGACGATACTTCCTCAACCGATGAAGCCTGTTCGCTGGCGCCCTCGCTCATTTGCTGCGAGGTAGTGCTCATTTCCTCACTGGCCGAAGCAATACTGGCAGCTCCCGAAAGAATGTCTTCAACAATGGCTTTCAGTTTGTTGCCCATATTGGTTAGGGCCTTGGCCAACTGACCAATTTCGTCGTTCTGATCCACATCAATAACAGCAGTCAAATCGCCCTGCGACATCCGCTCGGCAAAGAGTACACCTTTATTTACCGGGCCGGTAATACTGCGGGTAAGGAATAAGGCAAAAGCAATACCTATTATTAAGGCCAATACCAAACCGATAATCATAATTTGGCTGGCCGTACCCAACATGGCTGATGCCTGGTTGGCGATATTTTCAGTTTGTTTTACTCCGGCTAATGATATGTTTTTTGCATTTTCGAGTACAATGAGTGCCACATCGTTTCGTTTGGTGTTTAATTCCTCACGGGCATTCCATTGAACCAGGAACTGTTCCATGGCCTTTTTATAATTAGTACTTGCCACTTGAATTGATTCAAGTTGTTTTTTATTTATATTTTGACGGGTCAATTCGCCAATTCGTGCCAGTTCATCATCAATGGTAAACAAATCGATGGCTGTTTTAAAACTTTTTGGATCACGGGTTGCCTGAGCCTTAAAATTGGCTACCCGAAGTTCATTTCCCTGATCAATAATTGAACTAATTAAATATACTTTTTGATACCTTTCGCCCAATGTTTTATTTGAGGCACCGGCAGCAACTTCTCGGCTAAAATTCGCATTTTGATCTTCCAGAAATGCATTGCAGTTATTCATAAAAACAGTTGCATTTTCATCCATAAGCTGGCGCAGGTTCTGCAATTCCTGATTGATATTTTGGGTTTCTGCTGCCATACGTTCATAATCGCTTACAGATGTCTTAGTTTGCTCCAAATCAGCTTTTAGCTGAACAAGTATCTCTGACTTATTTGCATGTTCCTCCGCTGCCTTCAGGTTTTTACTTACCATCTTAAGGGTAGAACTTGCATCATTAAAATAAGATGCTTCCTCAGTAAAAGCATACCCCCTCATAGCATACATGGTTTGCAGGGAGTTTCGCTCCAAATCGTTGGCAATAACCACCTCAGGCACGTAATCGTGCGCCAGGTACTCGGCCTGGGTCGAGATGTTGGTCATGTTTACTACGGCTATGGTACCCAGAATAACCGAAATAATAATTAAGGCGCCAAAACCGGCGGCCAACTTGGTTCCTAATTTTAAATTTTTCCAATTCATAAGTTAAGCGGTGTTATGTTAAAAATTAAATGTATTTATATTAAGTAATCCTCGTCATGAGCTATTTTTATATCGGCAGGGAACGAAAATAATCCTGCTTTAACCTTAAGCAGGGCTGGTTGTAAATCGTCGTACAGATTGGTTTTACTTACAAAACCTTTAAAGCCGGATCCTATCAAAAGTTCCAAATCAATATCGTATTGATGCTGCGAAACGGCAATAATTTTCAAATGAGGAGCCATCCACAGGCGTTTTTTTGTAGCCAACAAACCGTTTATGCCCGGCATATTAATGTCCATAAGGACTACGTCAGCATCAACAGTTTCTGCATCTAAAAACTCCTTGCCATCGGCCATTTCGCCTACCACGGTGTATTGATACTCCCCTTCAAGGAAAGTTTTCAGGCTTTTGCGAAAAGCCTCGTTATCGTCGACCAGTAGAATTCTCATGTCTTTGTAGTTTAATGTGAATTGTTATTAAACCATGTATTCCTGTTCCGAAATAAATTTTCATTTTCACATTTCAAAAGTAGGGTGTGGGGACGTTCAAAAAAATGGGTAATCGCCCCGAAAAAAAGGTAAAACAACCCAATCGTAATAGGGAAAACCCTAAGTATATTTTGGGAAAATACTAAAGGAAGGTTGGGAAACAACTCTACATACTAGAGTTCAATCCATCTATCGACAATGGCATTGCGCACCAACTGGGCGGTGTTGCGTGCCTGGGTTTTTTGCAACAGTTGATTGCGGTAACGCTCGATGCTTTTGGTACTGAGGAACATTTTTTCAGAGATTTCGGCATTGGTAAATCCATTGCAGATGAATTGCAGTACCTCCTTCTCCTTTTCACTCAGTTGAAGTTTTGTATCCACCTCTTTGTTATTGATTTTTAGTACCATCTTTTTCAGAAAATCCTGGGTAAAGTAATTATTACCCCGGGCAACTTCGTCAATGGCCCGTTTCAGTTCGTCAACATCGGAGTTTTTTAACACAAATCCCTTTGCCCCTGCTTCAATCATTTTGTAATAATAATTGTCTTCGTTTAACATCGAAAGTACAATTATTTTCAGGTCGGGAAAAGCCTTTATGGCTTTCAGGGTTGTCTGGTAGCCATCAAGTATGGGCATCGATATGTCGAGCAAAACTACATCGGGTTGGTAATTGTTGAGTTGATCTAAAAAATCCTGACCGTTATCGGCCTCAATTACCACCTCACACTGGGCTTCGTTTGAAAGTATCAGTTTTAAACCCGAACGGAATATGGTGTGATCGTCGACCAGGGCAAGTGATATTTTTGCGTTGCTTTGGCTTTGGTTCATTAGGACAACATGTTATTAAAAAGTTTTTCTGTGGATAGTAACAAACTGGATCAAAGTGGTATTTCCATCAAATATGTTACCCCCTGTTCTTTCCCCGCATTAAATGTTACTTTTCCTCCCAGCGACTGGATGCGGCTAATAATATTGAATAAGCCCATTCCTTTTCCGGCATTTTTACTTTTTTCAAAATTAAAAATTTTTCCATTGTTCATAAAGTCAAGATAAAGGATTTGGTTTCTTTCTTCGATATGAATCTTAATTAAAGAGGCCTGTGCATGCTTTAAGGTATTGTTTATCAATTCGAGAACCAAACGATACAAAGTAATGTTGTATTCCGGTTTTAATTCGTTTTTCAATAAAAACGAATAATCAAAAGTAATGGGATATACAAACTGTGTTTTGTCGATAATGCGCTGGATGGCTGCATTCAACCCAAAATCGTTTAACACGTGGGGACTTAGGTTGTTCGAAATAAGTGAAACCTGATTGATGGCATCGTTTAAGGTACTTAAGAATTGTTCTTTAATGGTATTTTTAAGTTCCCTGTTTTTAGAATTAATGTAAGTTTGAGCATATAGCTTTACCGTTGATAACAGGGGACCAATACCATCGTGTAAATCCTGTGCAATACGCTTACGCTCGCTCTCCTCGGTTTGAATCACGGTATTTAAAAGCGCTTGTTCCATTTTCTTTAATTCGGTAATGTCTTCAAGGGTTACCAAATAAAGCAATTCCTTATCAAATATCACTATCGATGAAGATACCAAAAATGTAAAATGTGCCCTTTGCCCGTTTTTAACCAGGTTCATTTCGGTCTTTACTTTCATCATCGTTTCGTGGTTTTTAATGCTTTGCTGTACGGTTTTATGCAAGGAACAGTTTGCACAATTATCGGTTTGTCCGCATTTATGGGGCTCATTTAAGCTATTGATGCAATTCAGCAAATAACCCTGACGACTTTGCATGATTTTTTTAGGATCGATTCCCGAGAATTCTGTTGAAGTTTTATTAAAACGTACTATTTCCATATCATTGTTCAGCAAAAACATAATAGCCGGTGAATTATCAAAAATATGCTGCAATTGCTTTTCGCTTTTATTCAATTCCGTTTCGGCTTGCTTTCGTGCATCAATATCGATATGCTGAATTATTACATTTACCAGGTTTTCTGATTCGTCTAAAATGGGATAAGCTTTGCAGAAAAACCATTTCTTTCCTCCTTTGGATACTTTAACACCTGTACTCTCAGAGGCATTGGAAATATCGAACGCTACTTCCCACGATACCTGCTCTTTATATTCAAACACACGTTTTAAATAGGCAATAATTCCTTTTTCAATTATTTCCCTGTCGTTAAATATATTATATTTTCGTCCTTCAATTGACTCGGGTGCTACTCCAAATAATTCTGACAATTTAGGATTGATGCGAACACACCAGCCTTCGTTATCGAGCAATTGGGTACTGATAGCCGATTGCATGTAAAGTTGCTCGAAAAAAAAGCTACTTTTCATTAATTCCAGTTCACTTTTGTGCAACTTTTCAACGGTATCGTATAATTGCTCGTTATGTGCTCTGATTTCTTCTTCGGCGGTCAATAATTCAGCATTCCTTTGTTTTAAGGCTTCAATATAATTCACCCGCTCCGAAATATTACGCATGATACCCAGGTTACCAATCCAAGTGCCAGAGTTATCGTATAATTTAGTTCCAAAAGTCTCACCGGGAAACACCTGAGACCATTTATTTTTATAATAGGTAAGGTAGAGGTTCTCAGGACTGGTTGCTTCTTTTTTAAAAACTGCTTCTCCGGTATCGGCAAAAACCTGATCATCGGCATAAAGCATTCGGGTACTTTTACCCACAAGCTCACCGGGTAAATAACCAAAAGTATTAAACATTCCCTTATTGGCTAGTTTAATATTTCGATCGGTGTCTGTAATAACAATGCCATCGGAAATAGCATTAAACATAGTTTCAAAGAGCAGTTGTTGCTCCTTAGCCTTTAATTCAGAGTTTCTTCGCTCAGTAATTACTTCCGAGAACAGAATAATACCACCAATAGTATTTCCAGAAGTAAACCAGGGACGTAATTCCCAACGAATCCAGTCAAGGCTACCGTCGGCACGTTTAAATGGGTCTTCATCTCTTTTTTCAACCGACCCATTTAACGCCTTTTTATGAAGCTTTTTCCATTCATCATCGATTTCCGGAAACACCTCATAATGTGAATGTCCTACAAGACTATTTCCTTTAAGTTTATAATCTCTCAAGTATCGATCGCTAACAGCCAAATACCGCATTTCGGTATCGAACATAGCAATAGCCGCCGGGGCATGTTTTACAAACAATTTTAGCATACGCTCACTCTCTGTAAGCTTTTGTTCAGCGGCTTTTCGGTCCGAAATATTCTGTACAAAAACCAGAGCTCCATCCGAATTATTGTATGTAAAAGGAACTGCCGATACGGAAACATCTACAGAATTACCATCCAATGTTAAGTGCTGATACTCATTTACAGCTACTTTAATTTTATTTTCATTTAACTGGCGAATCCGTTCTTTCACAATCTCTTTATAACTATCCTCTATCCGATCTATAATTAAAGTGCCCAGCAGATCCTCCTTTGACTTTGCTCCGTATAATTCAACCGCTGCCTGGTTTACATAAGCAAAATGCGATCCCAATTGAATAAAAATAGCCTGAGGGGCATTGTCGGCCAAAAGGCGGAACTGTTTTTCATTTGCTTCGGCCAGCTCTTTGGTTATCAATAGGTCTTCATTAATAACCCTATACTCTTCAAACAATGAGTAATACTCGTCTTTCTGAGCTTTCAATTCTGCTTCATGCTGTTTTTTTTGGGTAATGTCCTGCACAACACCTATTGCTCCTACAGGTTTGTTCAACTCATCAAACTCTACCACACCCTTTTCCCTAACCCAACGAGTTTTTCCA
>JBFWMB010000019.1:0-55192 GCA_050251815.1 Salinivirgaceae bacterium | reverse complement strand
CTAAGGTGCTCTTTGCAGCTATTCTCATCAGGAAACTGCTCGATAAATTTGATTATATTCACATCAAAAGTTTTTTGATAAGATATACATTTTTTCTTAACTGGCATAATCGCGACGAATCAAATTCTGTTTTTTATTTTTGGTTCTGTAAGTTGTGCTGATAAAACAGACAAGCAAAAAAACATAGCTGGCGACATCACGCTCGACAAGGTTCCCAGCCAGGAAAAATCTGTAAAAAAAATATTTTTTAATCTTCCCTCACCCATTGAATTAACACAAACACTGTTAGCAACCAAAAGTCCGTTTAACCCCGACCTGCTGAATCCCATTTCGAATGTTGATAAATACAATTCGTCGTCCGATTTGGCACTCAATTTTGGTGTTTATGGTGCCGACCTGTGTTACTGCCGTGTTTACGATCAATTGCAATCATCCATTAGTTATTTATCAGCCATACGTAAAATAACCGATTTGTTGCAGATTCCTGAAGACGAAGGTTCAGAAACCATAAACCGGATTGAAGAAAACATTGAAAACCGCGATTCAATTTTTCAGATAATTTCAGAAACGTATGCGGGTGCCAACGGTTATTTAAAAGAAAACGAGCGTGACTTAACGGCGGCTTTTATTTTAATTGGTGGCTGGATTGAGGGAATGTATTTTGCCGTAAATCTGATGGACGGACAAATAAACCAAACCCTGATTAATAATATTGCTGAGCAAAAATATGCCATTGAAAACCTAATGTCATTAATTGGAGAGTACAAAGAAAACCCAGCAATTGCTGAGTTTTATCCGCATTTTGAAGAACTTGCTGCAGTTTATGCAACGGTTGAAATTTCGCACGACAAATCGGTTGTAGTAACCGACCAGGAAGCAAAAACCACAACCATCGATAATGAAATGAAAATTATTGTTACCGATAAACAACTGAGTGATATCACCCGCTTGGTAAATCAAATCCGATTAAAAATTGTAAGTTAATTATACCAGTATTGAACGCATTCAAAAACGCACCTAATGAAAACAATAAGCAAATTTATAATACTTTTTGTACTACTTGGGGGATTTCAGTTGACGGGGTTTTCGCAATGTAAATCGTTCACCAAGGAATATTGCAAACCCAAGTTACATCCATACATTTATAATGGGCAATTAAACAGTGCTGTGCTTAATCAGGGCGATGTTGCTGAGTTAATGCTTACCTTTTACAGCAATCAGGACTACCGGATAGTAGTTTGCGCCGCAGAAGAGTTGGGTCCGGTGCGTTTTCGCCTGCTCGACCTTAACGGACAGGTTCTTTTTACCAACGAAGATCATAATTTTATTGAATACTGGGATTTTAGAACCCGGGCAACTCACCAACTAATGGTTGAGGTAAGTGTTCCGGAATCGGAGGGTGAAGAAAAATTGCTTAAAAGCGGATGCGTTTCTATACTAATTGGATTTTTAGACAATCAATAAAAAAAGCCGCTTAATGCGGCTTTTTTTATTGATTTCTCTTTTTATTTTAATACCGCTTTTCCCGTACCAATCATACTTCCGTCACAAAAAATATCGACGGTATATTCTCCTTCCTCAAGATCCCCCTCTTCTGAAACTTCGAAATAAACGGTTGCCGGAGTAACAGTTCCGTTGTACTCAATTTGTCGAACAGCCGAATAAGCTATTTGCTCACCTTCATAACTAAAAACAGGCGTATTGTGCTCTATTAAAATGTGCTCTTTAGGATCGGTAATGCGCACATAAACATTTTTCATTCCCTGGGGAGCAATTACATTTTCATCGAGCGAAAAATTAACGGCAAAGCGCTTGGCCTTACTTGCCCGGTTTGTTAATTTACCCTTGTGATTGTACGATTCCATATTTACCCCAATGGCCTTAATAACCGATGCTTTTGCAACTTTATCTGTAGCCTCTTCAATCTTTTCGGTTAACTCACGATTTTCGTCTTTGGCCGTTTTATATTGCTTTTTAATCTGAACGTTTTCTTCCGTTAACTGAATATTCAGGGTGTTTAGCGAATCAATCTGGTGAATAAACCCTTTCATAATATCGCGCAGGGTTTTTAATTCCTTTTTGTATTTGTCAATCTCATAGCGGTTCTGCACTTTGGTGCTTCGCAATTCTGACATCAATTCTTTAATTCGTTCTTTTTCTGTTGAAAGTTGAGCCGATATACTGTCGTTGGTGGTTTCCAAACTATCATAATCGTCGAGCAAACTCTGGTACTGATAGGTGAGTGCTTCTTTTTCATTACTTACCTGTTTTAATAAAGTTATTTAATGTTCTTTTTTTTGTTGTTGCACTATATATAAATACCCCAGCCCAACCAAAATAACAAATAATAGTATAATTTTTACTTTATATGCGATGTCGTTTTTTTTTGCTGAATTGAATTCTTTTAAATTATCCACGTTTAATGTTTTTTTGGTTTAATGCACGAGCCACAAATTTATTACTTTTTTACAAATACCAAATGCTTAAATCATGGGTTAAGCGCTTATTTTTTAGCGGGTAAAATAACCTTACTGACAAATTATTCGAAGAAAACGTTACTGTTGTGTTGCACTTATCGGCCACACACCACCCGAAACGGAAGACAAGTGCGCTACAATGCTGCCTATTAAAATCTTAGCTTCTACCCTAATCGGTACTTTAGCCCGGTCGTCGCTTACCCAAACCACCATTTGTTCGCCTCCTGTAAAAATTGTTCCTGCAACCAATTCCACGGCGAATTTCTGGCATCGATACTTAATTTCATCTTTATTTTCAATCTCCTCAACACCCAAATAACGAATGGTAAGTGGAAAAATCTCGTTGTCGACCACAACACGGATTCCTACTGTGTCATTTAATCGAAGCGTATTGTATGATAAGGTTCGCGTGGCATAAATGGCGGTAAGTAAATCGTAAACACAGCCGGAATATCGTAAAGTGTCCAATTTGCGAGTTGTATTCGTATTTTGTATTGACGAATGGATTGTGTTTTGTGCAAAAGAATATTGATTATTCACCTGAAAACCACCTTCGCTGGTAACACGTGAAAACCAGTACGGTGACAGTGTTGCAGAATCGGCAATACTTTCATAGACATCGCGCACTTTAAAAAACCAATCGTAATTTGGGAGTGTTTTTCCGGTACTTACAAAATGGTACGCCTTTTTATTATCCCACAATGCGGGTCGGGTTTCAAAAGTTGCCTCTGCTGCATGAAACCAAAGAAAACCCCAGTTATAATAAACCTGATACAACGCATATTCACCGGAACGAAAGGTTTGATTCTGTACATTGCACTGAGCCAACAAATTACCTTGGTAAAACAGCAAAGAACCGATGCAAAACAGGAAAAACCTTTTCATACTGTTGTTTTGTAATATGTTCAATGCCGTTTTGTTATGCTGTTTTTTCATTTTGGCTTTGTCGATAAAGCTTGGCTATATAATCAACCGTTTGACTGATGGGTGTATACTCAAAACCTGCTGTTTGAGCAAAAAGCGCACCGGAATAGCTGTCTGTTGCATGTGAAACCCGATGGGTTTGCCTGGTTATTTGAGGCGTGTTTCTTGTAAATAGTGAGGCAAGTGCTATTAAACGCCAGGCAATTCCGGTAATTAATCGGTTTGCATAAAATTTAGGTGGCACTACCTTTAATTTGTCTGCGATAAGAGAGAAAAATTGTTGATAGGTAAGTGTTTCGGTGGCCAGAATAAATCGTGATCCTTCTGCTTCATTATTCATTAAAAATATCATGGCGCTGCTAACATCCCTGACATCAACATAACTGGTTGTTCCTTTTGTGAAAAACTTTAGTCCCTTGTCGATAAGTGGAAAAAACGATGGGCTTCCCTGGTTCCAGATTCCTGGGCCAAGAATCACTGCCGGATTAACAATTACAGCGTTTAAACCTTCAGCTATTCCCCGCCAGATTTCCATCTCAGAATAATATTTACTAAGCGAATACGTCGATTTCCCGGAAGCCGACCAGGGGGTGGTTTCATCAACAAGCTGCCCTCTGATTTTACCACCAATAGCCGCAATGCTGCTAACATGACAAAGCTTTTTAACCTTTTTTTGCAGGCAGGCATTCACTACATTTGCCGTTCCTTCAACATTGGTCTCCAAAATCTTATTTCTATCCTCTTTTCTGAACGAAACAAAGGCTGCACAATGATATACCTCCGCATTTTCGGGAATGTGTTTTAGCAAACTTTCGTAATCGAGCACATCGCCTTCAACCCATTGAATCTGTTCCATTAATTTATTTGGAGATGCGGTATAAAGCCTTAATTGCGATCTAAATTTTTGGAGAGAAGACCCCGGACGTATTAAAGCCACCACTTTATTGTTGCCGGTTAACAAATCAAAAATAAGCCTTACTCCCACCATTCCGGTGCCTCCAGTTACAAAAACCATGGTAATATCGGTGCTAAAATTAAATATGATGCAAGGTGCAAAAAAAGTTTAATTTATAGGGCTTTCGGATTCAACAAATAAACTTTTCGTCATTATTGCGTACAAAAGTGATGAATTGCTATATTTACTAAATTTTATTTATACCATGAGAAAGTTGTTTTTGTTATTTATTCTTGTCGGAATGGGCTTTATAACTATGGCTCAGCAAGATTATACCAACTATTTGCATTCTGTTGAAAAGAAAGGCTTCAAACAAAAAGCTGCTTTTATACCGTCGGCCATTCATAATAATTATGACCTTATTTACCATCGGGTTTTTTGGAAGTTAGACCCTTCTGTAAAAGCCATTTCAGGATCGGTTACCTCACACTTTAAAACCCTTACCAACGATTTTTCTTTGGTGCATTTTGACCTTTCAGCAGCTCTAATAGTAGATAGTGTCTGGTATAAAAATGAAACAACCAGTTTTACACATGCCAACGACATTCTTACCATTAACCTTTCGAATCCTTTACTTCAAAATACCATCGATTCGGTTACGGTTTTTTATCACGGAGTTCCTCCTGAATCTGGTTTTGGAAGTTTTGAAACCAGCTCACACAATGGCATACCAATTTTATGGACCCTGTCGGAGCCATACGGAGCTAAAGAATGGTGGCCTTGTAAGCAAACCCTTACCGACAAAATTGATTCTATTGATATTTATGTAGAAACCCCTAAGCAATATCGGGCGGCATCGAACGGAAAACTTATTTCAGAAACCGTAACCGGTGACTTTAAAACGGCTTTCTGGAAACATCGGCACGCAATTACTACTTATCTGATTGCTGTGGCGGTTACAAATTACGAATCGTATACTGATTATGCCCAGGTAAGCGAAAACCAAACGGTTGAAATCTTAAATTACGTGTATCCCGAAACAAAAAGTTACGCTGAAACAGCTACAAAATATACGGTGGGGGTAATGGAACTTTTTAGTTCATTATTTATTCCCTATCCTTTCGCTAACGAAAAATACGGACACGCTCAGTTTGGATGGCCCGGAGGAATGGAACACCAAACCATGAGTTTTATGGGAGGGTTCTCATCCTCATTGATTACTCATGAGCTTGCACATCAATGGTTTGGAGATTATGTTACCTGTGCAAGTTGGCAAGACATTTGGGTTAATGAAGGATTTGCTGTTTTTTGTGAAGCCCTGGCGCAGGAACACTTAAATCCGAATTATTTTTTGCAATGGAAAAAAGACAGGATGCAAATTGTTTTAAACCAAGCGCGATCGGGAAGTGTTTTTGTTGAAGACACTACAAACGTTGATCGGATTTTTAGCAATCCGTTAACCTATCAAAAAGGTGGATTAATTTTGCACCAGTTGCGCCACCAGATAGGTGATGAAGCTTTTTTTACAGGTATTAAAAACTTGCTTACCGATGCTAAAACGGCTAATGGTTTTGCCTCAGCAATGCAAGTTAAAACTTATTTTGAAAATGCTGCCGACACCAACCTTAGCGCTTATTTCGATAATTGGTATTTTGGTCAGGGTTACCCCATATACACCATAAACTGGATTCAGGAAACCAATGGCGCGGTGTCTATCTCTATTAAACAAACCACAACCCACAGTTCAGTTCCTTTCTTCCCGATGCAGGTCCCGATTTTGTTTAAAGGAAGAACACAAGATTCGTTACTGGTTTTTCACAACCTTGAAAACAATCAGTCCTATAACTTTAATCTTGATTTTGATGTGTCGGAAATTGTTTTTGATCCGGAATACACCCTTATTGCACCGCATCCGGCTCAGATAATTTTAAATATTTCGGAAGATATTCTGAACGAAAGCATTATTATTGCGCCCAACCCTTCCAATGAGCGCTTATACATTAAAAGTCGGGGTGTAAAAATTAAATTGGTCAATCTTATCGACAATTCTGGTCGTCCGGTTTTTACCCAATTATATCCCGACAATCCATCGCGGATACATTTGGACATGACAAACATTCCTTTGGGTTTATATTATGTGCGTGTTGAAACCGATAAAGGGGTGGTGGTAAAAACAATGGTCCGGAATCCTTAGTTAATTCGAACGGCCAGGTTTGTTTCAGGAGAAATAAGTACTGTTCCCGGCGGAACATATACTTTGTCGCCGGGTTTTACGTTTGAAAAAACCTGTTTGTTCCCCACTTTTTTATAACTGGTAATTTTTATTTTTTTGTTGTTCACCTTGTAATAAAGATAAAAGTCTTTGTTTTTTGGGTGATTAATTACATCCAACAGAATCTGCGCATCTTTAAAATAGTTATACACCACCTGCCCATCCTCAACAATTATATAATAATCCTTTCCATCGACGGGGATTATACTTTCTGTTTTTTGTGAGGCAACAATGGGTTTGTTCTCGAACACCGGAATTAATACATGTTGTAAGTAGGTTTTACGAACGTACCCGGAATAAAATTCAGCAACGGCATTTGAAAAAAGTTGGGCCAATCGGGCCTCGTCAATCGGTTCCTGTTCTCGCGCCAACAGGGTAAGATTAATCATGCTAAAAAGATTCTGCTTAAAATTGGTTGTGTCGAGCGGAAGGGGATTATTCTCGGCAAACAACTCTTCGTAGAACAGGCTCCGCTTCATCACCAATTCGGCATATTTAATGGCGTTTTCTCCGGCTCCGTTATAGCGACGCACTCCTTCGAACTTGTTTTCGGCACTATATTGTTTCACTTTGGGAAGAAAAAGGAACGGAAATTTTACCATGGCTTGCACGCTGCTAAAGTGGTGACGTCCTTTTTTATCAAAATAAAATAGCTTTTGCCAAACCGTTTTGTCAGTTCGGTATAAATACTGTGCTGTTTTGCGATATAATTGCGGCAAGCCGGTGCTCATATTTTTATCGCCAATCGCCCAGGGATTAAATGCTGATTCAGTAAATTGCTGTGCCAAAACAATGCTTAACGATGGTGCATCGCTACCAAGCTCCTGATAGGCTTTCCAGGCCTCCTCTTCATAATAGCGAACCAGGTTTGTAGGAACATAACCAACCCCCGTATTTAATGCCGGATTATAAATTACATAATAACGAACAGAATTTGAAGGACGAAAGCTTTGCAGCTCGATAGGTATTTGAAAATTCACAGGAATCTTGTTTTCTTCCCTCGATTTTAAAAGTGCTTTTCGCTGAACCTCAAACTCTTTATAATGTTTTGGAACCATCCGTTTATAATTAACCAGCTTTTTCATGTCGCTTTCAATCGACGACGGACCGGCCAACAAAACCTGGGTTTGTAACATTAATCCAATCCCTGCTAATATCAACAACGCGTATCTCATCTTACATTTCTTTTTCTTAAACCCCGGCAGAAGGCTTTTATAAACACCGGTTTATACCTGGTTGCATTATGTTTTTCTGGTTGGTGTGGGGTTTATCCTACTTCATAAATTTCCCTAATATTCCAAGGCAAAATTAATCAAATTTTTGATACCGGAAACAAATCAAGTGTCAGCTTATCAGCTTGTTTTGAACGCAAAACGTTGCAATCAGCGCCACGATGCGATCTGGTAGGCTACCGTAAAATATACCCCATTATTATGTTGTCCTTTTTGAATGGTATTATAGTTGGGAAAAAAAGGACGAACAGGAAGAAGTGAATAGGAAAAATGGGCCTGAAAGGAAATATTATCCGTCCAAAAGTAACTGACGCCCAACAGTCCACTAAAATCGAATGTATTAAAATTCGGTTCAGCTGCCATTAATCCGGTTCCATCTTTGTCTTCGAGCGCTTTTATTAAATATCCAAGGGCAAACCCGCCTTCAAAAACCAGCTTTTTATAATAGAAATACTTAAGTGTAATGGGAATTTCAACATAATGCAATTGCGATTTATAGTACACATTATTTTTCGTGTCGGCCTTTTTACTCCCTTTTTGTAAGTAACGCAAACCCATTTGAAATTGAGTTTTGGAGAACGTGTCGTGGTTAACATAGGCGCCAAACAAAAAACCAGCTTTGTTATATCCTTCAAATTGATCACCATCGAGCTGACTAGCCACAACCCCTGTATATAAGCCCCCATTAAACTCCTGAGCGCTGAGAACCAAAGGAATTAGCAAACAGAAAAAGCAAAGTATTGGCCATTTCATAAGCTATACTCCTTTTGTAAAAGCTCAAACAACTGATCCATTCCTTCTCCTGCCGCTTTGCTGATTACCGTAAAATTCATTCCGAAAGGTATTTCTACCGGATGAGGATCAATTAAATATTTTGGACTTTTAGTTGGGGCAAAGCGAATTAGTCCGGCAGCCGGATATACATTTAATGATGTTCCGATTACCAGAAAAATATCCGCTTTACTTACCAGCGGAACTGCCTGGTCGATAGCCGGTACCATCTCGCCAAACCAGACAATGTGAGGTCTCAGTTGGGCTCCTTTTTCACACAAATCGCCCAGATGAATTGGCTTTGTGCCAATCTCGTAAATCAACTCGGGGTGTTTGGAACTCCGTACTTTGGTAAGTTCGCCATGCAAATGCAAAACCTGAGTGCTTCCAGCCCTTTCGTGCAAATTATCAACATTTTGGGTAATTACCTGAACATTAAAAAACCGCTCCAGAGTGGCAATAACTTGGTGTCCACGATTCGGTTCTACTTCGTCGAGTTGTTTGCGCCGATGATTGTAAAAATCGAGTACCAGCTTGGGGTTTTCCTTAAACGCTTCTGGTGTGGCAACCTCCTCAATACGATACTGTTCCCATAAACCCCCGGTATCACGAAATGTACTGATCCCGCTTTCAGCACTCATGCCCGCTCCCGATAAAACGACCAGCTGTTTTTTACTCATTGTTGCTTATCTTTTATAATTATTAAAACCGGTTTGTTTGCTTTTTGCCAGGCATCAATGCCTTTTTTTAAATGAATAACCTGTGTAAATCCATTGTCAATGAGCACTTGGCTTGCCGCCTGACTTCGAACTCCATAGGAACAGTAGATCAATATAGGCATGTCCCGATCAAGGGTGTCTATACTTTTTAACAAAGCTTCTTTGGTTGGCAACCAAAGTGATTTTGGAATTAAGGCCTGAATATCTTCAGTACTGTCCCTAACATCAATAATTAAGTACTGTAAACAGGAGTCGATGCAAAGTTGAAAATCATCGGGCGTTGCTTGTTTTACCTTTATCTTGCTTTGTGCTTGTGCCAGATTCGCCAAAAAAAACATAAACCATACCAATATAAAAAGAGCCTTTTTATTCATCGGGTAAGACCATTAATTCAGATAAAACCAAATCGGAAAGAAAAACACCTTCATCAGTTAAAATTAAACGGTTGTCTTTTAAATAAAGCTTTTCCTGTTTTATATAGGGTGCTGCTTTGTGTAATAATTGTTCCTTTTCTTCGCTTCCAAAAAGGTGCTCAAATACGTCGAGCTTTATGCCCCAACGCGTTCGTAACGAGGTTATTAAAAATTCGTTGTGTTTGTTTTTGTCGCTAAGTGTTTCAGATTCTTGCGGTAGTTCTCCTTTTTGAATGGAATTTATATAAGCTGATAAATTTGACACGTTCCACGAACGTGTTTCAATATTGTACGAATGTGCCGATGGCCCAAGCCCAATATATTTTTGCTGCATCCAATAATTGGTATTGTGTTGCGAAAAAAAGCCCTTTTTTCCAAAATTAGAGATCTCGTAATGGATAAATTCTTGCTCTTTTGCCCAGTTAACCAATGCCTTAAACTGAAGAATGCTTTCTTCTTCGCTGCATGGAAAAATTTTGCCCTGCCTCGATTTAATTTCGAATACCGTACCTTTTTCATAAGTTAGGTGGTAGGCTGAAAGATGTTTTACATTTAAAGTTGAAACCCGTTCCAGGTTTTGGCTCCATAATGTCATGTTGCTTTCTGGCAAACCATAAATTAAATCGACGCTGATGTTGTGAATTCCGGCATCCTGAACCCGTTTCACTGAATCAATAGCGTCTTGTGCCGTATGGCGGCGATTCATTAATTGAAGTTGATGGTTGTGAAATGACTGAATTCCAATGCTAAACCGGTTTACGGAAGTGTTCGCAAGTAGTCTGATTTGTTTTGGCGATAAATCGTCGGGGTTGGCCTCGATGGTAATTTCAGGGTTTAAATCGAAACGAAACAGATTATTGGCGGCATCCAGAATCCGGGAAACCTCATCTGCAGATAACAATGAAGGTGTTCCTCCTCCAAAATAAATGGTTTTTATGGTTTCTCCTTCCAACCACGCTTTTCGAAGCTCCAATTCTTTTATTAGCGCATCAACTAAATCAGGCTTGCGTTTTAATTGAGTTGTTGTATAAAAGTCGCAATAATGGCAGCGCGTTCGACAAAAAGGAATATGAATGTAAATACCCGACATGTATCCTGTTTTGGTCAAAGTTATAAAACTTTGCTTACAAATAATTCACCTATTTACTTTTGAGGGAGCTGACCGGGTTAATACAAAATGAAAAAGCCCGTCGATAGTGTCCTTGACACGGTGACGGGCTTTGTTTTAACCAACCTATTTCTTTCGTTTCAAATATAGGTGCTTTGTTTTTTTAAATAAAACCGAATCGACTAATCGAGTGTTTCTAACGACCAATCGTTTAATGTCTGATTGTAGGGAAGTTTCATGGCCATAAATTTCGACAAATGGCATAATATTATCGATGAAAGGCATCGTGCCAAACGAAACGCACTTATTGGCCGATTTTAATCTCTCTGGGTTTGGGTTCCATAAAGTAAACCGATGAAAAATCGTAATAACCCAGCGTATTCAAATGCAGGTCTTGTACATTAGCTCGCATTAAATGAACTTTTGTATCGTTATCGGTTGTGGTTTGTATCATTAAATAATAGGGGGGATTACTCTGAAACCTATCAATGTGTTTGTCGAGAAATTGAGAAACCCGGCTATGATCCACATCGACAACCAGATGCAACAAGCCCTGCTCAAATAACTGCATTTCTTTGGGTGGTGAGGAGATAAAAGAAACAACTACTGAGTCGAGAAATGGAAGCTGCTCTTTTTGTCGGTTTTTTCCAAAATATTTTGGGTTGGCAACAAGTGTAATGGGATCGGTTTTATTTTCCGGGTTGCGAAAACAAAACGGTCCGGAACCAATGGTGCTTTTAAATCCATAGGCATCAAACGCTTCCTGTGGAAAAACCAAACTTTGGGTTCCGGCTAAAAAATGAAGAAACAAGGCGTCGGGTTCACTTAATTCAAAAACCAGAATGGTGTCGTTTATCACTTTAATTCCCAATAAATTACATTGTCCATTCGGCAAATTTTTATCACTAATCGTCTGAAATCCCTTTATGTTTTGAACCTGTGTCGAAATCTCCTGTTGGCTTAAATGCCGGTAATGGCAAATTTGCTCAATGCTGTATTTAACATCGGAAGCAACAATTCTTCGCCCTTTTCCTTTATGAAAACACGGGTCGTCGTGAAAATATGCCTGATTAACCAGTTCAAATCTATAGTTTAATCCATCTTCTGAAACAGTCCAATTTTCAGCCAAAAGTGGTTCAACAGAAAGGTTTCGGGCATTGTATTTAACCAACCCGATATACGCTTGTGAAACAATCATCTGCTCGCTCCGCTTAAGTACTTGCCCGGGAAATACCAGATCGGGAACTTCGTTGGAGTTCAAGTACAAAACGCCTCCGTACTTTTCACCTCGCTTTTGATTGTTACCTCTATTACAACGGTTAAAGCCAACGATAAACAAAACACTGGCTGTTACCAAAAAAATAGAATACCAGAACGAAACTTTCATTAGTGTTTTCTTTAGGCTAAATTAGTAAATAATGGAATGAGAAAACCACCCTAATTTTACTAATATTTTGTGAAAAAGACAAATGGAAATTAAAATCAGGGTTTTAGAATGATTCTTTCGCCTAGGGTTTTTGAAATTTCAATCTTAAATTGGGTATAAGCCATATACCTGTCGAGTAGTTCTTTAATTTTTTCCTGGTTTTCGTTGTTGTTTTCTGTAACCTTTAACTCGTTTTCAATTTCTTTTAAGAGCACCATTACCAATTCGTATTTGTACCCCGAAATTGCCTGATCGATAACCTGCTTCAGATTATCTTCTTCTGTGGTAATGTAAGTTCCTTTTTTACTCCACATCTTGCTTACTTCGTGGGTGTCGGCAATTAAAGAAGCGGCTTCTTTTGACACCAACTGGTTTTCGTGATTGATAAAATAACTACTGGTTATGGCTTTTCCTTCAATAAGATGCTTTCTGTATTCATCGTAAATAAATTTACAACCCGGGGTACTTATTTGAATTTCGCCTTCAATTTCACGATTGATGTATTGTGCGGTAGTTACCTGTTCTTCAGGGTTCTCGTCAGTTGCTTTGATGGTAAATAGTACTTTATTCCCATAAATCAAAAGCAGGCGAATAATTTCCTTGTCGAACCACTCAAATTTATTGGTTTCCGGTGTTGTAATCCTTAATGTTTCGCCCAGCGGGTTAACCGGACCAGGCTCTTCTTTTTTCCAGTTTAATTCCCTTTTGCGATAAAGAATTTTGTTAATCTCGGTGTGCAAAACCGCCTCGTCCACATCCATAAGGGTGGAGCATTCTTTAACATACAGGGCTCGGGTAATTCCGTCGGGAATTACAGCAACTGTTCGCACAATATCACTAATCAGGTTCGCTTTTTTTACCGGATCGCCTTGCGTTTCACTTAATAAAAGTTTTGTTTTAAACGATATAAAATCGGTTTCGTTAGCTTTTATAAAATCATAAAAACCCGTTGCGCTGTGTTTATGTGCAAAAGAATCGGGATCTTCGCCATCGGGGAGTAATACCACCTTTACATTCATTCCCTCTTCCAAAACCAGATCGATTCCGCGAAGAGCTGCTTTAATACCGGCAGCATCACCATCGTATAACACAGTAATGTTTTGTGTAAACCGTTTTATTAACCGGATTTGATCGGCCGAAAGAGCCGTGCCTGATGAAGCTACTACATTTTCGATTCCGGCCTGATGCATACTCATCACATCGGTATAACCCTCAACCAAATAACATTTGTCGTTGGTAATAATTGATTTTTTTGCAAAGAATAAACCATAAAGCACCTTGCTTTTGTGATAAATTTCACTCTCTGGTGAATTCAGGTATTTCGCTGTTTTTTTATCGGTGTGCAGGGTTCGTCCGCCAAAACCAACAACCCGGCCCATTAAGTTGTGAATGGGAAACATTACCCGTTCATTAAACCGATCATAATACGATCCATCTTCGCGTTTAATGGTTAACCCGGTGTCAACCAGGTATTTTTCTTTATACCCTTTGGCAACTGCTTGTGTTGAAAAGCTGTCACGGGATTTTCGGCAATAACCCAACTCAAACTTTTTTATGGTTTTGTCGATAAAGCCCCGTTCTTTAAAGTAGGACAATCCTACGGCCCGCCCCTCTTCGGTATCAAGCAAATTGTGGATAAAAACCTGCTGCGCATAATTATTTACAATTAACATGCTTTCGCGGGCATCTTTTTGCTCTTTCTCCTCGGGCGACTCCTCTTTTTCAATTACTTCGATATGATATTTCCGGGCCAGCCACTTTAGTGTGTCCACATACGAAAGCTGCTCGTGATCCATAATAAAATTGACCGCATTTCCGCCTTTTCCACATCCAAAACATTTATAAATTCCTTTTGCCGGCGAAACGGTAAACGATGGCGTTTTCTCGTTATGAAAAGGGCAATTGCCAAGGTAATTAACCCCTCTTTTTTTTAGGTGAACAAAATCGGAAACAACCTCCACAATGTTGGCCGCATCAAAAATTTTTGAAATTGTTTCCTTGTCAATCATAGCTGTTTGTTATATTGGGTTTTATGATTTAAAGCACTGCATAATTGTTCTGGGTGAAAATACAAATTATCGTTGTTTTTTTAAAGCTTAAAACCCGGTTTCCTTTAGTTGTTTTAATATTTCTTGCTTAAAATGCTTTCCCTCAGAAATGCTATGTAGTTCACCTAAAAAACATTATTCTTTATTAGTTAAAAACTTCTGAACAAAAACGCATTAACTTGCGTAAAAGAGCTGCGTTTTAAATAATCGGACTTGGTATCGCAAATTAAAAAAGTACTTTTGCCGTCCGAAAAAACAAACGTTTCTGTATCAAGGTATTTATTGAATAATTCAAAAAAGTGTCGTTAAATAAAATTATTATTGGAAGCGAAGAATGGTGTTCTTTGCCTCAGTTAAAAATCCCGGCCATAAAAGCCCGGGTAGATTCAGGAGCAAAAACTTCTGCTTTACATGCTGTAAATATTGTTCCTTTTAAAAAGAACGGTGATCCTTGGGTGAGTTACGATGTGCATCCCATTCAAAACGATGGTAAAACCACAATTCACTGCGAAAGCCCGGTAGTTGATCGCCGGAGCGTAAAAAGTACCAGCGGCACTAGTGAAATGCGCTATGTAATAAAATCAACCTTAGCTATAGCCGAAAGCACCTGGGAAATAGAACTTACCCTTACCAACCGCGACAGTATGGGATATCGTATGTTGCTGGGCCGACAGGCCATGGGTGGTAAAATGCTGGTCGATCCGGAATCCAGTTTTCTTTTGGGCGATCGTTCCATTGATCACTTAAACCAGGTATACAGCGCTCATATTAAGCAACCCACCGGCTTACGCATTGGATTATTGGCCAGTGACCCTGATTTATACAGTAACCGGCGCATTATGGAAGCCGGTGAAGAACGCGGGCACGAAATGGAATTCTTAAGCATTAAGCATTGTTATATTAAACTCGATGGCGAACAACCCGAAATGCATTACCGGGGAGGGCGGATTCTTTCTGGTTTTGATGCAGTAATCCCCCGAATACGACCGTCGGCAACATTTTATGGTTGTGCATTAACCCGCCATTTTGAAGCAATGAATGTTTTTTGCCTGAATTCTGCATCAGCCATCAGCCAATCGCGCGACAAGCTGTATTCTATGCAATTGCTTATAAACAGCGGTTTAAATATTCCAACTACAGGTTTCGCAAACTCCCCGCTCGACACGAACGATTTAATTAAGATGGTGGGTGGAGCTCCCTTAATTGTTAAGCTACTTGAGGGAACCCAGGGCAAAGGCGTTGTGCTAACTGAAACAAGAAAAGCTGCTGAAAGCGTAATTAATGCCTTTAAAAGTTTACGTGCAAATATACTGGTGCAAGAATTTATTAAAGAAGCCGGAGGAAAAGACATCCGCTGTTTTGTTATTGATGGAAAGGTGGTTGCCGCCATTCAACGTACCGCCGCTCCGGGAGAATTCAGGGCGAACATTCATCAGGGCGGAACGGCAAAAATTGTTAAAATCACCCCCAGTGAGCGAAAAATTGCCATAAAAGCAGCCCGCACCATGAACCTTAAAGTGGCCGGCGTTGACATTATCCGAAGCAATAAAGGACCTTTATTGCTGGAAATAAATTCATCGCCTGGTTTGGAAGGAATTGAGGGCGCCACTAAAAAAGACATTGCCGGATTAATGATTGCCGCCATCGAAAAAAGTGTGCGTTATAAACCAAAAAACATATAAATGTTTGTAGAAGTAGGGCTTGCTTAAAAATTGTTTTTATTTTTGTTGCAAACCCCTATGCATGAACTTGCTTATAGTCGCTTCGGTTCCAGTTTTTATCATTTTAGCTTATGTTTATTATCGCGACAGATATGAACGTGAACCATTAAAGCTTTTGATTGAAGGATTGGTAGCTGGTGGCGTAATTGTTTTCCCAGTTATTTATTTCGAAAACCTCATGCATCAGCTGGGAGTAAATTTAACCGGCTTGGGCGCTGCCGCATGGACCGCTTTTATGGTTGCCGCATTAATTGAAGAATTGTTTAAATTTTTTGCCGTTTATGTATTAATCTGGAAGAATCCGGAATTTAACGAAATGTTCGACGGGGTGGTTTATGCCGTATTTGTTTCGCTGGGTTTTGCGTTGGTTGAAAATATTGGATATGTTTTTGGTTCTGAAACCGGAATAACGGTTGGTTTACTGAGAGCATTTACTGCTGTTCCGGCACATGCTATGTTTGGTGTAATGATGGGTTATCGTTTTGGTTTGGCTCGTTTTATTCCCAGTAAACGACTTAAATACCTGGGGTTGGCTTTCTTGGTACCGTTTCTGTTTCACGGGGTTTACGATTTTATTTTAATGAGCCAAAATCAATACCTCGTTTTCCTGTTTCTACCTTTTGTTTTTTATTTGCTTTGGCGGAGCTTGCTGCGAATTAAACAACTGATTCCAAATTCAGCATTTAATCCCGATCATCACAAAGACGATTAAAAAATATTGTTTTTATCCATTCGCTGATAAAAAGCCTCCTTAAAGTTGTCTCCTATCGGGATGCGATCTTTTCCAATTACAATACGGTGTTTTTGTATCGATTCAATTTTGTTAACGGCCACAATATAGGAACGATGCACCCGAATAAATTGGGATTGGGGTAAGCGTTCCTCGTAATTTTTCAGGCTGTTCAGTGTTAAGATGGGTTTTCCATTGGCCAATACAATTTTCAGGTAATCTTTAAGTCCTTCAATATATAAAATTTGATCAAGCCCAACCCTTACCATGCTGTAATCGGCTTTCACCATAATAAAATCGGGCTCGGGTTCTGATTCTTTCTGAACTTTTTGATTGGATGTTGCATTGCGTAGGCGAAACAACTCCATGGCCTTATTCACTGCTTTAATAAAACGATCGAACGGAATGGGTTTTAATAAATAATCTACAGCATTTAACTCAAAACCATCGAGGGCATAATTTGAATATGCGGTAGTAAAAATAATTAACGGCGGATTATTCAGGGTTTTTACCAGCTCAATTCCCGAAAGATTAGGCATTTGAATGTCGAGAAAAATCAGGTCGGCATTGTGTTTGGCAATCAGTTCAATAGCTTCGAGCGCATTGTTAGTGCTGGCACATAACTCCAGATGCGGAACTTTTTCAACAAAGCTCGTAATAATATCTACTGCCAGGGGTTCGTCGTCAACTATTATGCATTTCATGCTGCTTCAAAGTTAAAAATAAAGTTACAGCATACAGGTTTTTTTCTTCCACTACATCGAGTTTGTGATGTCCAGGATAAAGCATTTGCAAGCGACGGGCCACATTTTTAAGACCAATGCCGGAATCTTGTTCGGTTTGATTGGTATTGCGCTGGGCAATGGTATTGGTCGATTGAAAAACCAATTGGTTTGCACTTATGTTAATTTTAATGGTAATCACCGATTGAACGGTGGTATCGGCACCATGTTTAAACGCATTTTCGATAAAGGGAACCAAAAGCATCGGCTCAATGGTTTGATTTGTGGTTTTATTATCGACCACAAACGAAAGTTTGGTTTTTTCAGTTAACCTCAGCTTCTGCAATTCCACATAATCCTGTAAATGGTCCAGTTCTTTTTCCAGAGGAACACAGGTGCTTGGCGATTCGTCGAGCACATAACGCATAATTTTTGAAAGCCTTAAAATGGCTTCCGGTGCTAAATCAGACTTTTTAAATGCCAGGGAATAAATACTATTCAGGGAATTAAACAAAAAGTGCGGGTTAATCTGCGATTTTAAAAAAGCCAACTCCGTTGCCAGGTGTTCTTTTTTAATGTCTTGTTGCGTTTGCTCATTCTGAAACCAGGCTTGTGACAATTTTAAGCTGGTACTTACTCCAATTATCATTAAAATAAATGGAACATTACCCAGCATTCGTGGCGGATTTAGTGGTTTTGCTGCTTTTTCGGTTGCTACAGGATATCCGGGCTTGGTTGCTTTGATGGTGTTCTCATAGGGCCTTCGCAGGATTTCGTTTTGGCGGCAATCAAAATAAGCCAGAGCGCTTACAATTAGAGCAACCCATATAATATAGGTGAATACTTTTTTTTGAAGCAACAACCGGGGAACCAACAAATAATAATTCAGGTAAAAAACAATAAGCGCTTTTCCTACAAACAGCAGATTAAAAATGCTGAAAGAGCTTTTCAGCCGTACATCGAAAATGGCAAAAGGCAACAAAAACAAAATCATCCATGCCGAAACATGGATAATTAGATACAATAACGTAACCTGTTTGTTGCCTGATTTCGCTTCCATTTAAAAAAGCTTAAAAGAAAGCAGGCTGTTAAACCTGCTTTCCTTTCTTATTTTTAGTCTTCTTCGTTATAAATTGCACCGGGTTCAAAATACCAGATGTCGTCGAAATAGTAATTTCCGTTGCGTCCGGTAGCTACAAAAGCTTTGTCTCCAACGCTAAAAGCAATGGCGTCCTGACGAGCGGCTCCCTCAAGCGAAGTAACTTCTTTCCAGGTATCGGTGTTGGGGTCGTACTCCCAAAAATCGCTGCGGATTCCATTAAATGATCCGGTACCAATGTATCCTTTGCCATTTAGTTCAAAAGCAACTGCGTTTGAGCGGGTAATGGTATAGTTGTCATCAACATCCAATTTTTCTAATGCGGTCCAGGTGTCGTTGGTGGCATCGTAGCTAAAAAAGTCGCGTTCAAAGACTCCGTTATTAATCCCTGTTCCAATATAGGCTATATTGTTAATTACAAACACGGCGGCATCGTAACGTTTTGACCCGGCCAGGCTACTCACCTGAGTCCAGGTATCATCCGCCGGGTTGTATTTCCACATATCTTTTTCTGCACCATCGTCAGTGTACCCTGTTCCTAAAAACCCAAAATCACCTACAGAAAACGCCAGCGCACTGTAGCGGGCTTTTCCAGTAAAATCGGCTTTTTGCACCCATTGGGGGGTTCCTGCAGGATTAAACTCCCACATATCGTTTAATTTAAGGTCACCATCGGAACCTGTTCCAACATATCCTTTGCCATTTACTGCAAAACCAATGGCCGAAGTCCGGGGTGTGCCGGGAAAATCTTCCTGTTGACGCCATTGCTTGTCTGCGGGGTTATATTCCCAGGTATCGTTAAAGTAATCTTTTCCATCGTATCCGCCTACCATGTATGCTTTTCCATCGATAATAAAGGAAACGGCATTAGCTCTGGGTCTTCCGTCAAACTCGGGTTCTTCAACCCAGTTTCCAACCAATTCTTCATCATCATCATTGTTATTACAGCTTACAAATAAGCCGGAAAAGAGCAGGGCAACTATAGCCCAGGTTAGTTTTATTTTCATCATATTTAATAGTTTTTGAGTTCAAATGTATATTTGTTAAGTACTAAGCTAAAAAAGAATCTACTAACAACCTTAATTTATCTACGAAACATTATATTTGCCGAATTGATTTGAAAAATAAGGGCTTGAGCTTTTTTGAATGGGTTTCCTGTTGGTAGATAAATATTTGCCTTTGGTAGATTTAAGTTTACCAATAAGATGCATCAACCTAACTTAGCCGCCCTATTAATTATGATTCATAATATGTATAAAAACAGTTTATTAAGTAAACTACTACTCGTCGGGGTTTTGCTTTCATCGTGTGCCGACGATGAGGCGGTATATAAAATTGGTGATCGCTTTGTTAAAGAGGAGTCAAAAATACATTATGTTGACACCCTTACCGTGAACGTTTCAACCGTTCGGACGGACAGTCTTGGTGCAACAGGATATAATACGGTTTTTGTTGGCTACCAAAACGACCCTTTGCTGGGAACCTCTGAAGCCAAATCGTATGTTGAATTTATTCCGTCCACATCGCTCCCCTCTTTGGATGAAGATGCCATTTTTGAACAACTGGTGATTTATATAAAACAAACCGGATATTATAGCGGAGATACAACCGTTGAAAAAACGCTGGCTTTTCATGAGGTGTTGGAGCCCATTGAGCCCAGAAACAATAACCAGCGTTTATACAGTACCGACACCTTTTTAATAAACGCCAGCCCGCTGGCAACCCATTCCTTTAAACAGCGACCTAAAGCTTCGCGCGAAGAATTTATAAAACTTCCGGATGCATTGGGTTTAAAGTGGTTCGATTGGCTGGTAAACAGTAACGACACCATTTCAAACGGAACCTCCTTTAAAAAACAGTTTCCCGGTCTGGCCCTGCTTCCTGTTACCAAAGATTTGTCGTGGGCTTCAACCTTTTTTGGATACAATACAACTCCTGCCGACACAAACAACGTTCAACAACTTCAACTAAGGCTTTATTACCGAATTCGGGGACAGGAAAATAGTTCTTATTTTTCTTTCACACCCAGCGAAACTTCCAGGGTGTTTACCAATTATTCGGTTGATTACAGCGGTTCATTGGTTGATGGCATCGAAAACACCGGGGTTGTTGCATCAAAAAACTCAAACAACCTAGTGGCAGTTCAGGCTGGCGGTTCCCTGGGTTTTCGTATTGACATTCCCATGATTGAGAACCTGAAAGAAATTCATCCCAACCTTTCTGTTATGGATGCCCGGTTAATGATAAAACCACGCAAAGGAACCTATGATAAGGCCAGTGAATTACCTCAATTGAGTGTATATTGGATTGATTCAAAAAACCTAACCAAAGTTCAACTCACGGATTTTAGCGGTAATCCTATTTTAAGTACACTCGTTGCAGACGATGAGTTTAACGACAATACTTACTATTCTATCGATCTGTTGGGTTTTATTCTTAATAAGACCAATCAGTTAAATCCCGATCAAACGTTATTCATTTCCCTTTCGAATCAGGATAATTTAACTTCGTTTAAACGGGTTATTTTTGGGGATCAGAGTTTTTCAGAATCTTTGCAATTGCAATTGCATTACGTAGTATATTAAATCTTATTGACCACAATGAAACTTTCAAAAAAAATATTCTTTGCCTTTACAATTCTTTGGTTCGCTGTTGGTGTTTTCGCTCAAAACAATACCATTTCACCATACTCCAAACTGGGTCTGGGTGATTTTGAGTCAATGGGTTTTGGACGAAATGCAGCTATGGGAGGAACGGGTATTGGTGTACGCTCTCCATTAAACCTGAATGTATTAAACCCTGCTGCACTTACTTCGCTCGACAGTACCATGGTTATCTTTGAATTTGGTGTTCATGGCGATTTTACCCAATTAAAAACCAGCACCGAAACCGGTTCAAAGAATAACGCAAACCTGTCGTATATTGCCCTGGGAATTGGAATCAATAAAAAATGGGGAATGAGCTTTGGACTGGTTCCCTACACCAATGTAGGTTATACTTTTGAAACCACCCCTCCGGTAAGTGGCTCAGGCGAGACTTATACAACCCTATACGAAGGAAGTGGCGGTTTATCGAAGTTTTATTTTACCAATGCATATAAAATTACAAAAAACAGCTCGCTTGGTGTTAATGTTTCTTTTTTATTTGGACCAAAAAACGAAACTGAAAATTACAGCTTATCTGTTCCCGATTTTTATGAGGTAAGCCTTGAAAAAAGCACGCGATACAGTGGTATTGTATTCGACTTTGGTTACCAGCACGCCTTTAAGTTAAGTGAAAAAAATGAATTGGTGCTTGGCATAACCATCAATGCTCCCGGAATGCTGCGCAGCCAAACTACCCTTTACGAGTTACAACGTTATACCGGAACCTCCTTTACTGATACCATTCGTTACGAAAAAGGAAACTATCAGCTGAATGATTTTCCGATTAATTATGGTGGTGGTTTATCGTATGTTTTCGACAATCAATTGGTTATATCGGCCGATTATTCGAGACAAAACTGGTCAAATTTGGTTGTTGCCGATGCCTTTGCCAATTTAATCGATAATAATACCCTGGCTTTTGGCCTTGAATATACCCCGCGAAGGCTGGCGCAACGGACTCCCATTTCGTACCGTGCCGGAGCAAATTACCAAAGCGGATATTTTGAAATTGATGGCAATACCATCGAAAGTCTGGCATTGACTGCAGGAATTGGGTTCCGAATGCGTGCCATGCGAATGAATTTGTTTGCCGAATATAAAACCCGGGGAACCACAAATAATCTGCTTATAAAAGAAGATTTTTTTCGTGTGGGCGTAAATGTTTCATTCTTCGAATCGTGGTTGCAACGTTACCGTTACCGTTAGGCTTTTTACACATAAAAAAACCGGAACGACTTTGAGCCATTCCGGTTTTTTTTTAAGCTTCTGTTTACTTTATTACAATCTCATACGACATTTGCATTACTTTTTTATAAACTGCAGAAACCCCACAATAACGCTCCATTGACAAATCAATCGCTTTTCTTAGTTTTTCTTCTTCCAGGTTGTCTCCCGAAAATTCATAAATAAGCTTCATCGCATCGTAATGCTTGGGATGCTCTTCTGTAACATTTCCTTCGACCCGCACATTAAAGTCTTTCACTTCGACCCGCATCTTTTTTAGGATTGATACTACGTCCATCCCGGTACATCCTGCCAAAGCAACCATCATTAGCGCTTTGGGGCGTGGACCCATATTTTTTCCCCCAACCTTTTCGTCTGCGTCTATAACTATTTTGTGTCCGTTTAATTCTGTTTCAAAGGCCATGTCGCCTTTCCATCTCATGTCTAATGTTGTTTTCATGCAATTTATATTTTTAAAATAACTTATTTAATTATCTACATGTTTCAAATAGTGTTCCAAAAAATCGAAACCTGACATGCTGGCAATTATGAAAAAGAAACCCCAACACCCCCGGCTTTGTTCTAATTTTTTCGGTTTTGTATAAAAAGACACCTTAAACATAGCATAAAAAGCCGAAAAAAGTTATTTTTGTGCCTGATTTATAACTGTTTTGGTTTATACTTTTTTGTTCTTTTTTAATTAATTGCTTAAAAAATGAAACATAGCGCTACTGTACCGGCTTGTAAAGATTGCTTATTGGGTTGTAAAACGATATTTTCTTCGTTGGGCGATGAAGAATTGGAGCGCTTAACCTACGACAAAAGCTGCAATTCATATAAAAAAGGTTCTACCATTTTTCACGAGGGAAATCGCATTCACCACGTATATTGTATTCATTCGGGTATTGTAAAAATGTTCAAAACCGGAATCGAAGGAAAAGAACAAATTGTTTCATTTGCTCAGGCTGGCGATATTATTGGCTATCGTTCCATCTTAAGTAAAGAATCGGCCTGCACCACAGCCAAAGCCATTGAAGACGTTGTAGTTTGTGCCATTCCTGCTGATCACCTGTTCGAAATTCTGGAACATAATCCCCGGTTTTCGATGGATTTGATGCAACTGGCCTGTAAAGAACTGGGCGAAGCCAATCAGTTTTTAACGGACATTGCTCAAAAATCGGTGCGGGAACGCTTAGCCGAAGTACTGATTAAACTCAAAGAAATTTTTAGTGTCGATAACGAGGGTTTTTTAAAAGTTTCACTAACCCGCGATGAACTGGCCAGCCTGGTTGGCACTGCAACCGAATCGGTGATTCGGCTGTTGTCGGAATTCAAATCAGACAAATACATTGAATTAAACGGCCGAAAAATACGCATTTTAAACGAAGAGCGCTTACGTAAACTCAGCAGTTACTATTAATGGCACGCTTGATTCTTATACTGATAGTGCTTACGCTAATTTTCAACCTGTACCTGATTCAGGTTATCAATCGAGCGGCCCTTACCCCACATCAAAAAAAACTCAGCAAAACACTCATTTGGGTTTTGCCGCTAATTTACGGATTTATCTTTCTGGGCCTTTTCAAAAACCAACGTTAGCAAACGCTAAAGGTTTCTCCGTTTAAAAACATCCTTTCCTGCTGGTTTAATCAACGGTTTCCGTTATTTTTGCACTTTACTAATTAAACCATATAATTATGTTTTCAGGAATAGTTGAAGAAACCGGAAAAGTAGTATCCATCGATAGAAATAAAGAAAATATTGATCTGACCATTGCCTGTTCATTTGTCGATAAACTTAAAGTTGATCAAAGTGTGGCTCACAACGGTGTTTGCTTAACCGTGGTTCGTAAAACCGACAAAGCCTATACGGTTACAGCCATCCAGGAAACCCTGATAAAGTCGAATCTCGGCGATTTGGTTCCCGGAAGTGAGATTAATCTGGAACGAAGCATGACCATGGATAAACTTTTGGATGGTCATATGGTGCAGGGCCACGTTGACCAAACCGCTGTTTGTACCAATGTTGAAGAAGCCGATGGAAGCTGGTATTATACCTTTCAATACGACCCGTCGAAAGGAAATATTACGGTTGAAAAAGGTTCCATCTCGGTCGACGGGGTTAGCCTTACCGTAGTAAACTCAAAAGACGATTCGTTTCAGGTGGCTATTATACCTTATACCTATGAACACACTGTATTTCACAATTACAAAGAAGGAAGCCGGGTAAATCTGGAATTCGACATTATCGGTAAATACATCACCAAAATTATGAAACAGCAATTGGGTAAATAAATCGCATTACGTTGCTTTTTTGCCTCAATAATTAAATACATTCAAACTCATGGACAACTCCTGGTTTACCCCAACGCCATTTTATCTGCAACGGCACAAAAACATGCCGGCTAAAGTAGGTTCATTATACCTGGGCGGGGCTTACCCCATCCGTATTCAATCGATGGCCAATACCAGTACCCACCATGTGGATGCATCGGTAAACCAGGCTATTAGTATTATTGAAGCTGGAGGAGAATTGGTTCGTTATACGGTTATCAATACCCGTGATGCGGACGCCCTTAAAGAAATAAAAGAACGATTGGTGGCTAAGGGTTATCAAACGCCTATTGTGGCCGATATACATTTTAATCCGGAACTGGCCGATATTGCAGCTAAATATGTAGATAAGGTTCGGATAAACCCAGGCAACTACCTCGACAAGCGCGCGTCGTTTGCCCGGGTTGAATTTACCGATGCAGAATACCAGGAAGAACTGTCCCGGCTAAAAACCCGGTTTGTTTCGTTTTTGAAAATCTGTAAAGAACACCAAACCGCCATCCGGATAGGAACCAACCACGGTTCGCTCTCCGACCGCATTATGAGCCGATACGGCGACTCTCCGGCCGGAATGGTTGAAGCAACTCTGGAGTTTTTGCGCATCTGTCACAGCGAAAACTTTAACAACGTGGTGGTTTCGATGAAATCGAGCAATACCCGAATAATGGTCTACGCTTATCGTTTATTGGCGCAAGCCATGACACACGAAGGAATGAACTACGCACTGCACCTGGGAGTTACTGAGGCCGGTTCGGGTGAAGACGGCCGCATAAAATCGGCTGTTGGAATGGGCGCCTTAATGCACGATGGGTTGGGCGATACCCTGCGGGTTTCCTTAACGGAGCATCCGGCAAAAGAAATTCCTGTTGCCCGTGCCCTGGTAAACCATTTTACAGAAATAAAAAGCTATGCCCCTATTGTAACTCAAGCCCCGGCTTATAATCCCTATACCTACAACAAGCGCCCTTGCCGCAAATTTACTGATACAGCACTGGTGGTAGCCGATTTATCGGCCGAAGCACAAATTGATGAGCAATGCTTGACCGCGTTGGGCTTTGAATTTCAGGAAGAATCTCAAAACTTTCGCCGTAGCGATTTGTCGCCCGATGTGGTGTATATAGGTGAACAATTGTTGTCGTACCGCTTCCTATCCGACGTAAAAATTCTGATTGACAGCAACTATTGGGATCCTCATCAGGAAACCTTTCCCTTGTTTACCTGGGAAGAATACAAAAATGCCACATTAAAATCCACAAAAGAAAACTGGGTGCAGGTATCGCTGCCCCAATTGGCCGATGACGACTGGGAGTTAATAAAGAACGATACGACATTGGTTCTGGTGGCGTTCTCGTACCATCCGCACCCAACCCAGGAGTTGCGGGTGTTAATAAATAAGCTGATGCTGCAACGGATTAATCACCCCCTGGTGATTCAACAAAGTTATAAAACACTCAGCGCTGCTGATTTTATGTTGCAAAGTGCTGCCGACAATGGTGTGCTTTTTATTGATGGTCTGGCCGACGGACTTTGGCTGAAAAACACCTTTAAATCGTCGAACAAAGAAGTGGTTGATACTGCTTTTGCCATTCTACAGGCCAGCCGTACCCGAATAACCAAAACAGAATACATCAGTTGTCCCTCGTGCGGACGGACGCTCTTCGATTTGGAGAAATCGCTGGCGCTGGTAAAAGAAGCTACAGGGCATCTGAAAGGGTTAAAAATAGCTGTAATGGGATGTATTGTTAACGGTCCGGGCGAGATGGCCGATGCCGACTACGGATACGTAGGTGCCGGACCCGGTAAGGTGTCACTTTATAAAGGAAAAGAGCTGGTTAAACGATCGGTTGATGCCGAAAAAGCCGTAGAAGAATTGCTACAGCTTATTGAACAAGACCAACAAGACTAAAAAACAATCTCATTTCCGTTAACCTTTGCCTGAGCTGCCAATTCGCCCACGGTTTTGCTTTTGTATAAATTCATTACCTGGGTGCGTGCCGCTTCAAATTCGTAATGCAGGGCACAATATCCTCCTTCGGTTTTGGTGCTTTCGCATGAGCCCGCTCCCAACAGACAGGAATTAAACAAAGCATCGCCATCCATTTCAACAATAATGTCGAATAAGGTAATGTGGTTGGGGTCTTTACCCACCCCAAAACCTCCATTGGGCCCTTTGGTCGATGAAAGCAATTTACGCCGTACCAATACCTGAAGAATCTTTCCCAAAAAGGGAGATGGAATATCCAGGGCATCGGCAATTTTCTTAATCCCTATTTTCTTTCCGTCTTCGGCAAAAACCGCAAGATATATTACAGCGCGGATGGCATATTTGCTCGTATTCGATAACATAAGCTGGTCTTTTTAGGTACCCCCGGCTTCTTATCTATGCAATTAAGCCAATAAGAAGCGATGGGTGTCGGTTTTATTTTTTTAATGGTATTTTATCGATTCGTTTTTGATGACGGCCTCCTTCGAAGCCCTCGCTTAAAAACACGGCAACAATCTGTTTGGCTAATTCTACGCTTATAAAACGAGCCGGTAGCGAACAGACATTGGCATTGTTGTGTTGCCGGGCCAGAGCTGCAATTTCGGTATTCCAACATAACGCCGCCCGTATGCCCTGATGTTTGTTTGCTGTCATGTTTATTCCATTTCCACTACCGCAGATGGTAATACCAAAGTCGAACGTTCCCGATTCTACCGCTTCGGCTAAGGGGTGTGCGGTATCGGGGTAATCCATACTGTCGGGCGAATGGGTACCAAAGTCGGTCAATTGATGCCCAAGTTCCTTTAAGTAAGCCACCAGCTCCTGTTTGGTTTCAAATCCTGCATGGTCGCAGGCAATTGCTAAATTCATTGTTTTTATTTTTTTGTTGGTTCGGTAAAGCTACCAAAAATACAGCATATTTTCATCTGTTAATTTTTATTTTTAATACTAAGGACAGATGGAATACGCCATAAATAATCATTCGTTGTTTTAATGAAAATATTACTTATGCTATTACATACCTTAAGGTGTGGAATGGTGATTCTTTATCAGCCGGCTTGCTTTGAAACACCTTTGAGAAATTGAGGTAAAACTCAGTTAGCGGTCTGGGACAAGCTTTTTGTGGCGTTAATTCTTGAAAGAGAGTTATCAGTCAGGGTTTGAAATTAAGCCAAGTGCTGCCTTACTATAGCGGAGATTTAATGTGAATAGCTTTACTCCCGTCGGTCGTGAGAATAGTTACTCCCGTCGGTCGTGAGAATTGTTCAACATAGCAAAGCGTTCTCATGAGCGATAGCGAATAGTTTGTTCCCTGCCTGCCCGGAGCATTCAGGCAGGTTTGGTATATTTGACACAGCCTGATTCGGGAAGTTATGTTTGTGAGTTTAGTTGTGAATTGCTTTCAGTTTGTTCTTTGGTATATTTGACACAGCTCACTGGAACAAAGGCGGTACCGTCGTATTGTTGTGAATTGCTTTCAGTTTGTTCTTTGGTATATTTGACACAGCCAGCTTTTTGCAATATTCATTCCTCCCACAGTTGTGAATTGCTTTCAGTTTGTTCTTTGGTATATTTGACACAGCTAAACCTGAATTACAATGCCGATAGTTATAGTTGTGAATTGCTTTCAGTTTGTTCTTTGGTATATTTGACACAGCATTTGTTGATTCAGCTAAATTAACGTTATAGTTGTGAATTGCTTTCAGTTTGTTCTTTGGTATATTTGACACAGCTTCATTTAAAATTTTAAGTCATGGCAGTAAGTTGTGAATTGCTTTCAGTTTGTTCTTTGGTATATTTGACACAGCATTCCAATTGAGTTAAACCAACCCGGAGCGTTGTGAATTGCTTTCAGTTTGTTCTTTGGTATATTTGACACAGCCAAATGATTTAACGATATTTTGCGCTATTTGTTGTGAATTGCTTTCAGTTTGTTCTTTGGTATATTTGACACAGCTTGAACCTCTGAAACCCGCAAGCCAACACTGTTGTGAATTGCTTTCAGTTTGTTCTTTGGTATATTTGACACAGCTCACTGGAACAAAGGCGGTACCGTCGTATTGTTGTGAATTGCTTTCAGTTTGTTCTTTGGTATATTTGACACAGCGCTTGGTTCCTTCAATAGTGAGCCGCCCGGGTTGTGAATTGCTTTCAGTTTGTTCTTTGGTATATTTGACACAGCGGAAAAAGATTACTTTACCAGCGCACTACCGTTGTGAATTGCTTTCAGTTTGTTCTTTGGTATATTTGACACAGCCTTAATGTAAGGGTTTTAGATGAAAACATGTTGTGAATTGCTTTCAGTTTGTTCTTTGGTATATTTGACACAGCTATTGAATGGGATGAGGCATTAGCTTTATTGTTGTGAATTGCTTTCAGTTTGTTCTTTGGTATATTTGACACAGCAAGCCAATCTGGTCCTTACTCAGTTTTCCGGTTGTGAATTGCTTTCAGTTTGTTCTTTGGTATATTTGACACAGCGTGCTTTATGTAATTACAGGCTATCTGGAGTTGTGAATTGCTTTCAGTTTGTTCTTTGGTATATTTGACACAGCCACAACGGCATTGGCAGTTGGTGACCGACTGTTGTGAATTGCTTTCAGTTTGTTCTTTGGTATATTTGACACAGCATATGCATATCGCGGGCATTTGGGTCCATTGTTGTGAATTGCTTTCAGTTTGTTCTTTGGTATATTTGACACAGCAAAAGATTTTTTAAATGGATAACCAACATTGTTGTGAATTGCTTTCAGTTTGTTCTTTGGTATATTTGACACAGCTATACCGCACTTGTTCAACCTCAAAGTCGTGTTGTGAATTGCTTTCAGTTTGTTCTTTGGTATATTTGACACAGCAATATGGTGAACAATCACGATACCAATAATGTTGTGAATTGCTTTCAGTTTGTTCTTTGGTATATTTGACACAGCTTCGTTAGCTAAAGATGTTGCCGCTTATTCGTTGTGAATTGCTTTCAGTTTGTTCTTTGGTATATTTGACACAGCTTATGGAGGAGAGAAGGTAAGAACAAAGGCGTTGTGAATTGCTTTCAGTTTGTTCTTTGGTATATTTGACACAGCAACAAGGTAGGTACGATGCTTACATAGCATGTTGTGAATTGCTTTCAGTTTGTTCTTTGGTATATTTGACACAGCATCAATAATATCATTAATTAACGCTGCTTCGTTGTGAATTGCTTTCAGTTTGTTCTTTGGTATATTTGACACAGCAGTTTGATGCATCAGTAGCAACAACAAACAGTTGTGAATTGCTTTCAGTTTGTTCTTTGGTATATTTGACACAGCGAATTTGTAGCTAAGTATTTCGTATTCAATGTTGTGAATTGCTTTCAGTTTGTTCTTTGGTATATTTGACACAGCATTGGGCGATGCAACGGTAGCGGAGCTTGAGTTGTGAATTGCTTTCAGTTTGTTCTTTGGTATATTTGACACAGCTTCCAGTAATTGAATCGAAATTAGCCGCGAGTTGTGAATTGCTTTCAGTTTGTTCTTTGGTATATTTGACACAGCGGATTTCCCTGAACAAAAAAGCGGTTTTTTGTTGTGAATTGCTTTCAGTTTGTTCTTTGGTATATTTGACACAGCTTTCCATCGCAATCGATGTAAGTTGCACCGGTTGTGAATTGCTTTCAGTTTGTTCTTTGGTATATTTGACACAGCCATTTGCCCGATTTAACTTTTTCAAAGTTCGTTGTGAATTGCTTTCAGTTTGTTCTTTGGTATATTTGACACAGCTATGATCAAGGCTATTGTTTCTAATTTCTTGTTGTGAATTGCTTTCAGTTTGTTCTTTGGTATATTTGACACAGCTATTATCCACATACTAAAAAGGATAGAATAGTTGTGAATTGCTTTCAGTTTGTTCTTTGGTATATTTGACACAGCAATAATGAGTTGAATTTATATATCGATACAGTTGTGAATTGCTTTCAGTTTGTTCTTTGGTATATTTGACACAGCCTGTTTTTGTTTTTGCATAGAGCCAGGCTTGTTGTGAATTGCTTTCAGTTTGTTCTTTGGTATATTTGACACAGCCCAAACCCAGGGGTTTAGAACCCAATTGTGTTGTGAATTGCTTTCAGTTTGTTCTTTGGTATATTTGACACAGCGTATTCTGGGGAATCCGTTGCAGGTGTTTTGTTGTGAATTGCTTTCAGTTTGTTCTTTGGTATATTTGACACAGCATTGTGCCCGGTATTCCTACGACAACTTTAGTTGTGAATTGCTTTCAGTTTGTTCTTTGGTATATTTGACACAGCCGTTGATCAACGTAGTATCGTTGGAACTAAGTTGTGAATTGCTTTCAGTTTGTTCTTTGGTATATTTGACACAGCTGTTTCAAAGCTTCAATTGCAGGCGATTTAGTTGTGAATTGCTTTCAGTTTGTTCTTTGGTATATTTGACACAGCAAATAAGGCTTGAGAAAGGTGTAAGCCGCAGTTGTGAATTGCTTTCAGTTTGTTCTTTGGTATATTTGACACAGCGTTATTAACGACGGTGATAGCGATGCTTTAGTTGTGAATTGCTTTCAGTTTGTTCTTTGGTATATTTGACACAGCATGGTAAGTTTAAACAACACATCGGGCACTGTTGTGAATTGCTTTCAGTTTGTTCTTTGGTATATTTGACACAGCTCTTTACCTATAATATTACCCAGGAAAAGAGTTGTGAATTGCTTTCAGTTTGTTCTTTGGTATATTTGACACAGCCTATAAGCCAATCAATGGCTCGTTTGTACCGTTGTGAATTGCTTTCAGTTTGTTCTTTGGTATATTTGACACAGCGGGACACAAAAACAATTGAAAAGAAACTGGGTTGTGAATTGCTTTCAGTTTGTTCTTTGGTATATTTGACACAGCTTTGGAGTTGGAAACCTTGAACCTGGAGGCGTTGTGAATTGCTTTCAGTTTGTTCTTTGGTATATTTGACACAGCCCTTTGGATTCAAATTACCCGACAAAAAGTGTTGTGAATTGCTTTCAGTTTGTTCTTTGGTATATTTGACACAGCGTACCAACTCAGCAGCCTTATTCTCCAGCCGTTGTGAATTGCTTTCAGTTTGTTCTTTGGTATATTTGACACAGCACAATATGAGAACTCATTAAGATGTCCAGAGTTGTGAATTGCTTTCAGTTTGTTCTTTGGTATATTTGACACAGCCGCTTTGTTTTTTGTAATGTCTCCATTATTGTTGTGAATTGCTTTCAGTTTGTTCTTTGGTATATTTGACACAGCTGTTCAGGCTGTTAAAAAAGCTGTAAAGCTGTTGTGAATTGCTTTCAGTTTGTTCTTTGGTATATTTGACACAGCACGATGAAGGTGAAAGCATTTTCACACGCAGTTGTGAATTGCTTTCAGTTTGTTCTTTGGTATATTTGACACAGCTATACTTTGAGATATACTATATAGTATTGTGTTGTGAATTGCTTTCAGTTTGTTCTTTGGTATATTTGACACAGCTGGCAAAGCTGGTACACTTTGCAAGAGGCAGTTGTGAATTGCTTTCAGTTTGTTCTTTGGTATATTTGACACAGCTAAGACTGATGATTTTATTGTAGCAATTGGGTTGTGAATTGCTTTCAGTTTGTTCTTTGGTATATTTGACACAGCGCAGCTGCAGCAACTCGGTTTCCGGTATGGTTGTGAATTGCTTTCAGTTTGTTCTTTGGTATATTTGACACAGCATTTCCAATACAAGTAAAACCCCGGTTTACGTTGTGAATTGCTTTCAGTTTGTTCTTTGGTATATTTGACACAGCCTGTTATTGCCGTTTGTGAATTAACAAATAGTTGTGAATTGCTTTCAGTTTGTTCTTTGGTATATTTGACACAGCTTATCATCTTGTTCTTTTAATAAACCTACTGTTGTGAATTGCTTTCAGTTTGTTCTTTGGTATATTTGACACAGCTGTATTTATCTGTTTGTCGAATTGTTTCTGTTGTGAATTGCTTTCAGTTTGTTCTTTGGTATATTTGACACAGCATCCTTTAGACGAACGCTTTATGGAAACCAGTTGTGAATTGCTTTCAGTTTGTTCTTTGGTATATTTGACACAGCGCCCTCGTTCTCAAAGAACTCATGGTCGCCGTTGTGAATTGCTTTCAGTTTGTTCTTTGGTATATTTGACACAGCATACCAAAGCCTAATTCAAAAACAACCAATTACTTAAGTGCCAAAATAGACTGAAGAAAAATGCAATAAAAAAGCCATCAGAAATAAAATTCAGAAGGCTTTTTTGCTTTCTACTTATTCACCGGGTGACTTGAAGTCACCCGGTGAATATTAAAACAATTCCAATTGCTGCGGCGTCTCAGGTCGTTTGGCTTCGGCTTCGCCTTTAAAAAACTCCATCATGCCAAACTGCTTATCTGTCAAGGTAAATACAATTACTTCGCCTTGTGGCGGTAAAAACGATTTTACCCGACGTATGTGTACTTCGGCATTCTCGCGACTGTTGCAATGGCGGGTATAAATGCTAAACTGCATCATGGTAAAGCCATCCTGAACTAAATTTTTGCGGAATCGGGATGCGTTTTTTCGGTCTTTTTTGGTGTCGGTTGGTAAATCAAAAAATACAAAAACCCACATAATACGGTATTGGTTTAGTCTTTGTTGTTCGCTTTGGCGCATTTTAATTTGAATTCAACAACGGCGTTGCTCTAAGCAGCACCGTTGTTATAAAACGGGATAAACAATTTTACGGCTTTCGCCCTCAAAACATTTTCGTACGCTGGCGGTAGTGCGTTGAACGCCCACCATTAAGGGGCTGGTTTGTTTGTCGATATTTATGTCTACCGTGGCAATGCCTAAAAGCCTGGCTTTTATGGGTGTAGTTAATTCTTCTAGCTCTGGATTCTCCTTAATAATAGACAACACTAGGGCGTCGGTATAGGGGCGGTAAGGCTCCATAATATCGTCGGCCAGACAATAGGGATTGTATTTGTTTTTATGATGAATACCCAGGGCGGTAAACAATCCGCTTCCCACCAAAGCCCTTGCCACGATGGCCCGCAATATGGCATAGCCATAATTTAACAGGTTGTTTGGGGCGTCGCCATAACGATGTCGTCGAAACCCATCGTATTGTTCAAATAAATTATCCCAATAATAGGCTGCAGCCCGGGCTTCATAATTATCAGGATCGCCACTTTTTACCTGACCGGCCCAATAATCCATATTGGCGGAATCAATACCCAGACTTTTTAATAACGCTCCCTGGTTGGTAATTTTGGCTACCACCGTTTGCTGCCATAGGTTCTTACGCAAGGGTTCACTTGATTCCATTTGGGCATACATTTTCTCGGTAAAGGCGTGGTGCTGACTCATGGGCAGCATTAATCCATAAGGAAGGTGTTTGCTATCGCACGAAACAATAGCTGCATTGTTTTCCATAAGTTCCATAACCAGTCCGTGCGATAAGGTTATTTGCTGGTTATCGAGTACTATCATTCCCACATCTTCAAGGGGAATCGAACGACCTTCTTTTTCTTTATCAGGAAAATCGACCACCAGCTGCTTGTCTTTCTTTTTTAAATAGCAGGGGTTTTCAAAGTATAAGGTTTTTTTTATCATGGGTTGTGGTTTTAGTTTATTGTAAGAAAGAGCTTCGTTTCAATCGAAGCTATCGGGATTAGTAAGATATTCCCTTGCAATTACTTTATTTACCAGGCTTCCCTTACGTAAACCGGCGTAATCACGGGCCGAAGAAAATTCCCAATCAACACTATCATTCACCAAACCGGCTTTTACCGGGTTCCGATGAATGTAATTAAAACATACCTGGGGATATTCTTTTTCCGGATTATCAATGGGTATTTGTGTTCCGCCAGAGGTATTATAAAACGAGGGCGCAATGCCCCCGGGACAATTCAAGCATTCGGCTTTTGTTTTCTCTCTAAAAAGTTTGCCGGTTCTTTTTTGTTGTTTATTAATTGCTTGAGTATATGATCGCAAAAGCAATCCAATGGAATCATTGATGTTTCGTTCTTTAGCATCTTTACCGTCGGTGTCACTTTGAGTGACACCGACGGTAAGTGTTTTAACCCGAATCATCCAGTGAAAGTGATTTGGCATCAGGCAATAGGCCAGTATATCAGCATAGGGCAATAAATACAATCGCATCTTTTTTAAAAAGAACAAATAATTCTCCCGATCAAAAAATATCTTTTGCCGGTTATTGCCCTGGTTATAGATGTGGTATATATAGCCTGTTTCAAATTGCATGGCTCTGGCTTTTTGATTGCTTTTTATTGCCGGTCTTAATTGAGGGTGTCACTTAAAGTGACGCCCTCAATGGATTATCGAATTACTTTTATAATATTTCCTAAACGGTCAACTTGTAATTTCCAACATCTTTCCTTTAAAGAATTCCCCTTAATATCAAACTCAAGTTTATTAAGACTAGTAAATTCATTTTTGTTCCAAATACTAGTTGCAACTTGATTAGGCAGGGCATAAAATCTATTGGATGTACTACTAACAGCTTTATAGATATTATTTATTTGCTCCTTACTCAATTTAGAAAAGTCAACCAAACTAGGATTTTCTAATTCTTCATCTGTTGGCACATAAATCAAATCATTAGGAGACAATGAAAATAAGAATTTACCTTTTTCATTTTTAATTGAAACAGGTGTTCGTTCTTCTTTTGGTAAATGGGCCACTTGTTTTTGGTGTTCTATCACTTCATTAAGTGGAATGGTCTCGTATTCTCGTTTTTGTTTTTCTTCGTTCCAATAGATAGCAAAGAAAATGTTCGTGCCTTTAGCCGCTTCAACAAACTTTCTTGCTTTATTACCAGTATTTCCCACATTAAATTTACTCCCTTCTTCATATACTCGTACCTTGTAAATGGGTTGGTGAACCCTACCTCCATTTAGTTCAACAATGATTTCGTTCATTGCTGCTACACCATCGGGATTAAAAGCCAAATCGAATCTTTCATTTCCCTTCTCATCAATATAGTTCTTCAAATGATTTTCCAATATTCTCTTGATTCCACTATCAGTAATACATTCCAATTGTTTTCTTGAAAAACTTTCTGATAACTTCATTCTTGTTGCAGTAGCATTTGATGTATAAGCATAAACCTCAACTTGTTTAACTGGATTTCCTTCCCATTGATAGGGATTATCTTTAAAATACTTGGTGATCGTTTTTGCATCCTTTCCTTCTGAAATTAATTTTTTCAGAATAGATTTTAATCTTTTATCAACCAGGTTTTCCCAATCTTTTATGCCTGATGCAAAAGCTACCGTTTTTTTGACTCGAACATTCACTTTTCCGGAAACCGTATCTTTATGCATCGATTTTCTGATAGCCCAACTATCGCCCTTGGTTTGTTTAACTAATTGTTTTTTCAACTTCCCTTCTTTCTCTGCCCATTGCCATGTTTTATTGGTAGTCTTATTTATTACCCGCAGATTTTGTTTAAAACTCACCACTGTTTTTTCCAGAGCGTTTTTTGCATCTACAGGAAACCCTTTCCAGGGTTTTATAAATTCTTTCCCAACTCTAATTGTTTTTTGTGTACCTGTTGATTTATCGGTTATCTGTTTTTCTTCCACAATCCGCAGTTTGTCCCGTAAATCGTAGCGCTCATCTTTTTTGTCTTTTGCCGCATACTGGTTGTTCATGTAATTAATATGTTCCCGTGTTGCACAGGCAATTACCAATGCATCCATGGCATGGTGTCGGTGGTCGATACGTTTTTTATTGAAGCCTTTCTGTAATTCGTCAGGTACTGTGGTGCGAAAAGCATTTATTGACTTATCGAAATACCCAAAATCCTGCGATTGGGTTATTTCATTCATCCGCTTAAAACGGGGAGCAATTATATCGTTCCATTTATCATTAATTCCCCAGTCTTTTTTCAATGTGTCGGTAATAGCACCCGTAACCGGGATTACATGTTTTGATGTTGCTGCCTGTTCATCGGCATCTTTTACTATATTGCTTAACAAGCCTTTTACAAGTTTACTGATATACCGGCTGTCATTCATTTGTCGTTCAATAAATTTTTCAGGAATATCATCCATTAAAAGTTTGGTAAGTTTCGATTTATTCTTTTTAAAATATTGCTTGCAATGCTCTTCATATTCAAACAAGGTAGATAATGTAACCGTTTTTCCCTGTTGTAAATCAACAATACTACCCCCTTTGTTTTTTATAAATTCATATGCGGTCATATTGCTTTTTAATTGATTTACTTCACTTTCGCAAATAACTTTATTGCTCAACGAATCGTCAAAATATCGGGCTTGTGGAATGATGTGTTCTATCTGATAAGCTGTTGTGAAAAGTTTTCCCAGTGATATCATTTCTCCGGTATAAGGAGAGCGATAGCCTTGTTCAAGCCAAAGTTTATATCGGTTAATATCTTTTGCCGATGGTTTTGCTGTTTTTCGGATTTTCTCTACTTCATCTTCTTTTAGTTCTACATACTCCGTATTGGGGCTTTGATAAATTCCTTCCTCATATATCTTTAAAATTTCCTGCTGGCTTGGAGAATATGGGCGGATTTCTCCTTCTACCTTCGGGTCACTCATCAGCTCCGCTAAAATTTGTTTTATGCGCTGGTTGGTATTTTCATTTTCCTGTTGCTGTGCGGCGATTCGTTTTCGTTTATCTGCCGGATTTTTCATATCCCGTCCCAACTCAATATGAATCTCTATGAAGAAATCTTTTTCCCCATTTCCGTAATGCTGCCAAATATCGCGCACAACCCGCAGTGTTTCAGTTACCACTTGTTCTACAATAGGGTTGCGCAGGCTGTGTTGTCTGAAATTATTCAGATAATTATCAATGTCTGTCGGAGTTTCCCATTTTGCCGTTTCAATAGCTTCAGAATGTCGACCATATACTAAGTAACATGCTTGATAAGTATTCAATCCCTGTAACATGCTTTTATTGGCAAATTCTGTAAAACTTCTTAGTACTTGTTTTTGAACTTCATCGTCGGCAACGGTATCGTCGATTTTTGTTTTTTGAAACTCAATGGTTTCCAAGCGCTCTCTTATGGAATCAGCTTTTTGCAGAATATCAGGAGATATGTCTTCCTTTTTCCAATATTTTCCGCTCCGCATAAGTGGAAGCAGCTTTTTAATTGCCTTCAACGAATATGCCCCATAATCACTATCGAAAGGAGGAAACTTTTTAAAGTTTTCAAAGAAAGAGTCAATATTGAGCTTATTTATTTCGGCAAACTTTTTCAGCGCTTTTTCAAATGCAATTTTATCCGATACTGAATAGACAATATGCCATAAGCTTTCTTCAAATTCTTCAGTCAGTACTTCATCAACATTTTCGATGCCTTCCACTTTTTTTAGCCGGGAGATGAATTGTGCTTTTGTTTCATTGGCCGGGTAAGACTTGTCTTCTACATAATTCCATCGGTAATTTTCTTTTTCTCTTTTTGTAAGCTTGCCTTCCTTTACCAAAAAATCAATAACATGCTTTTGTTCTACCTCTTTTCGTGTATTCAGGTAATCGAATAGAGCAATCCAGGAATCCTCGTTTTCAATAACCGTATTGGTTACATTATAATCAATAACAGCCTTTCCATCTACCTGTGCTTCTTTCTGGTATATTTTCAGGTTTTGTAAGAATTGCCAAAGACGAAATTCCTGAAACAAGGGATGCGATTTAGGAACCGCTTTTATGGCCTCTGTTACCGTTTCTTCTTTTCCTTCAACAACCTTTTTATAGGAGCGTGTTTCGTATGTACAACCGGAAATATTAGATTTTTGGCTTTTCAACGGTCTCTGATAGAAAATAATATCTTCTAAAAATAAATATATAAAACCCTTGTCGATAATTTTTCTCTGGTGTGCTTCGTTTCGTGGGTATAATTCTTCAACACATGTTTTATATAGTTCTTTGTCATGTAATTTTTCGTGCCATTGTACCTGTTTTTCAAGAATCTGTTTTAATTCATCTTTATAAAACTTGCGTTCAATAGTTTTTACCAGTTTCCCTCCTATTTTTTGCGTTGGATTTTCAAGCAGCGTTTCGTAAATGTATTGGCCAACGGTTTTATTTGAGCTTTCAATGTCCTGTTCGGTTTTCTTTTTTATAGCAATCCAGTCTTTTTCGGAATCAACAGCCCTAAAGCTGCGTTTTATATCACCCTCTCTATCTGTTTTAGGATTGCCATTTTCATCTAATTGTGTAGTAACAATAAATTCTTTTGTTTTCCCAATCCAGTCATCTAAGGACTCTTTGCTTTGGCGCCTGTAAACCCAGCCATTTTCCAGTATTACATTATACCATGTTCCATTTGCATTTTTATCTTCTGACTCTTCTACATTGCTTACCATCAAAGAATAAAATTCTTCAAGTCTTGTATTATCCGTTTCCTCTTCCTCTCCCCGTAATTGGTAATAGCCTCTTTTTTGGTTAAAATTCAATATAAGCCAGGCTAATTCTTGTTCTGTAATTTTTTGGTTTAATGCTTTTGTCCGTAAATAATATATTGTCCAGTCATAGGGTATTTTTGTTTCTTCCCCATTTGCCTTTTTGTAGAACAGTTCAGGATGCTTTTCTTTAAACTCAGCAACCATTTCAGAAAAACTTTGCTTAAAAAGGAATTCATAGCTTCGGTTTGAATTGTTTTCAACAGGTTTATAGTTTAGTTTAATTTCGTTATCATTATAGAATTGCCCGAGTTTATTCTCAAAGTCGATAGCATTCACATAATGCTCAGGTAAAAAACCAAGTATATTTAAAACCCGGTGCAACCGTTCTCTTCGCAGATTATCTCTTTGGTAAAGTCGACGAGTACCTCGATATCCTGTACGCTCTGCTGTTTGTGAATGGCTTTGCCCGGAGCCAAATTTATCTATTATATCTTTACTCATTGGGATTATTCGGCTTCCCATTCCCAGAATCTTTCCTTCTTTTTTCTCAAAATCTTGTTCTATTAGACTCCAACCTATACTGTTGGTTCCTAAATCCAGTCCTAAAATACGTTTCATCGGTTTATGGTTTTTGTTTGGCAGTAAATGTTTCGTTTGTTTTGGGGTTTCTTTTAAAGGGCTTATTTTTGTGCCCTGTAGCCCGCTGGTGATAAGGCCTGCAAAAACACACGTCTTTTTAAAAAAAACACACGTGATTTTTTAAAAAACACGTGTGTTTTTAAGAAAAATCTAAGGTGTTTTTTGCCGCCTTATGCTTTGTTAAATTTTAAATTAACTAACATCTCTTTTAACCCGCTTCCAGGAGTAAAAATTGTTTTAGCTCCTTTAATCGAATTTGCTGTTACATCCTCAGGGGTTTCCTCTCCCTGGCTACTAATATTTACTCTAAGGCTGCCCAAATCGCCTAAACGAACGGCTTGTCCGTCGGCAAGAGCATCCTGCATAATCTGTACCATGGCATACAATACCGCCCGAATGTCTGCTCCGTTAACGGTGCTTACCCGCTCAATCTGCTTGGTAAGTTTTTCCAATGTCAACTCGCCAGTTAGCGTACTGCTTGCATAGTACTTTTTAGTGCCTCCACCGGTTACTCCGGGTTGGCCCTTTTCAATAACTTTAAAAGGTATCGCCATAAGCAAATCTATTTAAATGTTAATAACTCGTCAAAGTTCAATTGGTACCGTTAAAATTACAAAATTTTCAAATTCCCTTAACCGTGAGGTTTAATTTTTTTAGTGGAATAAGCTGTTATTCAGCATGTTTTGGCCATATTCCTAATAAACACTTGTTGATTTCGACGAATTATCATATTTTCGTTACTTAAACTGAAGCAATTCACAATAAGGATTATTCCGTTGTGAAAACATTTAAGTCGCCTCGCCTTTCAATGCGGGGCATTTTTTTTAGCTGTTTCGTGAGCTCAAAAATTTTATGGTTATTACGAACAAAACATTCAAAGCGACACAAGATTTATTCTCATGTCGTTTTTTTGCTCTTATTGTTTCATTACGCTCTTATAATTATTGATTTCCCTGTGAATAAAACATTTAGTCGTTGCTAATATTTTCGGGTTTTTTTCTTTGCTGCTGAGTATATTGTTTAGCAGTAGCCTCTCAAAATCCCTTTTGAACACTTTCCCCCTGCTGCTGTTTATAAGCCAAACTAAAATTCAATTAAAATGGTAAAACCTTATTTGGCCAGCCTGATAAACGCGGCCTTGTTAATTATCCTGGGCGGATGGGCTTATATGGCCAGCGACAATCCTTCGGCTACGGCCCTTATTCCCGTGGGCTTTGGGGTGTTGCTCTTGCTTTTTAACCGCGGACTGAAGAAAGAAAATAAAGTGGCGGCCCATGTGGCGGTATTGTTAACTTTATTGGTGCTTAGCGGTTTAATTAAACCGCTAACGGGTGCGCTGGGACGCTCCGACACCCTGGCCCTGGTTCGGGTACTTATTATGATGCTTAGCTCTCTTTATGCCCTGGTTACTTTTATTAAAAGTTTTGTCGATGTCCGGCGTAACCGATAATCTACTGGTTAATTCTTTAGGGTTTATAAAACCCTAAAGGATTCGGTACTGTTCTCAACACAAACTTATCCGCAAATGAAACGCGGCTTATCATCCCCGCTTTAATAACAAGGCCCCGTTCATTTATCCGAATTGTTTTTCATACCCCGCTGATTTCCATCCCTCTTTCTTCTTAAAAAGAAAATACCCGTCTTTTTGGTTTTATAGTTTTCAACATGGTTAATTTGTTGTTTTACTTGCTTTTATAAATCGCTTTTTCGTAAAGATTCTGATTTTCAAGCCTTGTGTTTTTTGTGCTTTTGTTAATTATTCGTTAAAGCTGTTGATATGTTTTTTGGTGTTTTCTCAGAAAATTTTTTGCTTTTTTCTGTTTCATTTTTGTTACACTTTTTGCGGAAAAAACAATAAAAGTTAGGCCTTTTTTTTGGGTGAAAAATCAACATTTTTTTAGCAGGTAATGGGGTAAAAAAACCAGAAAAAAAACAAACAGCCTGCTTATAAACCGGGTGTTAATAAGGTTTGTAATTTACTCAGGCAAAACAGATTTATTTTAATGCCGCCTGTTAATTTCCGCCTTAAAATGGTTAATTTTGAAAGCTGCCTGGTGAATACGCTTTTTTTATAAACAGAATGAACAGCCTATTATCATCATCATATAGTTTTTTAAAATTATCTATAATATATTATATATGTTTGTGGATTAAAATTTACGGAGAAAAAGCAAAATTTTTTTTCGCTATTTTTCGTTTTTAAAAAAGTAAATATAATTGAAAGGATATTGTGATGAACAATTTAATTTTAAACGGATTTGTGAATAAACCGGTTGATAAAGGATTGAATCTTCCGGCCGAAATTAAAAAATTAAAAGAGGAAAAGGATGCCATTATTCTGGCACATTATTACCAGCTGCCCGAAATTCAGGATATAGCCGACTTTATTGGCGATAGTCTGGCGCTGTCGCAGCAGGCTGCCAAAACCCAGGCAAAAATAATTGTTTTTGCCGGGGTGCATTTTATGGCGGAAACGGCCAAACTGTTGAGTCCTGATAAAAAAGTACTCCTGCCCGATTTAATGGCCGGTTGTTCCCTGGCCGACAGCTGTCCGGGCGAAGATTTTGCCACCTTTAAGGCTAAGTACCCGGGGCATAAAGTGGTGTCGTATATTAATTGCACCAACGAAATAAAGGCTTTATCCGATGTTATTTGTACTTCGAGTAATGCCGTTCAGATTGTTAATAGTTTTCCAAAGGACCAACCTCTGATATTTGCTCCCGATAAAAATTTGGGTGATTATATCAATAAAATATCGGGACGAAATATGGTGGTTTGGCCCGGTGCCTGTCATGTACACAAGCGCTTTTCGGTTTCCCGGATTGTTCAGCTTAAAAAGGACCACCCCGAGGCAAAGATTATTGCCCATCCTGAATGTGAAAAAGATGTATTGATTCTTGCCGATCATATTGGAAGTACCAGCTCCCTACTTCAGTTTACAAAAACCGATGCTTCTTCAACCTATATTATTGCTACCGAAACAGGTATCCTGCATCAGATGACTAAGGCCAATCCACAGAAAACCTTTATTCCTGCCCCGCCCGACGATGCTACCTGTGCCTGTAACGATTGTTCGTTTATGAAACTAATTTCGCTCGAAAAAATATACAACAGTTTGAAATATGAAGCTCCCCAAATACATGTGGATGCGGCTATTCACGAAAAAGCACTGGCACCGGTTCAACGTATGTTGGATATTTCAGCAAAGCTGGGTTTATAAGGCTTAATGATTCGATGGGTCCTATATAGTTTTTTAATGCTTTGTTCCGTTGTTTTATCAGCACAGGTAAAGAATATTGAAACAGCCAACGGAAGGAATGTTTTTTATTACCCAAATGGTCAAATTGCTTCTGAGGGAAATTTAATAAATGGTATTCCTGATGGTAAATGGACCAGTTATTATGTGGATGGTACCCGAAAAAGTGAAGGCATCTACGCCCAGGGACAATTGGACAGTGTCTGGGTCTTTTATCGTGAAAATGGATTATTACAGAGTCAGATTGATTACCGTGAGGGAAAAAAGAACGGCTATTATTATTCATTCGGTATAAAAAAAGGAATCGATAGTATTGAATCAGCCTATATTCAAGCCAAAGAATTGTATTTCGATAACCAACGTCATGGTTTGTGCCTTTACTATTATTCTAATGAACAGCTGCATTGGCGTATAAATTATCATAAAGGGTTAATAAACGGAACAGCCCGGGAATTCGATAGTACCGGAGTTTGTATTACTTTGGTTGAATACAAAAACGGAAGGGAAGTCGATCGCGAAACTATTAATCGTTATTTGGATTCGCTACAACATGGCGTTTGGAAAGAATTCTACGAAAACGGAAGAATAAAGACTGAACGTTTCTACAAAAAAGGTAAATTAAACGGATTGCTAAAATCGTACGACAGCAATGGAGAATTGTTATTTACGCATCGCTATAGCGATGGTGTATTAAGCGATACCGCGGTAAATGTTGAAAATGAAATTCAATGGGTTGAAACCTACTATGAAATTAGAAACCAGGAAGGTGAGTTTATTAAAAAGGAAAGTGGAAGTTTTAACGAGGGGATTCCTATTGGCGTACACCGTACTTACGATTCTACCGGAAGGGTTAACAGCAGTAGAACCTACGATAGCAATGGTGTGTTGATAGCCCGTGGAATTGTTAACGAAGAAGGTGACCGACTGGGTGAATGGACCTTTTTTTATTCAAATGGGTCGGTTAAAAGCAAAGGAGTTTATAGCGAGAATCGTAGAGTGGGTCCATGGACGTATTATTACAAGCACGGAACCATAGAACAAAAAGGAACTTTTTATCGGGGCGTACCCAACGATTTGTGGTTGTGGTATTTTGAAAACGGTGCATTAAAGAAAGAAGAATATTTTAAATTGGGAAAGCCCAATGGCTTAAGTACCGAATATGATGAAGAAGGAACCCTCATAGCTCAGGGCAATTATAACGAAGGATTTAAGGAAGGAAAGTGGATTTACAATTTTTATTTTCATAAGGAAGAAGGATTTTATCGCGAGGGATTACGTGAAGGAACCTGGACTTATTATTACACTAACGGAAAAAAATATTTTGAAGGAAACTTTTTACAAGGTCGTCCTGATGGAAAACACGTTTATTACTACCGAAATGGAAAAAAAAAATGGGTGCAGCATTATTTTGTGGGGGAACGAATAAATAATTGGGAGTTTTATTCTGAAGAGGGAATTTTACTGCATATTTATTCTTATACTAATGGAAATTTAGAAAAAATAGACGGAACTGACGTAACCATTGATTGATGTGAAAAAGCCATATAAAGAATTAGCCGGACAAACACTTATTTACGGGTTGGGTACCATTATTCCCAGGGTGTTTAATTTTTTACTCACTCCACTTTATACCTATGTATTGGTTGAAAGTAATTTTGGTATTATAGCCGAGATGTATTCCTATGTAGCCTTTTTTATGGTTCTACTTACCTTTGGTATGGAAACTACTTTTTTCCGCTACAGTAGCAATGCTACCGACAGGCCTAAGGTTTTTGATAACGCCTTTTTTACTTTATTGCTAACCGCTTCCTTTTTCCTTGCTGGTTTTCTCATATTCAGGGAACCCATTGCCCGTTTGATAAATCATGAACAAAATATTACTTACCTCGTTTATCTTGCTTTTATCATTTTTTTCGATGTCGTTGTGACCATTCCTTTAGCAAAACTGCGATTGGAAAATAAAGCATTAAGGTTTTCGCTTATTCGCATCGGTAATATTCTGATAAATTTAAGTTTAAATATTTTCTTTTATGTGATTTGCCGCAATAGCGAGAATGAGTTTTTAGCATCGATGTATGTCGAGGAAGTTGGTGTAGGCTATGCTTTTATAAGTAACCTTGCGGCGTCGTTTTTTAATTTTCTGATTTTATTGCCTGCTATACTAAAGTTTCGTTTCCGGATTGATTGGACTTTTTTAAAAACCATGCTTAACTATGCCTTACCACTGGTGTTTGTAGGCTTTGCCGGAATGGTGAATGAGGTTTCCGATAAAGTATTTTTAAAGTTTTTGTATCAGCCCACCAGTGAGGCTTCGGCGCAGGTTGGTATTTATGCTGCCAATTATAAACTGGCCATTCTAATGACCATTTTTATCCAGGTTTTTAAATATGCAGCCGAACCTTTCTTTTTTAAGCAGGCAAACGAAAAAGATGCTAAAAACATATATTCCCGGGTAATGACCTACTTTGTTATTTTTTGTCTGGCAATTTTTTTAATGGTTACTCTTTATATCGATGTATTCAAATACTTTATAGGAGCTAACTATCGGGTAGGTTTGGCTATTGTTCCCATTGTTCTTTTGGCTAATATGTTTCTGGGAATTTATTACAATCTTTCCGTTTGGTATAAAATTAACGATTTGACCCGATTTGGAGCGTTAATTAGTTTTTTTGGAATGGTAATTACCGTGTTTTTAAATTTATGGTTAATACCAATTATGGGCTATATGGGTTCTGCTGTGGCCACTTTTATTTGTTATTTTGGCATGATGCTTCTTTCCTATTTCTATGGAAGAAAATATTATAAGGTTGTTTACGATTTAAAATCGCTGTTTACTTATTTTAGTATAGCCTTGTTATTGTTTTTTATAAACATGTTTTTAAGTTTTAACAACGATTTTTTAAATATCCTTAAAGGTTCGGTATTATTTATAATATTTTTGTTGATTGTAATAAAAAGGGAAGGACTTAGTTTGAATGCTATAAAAGCAATGATTCGTTAACAAGTAAGCTATGAAAATAAAAATAGTTAATAAATCTGATAATCCTGCTCCGGCTTATGCTACACCGCACGCAGCCGGAATGGATTTACGTGCATATATTGATAAGGACATAATTCTTCAACCACTCGAAAGGGTTCTGGTGCCTACAGGCCTTTTTATTGAATTGCCGGTAGGATACGAAGCACAGATTCGACCCCGAAGCGGATTGGCTTTTAAAAATGGTTTAACGGTGCTTAACACACCTGGTACCATCGATGCTGATTACCGTGGAGAAATTAAAGTGATTCTGATAAACTTAAGCAATGAAGCGTTTACCATTAAATCGGGAGAACGAATTTGCCAAATGATTGTTTCCAAACATGAAACAGTTCATTTTGAATGCGTCGATGAGTTATCTGAAACCCTACGAGGTGATGGAGGTTTTGGTCATACAGGAAAATAAATAATGTTTATGAAAGTTAATTTTGTCTTAATTTTTTTAGGGGTTTTACTCGGTTTTTCTTCCTGTAAAACTACTAAATCAACCTTGGTACCAACTAATAATACAACCAGCTTATCAGAAAATAAAATGTTTGAATTTAAACATTTATTTTTCGATGCAAATAAATTCATGCTAAGTGGTGATTACGATAAAGCCATCAGTCATTTTAATGCATGTTTGGTTATTGATAATACAAGCAGTGCTACTTACTACAAATTGGCTTCAATTTACCTGATAAAACAGGAATTTGCCCTGGCCGAGGAGTATGCTGAAAAAGCTGTAATGTACAACGATTCAAACATCTGGTATTTGTACCTTGCCGGGAATATTTATGGTAAGAATGGAAAATATGATAAAGCCATTGCCATTTTCAATCGGCTAATACTACTTGATGAAAATGAAATTGATTTCTATTTGAATTTAGCTGATGTTTATTTGTCGGCAAACGATTTAAAATCAGCTTTAAAAACATACAATACCATAGAGAATAAATTCGGGATTGCTGAAATTATTTCTTTGCAAAAACATAAGATATACGCCAGTCAGGGCAAGGAAAAGGAAGCCATAAACGAATTAAAGGTTCTTGCAGCAGCGTATGATAACGAACCGGCCTACAAACGTAACATTGCTGATTACTACCTGCAGTTAAATAAGCTTAATGAATCCATCGCTTCCTATAACGAAATTTTATTAAAACATCCGACCGATGCGTATTCCTATTTAGGATTGGCTGAAGCCTATAAGCGTGCAGGCAATGTGAAGGAATCGTTAGCTGCATTAAAAAGTGCATTTAAAAATAGGGATTTGCCCAGCGAAGTGAAAATAAATGTGCTGGTATCGCTACTGCCATCCATTGAGAATACCGATATTAAAATTGCAGTTATCGAATTAACTGAAATTATTTTGGCGCAGTACCCTGATGATCCGGATGTGAATACCATTTATGCCAATTTTTTACTGCAGGCAAAAGACATTAAAGGAGCAAAAAAACATTTAGAAAAGGTGCTGAAAGTGCGTAAGGATAAATACGCCATTTGGGAACAATTAATTCTGGTTTATAATCAATTGCTCGATTGGCCTGCTTGTTTTTCAGTAAGTAACGAAGCCATAGAATATTTTCCAAACCAGGGTTTCTTATATTTTTTTAAAGGCTTTAGTGGTTTTCAATTAGAAAAATACAATGAATCTGTTGAAGCATTTGAATTTGGTTTAAAGTTAATAACCAAAACCGATCCCTTGTATAAGGATTTTTTAACTTTTTTAGGTGAATCGTACCACAAAACCGGTAAAAAGGAAAAGGCATACCGTATTTTCGATCGTTTACTCGACGAAGATTCTCAAAATATTATGGTACTTAATAATTATGCTTATTATTTATCTATCGATGACGAGCGTTTGGATAAAGCAGAACAAATGTCTAAAATTACGGTTACCAAAGAACCTAAGAATCCAACTTATCTTGACACCTATGCATGGATTCTCTTTCGTCAGAAACGATATGTTGAAGCCTTGGAATTTATCAAAAAAGCAATTGAATTTAATGTTGATAAAAGTGCTGTAATTACAGAACATTATGGCGATATTCTGTATCATAACAATGCCGTTGACGAAGCGCTAATTCAATGGAAAAAGGCTTTGGAATTAGGCGAGGGAAGTAGTTTATTAAAGCAAAAAATAGATGCCAAAACCTATATTGAATAAGTTATATTTTCTTGTATTGTTTTTTTTGAGTTCGTGTATTGGCCAAAAGCAAGCAGGTAATACCGGGTATGCTTTATTTAAAGAAGCATCAAAAGCAAATATACCGCTTCAATTAAAGTATACTACCCGTTTGGATTTTAATTCAAAAACTTACGATATTAAAGGTATTATAAAGACCAATGAACAAAATGATATTTTTATTCAGGGATTTTCAACCTTATATGGTGTCGAGGTTTTTCGTGCAATACTTAGCGTCGATAGTCTGATTTTTATTGATAAGCTTAATAAAAGGTATTTCAATGGAAATATTTCCGATTTTAGTTTTCTTAAAAACTTGCCCATGGATGCCTGTTTATTAACCGATTATATTTTTGGGCGAAGTTATTGTAGTACGTTATTAGAATCAAATCACTGGCTTATCGATACGACCTTTACAAATAATAAGAACCAAACAATTAAAGCTTTAAATGTACATACAAATTCCTTTGTAACGCGAACAAACGACGATACAGGTATAATTAAATCATACGATGTGGGGAACACCTTTACAAAAATTGGTTTTGAATACAATTTATTTTTTCCACGTGGAAATCTTTTTAAGGAGGTTCGAATTACTTATAACAAGGATAGTAAACCCATTAATTTATATTTTTCAGAAATTAGAAAATTAAAAAAGCATACATCGTTTGATATAAGGATTCCTGGATCGTTTAAAATGATGACTACATTATAAATAACAATTAGTATCGTTTATATTTTATGAAAAGTGTTCTCCTTCTTTTGTTTTTTAGCTTGCTATTTTTTAATGGCCTGGCACAAACACGCGAAGAACTTGAACGTAAACGACAACAAACGGTAAAGGATATACAATTTACCAACGAATTGATTGAAAAGACACGAAGAAGTAAAAATGCAACATACAATACGGTATTATTATTAAATAGCCGTATTCAATCGCGTGAATCTATTATAAAGAGTATAAATGATGAAATAACTTACTTAAATAACAGTATATTAACCCATCAGGAACTTATTTATGGTTTAGAAAGTGATTTGGATAATCTTAAAAAGGAATATGAACGAATTATTTATAGCAGTTTTAAAAACAAAAGCAGTTACGATAAGCTGATGTTTATTTTTGCTTCCCAGGATTTCAATACGGCATTTCGACGCTTAAAATATTATCAACAATATACTGCTTATAGGAAAGTTCAGGCACAAAAAATTACCGAAACCAGGGATCGACTTTCTGCTGAAATTGTTCAATTAGAGATTCTTAAAGCTGATAAAAAGGATTTATTACTCGATAAACGATTGGAAAGTCAAAAGCTGTTAGCTGAAAAATCTGATAAAGATAGGGAAGTAAAACGTTTGGCCGGTAAAGAACATGAATTGAAACTTAAATTACAAAAACAGCAGGATTTATCCATTCGTTTACAAAAAGAAATTACCCGCATTATTGAAGAAGAGGCACGTAAAGCAGCTGAATTATTAAAAAAGAATAACAGTGATTTTTTCCAATTAACACCCGAAGAACAGTTAATTGCTGATGTTTTTGTTCGCAACAAATTACGCTTACCCTGGCCAACGGAAAGAGGAATTGTGACCGGAGAATTTGGTGAACAAAATCATCCATTTTTAAAAGGCGTAAAAATTCGAAACGACGGAATCGACATTGCAACTACCGAAGGAGCTTTGGTTCGTAGTATTTATGAAGGAACAGTAAGTCGTGTTTTTTCGATTCCCGGAGCTCATAAAACCGTTATAATAAGGCATGGTAATTTTCTTACGGTATATTCTAACCTTAAGGAAGTAACAGTTAGTCAGGGTGATAAAGTTCAAACCAAACAAACCATTGGAGTTGTTTTTACAAATAAGGAAACGGAACATAAAACGATTCTTCAGTTTCAAATTTGGAAAGAGGATGTTAAGATGAATCCCATGGAATGGTTAGCGAGGTCTGAAAATGGTTGATAACTATCAAATATTTTTATTTAAACTTAAAGCTTTTATAAATCGTTATTATAAAATTTCGCTTTATAAAGGCCTGTTATTGCTCATCCTTTCTGGTTTAGTTCTTTTATTATCTTTCTCAATTCTTGAGTATTTTGGATGGTTTTCAAGTAAAGTCCGATTATTTTTATTTTTGACCTTTCTGATAACTGTTTTTTTAGTATTTCTTTATTTTATTGCCATTCCTTTTTTACGCCTGCTTGGAATTTTTAAAACCATATCACATAAGCATGCTATTCGACTAATTAATCGTTCTTTTCCTACGCTTAACGATTTGTTGATTAATATTTATGAACTTCATTATTTGACTGTTCAAACTTCAACAAGTGATTTGGTACGTGCAAGTCTAAATCAAAAAATCGAGAAGGTTCAAGATTTTCGATTTCAGGATGCGGTTTCCGTTAAAAGTTTAAAGCCTTTAATTTTCTATTTTTTTAGTTTAATTTTTTTGTATTTTTTAGTGTTTGTCTTTAATCCCAAAGTTATTAAGGAAGGAACACAGCGAATCATTCATTTTAATCAATATTATGAGCGGGACTTTGGTTTTTCTGTTTTTATTGATTCCAACGATTTAATTTTTGAAAGAGGATCTTCAAAAGAAATCCATATATACATTGATGGCGAAACTTATCCTGATGAGCTTTTTATGCAAATAGGAGGGAAACAGTTTCTTTTAATTCAGATTAGTAATAATCACTATACCTATAATTTTAAAAATGTAAACCAGGAATTTTCATTCAATATTGTTAATTCGTATTACAGAAGTTCACCTTTTTTGGTGACCGTATTAAAAATACCCGTTCTTAAAAACCTTCAGGTTTACAATAATTATCCTAACTACATTAATGCGAAAAATAACTTTGCAATTGACAATTCAAATATTTCAATTCCTAATGGCACTAAATTGGAATTTAAAGCAGAAGTAGATTTTTGTGATTCTTTGTTTCTAATAAGCGAGCAGGGCACCGACACCTTTATAGAAAAAAATGGATTTGTTCTCGATTTTTTACCTGAAAAGAGCCAATCGTTTAAAATATTAGCTAAAAATAAAGAAACACAAAAAATTGTTTTCGATAAAGGAAATTTTTTGGTACAACCCGATAGATATCCCGATATTTCGATAAAAACTCATAGTGATTCCTTTCAGCCAAATTTGGTATATTTTAAAGGGTTAATTACTGACGATTATGGATTTCACAAATTGGAGTTTAATTTAAAAACAGATGTAAAAGATACTTCTTTTATTATTCAGATAAATAAGCATATCAGCTTGCAGGAATTTGTTTATGCCTTCGATTTTAACACATTTAATCTAAATCAGGCAGAATATTATTTTACAATTTATGATAATGATGTGTTGCGATCCTACAAATCAACAAAATCAGAAATTTTGACATTTAAAAAACCAGACTTTAACGAGTTGGTACAAGCGAGTCAGGTTAAGCAAAATACTTTGGAGCGATTATTTGAAAAATCTATGCTAAAAGTAGATGAATTACTTCGCGACATTCAGGATATGAAACTTAAAATGATTAATGAAAACTTAAGTAATTACGAAAAAAATCGATTTTTAAATTCAATTAACGACAAACAATCAGAGATTGAACAATTACTTGACGTATTAAAGCGCGACAATCTTGAAAAAAATACACTTTCGAATCAACTGTTTAATGAGCAAAACGATTTACAACAAAAGCAGCAACAGATTGAAGAATTGCTCAATAATGTGTTAAACGATGAACTAAAAAAGCTGCTTGATGAATTACGTGATGCCCAACAGGAATTGCAGAATCATAATAAGTTAATTGATAATCTTGACTTGAATTACAATGAATTAAAAAAGCAGTTGGATAAAAATTTTGAGCTTTTAAAACAATTAGAAGTTGAACAGAATTTAGAACTTATAAAAGATCAATTAGTAAATATAAGTGAGAACCAGGATAAAATAAGCAAACAGTTTGAACTTGGAAACCTTGCCGATTCAATATTGGAATCACATGCTGATGATGTAAAAAGAATATATGAATTGGAAAATTTTGCTGATTCAACCATAAATCTTAATAAGGAATTGGATAATCCGCTTAATCTTGAAAACTTTCAGGAAAATCTGGAAAAGTTTAACCAGGAATTGAAGGAAGATGCTGATTCCAATCCGCGAAGTAGATCTGAAAAGCATAAGCAAAATAGTAATTCCGCTAAAAAATTGGCAGAAGACTTAAATACGCTACTAAATAAGCAAAAAGAAGAACAGCAAACAGAAAGTGCAGAATCCATTCGACAAATTTTGGAGAATCTTTTTTATTTTAGTTTTGAACAGGAATCTATTATTGAGGAGTTTTCATCTGTATCAGCGAATAATACAAAATTTTCAGAATTACTTACCCGGCAATTTGATTTGCAGAATAATTTTTCAATTATTCGCGATTCATTATATGCAGTAAGTAGGCGGTCTACTCATATTGGAACGCATACTTCTAAAAAAATTTTTACTATCGATAATAAGTTAATTGCAATTAAAGAGTATTTGAATACCCAAAATACAGGAACAGCACGTTTAGAACAGCGAAATATTCTTGAAGCCTCGAATGATTTAATTCTGTTATTAAGTGAATCTTTAAAAAATATCGAAAATGCAATGGGAGGAGGGGGTTCTTCAAGTAATAAAAAGAAAAAAAATAAACCATCAAAGGGTAAACCTTCTGCTGCTGAGATGCGTAAAAGCCAGGAGAGCGTTAAAAATCAGCTTGAAAAGATGCTTAGCGAATTAAAAAAAGGAAAGGAAGGTGGTTCCAACCCTTCAAGTGAGCAGTTAGCTAAAATGTTAGCTCAACAAGAAATTTTTCAAATGATGTTAATGCAATTAAAACAGGGTAGTAGTGTGAATAATGATATGTTGAATAAAATTGATGCTATAAATAAATTGTTAGATGATAATAGAAGAGATTTTGCTCGGAAACAAATTAGTAGCCAAACGTTAAATAGGCAAAAACAAATAGTTACCCGTATGCTCGAAATTGAGAAATCGCAAAATGAACGCGAGTTTGATGAAAAGCGTAAATCGAAAGAAGCTAAAGCATTAGATAATTATAATAAAGAAATACAGTTTGAGCATGAGCAGGATTTTATTAATTTTGACGATATTTTTAATAAGAGTAAGCTACAACTGAATTCATATTATTTTAATAAATATCAGGACTACCTAAATAAACTTAAAAAAAGCCCTAATGAAAAAGGAAATTAATATAAGTTCCCGAATTGAAAGTCTTTCAATTGTTGAGAATCTTATCGATGAAATTTCTATCGACTTAAATTTGGTTGCTGATATTTATGGAAATGTTTTAATAGCTGTTATCGAAGCTGTAACAAACGCTATTGTTCATGGAAATAAAAATGAAGCATCTAAATTAGTGCGTGTTGCATTTTTCGATGATTCAAATTATTTAACTGTACGAGTCGAAGATCAAGGCCCTGGCTTTGATTACGATGATATTCCTGATCCCACCAAGCCGGACAATGTTGAAAAGCCTGATGGTCGCGGTGTTTTCTTAATGCGCCATTTAGCTGATGAGATTGTGTTTGATAGAGGAGGTTCCATTGTCCAATTAAAATTTAAAATATAAGTGATCGATTTTTTTTGTGAAGAAGTACCATGTCCAGACCTTGTTTTGGACAAGGTAAGTGTTTGGCTTAATTCAGCTATAGAATCAAATAGTAAATTAGCAGGTGATATTACGATTGTTTTTTGTTCCGATGCTTATTTATTAACCATGAATAAGCTGTATTTAAATCATGATTACTTTACTGACATTATTACTTTTGATTATTCTGATGGTAATATAATAAGTGGTGATTTATTTATCAGCATAGAAACGGTTCTTGATAATTCAAAAAAATTTGAGGTTACTTTTGAACAAGAATTGCTTCGCGTAGTTATACACGGTGTACTTCATTTATTGGGCTTTAACGATAAATTGGAGGGAGAACAAAAAATGATGCGTGAAAAGGAGGACCACTATTTAAATAAATATTACAATGCTTAAAACCTATGATGTAATTGTTGTAGGAGCAGGCCATGCTGGTAGTGAGGCCGCAGCTGCAGCCGCAAATTTGGGTGCTGCAACGCTTCTGATTACGATGGACATGACTAAGATTGCTCAAATGTCGTGTAATCCCGCCATTGGTGGAATTGCCAAAGGGCAAATTGTTCGTGAGATTGATGCCTTAGGAGGATATACTGGAATTGTTACAGATAAATCAACCATTCAGTTTAGGATGTTAAATCGTTCCAAAGGGCCTGCCATGTGGAGTCCACGTGCGCAATGTGACCGGATGATGTTTTCTTTGGAATGGCGCAAGCAACTTGAAAAAATTAAAATGCTTGATCTTTTTCAAGATAAAGTAGTTGATATTCTTTTAGAAAACAACGTGGTCAATGGAGTAATAACACAGATGGGTTTTACTTTTAAAGCCAAAACTGTTATTCTAACGAATGGTACATTTTTAAATGGTTTAATTCATATCGGGCAAACCCAGATTAATGGTGGTAGAATGGCAGAACCGTCTTCCGGCGGACTTACTGAAAAAATGTTAAATGCTGGGTTCAAAACCGGTCGAATGAAAACAGGAACACCAGCCCGTCTTGATGGTCGCTCTATCGATTTTTCAAAATTGGTGGAACAAAAAGGTGATGAGAATCCTGGTTTCTTCTCATATTTTAATTCTGACAGCACCCTTGAAAAACAACGATCTTGTTATGTAGCGCACACAAACCTCGATGTTCACGACACCTTAAAAGAAAAATTTGAATTTAGTCCGCTGTTTAATGGAACCATTCAGAGTATTGGACCCCGGTATTGTCCAAGCATCGAAGATAAAGTGGTTACATTCGCTGACAAAACCAGCCATCAATTATTTTTGGAGCCGGAGGGTTTCGAAACCGAGGAATATTACATTAATGGTTTTTCTAGTAGTTTACCCTGGGA
>JBFWMB010000018.1:0-61509 GCA_050251815.1 Salinivirgaceae bacterium | reverse complement strand
AAGGTGCTCTTTGCAGCTATTCTCATCAGGAAACTGCTCGATAAATTTGATTATATTCACATCAAAAGTTTTTTGATAAGATATACATTTTTTCTTAACTGGCATAATCGCGACGAATCAAAAAAATGAATCTTAATTTTAACCTTTTCGTCCCTTTGTAGTCTTTCTAGTAAAATATTTTAAAAAGTTTGAAATTGACAAACAATGCGCAAAGCCAATTAATTGAACGCTGTAAAAAAGGTGACAGCCGGGCGCAATACGAATTGTATCAGAACTATGTGAGTGCAATGTACAATGTGTCGTATCGCCTGAGTGGAAACCGGTTCGATGCCGAAGACAATCTGCAGGAGGCTTTTGTAAAAGCGTTTCAGCACATGCGTTCTTTTAAAGGTGAATCATCTTTTGGCTCCTGGTTAAAGCGAATTGTAGTAAACCAATGCATTACACAGTTGCGAAAACAAAAACGGTTTATGCACACTTTGAACGAGAAAACTGAATTTACTGTGGTTGACGAAGAAAATTTAGCAATGGATGAAAAAATACCTATGCACGAAGTGAAAAAAGCTATTGCCGCCTTGCCCGAAGGGGCACGTGTGGTATTTACCCTAAAAGCAATTGAGGAATACAAATTTAGCGAGATATCGGCAATGCTGGGTTTGTCGGAATCGAATTGCAAAGTGCAGTATCACCGTTCAAAAAAACTGTTGGCCATGCAATTAAAAGCCTTAGTTTATTCCGAGTAGTTCAGAACGCCTAAAATGTTGTACCATGAATATTGAATCTTACATTAATCAACGTAGAAAATCATTCGACGATCAAGAGCCCAATACTGAAGAGCTTTGGTTAGGAATTTGCCAACGGATGGAACAGAAGCCCTTGCATCGATTACGCACGTTGAGAAGAGTTGCAGCTGTGATTATCTTGTTTGTAGCTTTGGGTGTAATAGTGCGTCATGAACTTATAATGCAGCAGCAGATTACCAGTTTGAGCCAGATAAACCAGGAACTGGCCGAACGCGAACAACAATACCAAAGGCAGGTAAAAGAAAAATGGGCACAATTTACTTCGCTGCCCGATTTTGAATCTCCAATGGAAATTCTGTTGACTGAAGAACTGAAACAATTAGATACCCTTTATCAAAATGGGCTCAAAGATATTTATGAAACCGGTTATAATGAACGGGCGGTAATTCTCCTGCTCGATACGTACGAAAAGCGCTTACGAATTATTGAAAAGTTAATTTACGAAAAACAAAAACAAAAAACATATGAAAACAAAATTCAGCAATACGATATTTAAGCTAGGCCTGATGATGTTGGTGTCTTTGCTTTTTTCAGTCGGGGTTTTTGCTCAGGCAGTGCCACCTGTTCCCCAATTGCCTTCGGTTAATAAAATTAAGCCTGTTAGCGAAAATCTGGATTCTAAAAATCAAGGGCCCATAAAAACGATAACAAAGCGTTTGGAGTTAACTAACAGGAGTCAGTTTTATCTTCAGTTTAACGATGTGGATGTAAGTGTGCTTCCAACCAAAGAAAACCAAGTGGTATTGGAAGTTAACTATCGCCTCAGTACAAGCGATACAGCAGTTGAAACGCGAATTCAACGTGCGATGCAGCAAAACATGCTGACCCGATCGGGAAATCAGGTGAAAATTTCTTCAGGTTTTTACAAAAACTACTGGTCACAAGTTAGCTTTTGGGGTATGCGACGCAATGAAATGGAGCTGATGGATGGGTCAAAGATAAGCTTTGAATCGTTCGATTTGATAGCAATAAAATTATACCTGCCTGCCGATGCCGATGTGGTATTGAATATGAAATATGGTAAAATTAATTTTGAACATTCCATTGCGGGAAATTTTGATGTTGAAGCTTACGACACGCAAATAAAGGCAAAAAGCATCCGGGGAAATACAAAAGTTAATGCCAAATACTCAAAACTTACTTTCGACACCATGGGGGCACTCAATTTAGAAGCTTACGAAACGTCGATGGATGCAGCTGCTGTTCAGGAACTTGATATGAATATTAAGTACTCAAAAATTAGGGTGAAGCAGCTTGGAAACGTTGTTTATAAAGGATACGAAGACAGAATTAGCTTCATTAAATTAAAACAACTGAAGGCTGATACAAAGTATTCTGAAATAGAACTGGATGACTGTCCCGTGGTGAAAGCTGTGATGTATGAAGGGAGTCTTGAGGTTCAGCAAGGAAATTCGGTAGTGCTCGATGGCAAATACGTGGATATGGAATTTGGAAACCTGAATATATTTAAGCTGAATAATGGCTATGAAAACGACATTAACTTTACTGCGGTTGATTCCATAATTTCGGTAAATGGCAAATACAATGAATTTGAAATAAACCGTCTTAACAAGGTTTTAAAACTTGATGGATACGAAGATGAAATCCGTATTGGTTTATTGGGAAAATCGTTTTCGGGACTAAGTATTTCAGGAAAATACGTTGATGTTGAACTGGCTACAGAAAGTGGAATTTCATACCAGTTGACCGGCAATATTCAATATCCTGAATTTAATGTAGATAAAAACGATTACAAGCTTGTTGTGCACGACAAGGACTCTGACAAAATGGTATTTGATTACCGTTTTGGAAAAGATTTAAATAACCTGCCGGCAATTCGCATAGTTGGTTATGAAATGCATGTTACCATCGATAATAAATAGTTCACAAAGAGGCTGTACCAATTGCTATTTGATACAGCTTCTTTTTACAGAATGAATAGGGGCTAACTTAAAATTTTTGCTGGTATTACCGATGCTGATCGTTTCAGTGCTAGCATCATTTTTTCCAGTTTTTTACGGTTTAGCTGTAATTCGTTTTCAATTTGAATTTTACTTTGGTCAAAGAATCCGCGCATATTTTTAAATAACTGCTGGTAATAATCGATTCCCAGGTTTAAGTTTTCAAAAAAGGTATGAAAATGTTTCTCCTCTTTTTTTGATAAAGGATATTCGGCTTCAGCCAGGCTGTTTTTCAGGAATTCAACATAGATACTTAATTCTTTAACGAAGAAATTCGGGCGGTTGGTGCGGGTAATTACGTTTTGACGTCCGTAAATATGATCAACCATTTCTGTCAGGGTTATTTGTTTCGAGAAATATGCCATGTTTGGACCTGGACAAACCGATACTCCGGGTCCTTCAATTTTTGTGTCCAGATTTTTAGCCAAAAGCGACGAAGTACCTAATCCAACACAGATGCAAGCTTTTTCAACAACGCGCGTATATCGTTTTTTATATTCTTTATCGCTTAAACCGGCTTGTTTGAGCTGTTCAATTTTCTTTTTTTGGTATTGATGCGATGCGCTGCAGATGGGTTTTTCAGTAAACTCACCATTTAGTGCCACGTATTTTTTGGGGCAGGCACTACCCGGTTTTCCTTCAGCAATGTGTTGCAGTTTTTCGGCATCTTTGGTGTTACCTCTTAAGTTATTAAAAGCCACACCAAGGGGTGAAATATAACTCAGGTATAAATCGTCTTCCCGAGCTTCTTCAAGTCGTTTTACTGTTTCATTATCAATGGCAACCACTTCAGGAACTAAAAGAAATGGCGTTCCCCAACCTACAGAATCAACCTGATATTCGTCCATCAAAAACAGATGCTCTTCGGGTGTTCCAACTCCGCCCTGTGCAGTAATTTTTAAGTTTAATACTTTGTTTGGGATGGTTTTTCCTTTTTCGAGCAAGGCTTGTTGTAGTAGTTCATAAACTGAACTGGCCAGTTCGCTGCGGTTGTCGCGAAATTCTTTTAAAATGGGTCCCATCAGGAAACCATCGGTGGCAAAAGCATGTCCGCCACAATTTAATCCCGACTCAATACGGTATTCTGAAACCCACATGCCTTTTTTAGCCAGAAATTTTCCCTGAATCAAAGCCGAGCGGTAATCGCTCACTTTCAATACAATTTTCTTTTTAATGTTTCCATCTGCATCGGGATAAAAATCTTCAAATTGGTCCATAAAACCATAAAGTCTTGGATTCATTCCAGCCGACAAAATCAGGGAAGAGTTCAGGTTGCTGAGTGCATAACCGCGCAGGGCGGCATGACCGTCGTTAAATGCTACGGGCAATTGTTCGTTGTCCTGGTAGTTATCTCGATCCACTTTGGTCATGATATTTACATCGATGCTTCCGGTTTTAAGATTTTGTTGTAACCAAAGCCTTGAATCGGAGAGGCTGATTTTTTCAGCACTTAATTTTAAGTATTCTTGTTTAAGTACTGAGCTGTCGGGTAAAAGTTTAAAATAATTGGTTACCAAAAAACGGGTATCTTCTGTTATATTTTTTAATGCATTTACTTTTTCATTAATTAACTCGTTCAATAGATTTAGGTAAGCAGTAATTCGTTTGGCCCTGTAATCATGAATCTTTGTGGATATTTTTTGGTATTCCATCTGGTGAGCTTCGCAGTAAAACTTACGCATTCGTTCAATCAATTGGTCGTCGACTAGCGAAATTGCCGAATCGATGCCTAAATGTGCTACTTTTAGAGGTGTATCGATGGTGTAGCCTATTCCCATTACCGGGATATGAAAAGTGTGTGCCTGATTCATTTTATTCTTTTTAATCGTTTTAATGCCAGCAAATGTATTTACAGCTGCGCATCAATCGAAACGAAAGGGATTAACCGAGTTGAATCAGGGGTTAAATTGTCATATATGGGGCAGGTGAAGAAAAGTTGGGGTGAGTGTTATTCGTCCCCAGGCCTTTATAATGCTTCTCTAAGCTTCATTAAATACTGTCGCGATACCGGAAGTTGTTCGCTGTATCCTTTGATGGTAATCCAGTAATTATTGTAAATTTTGCGTAGTTTTTCAACAAAATGTGTGTTCACAATGCTGGTCCGGTGGCATCGATTGAAGTTTGAAAATGGCCTAATTTGCAGTTCAATATTTTTAAGGGTATTGCGAATCAGTTTTTTCTTAAACTGATCAGCTTCTTTGTAAACAATTTCAACATAATTGTCGGCCGATTTTATAAAGACAACGTCTTTAATAAGCAGGTTAAGATTCTCGCTAAGATTATCAGAAATAAATTCGATGGATTGGTTCAAGTAATCGTCCTGGTACTTTTCAATGAGGGTTTCAACTTGTTGTTTTTCTTTAATCAAACGCTGGTTTTGTTTACTAAGTTCCTGAAAATTATCATAAAAACGCAGGATAACAGGGGGAGCCATAGCAATAAGTGAAATTTTCACCATACAATAAAAGGTAATTACTATAAATGCGACATAGTGCAGGTAAAAAGCCAGGGCTACTGAAATGATAAGCCACATTAAAAAAGAACCCAGATAATCGGGTAGTTCATAGTTGGGATACCGTTGCTGGTATTTTTGGGTTATACTTTTAAAAATAATCCGGATGATTACCATTCCGAAAAAAACGATGGTTGCCATTCCGGCAACAAAAATCAATCGGTTGTTAAACTCGAAATAGTCTAAATTAAAAGGCTGAAAAAACAAAACAAAAAGAAATACGCCAAAGCTAATGCTTAAAAACAATCCCAGGTTATGGCGAACATGAATTATAAATTGATTTATTCCGGCATTTACAACAAAAAGTTTTTTAGGTTCTGCCTGTTTATTTGTTTGTTTGTGAGTATTATTTTCTGTGTTTTTCATCGAAAGATTTGCATAAAGCGATTTTCACGGCAAAGGTAGCTGAAAATTTAAAAATGCAGTGGTTAAACATTAAGCAAAAAAAACCGGTAGTATGTTGTTATATATAAAACTACCGGTTTTTTACAGAGGTGTTAATAATTAAATTACAAAGCCGTCGGGGATGATTGCCCCTTTTTTTAGAATAACAATACCTTCTTTAATGGTGTAAAGGGGAGTATCGGTTTCAGCCAAATGGTGACCTCCATTTATGCGAACATCATTTCCGATTACACAGTTTTTATCTATGATAGTATTGTTTAAATAACAGCGTTCGCCAACTCCCATAGGTTTTTTGTATTTGTTAATTTCCTCCAACTCTTCATAATAATCACTTCCCATAATTATTGAATTAACAATGGTTGTGCCCTTGCCAATACGCGAACGGATTCCAATTACCGAGTGTTCAATCCGGCTGGCTAAAATTATACAGCCATCGGCGATAATGGTACGTTCGAGTGTAGTTCCCGAAATTTTTGACGGAGGAAGCATCCGGGCACGGGTATAAATAACACGGGAATTATCGAACAGGTTAAAATCAGGAATGTCATCGGTAAGTTTCAGGTTGGCCTCAAAAAATGATTCAATGGTTCCGATGTCAGTCCAGTAACCTTCGTACTGATAGCTGAGCATTTTCCGGTTCCCTATGGCCTGGGGAATAATTTCCTTGCCAAAATCTTTAGTCGATTTATCGTCCATGAGTTCCACTAGCAAATCGCGATTAAAGAGATAAATCCCCATGGAAGCCAGGTGGTTTTTACCGGCACGGTTCATTTCATCACTTACTTCCGATGTCCAGTCGGGCAATAATTCAGGAACCGGTTTTTCAATAAACTCGGTAATTAAACCATCGCTATTGGTTTTAAGAATACCAAAACCGGGTGCTTCTTTGGCCAAAACAGGAAGTGTGGCCAGAGTTATTTCGGCATTATTTCTAATGTGCTCTTCCACCATCAGGTTGTAATCCATTTGGTACAACTGATCGCCCGAAAGTATGAGTGCATAATCGAATTCGTAATTTAAAAAGTGATGCATGCATTTGCGCACCGCATCGGCCGTTCCCTCGAACCAGGTTCCGCTTTTGGGTGTAAGTTCGGCGGCCATTATATCAACAAAACCATCGCTGAAAAACCCAAAATTATAGGTGTTTTTTATGTGTTTGTTTAACGAGGCCGAATTAAACTGTGTCAAAACAAATATTCGGTTAATGTCAGAGTTTAAACAATTAGAAATCGGGATGTCTACCAGTCGGTATTTTCCAGCAACCGGAACGGCTGGTTTCGAACGGTTTTCAGTCAGAGGGGCCAAACGCGAACCTTGTCCGCCGCCCAGGATTATGGCTAAAACTTTCTTCTTCATAGGTGTATCTTTAAAGTGTTTTATAAAGTTCTAAATATTCTTGCGCTGCCCGGTTCCACGAATGGTCAATTTCCATTATGGTTTTACGATTGTGTTTAAACACATTTTGCTTGCTAAAAAACGCTTTAGCCCGGTTTATTGAGTTAATCACATCCCAACTTTCAACCTGGTCGTGGCAAATGCCAAAGCCACCGTCGCCAATGTCGAAAACGGTATCTTTTAAACCGCCGGTTCTCCTGACAATAGGAACGGTTCCGTAACGTAGGGCGTATAATTGGTTTAATCCGCAGGGTTCAACCCGTGAGGGCATCAGTATAAAGTCAGCTCCTGCGTACATAATGTGCGATAATTTCTCATTGTAACCGATATAAGAACAGTAGGTTCCTTTGAAATTAGCTTCCAGATGCAGTAATCCCTGCTCAATGTGGGGTTCACCTGAACCCAAAATCAAGATGTTTTGTTCGTCCGGATGTTCGGTATTTATGCGGTATACTACATCGGGGATAATGTCAGCTCCTTTTTCAGCAACCAGACGGCCAATAAATATAAAAAGTGGTAAATCAGGATTCAGATTAAACTCTTTACACAACCAGTTTTTGTTGGCTTTTTTGCCCGATTCCACTGTTTTGATGGTGTAATTTTTTTCCAATAACGTATCGGTTTCCGGATTCCAGACTTCATTATCGATGCCGTTTAAAATACCTGTCGATTTATTGCGTTCAGCTCGTAACAGTGATTCAAGACCACGCATCGAATAACCAATTTCATCCATATAGCTGGGCGATACTGTTGTTACTCTCCACGCGCATTTAATGGCTGAGGCCAAAGGATTTATTAAACCATCCCATTCAACCAATCCATAAAAATAGGAATGGAATGGTGGAAGGTAATGAATGCGATCGAAACCAAATTGTCCTTGATATTGTCCGTTATGAATGGTGAATACCGTTGGTATATCTTTCATTCGCTGGTAATCCCAAACTTTCGACATCATAAACGGAATAAATCCCGTGTGCTGATCGTGGCAATGTACCAGATCTGGAATGTTTTTCCACGTGTTTATCCAGTTTAGGGCTGCCATCTGAAAGGTAAGAAAACGTTCGGTATCGTCAGGATACGAATAAATTTTATCACGGTCAAATAGTCCGGGAATATCGATAGAGTAGATATCGAACCCAAGGTTCTTATTTAAAAGTTGAAAAACCTGAAACGAATAAGTATGGTGACCCAAACGTGCACCTCCGTCAAAAACTGCTTTGTACTCATGCTCGCTGCGAAATTTGGTATAATAATGCGGCATAATGACCGAGGCTTTATGACCCAATAAATTCTGATATTTGGGTAGTGCTCCCACCACATCAGCCAATCCGCCGGCTTTTGCGGCTGGAAAACATTCTGCACTAATGTGAACAATATTCATAAACTAATTTTATTAAAGAAAAATACTAATAGCATTAAATTGTTCAATATGAATGAGTTTAGTGTTATGTAGAGCCTGTCTGTGGCCCGGTTACATGGTAAACCAATATACAAGTAAAGTTTAAATACACCAAGCTCTTTAAAGTAAAAAAAATTCCTTGTGTAGCTTTCTGTTTTCAACCTGGTAAAACCGGGATGCTCATTCTTAAAGTTAATTAACTTAATGTTTTTTTGTTTGCAGCTGTAACAAATAATTGTTTAAAGCGTTTTTGTTTCACCAAATAAAAAAGCATACAGAAACTCATGTATATTGAACATATTGGCATATGGACTTCTGATTTGAAACAGCTCAAAGCTTATTATGAAGTTTTTTTTGGTGGAATAGCAAATGCACTTTATGAAAACAGGGTAAAGCAGTTTCGTAGCTATTTTATTTCATTTGAGTCCGGAACCCGATTGGAGTTAATGACTAAAACTGATATGGATGGGGAACTAAACCTGCAAAACCAAAGGGATAAAATTGGAATTTCACACTTGGCTTTTGGTGTAGATTCTATCGAAGCGGTAATTGAAAAGGCAGACCAGCTTCGGAAAGCAGGATTTGCTATTCTTGATGGTCCGCGTATAACTGGCGATGGTTATTTTGAATTTGTAACGCTCGATCCGGATGGAAACCGCATTGAAGTTAGTTCCCACGCAACCCATTCGGATACTTAGTAATCATGTTTTGCATAAATAGTTTGAGATGTAATTTTTATTATTTGTTTTATCAAAAAGACTAACCCAAAATCCAAAACCATGTTATTTGTTTTTACTTTAATGTTACCGCTTAAAAGGATTTTGTTATTTTCCATTGCCATTATTTGTTTTCTCAGTCAACCCGTTTTAGCCCAATTATTTTGGGAAACCCAATCTGCAAATGCAGGAAAACCCATGACAGGAATAGCACTGGCCGGTTCCGATAATTTATTTGTAAGCTATACCCGGGGTATTTTAAAAAGTACTGATATGGGAAAAACCTTTGAACCGGTGTTTGAAACACAGGCTGTTTACACCATTTTTGCTTCGGATAATGGAAACATTTATGCCGGAGGTTCCGGAAAAATATTCCACTCGTCCGATTTTGGGCAGTCATGGGACTCAGTCTCTTTAGGCTCGCTGATTTCGGTTACTCAAATTATCGAGAACCAACAGGGAATACTTTTTGCCATAAGTGGAACCCTCGATTTTGAATTGGGTTACATTGGTCAGGGAGTTTTAGTTTCAGAAAACCAGGGAACAACCTGGGAGCAACGAAATACAGGTTTGGGAATTTATACCTGTGGAGAGCGGATTGCGATTGATAAAAATGGTCGGCTGTATTATGCTGCTGCTGATGAATATGTTACCGGAAATGGTGGTTTGTTTATTTCAGATAACAATGGATTAAACTGGAAACATATTGCAATAAAAGTAGATGGAAAAAATTTATTTTATCCTGATATTAAAGTTGGAAATACGCGGGGTTTATCGGTTTCTCCCAACGACAGCCTGTATTTTAGTTTTGCCGGAACCAGCGATAATGTGGCAGTTCAACTAAATATCAGCAAACATATTAGCGAGGTAACCAGCCTGGATTTTTGGAATGTATATTCTGTATTTAAGAACATTTCCTGGTGGCTCGACCGCATGTTGTACAATATTTGTTTTACGCAACAGGGAATGTGGTTCAGTTCGGTTAAAGGAACCTATAACTCAGGGGCAAGTTATATTACTGAAACCGGAAGCAGTGATTGGACCTTTCAGAGTGAGGGGCTTGCAGTTAATTTATTGGGCCTTCGCGATCAGCAATTTTTTGCTGAACACCCCAATGGTTCGGTTTTTATGGTTCATTGGCTCGATGAACGTATTTATGTTCACCAAGGCCCTGAAAATCCGGTAAATGTACCGGAGCCCATAAAAAGCCGACAAATACAAATTTATCCCAATCCGGTAAGAGTGGGACAGAAGTTTACCGTGGAACTGGGTTTTGAGAATCCGAATGCAACGCTAAAAATCTACAATGTAATTGGTAATTTGGTGACTAGTGAAAAACTGGAAACACCCCTAGTTCAATTGCAGGCCCCCGAAAACAAAGGAGTTTATTTTGTAATTCTTGAACAAGACCATGCTAAAAAATCTTTTCGTCTTTTGGTCGAATAATTAATTGTAACCATCGAATCAACACTTCGTCCATAAAGCATTTAAAAAAATAGTAAAAATTGAAATCCTGATACACATGAAAAAAATAGTAGTTTTTGCAATCATCTTATTAATTGTTGGACTGGTTAATTTAAGTGCGCAGCAAATTTCTGATGACCTAAAAAAGCAAACTATAAATAGAATTGGAGAGGAACTTCAGCTTTCGTATATCGATGAAAACAAAGCCATTGAAATGGACAAAGTGCTGAATGAGCTTTTTAAAGACGGAGCTTATGAGTCAATAAATAATGGAGAAGATTTTGCTTTTAAGATAACTAACGATTTGCGTTCGGTATCGAACGATTTGCATTTGTCGGTAAAATATTTTGCCGATGCACAGCTCCAAACCCAGCAGCCAAACGAAATTAATGCTGAAGAACAAAAATGGATCGATGAAGTACTTAGAGCGTCAAATTATGGTATTAAAAGTAAAAAAATTCTGGAAGGAAATATTGCTTACCTTGAAATACCCCTTTTTGGTCCTCTTGAATTGTGTGCCGACACGCTGATTGCTGCCATGCAATTTATTGCGGAAACAGATGCTTTAATTATTGATTTACGCAATTGCCGCGGAAGCATGGACGTTTACACCATCCCGTTTTTGTGTGCCTATTTTTTCGACGAACCGGTTCATTTGTTTAGTTTCGAGAATCGTGAAAAACAAAGCCTGAAGCAGTTTTGGACAGCAGCCTGGGTTCCGGGTAATCGATATACTAAAAAACCCATATATGTTTTAACCAGCGGACGTACTTTTTCGGGTGGCGAAGAACTGGCATACGATTTAAAGCACTTGCAAAGAGCTACGCTGGTTGGTGAAGTAACTAAAGGAGGAGCCAATCCCACGTATCCGGTTTACCTGAATCCACATTTTTCAATTTCAATACCGAAAGAACGCTCGATAAATCCGGTAACAAATACAAATTGGGAGCAAATCGGTGTTATTCCCGATATTGAAACGGAATCGCGAAAAGCACTTTTCGAAACCCATCTGTTGGCTTTGGAAAATTTAATGGCAAATTCAGCGACTAAGAAAAGCAGAACAAAACTCGACTCATTGATTAATCAGTTGGAAAAAAATCGACCGATATCAAAAAAGGTGGTTTTTAAATTGAATGGTTTTAAGGATGCAAAAAAAGTGATGCTTGTGGGTTCGTTCAATTTTTGGGATGCAAATAAAAGCCCGATGACATTTGATGGACAGACCTGGTTTTGTGAAGTTACCGTCGACCCGGGAATGCTTTCGTATAAATTCATTGTCGATGGTAAATATATTTTAGATCCGGATAACCCCGGGACCATAAAAGATGGTGATTATTTAAATTCAGTAATTGAAGTGTTTTAGTTATCGGGCAAAATCATTCAATTTTTGGTCGATGGTATTTTTAACGCGGTCAATAAGTTGACGTGTATCGCTGACTAAAATGGGTTCTCCGAACCATAGTTTTACCTGGGTTTTACGTTTTCCCATTTGTCTGAGAAAGTGAAATAGAAAAGGGTCCGCACCAATCCAGGCATCGTTTAAATCGGTGAAATGGATGGCACAGGGCAAAACCGGAACCTGTTGTTGCACGGCAACAGCAAAGGTTCCCCCTTTAAAATTTCCGGTTAATGGTCCGGTATAGGTGGTTCCCTCAGGAAAAACAATTACTGAATTTCCACTTTTCACTTCTTTTCCAATTTGAGCCATGGTGTGCATCAGGCTTTGTGCATTACTTCGGTCAACCAGAATCATTCGGGCTACTTTAACAGCCTGTCCAATTACCGGCCAGCGGCTCAGTTCTTTCTTACCTACAATAGCTGCCGGATGCATCGATAATATCAGCATCACATCGAGGTAACTCCGGTGATTCGCCATAATTATTACAGGAACCAAAGGCAATTTGCCAGAAAAATCGATTTTTACAGAAATTATTTTGAGTGCTGTTTTTGCCCATTGTTTTACCAAGCGCTCGCTGGTTTTTAGGCGATTTCGGCTCAGGTAAAAGCAAATCATTCCCAAAATCCACCAAAATGTTGTAAAAAAAGCCAGTAGTATAAATCGGAAAAATGCAATCAGATACTTCATGCTTCTGGTTTATGCTTGTTTATGATACTCACAAAGCTAAGTAAAGTTTGTAAAAATGAAAATCCGGCTGCATTTCACAAGCCGCATTTTAAAGCTCACCTGTCTAAAAATGAAGTTCACAGTTAATGCATTGAATATCAATTAGGGCAATACTATTTTTGAATCGTAATTAAAATTTTTTATTAACAATTAAAACCTTGTACGATGAAAACAAAACTTTTTTTAACCTTGACCGCAGTGGCAATGACTTTAGTAGGTTTAAATGCCCAAACAACCGAAGCAGTGACTCAACCCGCATGTAAAGCCGATGTGCAGTTAAATGCCAGCAATCAGGTGGTTGTTCGTTACCTCGACACCAATAACCAAAAAATAAAGGTGTTGGTTTATGGCGAAAACGGACAACGCCTGCATGGCAAAACTTTCAAAACCGATGGTATGTTAAAAGTTACTTACGATGCCAAAAACCTTCCGGCCGGACAACTTACTTTCAATGTGATTTGCAACAACGAATTGGCATGTTCCGAATTGGTAACTGTAACCGACGCGGGTACATTAACAATTCCTCAGACTATTTTTGCAACTCAGGAATTGCTCCCTGAGAATAACATAGTTATGGTGAACAACAAACAATAAGTGAAAGCTCTTTTTAAAAATGATTTAATACGTAAATTAGCAAACAATTAGTAAACAAAACCAATGGAATATCTATCGATAATAAAAAACTCAAAAACAAGAATATCGGCAGCCCTGCTTGTCGGTATTCTTTTTAAGTTTTTTTCGGATGTTATTTTTGGTTTGCTTTATAAAAACTACGCCATTTTTCAACCTGTTTTTGGTTACCTGTATGCAGTTATCTTGTCGGTGCTGGCGCTTTACCTGTTTTATTTTATTGAACTTTGGCTCAATAAACACCTTAGGTGGAAGGATTCAATTTTAAAACGTTTTTTTGTTCAGTTGGGACTCGAATCTGTTACAATTTTTGCTTTGTTTATTGTTTTGCGATGGATTCTTTTGTGGATTTTTTATACCAATACATTGGTTGTATTAACCGATGAACTGGTTTTAATTGCTACTGTGGTTTTGGTAACTTTTATTTACAATGTGTTGAATCTGGGTTCTTTTTTATTATTTGAGTGGCGATATTCTTTGGCCGAGTTGGAGCGTTTTAAAAAAGAAAATGCCGAATCTAAATTTGAAGCGCTACAGAATCAAGTGAATCCACATTTTTTATTTAACAGTTTGAATACCCTTTCGTCGCTTATGTATCACGATGTGGATGCTGCAGCAAAATACATCCGTCAATTATCGCAGGTTTATCGTTATGTATTGGAGAATAGCAACAGCGAACTGGTTACGCTGAAACAGGAACTCGAATTTATGGATGCATATGAGTTTTTGTTGGGATTGCGTTTTACCGATAGAATTCACTTTAAGCGCACTATTGCTCCCGAACAGGAACAAATGCTGATTGCACCCATGACCTTACAGATTCTGGTTGAGAATGCGGTTAAACATAACATTATTAGTTCAAAAAAACCTTTGCATATTTCTATCGATGCCAATGATGCCTGGATTTCAGTAAGCAATAACCTGCAATTTAAACAAGCTGAGGGCTATTCATCGGGGCAGGGATTAAATAATATTGAAAGTCGTTACCGCTTTTTGACAGAAAAAAATATGCGAATCGAAAAAAGCGAAGAACTATTTAAAGTAGAAATTCCTTTGATTCTTCCAGGGGAAAAAACTAAAATGGATACCTGATGCTACATGTACTGATTATTGAAGACGAACCCTTTGCGCAAAACGAATTGCAACGTTTGCTGCAAAACACCGGTAAGGGATTTTCTGTGCTCGATTGCCTTGAATCGGTTGAAGATGCCGTAGCCTGGTTTAATTCAAATGAAACTCCCGATGTGGTATTTTGCGACATTCAACTGGCCGATGGTTTGAGTTTCGAGATTTTTACTCAGGTAAAAGTTAAGGCTCCGGTAATTTTTACCACGGCTTACGATACTTATGCCATTGATGCCTTTAAAGTTAACAGCATTGATTATTTATTAAAACCCATTGAACAAAATGCCTTAAACAGCGCTTTGGAAAAACTGGAGGCTTTGAAAGAACAGTATTCAGGAAAAGAACAACTTTTGTCGAACACTCAGCTCGATAATTTACTTGCTTTGGTGCAAATGACTCAAACTTATAAAAACCGAATGCTGGTTAAGGTAGGCGACCAATATAAGTTTATTCCGGTTGCCGATGTAGCTTATTTTTATGCCGAAGATAACGAGGTACTTTTAATGACAAACGAAAAAAAGCGTTATGTAATTGATTATTCCATCGAGCAATTGGTTTCAATGTTCGACCCTAAGCTGTTTTATCGCTTGAATCGTAGCTTTTTATGTCATAAAGAAGCCATAATTAAAGTACATCGTTACTTTAATAGTAGGTTAAAAGTTGATTTACAACCCGATACCAATACTGAAGTTTTGGTAAGTCGGGTAAAAGTTGCTGAATTCTTAAACTGGATGGAGCATTAGAAATAGATACTTGAATAAAATAAACGGAATCATGCAAAAGCAAAATATGAATCAGCCTGAAAAATGAAACAGCAAAAGATTAAATTGAGATTATACGATGAATTACATATATCTTTATAATAAGTGGTCGGTTTTTTTTCTGCTATTGCTGGGCTTGTTGTCGTGCAATCAGGTGGTTCTGAAAATTGATGAGGTGCCGGCCAATACGCCTAAAGGCACAGCAATTTATGTTTCCGGCAATTTTAATCGCTGGGATCCAGGTGATCCGCGCTTCCAGCTCGATTTGAATGCCGACGGAACCTATTCGGTTCAATTGCCCCAGACTTTTGGAAAGGTTGAATATAAATTTACCCGCGGTGACTGGACAACGGTTGAAACTGATCGCTGTGGAAACCAGACTGAAAATCGTTTCTTTTCGGGCCGAAGCAGCGACACTTTAACCCATTTTATTGAAAGCTGGAACGATTTGGATCCATTGAATTGTGATTCGGTTACTATTGTGGTAACGCAAATACCGGCCAACACACCTACAAACGATACCATTAGAATTGCTGGCAGTTTTAATGCCTGGAATCCGGACGATGATGTGGCGTATATTTTGAAAAAAGATGAAACAATAAACGGGTACAAAGTTACTGTTCCGCGAATATCGTGGAGTGGGAACGCCAGTGGTTTGTTAACTTATAAATTTATTCGCGACGACTTGAACGAGGCTGAAGCCGATAAATTTGGCCGCGAAATGGAACCACGCGTGCTCGATTTTCGAAGGGGCGATTCTGTATTTGTAGCCATTGACAATTGGATTGATCTGGCCGATCCGAATCTCAACCATGTGACTTTTATCCTGCAATCGATTCCTGAGAATACACCGGCTTATGATAATGTTTACCTGGTCGGAAATTTCAATAATTGGAATCCAGGCGATAAAAAGTATCGGTTTAAAAAGAACAGTGAGGGCCTGTTTCAGTTAAGTATTCCCCGGGATCGCTATGGCTTGTCGTTTAAAATTACCCGGGGTAGCTGGGAAACTGAATTTGCCGATGCATGTGGCAACAAATTGCCCAATCAGGATTATAATTACGATGAAGTGGATACTTTGAAAATTGTTGTGGAAAACTGGCTCGATATGCGTCGGCCAATTAACGCTAATGTACATCTAATCCTCGACGAGATTCCGGCAAATACACCTGAAAATGCCGAACTTTATTTGGATTATTTTGAGTTTTTTGCTGGCGAAAAACGCTCCGGATTCCCTTTCACAAAGAACAATCAGGGAAAATACGCGTTAAAAGTTAAGCGCAACAAGCTCGATGGTGGCTTTGTAGTTACCCGTGGAACTCATGTTACTCAGGAAGTTGATGCTAAGGGTAATTTTATTAGCCCCAGGTATTTTCAACATACTTGCAGCGATACCGTTTTCTTAAAAGTGAAAGCCTGGAACGATAAATTTAGTATTCAGGAGCCAATGATAACCCTGAATATTATTTCATATCCTGATTATACTCCGGTTAACGATGTACTTTATTTGACAGGTTTATTTAACGGTTGGAATCCGGGCGATGCGAATTTTACCTTTTCAAAAGATAAAAGGGGAACTTACACCATTCAGGTTCCTTTACGCTGGCTGGCTTCAGGTTTTAAGATAACCCGTGGAAGCTGGCGAACCGGCGAAGCAAAGATAAATGGTAATTTTGTGCCCAATAGGTATTATACTGGTCAGGCCAAAGATTTGGCCATTGAAATTAAAGGTTGGGAAGATAAATAACCAGTTGAACCAGAAGAATTGAATGAAAAGCTGGAATATATTGTTCATAAAGAGGCAACGTCTTTACGTTTGCTTGATTATGTGATTCAGTTTGTTCCTGCGGTTTTGTCGCGAAATGGAGCAAAAAAAGCTATAAAAAGCGGACGCATTCTTTTGAACGGGAATCCTGCTGAAGGAAGTCGTTATGTAAACTATGGGGATAAAATAACGCTTTTGCCTTTAGAACATTTTCCTTTAAAGGTTTTTAAGCTGTGTTTGCCTGTGGTTTTCGAAGACGATTACCTGGCTGTAATTAATAAACCAGCAGGCATTGGTGTGAGCGGTAATTATTTTAGAACCATTGAAAACGCCTTACCTTTCAATTTAAAAAGAACGGCACGGGCTGATGCTTTAGTAACTCCGCGCGCAGTTCATCGACTCGATAACCAAACCAGTGGTTTGTTGCTGATAGCAAAAACAGCTTCGGCCCGCTTACATTTGGGAAACCAGTTTGAACAGAAAAATGTACATAAAACTTATTTTGCGCTTGTTGCCGGTGCATTAACAGCAAAAGGTAATATTAATTTTCCGATAGATTCAAAAGAAGCACTAACTGAATACGAAGTTATTCAACAAGTTGATTCGGTGAAATATAAAAAAATATCACTGGTAAAGTTGATTCCGCATACTGGTCGAACGCATCAGTTGCGTATTCATTTAAGCAACCTGGGGCATCCTATTTTGGGCGATAAACTTTATTCCAAAAACTTACCGGTTTTAACAGGGAAGGGCTTGTTTTTGACTGCATTGGAATTGGGTTTTACGCATCCCATCTCAAATCAACAATTAAGTTTTTCACTTGAACTTCCGCATAAATTTTCTGCATTTTTAACCAAAGAGCAGGGTCGTTTCAAAGCTGGTGAAAAACCAAACCAATAAGCCTGAAGTGTTAATCTGAATCAGGTTTGGCAGGCAGAGTAAAATGAAAAGTAGTACCTTTTCCATATACACTCTCGACCCAGATATTTCCCTTATTAATTGATACAAATTCTTTGCAAAGTAAGAGCCCTAAACCGCTTCCTTTTTCGTTATGGGTACCCAACGATGTTTGAAGGTATTTATTGGTAAATATTTTCTCCTGAATTTGTGGTGTCAATCCAACGCCGTTATCCTTAACACTAAATTGAACCAAATTTTCGTTTGACATACTTGTAACTTCAATGTTTCCAAGCATATCGGTAAATTTTATGGCATTCATTATCAGGTTTCTGAAAATGGTTCGTACCATATTTGCATCGGCATAAGCTGTTAACGAAGGAGGTATCTTAATTTTAATGACAATATTTTTCTTTTGAGCCAAAGGTTCTGCCAGTTTTAGTACATCTTTCAATATGGGTAAAATTTCGATTTTATCGGGTTCAAAATTGATAACACCCATTTGAGTTTTTGACCAGTTTAAAAGGTTTTCGAGTAAGTCGAAAGTGTTTTTTGCCATTTCGTTCAGCGCATGTAATACCTTTTGCCTGCGATTATCGTCGTACAACTCCGGTTTATTTGAAAGGTTCTCGAGCATGACTTTAAAATTACCCATCGGGCTTCGTAAGTCGTGAGCAACAATGGAAAACATCTTGTCCTTATCAGCATTTAATTTTTCGAGTACTTCTTTTTGTTCGGCTAGTTTTTCGGCCTGGCTTTGGATTTCCTGTTTTTGTTCTTCCAGTGTTTTGTTTTTTAACATTACCTGGTGAGTACGCCTTTTTACCAGAGCCTCAAGTATTTGTTGACGGTATTTGTATTGCCGCACTCTTATTTCATAGATTAAAAAAACGAATCCCAGTAGAAATACTCCAAGCAATCCGTAAAAGGTGTAAGTCTGAAAAAATCGGGGTTTAATGGTAAAATAAACCGAATCGCCTTCGAGATTCCAGACATCCTGATTGTTTGATGCAATTACTCTAAAGGTATAAGAACCAGGTGCCAGGTTTGTAAACGAAACGGTTCGGCTATCTTTGGCATCAACAAATTGATCGTCGTAACCAACTAATTGGTACTTGAATTGGTTTTTCTGAGGTTCCAGCAGGCTTAATGCAGTAAATTCAAAGGTAAGACGGTGTTTTCCGGGTGGAATAATTATTGGTTGATGCAAATCTACAGGCTGATTATTTACAAAAAGGTTTTCGATTACAACATTGGGCGCTTTAGTATTTTGAATTTTTATGCTGGGATTCACCTGAACAACTCCCTCAATAGTGGGAAAAAGTAAGGTGCCATCTGAAGCTTTTATTGACAAAGCATTGGCATTGCACTCTTCGTGCTGCATGCCGTCTTTTTGTGTGTATAAAATGCAGTTTATTCCGTTTTGTACCTTGTTTTCAAAATAGTTAAGTATTTCATCTTTATCGAGTTTCATTATTCCTGATGCACTGGGAAGCCATAAATTACCCCAGTTATCTTCCAGTACATCGAACGGAGAATCATCTTCCAATCCATCCTTTACGGTTAAAAACCGGATGGTGTCATTTTTTACACGAACCAGACCACCGTTCATGGCAATCCACAGGTTGAGTTCGGTATCCATATAGGTATTGAAAATAATGTTCGAGGGTAGTCCGGTGGTTTTGTCCAAAACCTGAATTACTGTATCGTTTTCAATTATATAAAGGCCTCCATCGTTGGTTCCTACATAAATTTTACCTTCATATTCGTTTATTGACATTACCAGCAGTGAATTAAATCCGTTTGTATTGTCGAATATTTTGAGGGTACCTTGTGGGTCCATTTTAAGCAATCCGTGGTTTCGGGTTCCAACCCAAAGGTTTTTTTGGGAGTCTTCAAAAGTCAGGCGAATTTTGCTCGAAGGAAAACCATTTTTGGGATGAAAAAAATACTCTTTCCCGTTGGGTTCAATTTTTAATAGTCCGTTATAGCTTGATATCCAAAGATTCTTTTGGCTGTCTTTTAAGATGTGCCGAATTCTCGAATTTTTAAGCTTGTGTTTTGTCTGATAGGGTCTTATTCTACCGTTTTCAATTTGGTCGATGGCTCCATTATCAAAGCCAATCAGGAAATGACCGGGTTCAATTTCGACAACTGAATTTACAACTTTTCCCCTGAATCCAACCGATTGATGGTAATTAATAAACATTCCGTCTTTAAGCTGAATAATACCGCCTTTGTAATTGGTTAGCCAAAGGCTTCCTTCATGATCGAGTGTAAGGCTGTTGATAAAGCAAGAGGGTAAGCCTAAAGCTTTATCAAGGTGTTCTACATTCATGGTTTCTGATTCAATGCGAAAAAGGCCGCTACTTGCACCAATCCAAATGTTTCCGGTTGAATCCTGAGTAATGCTGTTAACTGTAGCAATGTTGGCTATATTGAGTTGTTTGAATTGTTTTCCATCGAACAAAAACAAACCCTGACTGGTACCAAACCAAAGCTGATTCTTTTTGCAACGAAAAATGGTGTAAACCCATAGTGCATCGTTGTAATCTTCGGGAGGAATTTGATTTAGTACGCCATCTTTAAACACAAATATACCATGGCCTAAAGTTCCAAAATAAATAGCTCCGTCCGGTCCTTTTTCTATGGTTCGTACCTCAATATCCTGCAATGGTTTATGCCATTTCAGGAATTCAAATTGCTGTCCGTCGTAAACAAACCATCCTTTTTCAGGTGAAGCCGACCAAATGTTGTTTGCAGAATCGATGTAAATAGCCCTGAATATATTTTCGATTCCCTGATTTATGCCATGCGATTTAAATTTTCCTGAATTGTACGAAATTAATCCACTTCCCTGGGTCGTAATCCAAATAGTTCCAAAACGATCTTCTTTTATACGACCCGTAATGTTCGATTTGAAAGCCGGAGTGTTCTTCTTATTAAACATAACAAAGCGCTTGCCATCGAATTGAATCAATCCTGCATAACTGCTTATGTAAATATACCCCTGGCTCGATTGAATTATTTGCAGTACAGAGTTAGTTGGCAGGTTGTTCGAGGTATTGTACGAAGTGAAATTGAATTGATGCAGGGGTTTGTTTTTGACTAATTGATTGGTAGTTGTTTGTGCGTCTAACACAAAAACTCTTGTGATAGTCAGGAAAACTAACAATAGATATCTTTTAAAAACCATGTAACCAGTTTGCTTGAATACTGATGCAATTTAACAAATAAAGTAACAATTGATTACTGACATTGTTAAGTTGACCTTAAAATTTTTTATTGTTAGATGTAACAATTTATTTTTTTTGCCGACTAGGTTTATAAGGCGCTGTAATTAATATGAAGCGAAGCTTTGGCTCCAATTTATTTCGGAAAAAAAATAGTGATGTAAAAAAAAAATATTAGTTTAGAAAACTTTTAAAATAGTTAGCTCGTGAAATCATTCATATTAAGTTTTTTAGGATTTATTTTGTTTTCTGGTAGTCTTTTAGCCCAAATATCAAGTTCCGATCTCGAACAGTTTGATTCAAACTATGGAAAAGATCCCGCTTTATACAAAGGAATAAAATACGTTCAGGAACGACGTTGTGATTATGGCCACCCTTTTTTGATTGAAAATAAAGCTTTGTTGGGAAAAATTAGTTTAGAACATAAGATTTACGATCAGGTTTGGCTCTATTACAATGTTTATGATCAGGAATTGATTATGGAATATGATAATTATCTTGGTGCAAAAACACAAATAATTCTTAATTCGAATCAAGTAAACTGGTTCGAGATAGAGGGAAAAAAGTTTATAAAAAACGTATATCAGAATATTAAAAATCCTTACATTGAATCTTTAGGTTCAGATTCAGGAATCTTATGTTTAATTGCTTATAATAAGGATTACGTCCACAATAATAAAGCCGATAAAAACGGATTTGGTTATAGCAAGTTGTATTTAAAAAAATATATAGTTGTAGCCGGTGAACCCGTTTTATTTAAATCTAAGCGGAAGTTTATAAAATTGCTTCCAAAACAATTTGAACCCCATAAAGAAGCTATTTCCAAAAAACTGCCAAATAATTTAAGGCATCTGCCCAGTGGAGAGCTTCAGAAAATTTGTGACGATCTAAACTCTATGATATCTAATTCCAATGAATAAATTTTTCTTACTTATTGTTTTTATAGCCTGGTCGGGTATGCTAATGGCGCAAGACAAATTATTTGAGACCTACAATTGTCATTTTATTAATACGCCACTTCCCGAGTTTATCAGTGAATTGGAGCAAGAACTGGGTGTAACTTTTTATTATAAGTCTGAATGGTTGAGAAATAGTTCTGTGTCAGTAAATGGCGATAGTTTGCCTTTAAAGCGCATATTGGAGCAGGCTTTTAAATATACCCGCTTAAGCTATCTGTTTGAAGAACCCAATAATATAATATTAATTGAAAAGCAGAACCAATATAGTATTAGTTTGGCCATGCAGCCCACTCAGCTTAGCGACGATGAAAATGGTGTTTCAAAAATTAATGACGGGGAGTTTTTACAGGGACGACGAACTGACGAGAAAAAAAAGATTATTGTCGGGGAAAAAAACAAAACGGCATACAATAAAAAAGTAAGAGTTAAAGGTAATATTGTTTCCAGTGAGGATAATGAACCGCTGATTGGTGCAAATTTATATTTTCCGGCTATTAGCCTTGGAGCAGCAACCAACGAACATGGCGAGATTCATTTTAGGCTATATCCGGGGACTTATTCCGGAGAGTTTAGCTGTATTGGTATGGCCACTGAAAAGTGTCAATTCGAGGTTTTTGGCGATGGAACATTTAGTTTTGCCATGCAAAAAGAAGTAACAGCCATCGACGAAGTTACAGTTAATGCAAACCAGGTCTTTGCTATTAGAGGTTCGCAGGTTGGACTCGATAAAATTGATATTAAATCGGTGAAAGAATTACCCTCGTTGATGGGTGAACGTGATATTGTAAAAATATCGCAGCTATTACCCGGTGTTGTTAGCGTTAATGAAGGTTCAGGAGGCATTAATGTTCGAGGAGGAAACGCCGATCAAAACCTGTTTTATGTAAATAAAGTTCCTTTATACAATACGTCTCACGTATTTGGTTTTTTTACTGCTGTGAATCCTTCAGTAATAAGCGATTTTTCGATGTATAAAGGATATGTTCCCACGCAATTTGGTGGTCGTTTGTCGAGTTTATTTCTATTGGAAACACGAGCCGGAAATAAGAAGAATTTATTTGCCCAGGGAGGCATAAGCCCCATTTCGGCAAATATTGAAATCGAAGGTCCGATTATTAAAGAGAAAAGTTCCTTTGTGGTAAGTGGACGTTCCTCATATTCAGACTGGATTATGAATCGCTTAAATGATGAGGATCTGCAAAACTCTAATGTTAAGTTCTCTGATTTTACGGCCAGTATCGATTATGAATTTGATGAAAACCGAAAAGTAAAACTTTTTGGATACAAAAGCTCCGATTATTTTAACCTAAACAATTTAAATAAATACAATTACAATAATCTGGGTGCAGCATTAAATTATTTTCACCGCTACAGTTCAACATTTAAAGCGGAATATGCTGCCGTTTATTCGGCTTATGGATTTAAGTCTGAAGATTGGAATAGCATTTCAGAATCTTATTCACATGAATATCAAATACAACATACCGAGCTTAAAGGCAATTACTCCTGGAATTTTACTGAAAAGCAGCTGATTACTTTTGGAGGAAGTGTTATTAATTATGCTTTAGATAGAGGTAAAATACTTCCGGTAGGAGAACAGTCTGAAAGGCAGGAAAGCCTTTTGGGAAAAGAATATGGTATTGAAGGCGCCTTATATGTTGATGATTCTTATCAGATTACAAAAAAACTTAAAATTCAGGCAGGTGCCCGCTTAAGTTATTTTGCAAAATTAGGACCGGGCGAAGTGCTGACTTATGCACCTGATGTAAAACCCGATATATCTAATGTTATCAATACCGAAGCGTTTAAAGCAGGCAAAATAATGGTTGATTACACCCGTCCGGAGTTGCGATTTTCCGCCGATTATAAATTTTCATCTTTCAGCTCATTAAAGCTTGCTTATAACGAGATGAGCCAATACTTATTCTTATTAAGTAATACCTATGCTGTGGCACCAACTGATCAGTGGAAAATGGCCGACTCATATATTAAACCGGGTTTTTCCAGGCAAATGTCGCTTGGTTACTACCAGGTAGTTCCTTCGCTGGGTATATCATTATCTACTGAAGCCTATCTGAAGAAAATGGAAAATATTCTTGAATTTGCCGATGGTGCCGATTTTTTGGAAAACAAACAGGTTGAAACCATGACACTGCAAGGAGAACAGGATGCTTATGGATTGGAATTTATGCTGGCAAAAGAGTCGGGGCGTTTAAACGGTTGGCTTACTTATACCTATTCCCGATCGCAGGTAAAAGTCGATGGCGAAAATTCATGGGAAAAAATTAATCAGGGTGCGTATTATCCAAGTAATTACGACAAACCGCATGTAGTAAATATTGTAGGTAATTACCGCTTTAACCGGCGGCTGGTTTTATCGGCTAATGTGTTGTACAGTACAGGTCGCCCGATTACCATGCCAAAAGCTATATATTTTATCGAAGGTAGTCGGTATATTGACTATTCCGATCGAAATGAGTATCGGGTACCCGATAATTTTAGGCTCGATTTATCGTTAACCCTGGAAGGAAACCTAAAGGCAAAAAAATTCCTTCACAGTTATTGGGTTTTCAATGTTTATAATGTTACCGGTCGTAAAAATCCTTATTCCATTTACTTCCATTCGGAGAATGGTGTAGTTCAGGGTTACAAGTATTCAATTATTGGTGTACCCATTTTTACCGTGTCGTGGAATTTTAAATTAGGCAACTATGAAAATGACTAGCATTAAATATTATTTTATTTTTTTTATTGTTGTTTTTAATCAATCGTGTATCGAACCTTTTTTTATTAATGAAGATTTGGGCTTTGAGTCGAATTTGGTTGTTGATGCTACTATTACCGATGAAAAGGAAGAACAGCATATTGTAATTTCCGAGACAACTTCCTTGATTGATTATACCATTCATCTGGTGCACAATTGTAAGGTGGTAGTAACCGATAAAAATGGGAATGAATTTATTTTTACCGAAAATCCGGATCAGGGCTACTATCAAGGGACGATTCCCTTTGAATTTTTAGTTTCGGGCAATGCTTTTAAAATTACCATAGAAACGGACCGGGGGAGAATTTATACTTCAGATTTTGAGGAACTAACATCCGCTGCACCTATTGATAGTGTTTACTACGATCTTAAAGTTGAAATGAATTCAACAAGTAATACATTGAAATCAGCGGGTCTCCAATTTTATGTTGATTTAAAAACAGATAACAATAACAGTAAGTTTTATCGCTGGACTTTAAATGAGACTTATGAATATCATTCCAGCTGGCCTATTGAACAATACTGGGCAGGATTTATAAGAACCCAACAACCCGATTATTCTTATTTTACTTGTTACAAAACTGAACCAGTACTAAAAATATTTGCAGCATCTACAAAAAATGTAGTGGATCAATATTTGAAATACCCATTGACTTTTGTCGATAATTCGACACAAAAACTATATTGGAGATACAGTCTGTTGGTTAAGCAATTAAGTGTGACTGAGAGAGCTTATGATTATTGGAGATTGTTAATGGCCAATAGTCAGGAATCAGGTGGATTGGATGATAATCAACCTGCCAACATGAAAGGAAATATTTATTGTGTTAGTCATCCTGACGAGAAAGTTCTGGGTTATTTTAGTGTATCGAGTGTGTCAGAAAAAAGAATATTTATTGGGGACGAAATGAAACCTTTTCATTCCGAGGATGTTTACTGTAAACAATATACCCGTCCATTTCCCATGAAGTTTTTAGATGGTTTAAAAAAGAGTCAATGGCCTTATTATTTAGCTCCGGTTCCTGAGGGTGAAGCGCCTGAAATATATTTTGCCGAACAGGATTGTTTTGATTGCAGGATGAAGGGGGGAAGTCTCGAGGTTCCTGATTTTTGGAAAGAATAGTGCAGGTTTGGTCCCTATACAATAGCAAGATAAAGACTGGGTTGAGAACACAACTTTTGGATAAATTTTTTAGTTACTTTCTTTTTTATTGCGATTTGTAAATGAAATACGTCCAATTATGAAACAGATACCAGTTAGTAAAAAATTTACTAAAAAGGAACTAATGTTTTTTTTAGGATTAGTCTGTCTTGTAATTGTTGTTTCTTGCATTGAACCTTTTTTTATTAATGACGAAGTGGGCTTTGAGCCCGTTTTGGTTGTCGATGCTTTAATTACAGACGAGCACGAGGAACAGCAAATTGTAATTTCCGAAACCACATCGCTGATTGAATATAGCATGCACGCGGTGCACAATTGCCAGGTGGTAGTAAGCGATAAAGATGGAAATGAATTTACTTTTACAGAAAATTTTAATCAAGGCAATTATCAGGGGACTATACCTTTTGAGTTTCTGGTTCCGGGTAATGCTTTTAAAATTGTGATTCAAACCAGCGCAGGCAAGTTGTACGAATCAGATTTTGAGGCAATGACCTCATGTGCTGAAATCGATAGTGTTTATTATGATTTTCAAGTAGATACCAATGAGGTGAGTAAATTGGCAGAATCGGTTGGATTGCAATTTTATGTTGATTTAAGAACTCACGAGAGTGATAGTAAATTCTATCGCTGGCAAGTAGATGAAACTTATGAGTACCATTCAACCTGGCCGATAGATTTATATTGGGATGGGGAGGAGTTTAAAAGTGAGGGTCCAAATTATTCATTTTTCACGTGTTATAAAAACGAATCAGTTAAACGAATTTATACGGCAACTACTAAAAATGTTGATTTAGAATACCTTAAATACCCCTTGAATTTTGTAGATAATTCCACGCAAAAATTATATTGGCGCTACAGTTTATTTGTAAAGCAATTAAGCATTACCGAAGAGGCTTATGCTTATTGGAAGCTGTTGGCCGCCAATAGTCAGGAATCGGGTGGATTAATTGATAATCAACCCGCCAGTATAAAGGGGAATATCAAATGTGTAAGTCATCCTGATGAAAATGTGTTGGGTTATTTTAGCGTTTCCAGTGTGTCGGCAAAACGGATATTTACAAAAGATGAATTAAGATTGTACCATTCTGACGAAGTATTTTGTCGCCAATTTACCAGAGATAATGTTGGTGATTTTTTTCAAAAATTAACTGAAGATCAATTGCCTTATTATATGGCACCTGTTCCAGAGGGAAACTCCCCAGACTTATATTTTGCCAATCAGGATTGTTTTGATTGCAGGATGAAGGGGGGAAGTCCTGAAGTTCCTGAAATTTGGAAAGAGTAGTGTAGTAATTATGGCTGAATATTAGCAAGGCAATGAAAAAAAGGAGTAGGAATATAAAATTTAGAAAAATGTTTTAGTAAATTTCCTTATTTACGATTTGTAAATGAAATGCTTCCAATTATGAAACAGAAACCAGTTAGTAGCAAATATACTAAGAAGGCACCAATGTATTTTTTAGGATTAGTCAGTCTTGTAATTGTTGTTTCATGTGTTGAGCCATATTTTATTAATGACGAGGTGGGATTTGAGCCCGTTCTGGTTATCGATGCTTTAATTTCTGACGAAAGCGAGGAACAGCGGATTATTATTTCTGAATCGACATCACTTATTGATTACAGCCTGCATGTGGTGCATAATTGCCAGGTGGTAGTGAGCGATAAAGATGGAAATGAATTTACTTTTAAAGAAAATGCCGATAAAGGTTATTATTTTGGGACCATTCCTTTTGAGTTTCTTGTGCCAGGGAATGCCTTTAAAGTTATTGTTGAGACAATGCAAGGAAAAAGATATGAATCGGAATTTGAAACCATGACCGCATGTCCTGATGTAGATAGCGTATATTATGAATTTATGGTTGACACCAATGAGGTGAGTAAGTTGGTTGAATCGGTTGGATTGCAATTTTATGTTGATATAAGAACCCGGCAGGGCGATAGTAAGTATTATCGTTTTAAACTGGAAGAAACCTATGAATATCATTCCACCTGGCCTATAGAGTTGTATTGGGAAGGAGAGTTGGTTGATGTTCCCGGTAAAGACTATTCATTATTTACCTGTTATAAAACGGAAGGAGTGAAAAGGATGTTTGCTGCCTCAACAAAAAATGTAGTTGATGAATACCTTAAATATCCCCTGATATTTGTTGATAATTCCACACAAAAATTATATTGGCGTTACAGTTTGTTGGTGAAGCAATACAGCCTAAGTAAAGAAGCATATGATTACTGGAAGCTGTTGATGGCAAATAGTCAGGAATCCGGTGGGATAAACGATAAGCAACCCGCCAGTATTCAGGGAAACATAACCTGTGTTAGCAATCCTTCAGAAAAGGTGCTTGGGTATTTCAATGTGTCGGCTGTTACCTCAAAACGGGTATTTGCAAATAATGAAATGCGTCTGTACCATTCCGATGATGCGTTTTGTTACTATTACCAGGTTAAAGATCCAATTAGAGTATTAGAAAGTATAGATAACATTTATTGGCCTTATTATTTAATTGAAGACCCTGAAGGAATAGGTGCAAAAGGTTTGTTTTTTCCCGAAAATCAGGGCTGTATTGATTGTCGTTTACAAGGGGGAGCTTTAGAATTACCCGAAATATGGAGATAATAACTATGAATTTTTTTAAGATTGTTTTGTTTTTGCTATTCGCTGGCTCATATAATTTTACGTTTGGTCAGCAAGTTTCTGATAAGAATGATTATTCTGATGTAATTGAAACACTTCAGATTATAACGGATAGAAGTACCTACATTGTGGGAGAGAAGCTTAGTTTTTTTATTCATCTTTCGCTCGAAGGATCTGAACAGAGCAAGGAATGGAGTAAGGTCGCTTATTTGGAATTGATAACCTACGATGGAATAGCCGCAGTAAAAACAAAATTGCCGGTGCAAAACAAAAAAGCTTTTGGAGCGATCAAAATTCCCGAAGATTTGCCATCGGGTAATTATTACCTGAAAGCTTATACCAAATGGTTGCGGAATTTTAATCCTGGGCAGTATGCATATACCCCCATTACCATAATCAATTATAATTCTGATGAGATGGTAGCTTCCCCGGTTTTTTATACCCCCGATTTTTATATCGATACCGTGTCGCTTACAATAAACCCACTTAATAATTTTACATTAGGCTCTACCGAAACTCCTAGGCGGGAAGAGCAAAAAGTCTTATTTATGCCTGACAATAAAGTAAAATCTGGGCATTTGATTGTTAATGTAACCCGTAATCCGCTTTTTGAAGCGTATCGTTTAATTGTAAAACCAAATCAACCCGATTCTGGTTTTGAATTATTATTTTCTCCTGAAACCAGGGGAGTGAGTATCTCTGGAACTTTGGTTAATATTAAAACTAAGGAGCCTATGCCGAATCAAATGGTTAGTGTTTCGTTAATTGCCAATCACTCACAAAATCTGTCGGTTGTAAGTAATGAAAACGGAAAGTTTAATGTTAATCTGGGAAATCAAACAGGTTCAAAAGAAATTCTTATTATATCGAATAATACGTTGGCTGAAATTAAGGTTGATAACGACTTTTGCAACAAAGCAGTAAAACTGCCATTTCTTCCATTGAATCTGGATGCTCTAAATAAAATGGAATTATTGCGTAGTATAAAAATTGGAGTTATTGAAAAACAGTTTGATGCGAATAAAAGCCAGGAAACATTACCAAAGCGCGAAACTGCCGAGCAGTATTACGCTGAACCCACAATGAACATTGTAATGTCGGAGTACATTCCTTTACCTACGCTGAAAGACTATTTTTACGAATTAATTCCTCAGGCATCTATCCGGACTGATAATGGAAAACCAACGATTCAGGTATTGGGGGCTGCTGCTGATCTATTGGTTTACCCACCCCTGATATTAATCGACAACATTATTGTTACCGAAATTGATAAGCTGCTCGAGGTTTCTCCCAAGCGAATTGAACGTATTGAAATCTTGAATAAACCCTACATTAAGGGTGATTTAACTTATGGAGGTATTGTAAATATTTTTTCAACAGAGGGGGATTTGGCCGGTATGGAGCTTCCCAAATCGGGATTGTTTTTCAATTATCAGTTGTTTTCAGAACAGCAGGCTTATAATTACGACCAGCTAGTTCCTGACAACGAACCCATAATGCGCAATACCCTTTATTGGAGCGTGTTAGGTTCTGATGCGGATAGTCTTTCTGAACTAACCTTTAATGTCGGCGATTTACCCGGAAAATTTATGGTACAGTTGTATGGTATTTCTCCTGATGGGATGGTGGTTTGTGATACAGCGTCATTTATAGTACAATAAAAAAAAGAGCCGGAATTCAAAATCCGGCTCTTTTTTTTATATCATTACTGCTTTTTTAATTCACAGCAAACTTAGCAACTTTCTCCATGCCCACCTGAATAGCATCAAGGTTCATGGGTATTAATTTGTGGTGTCGCTCAGGCAGTGACTTTTCAAGGCCTTTTTTTACGTTTTCCATTTTAACAATGGGGCGTATTTTAATATAGGCACCCATAACAATCATGTTAAACGTTTTTGGATTACCCATTTTGGCTGCTTCTTCAGCACCTTCGATGGAATAAACATTGATGTCTTTCCGTTGGGGTGGACGGGTTATTCCATTGGGGTCGAAAAGCAACAAACCGCCTGGCTTAACGCTTTTTTCAAATTTATCGAGCGACTGCTGATTCAGGATGATGGCAGTATCAAACTCATGAATAATGGGTGAGCTAATGCGCTCATCGCTGATGATTACGGTAACATTGGCTGTACCACCACGCATTTCAGGTCCATAACTGGGCATCCAACTTACTTCCTGATTTTGCATAACTCCCGAATAGGCCAATATTTTACCCATCGACAGTACGCCTTGTCCACCAAAACCAGCTATTATAATCTCTTCGGTCATAACTTTCAGATTTGCAGGTTATTCAATGTATTTTTTGTAATCAGCCTCATTGTCTCTTTCGGCATCTTTTAAATCGCCCAGCGGATAGAATTTGAACATGTGTTCTTCCATCCATTGGTTCGAAGCTACCGGCGATAGCTTCCATCCTGAGGAACAGGTTGATACAATCTCGATAAACGAAGTGCCAATCTTTTTTTCCTGATTCTCGAAGCCTTTTCTGATGGCCTTTTTTGCTTTACGTACCGCTGCCGGTGTGTGAACACTTTGACGGGTAACGTAAGCAACTCCCGGTAATTGGGCAATTAATTCGGTAATTTTCAGCGGAAATCCGTGAAGGGCAGCTTCGCGTCCGTAAGGACTGGTTGCAGTAGGCATTCCAATCAACGTGGTGGGAGCCATTTGGCCACCAGTCATTCCATAAATGGCATTATTAACAAAAACTACGGTAATGTTTTCACCACGGTTGCAGGCGTGTAGAATTTCAGCCGTACCAATAGAGGCCAGGTCGCCATCGCCCTGATAAGTAAACACATAATGATCGGGCATCAGGCGTTTTGCTGCAGTAGCTAGTGCCGGTGCGCGTCCGTGAGCCGCTTGTTGCCAGTCAATGTCGAGGTAATTGTAAGCTAAAACCGAGCATCCAACGGGAGAAATACCGATGGTTTTCTCCTGAATACCCATTTCTTCAATAACTTCAGCCACCAACTTGTGCGAAGTGCCATGGCTACAACCCGGACAATAGTGCATTTCATTGTCGGTAAGGATTTTTGATTTACTGTAAACCAGGTTTTCCTTTTTTATGATGTCTTTAATATCTATATCAGCCATGATTATTTTCCTCCTAAAAATTGTTTTTCAAACGCTTCAACTACTTCGCCGGGCGAATGAACTACTCCACCATAGCGTCCAAAATGGGCTACGGGTATTTTTCCGTTAACAGCGAGTTTCACGTCCATAACCATTTGTCCGGCACTCATTTCAACCGACAGCATTCCTTTAACCTGCTTGGCCAGTTCGGCAATTCGTTGGCTTGGGAAAGGCCACACCGTTATTGGACGAAGCAGTCCTACTTTAACACCTTTCTGGCGTAAAACACTTATAGTTTTTTGGCAGATGCGTGCTGAGGAACCATAAGCCACCAACAAGTATTCTGCATCATCGGTCTGGAATTCTTCGTAACGCACTTCGTTTTTTTCAATCTCGCGATATTTTGCCTGAAGTTTGTGGTTGTGTTCTTCCATTTTTTCAGCCTGCAAATCGAGCGAGGTTGCAATGTGGCGTTCGCGATTTTTGGTTTTACCTGTGGTAGCCCAGCTTCCGCTAATTTTTTGAATTTCTTCATCTGTCCAGCGGGGTTTGTAATCGCCCACTTCCACTTTTTCCATCATCTGTCCAATTACTCCGTCGGAAAGAATAAGCGATGGAATGCGGTATTTAAAGGCCAAATCGAAGCCCAAACCTACAAAGTCGTTCATTTCCTGAACGGATGCAGGAGCCAGTACAATAATCTGGTAGTCGCCATGGCCACCACCTTTGGTTGCCTGAAAGTAGTCGGCCTGTGATGGCTGAATGGTACCCAGGCCTGGTCCCCCACGAACCACATTAACCAGCAGGCAGGGGAGTTCAGCACCGGCTAAATAACTAACACCTTCCAGCATTAAACTGAGTCCGGGACTCGACGACGAAGTCATTACCCGCTTTCCGCAGGCAGCACCACCATATAACATGTTAATGGAAGCCACTTCGCTTTCAGCCTGGAGAACCACCATTCCTGTAGTTTCCCACGGTTTTTGAGCCATAAGTGTTTCCATAATTTCGGATTGAGGGGTAATCGGGTATCCAAAATAACCATCGGCTCCATAACGGATGGCCGCTTCGGCTATTACCTCATTCCCTTTCATTAATTTTAATTCACCCATTGCATTATGTTTTTTATTTCTTAAAACTAAACTTTTACCCGGTATACTTCAATTACTGTATCGGGACAAACCAGGGCACAATTGGCGCAACCGGTACAAGCTTCCGGATTTTCCATGTACGCATAATTGTATCCTTTTCCATTTACTTGTTTGGCTAATTGAATTACATTGGTAGGGCAGGCAGTTACGCATACTCCGCAACCTTTGCACTTTTCAATGTTAACTTCAATAGCTCCTCTGACTTTTGCCATATTCTTTGATTTTTGCGTTATTTATATCGAAGGATTTTCATTCCTTAAAATTAGCTAAAATATTATGTAAGCGGAAAATCGTGATGAAACTGTTTTGCCCGTAATTCCAAATCAGGAAATTGTGAAGGATTAACATGACTCACGCATGCCCGAAGGCCTTCGGTTCGCTCGCTGCCACAGGTAATCAATCCAATGGCACTTATTCCATAGAACATCAGGTTTCTGATTAACTCGCCACTTTGCATGCCCGGATACGATATGGTAAAGTAAAAACCATCGGCCAGTTCCTGATCAATGTCTTTATCGTATACCAGTTTAAAACCATTTTCAGTAAAGATGCGCTTCATAATGGCAGCCCGCTCACCGTAAGTGCGTACTTCGTTTACAAAATCGAAAGTTCCCTCGTTGGCCGCTTTAAACATGGCTGCCAGTCCGTATTGTGCCGTATGACAAACTCCGCTGCTTAAAGTATAAATAAGGCGCTGTACAAAGGTGTAGCCAAGTTGTGCTACACCAAAACGTTCCTTTAGTTGAGGATATTCACGACAGTAAAGTGAATCGGAGATACAAACCATTCCCAAACGTTGACCGGCATAACTAAATGCTTTAGAACTCGATATCATTAGCATGTAATTGTTGGTGTACTTTGCCACTGTAGCCTGGTAAGGTGGTTGACCCGGTTTTGAAAGGTCACGGCGAAAATCCATACCAAAATAAGCCAGGTCTTCAATTACGATTATATCGTATTTGTTGGCTATATCACCAATAATTTTAAGTTCTTCTTCGGTAAAACAAATCCATGAGGGATTGTTTGGATTGGAATAGACGATGGAGTTGATACTTCCCTTGCTTACCACTTCTTCCAACTTGCTGCGTAATTTTGAACCACGGTAATTATACACATCAAAGTTGGTGTATTTGTGCCCCATTACCTTGAACTGAGTTTTTTGAACCGAAAAACCGGGATCGATAAACAGTGCCGTGTCACGTTCCTTATGCAGGTTGCTCACCAGCATAAAAGCAGCATAACCTCCCTGCATCGATCCAACAGTTGGAATGCAATTGGCCGGACTAATCTCAATATTCATAAAGTTTTTAATAAATTTTGAGGTTTCGTCTTTTAGGGGTTTAATTCCGTCAAGCATTGGGTAGTCAGAGCCCATGCCCTGTTTTAAAGCTTCTATCTCAGCCTGCACGCCTACCTGAGGAGGTTTAAGTCCGGGGACTCCCATTTCCATCCGGATAAATTGGGTGCCAGTAGCCTCTTCAATTTTGTTGACAAGGCTTACAATTTCACGAATGGTAGCATTTCCTAAATCCTGAATATTTGATTGGTTTAGTATGGTAGAAACGGTATCGAAATCAATTGGTGTTTTACTCATAGCAATATGTGTCTGCTTTCAATTTCGCTGCAATTATAACCATTTTGGAAGGAAGGAGGAAGTTTAACGATATATTTAATAACAGGATTTTATGAAACGAAAATCATGGTTTTGCTTTCAATTTGAAAGTTAGGTAAAGTAACCATTTATAGGATAGTACACTATGAAAAAAGCCCCGCAAGGGGCTTTTTGCTTTTAATGTTTTATTAGCTGATAGCTAATCGTTTTTTCGTTATTCGATATCCGCAACAGATACACACCTGGTTCCCACTTGTCGAACGATATTACTTGGTTTAGTTGGGCATTTTTGTTATGGTACAGGAGTTGTCCGTTTAGGTCGTTTAATTGAATGTCAACTACTCCGAAGTGCTCGGGTATATCAATCAGCAATTCGTTTTGCACCGGAATCGGGTATACCGTTATTAGTGCTCCCCAGGTATCAGCAATACCGGTTATTCTTTCCACAATTACCGATCCTTCATAAGTACACGAATTGTCCTGAGTAATGGTCAATGTATATTTTCCATCTTCAGCAACTGTGATGGTGGTACTGGTGGCACCAGTGCTCCATTCGTAGGTGCTTGCTGTTACATTGGCATTCAGTTCGTACGGATAAGTTGCTACTTCAATGGTATCCTGTCCATCGAAAAATACAGGTTCTTCATATATAATGAGTTCGTATTCAGCCGTGTCTAAATCGTTACTCTCGAGTCCTACGAAGAGTTTAATGGTATAGGTTCCAGGGGTTTCCTCCTCAAGCAGTTCATCAAAGGTCCAGCTAAGAATGGCATTGGGTTGCATGGCATTGGCAAACTGTGTGTTTTCATTTACCCGTTCATTATCATCAAATTGGTAACCCAAACTAATTACAGTATTAGAGGCTACTTCCTTAAGACCGGTGTTTTTTACCATAATTTTCACTTCGTCGTTCAGCGAACCACAACCCAATAAAGGACTGGTATATTGGAAGATTTCCAGTTTGATGGGGTGGAATAAAATGTTGATGGTATCGCGATCGGTACATCCTTGTGCATTGCCCACTTCTACCCAGAATCTGCCACTGTTATTAACTTCGATGGTTCTACTGGTTGCTCCGGTACTCCATAGGTAGGATGAAAACCCTTCACCGGCATCCAGGAGCTCGGAATCAGCAACCGATTCCTTATCCGGCCCAAGGTTTACTTCGGGATAACCCCAGGTATTTATTGTGGTATCAGCCTCGGAAGTACTTTGTCCAAAAGGAATCCATACCTCAATATCGTAGCTTCCCACCGATGATAAGTTGAGTGGGCCTACAAATGGAATGGTAACTTCCTGTTCCGGTTCCAGATTTGCTGCAAAGGTATAGGATTCGGCTACCGGATTGTCTTCGTTTATTTGATAAACTATGGTTAGGGTGCTGTCGGCATAAATTATGTCGTTGCCATCATTCCGAAGTACAAAGGAAAGGTTTTCGCTGCTTGTGTTTTCGCAGCCATCAGCCAGCCCCAGTATTTCGGTAATATGGTACAGTGGTTTAATAAAGAGTACTTCAGTGGTTGCGGTATTGCTGCAATTATTCGCATTGGTAACAGTAACCGTGTAGCTGCCATCTTCTGTTACATCTTTGGTTTGGGTAAGTTCCCCGGTATTCCACAGGTAACTTTCGAATCCGTTGCCAGCATCCAGTAATAGCGAATTTGCATAGGTGCTGGTATCGGCAGGCATGTCGATTTGGGGAAGTCCGAAAGTATGAACTACCGTATCAATTGAAGAAGTGCGTCCACCAATGGTTAAAAAGGCGGTTACCATATAGCTGTCTGTATTTGTTAGGTCAAGCGGAGTAGTAAAAGGTATGAGCAGCTCATCACCGGGTTCAAAATCGGCAACAAAGGTGTAAGGCTCCTGAACTGCGGGGCCACTGTTTATTTTGTACTGCAGGGTAATCACACTATCGGCATAAATGGTGTCGTTACCGTTATTCTTTAACTGAACCGCAATGTTTTGCGTGACAGAACGCGTACAACTGTCGGCCAGCCCTGTTATTGAAACCACATCGTAAGCCGGATTTAGGAACAGTATAGCAATGTCATCGGAACTTTCGCAGCCGTTTACATCAGTGGCGGTAACCGTATAGTTTCCCGGTTCCGTTACCTCAATGCTTTGTGTACTTGCCCCGTTGCTCCAGGCGTAAGATGCAAATCCGCTGCCGGCATCAAGAACTACAGAACTTTCATAAGTAATTATGTCTTCGGGCAAAGCAACCAGGTAAGGCCCAACTCTGAAGTTGGCCACTGCTCCATTGTTGCTGGTATTTACTTCGTCAACCATGCTTACACTTGCTGTAAGGCTGTAATTTCCGGTATCGGAAACAGCAAAGGGGGTGGTAAAGGTGTAAGGATAATAAGCCAGGTTATTGAAGGTATGGTCTAAGGTGATGGTTTCGTTTACCGTGGTACCATTAAAAGTGTAGGAAACTTCAATTTCCTGACCGATATATAAGGTATCCTGACCAATTATCTGCAGGTTAATACCAACTTCGTTGGCAGCAGAAACTTCACAGGCATTCAGGTTATCGAAGGATGCTATACCAATGTCGTAGGTATAAATCCTTAGGGTGTCGGCATCGGTACATCCGTAGGCATTACGCACCTCGACCCAATAGTTGGCGGTGTATTTTTTTGTGACATCGAAGGTTGAAGCACGACTTCCGTCTTGCCAATAATAGGTGGTGTATCCCGATGCAATGGTGAATGATACTGTATCGGCCTGAGTTGTATAGATATCGTTACCTAGTTCCACTGTAGGATGATCCAGTTGATATATGCTGCTGTGCAGGGTGTCGTTGCTGTTGAAATAATCTTTATTCCAATCGGCATACACGGTAAAAGAATAGCTTTGTTGTGGATCGAGATTAAAGGTTTCGTTAATACTCACCAGTTTACTCTGGAAGGGGAACAGGTTCGACGACAGGGTGTATTCATACACCGTTGGTGTATCATTGTTCAGGTAATAATTGAAATAGATTTTTTCCCCGGTTGGAATTACATCGGGACCATTATTCACCAGATTAAAGCTTATGTTTGAAATGCTGTTGATATCGCATTTGGGCTCGGGCGAAACCAGTTCTTCCAGTGCCAGATCATAAGAGATTATTTGCACGGTATCGCGCGATGAAGGGCAACCGTTGAAATCGGTAACTTCTACCCAATAACGGGTACTGGTTTGTTCGGTAACATTAAAGCTGCTTTCGGTCGATCCATTCTGCCAGGTGTAGGTTTGGAAACCCAGTCCGGCATCAAACAATAAGGTGTCGGCCCGCTGGGTAATTATGGTGTCGGGGCCAATTTCCACCTCTTTAATGCCCCAAATATTTACTGTGGCTGATACTTGGTTGTCGGTGCGGGTTGAGTCGTGCATGGGTTTTAATGTGGCTTTAAGCGTATAGGTACCAATAGTCGACAAATCGAACACGGGACTGAAAGTATAAGCCAGACTCTCGCCGGGTGCTAAATCGACCGGTAGGGTTATGGCTTCGTTAATAACCATTTCGTTGAATTCAATAGTTGCCGGCAACTGATAACCCGTAACGTAGGTGTTCGGACTTTTATTTTTAAAAGAAATAGTCATTTGTTCGCTGGCTGAAGGCTCACACTGGGTGATAGGATTATCCATGGAAAGTAATTGCCAGTTATCGGAGATTACCAGCAGCGAATCGATTGAGGTGCCGCAGGCATTTACATCAGTAACTTCAACCTTATACCAGGCCGTGGCCTTATTGGGAATGGCAAAAGTTTGTGTACCGGGAACATCATTCCAGGTATAGCTGGCAAAACCGGCTCCGGCATCCAGAATAAGGGTGTCGGCCTGCATGTTTATCAGGCTGTCGGCTATTAACTCAACCACCGGGAAGGGGTGGATGGTTACCTCCTGAGTCATGGTGTCGTTACTATAATCCAAATCGGCATTTACCACGGTGTAAGCGGTAAAGGTAAAGGTTCCATCAGTTGGGTAAACCGGCAGACTGTCGAAAGTATAATTTACTGATGCGCCCGGGAGTAATTCGGAAGGTAAGTTAAACGATTCGGTAACTATTGTTGGTTCCTCGGCTGTGCCATCGAGCATATAGGCAACCGTAATTGTAGTATCCTGTGGCATGGTGTAACTGCTGCCCCCACTGGTATGGTTGGTAATGGTAACTTCCAGGTTATGATTCTGTCCGTTGATACAGGCATCAGCTAAGCCGTTAATGGCTGTAATACCAATATCAACCTGCGATTTTGTTATGAGCAGGGTGTCGAAGGCAAAACATCCGGAATCGTTCTCTACAGTAATGGTAAAGGTCATGTAATCTTCGCCCGTTGGGAAGGGAGGAACGCCAAAGTAACGATCCTCAATAATAGTAGCCGTACTGTCCGGCCGTCCTTCGTAAATCCAATAGTAATGCACAAAAGGTGCTCCTCCTACCGAGTGTACCCCGCCATCGAGCACCAGGGTATCGGCATCGTAGGTACCTATATCAGGACCAATGGAATACAGGGGTTCGCCCATAACATAGACTGAATCGCGCAAGGTGTCGTTGTAAACCCCGGCGGTATAATAAGCGGTGTCGCCTTGCACACGGGTGTAAGCTTCAATGTGATACCATTTTTTACGGAACATATTGGCCGAATCGCTAAAGCTAAAGGTGGCTGTAGCATCTACTGCCAGCGGTGAAGCTACGTTAAAGGTATCGGTATAGGTAAGTTCGTCATTTATAATGAGCGTGGCAAACAGGGTGTCGGCTGCGGTGATGGGCCTAATGCCAAAGTTTTTTACCTGAATGCTTAGTTCCTCTTTTTCACTCAGGGAACAATTGGTTACGGGGGATACCAGAGCTGTTACTCCGGCATCGGTAGGAGCATTGTACAAACGGATGTTGTCGATGCCAAAGCCATTGGTGGTTATGGTGTCGTTCGAGGCAAATACAAAGCGGAATTTTACCAGATCGTGGTTGGCCACATCGTTGGGAAGAATCTGCCGTGCTTTAAACCAGGCGTTGCCCACAGAGTCCCAACCGGCATGGCCCAGCGAGGCTATTGCCGGCTCGTTGTACCAGTTCCAGTCGTAGCTTCCTTCGGTGGGAACCAGGTTCCAGCTACTACCTTCGTCGAGGCTGTAATAGAGCGACAGTCCGTCGTTTGCCGGTTCGGCACCCGCCCAGAGCATAAAATCGATGATGGGTTTGTCGATGCCGGTAAAGTCGAAGCAGGGGCTTTCAAGCCAGGCTGAATCGTTGTCGGGATAATCGCCACTCAGGTTGGTAGCCCAGCACTTGGTACCCGAAAACGATTTGTTGAGCAGGTCGCCCGAGGGAGCCCCGTGTTTCCAGGTCTGGTTGGCACCAAAAGAACGCCAGTAGCCGTTATTGGCTTCAAAATCTTCGAAAAAGGGTAGGGTATAAGTTGGTGACACATAGATGGATGTGTCGGTGCTGTTGTTGCGGCTGTCTTCATCGTCCGGAAGGTTTGAGCTGATAAGCAGTGTATGTTCGCCGGGCGTGGTAAAATCGACCAGGTTAGTAAAGGTAAAATGAATGGTATCGCCCTGGGGGATGCTGCGAAACACGGTATCGTGAACCCAGGTAGCCCCATTATTGCGTGAGTATTTAATGGGCAGGGTGTCGTTGGTGGCATCATAACCAAAATTTTGAACCACCACTTTTAACGGTTCTGGGGCCACGTGACCACAACCTGAACTTAGGTCCAACACCTGGGTTACTCCAATATCGTCGTTCACAAAGGTTCCCGTAAGGGCAAAGTTATCGATGTTCCATCCACTCAGGTACTGGGAAGCACCCGTGGGGCCCATAATAAAACGCAGGGTTACGCTGGGACTGCGGTCAATCAGGTTTGAAAGGCTCAGTTGTTTAAACGACCATTCGCTCTCAGCTATCAAGCCATTACTTTGCCAAAAACGGGTCCAGGTTAGACCTCCATCAAGACTGTAATCGATGCCTGCGGTATCGCCAAAGTTCACATTGAGCCAGCGATAATATTGAATGTTGAGTTCTTTAAAGTAGGAACAATCGAAGGTTGGGGTTTGGGCCTGGTATTGATTGGGACTAAGTCCTGGCTCGTAATCTCCATGATGGTCACCCAGCCCGGTAAGGTCGGTACCTAAAACGGTAACCCCGCTTTTGGCGTAAGTCGGGTCGGGGTTCTGGTAAAATCCTCCTTCACCTATGGGAGTGGCCCGTTGAAATTCTTCGACAATGCTCCAGCCTTTGTCCGACTCAAAGTCGTCGAAAAAGAGGGATTCATTAATCAGGCGATAACCGTTGGGGTTTAGTTCTGAAAGTGGAAAGTAAGCGTTATTCACTACAATGTTGTTGGCCTCAATTTTGGCATCTACCTTTACGTTTTTGAATTCGTGTTGCGTATCTTCAGGAATATCGTAGGTAACCCAAACGTAACTGTTTCCAAAGGGCAGTTCGTGGTTAATGTTTCCGAATACGGCTTTTCCTTCCACAAAGCTTTGGGGGGTACCAATGGGAGTGGTGTTTGTAAAGTATTCAGTGGTGGTATGGTAAAGCCTTACCCCATTGGGGGCAACCACCGAACCGGCCTGTTCCATGGCAGTAACCGTAAGGGAATCGAGTATTAGTGCCCCGTCGTTGCCCTGTACCGGGAAACGCAAGCGCAGGATGGGGTTGTTATTTGAGCCCGAAGGAATGATATCGAGGTTGGGTTGCGAAGCATAAACTTTTTCGATGTACTTGGTTACGGTGTCGGTCTCGATTAATTGTATATCGTCGATGCAGGAACCAAAACCAACGGTGGAGCTAATACCCAGAAAGCCCAATTGCACCTGGGTGTATTTTTTATTGGTGATGCTGTCGGCAATGGGCAGCGAATCAAAAACCCAGCCTTCAGTAGGATCGTTCAGTTCCTTTAGCAGAAACCAGGTATTACCTTCCTGCGGCGAGCGGTAATAGATTTTGAATTTATTGTTATCGGGTTCCAGTTCCGGTAATTGATCGGAATACTGGGCATGCCAGAAGCGGAGTTCTGGTTTTTGGGCAAATTCAAAACTGAATTCGGGAGAAATAAGAAAAGTTTCATGGGTAGAGAAAGATGATTTGTAGAATGAGGCATTATAGCTTCCTGAATGGGCAGTAGGGGGGAGTCCGGTTTCTCCGCCGGGAGGAACCTCACCACCATTGATAAAGGTCCAGGTGGCATCGCCGGATTTTTTAAGCTGGGTCCAGCCGGTGGGTATGCTTCCCCCGTTTTCGAAGCCCTCTTCAAGGAATATGGTTTGGGTATATGCTGCACGGATGCTTAAGAATAGAAGTACCAGTACAAATAGGAAGGTATGTGTTGTTTTCATAACCATTGGGCATTTAGGTATTGTAAAAGTTACTTTTCACAAATTTATAAACTTCGATATGAAATAAGTGAAAATATTTTACTTAAACGTATTTTCAGGTGCTTAGTTTTCAATTTTAAGGGATTAATTTAAGGAAGAGTGAACAATAGGCAATTAACAATTAGCAATTAACAATGGGCAATTAACAATTAGCAATGAACAATTAATTGTGAATAACGAATAACCCCGGAGGGGTTAGCGGTCGGTAGAATCGCAGCATTCGATAAAAAACAAACCCCGGAGGGAGGGGTTAAAGCTCGGTAGCCCCGGGTTTTAACCCGGGGAATAAGGAGCACGGAAGAAGAAGCGGTGCAAGCAGTAATTTGCCATGGAATGCCTGTCTGTCATGCACCGCAAAAATCGGCAGGCCGTTAAGGCAGGCAGCAACCAGCCCTCAGTTCACAGCCATAAACTAGCAATTAGCAATGAACAATTAGCAATGAACAATTAACAATGAACAGGCGGGCAGTTACCAAACTCAGTCCATGAGTCGGGAGCAGTAAGCACCTACTATTGTACTCCGCCTGTTGGCTGAAAGGTTTGCGTATTAGCGGTCTGCTGTCGGTATTTTACTAGTTTACTTACCCAGCTCAGGTTTTATTTTTTTGATGGGAATGGCGTAGAAAATGGAGTAACTCATCCCCAGGGCACGGCTTTGAAATCCTTTGCCATAGCCCGGAATCCAGTATGGGGTTAGGTGGCCGAAATCGGTATGATTAAGCATTTGTTTAACACGCAGCGTATAGCCCAGGTATAAGTTGGGCAGTACCTCACCACGCAAACCTATTACCCCTTCGAACCATTGTGCGGAATGATTTTCAGCAGGGTACGACGATTGGAAATCGCCCCAGGGATTGCTTATAACCACATGGGGAATTTCCTGGTTAAACCTGGACATGCCCACCCGTGCTCCGATAAAAAACAAGTTACGGTCGAAACGTTGTTTGTAGTTCAGCATATTGTAATTCAAACCCAAACGCAGGTAATTACCCTGCGAATGGTATTCAATATCGCTTTGGCTGTATTCAATTTGGTTGGTTCCCATTTCTATGGTTGGAAAATACCGGTAGTTTAATTCGGCATCCATACTCATTTCAAATCCGGTATGGCCAATATCGTTCATGTAGTTTAATGCAAAGCGCGATAAATCAACTCCCAGCCTGATAAAAAACTGCCGTTCAATCAATTTGTTTTGTTCTTTTATGGGTAGTTCGTATTGCTTTTTTATTTGCCCTGAAGCGGACAACAGTATCCCTACCAAAGCCAGACTAATATAGAATCTCAACATGGTTTGTATTTTCAGTGTTAATCTGTTTACTTATTAATAGGGCTGAATCGATATGGTTGGTGGTATAATAAAAGGTGTCAATTAGAAACTCCATAGTAAAACCGCATTCCAAATCAGTAAGTATGGGTTCTTTGGTATAGGTGTAGGTAATGGTATCGGTAACTATAAAGTAATTCGAATCCACTTCCGAAACAAAACCAATCATAAACCAGGTAGAGTCGGTGGTTATATCTACCGGAATATAAACATAACCTGGTTTAATGCTGTGATTGTAAATAGTGTCGTTTACCCTGGCGGAATCGACGGGTAAAGTCTGATAAATCAGGTAATGTATGGTGGTTGAGTCGATGGTTTTTGTAAAACCAATGCGAAACTGACTGACTCTTTCGCCGGGACAAATGGCATCTTCGCTGGTACAGCTGCTTAGCCAGGCTATTACGCCTGAAAGTAAAACGAGTATGATATACTTTTTCAACAATATAAGTTTTAATGAGGTACCAAAAGTATAAAAAAATTTAGCAATTATTGCTGTCCGATTGAGTTCCCTGTTGCGGGTGATTGTGAAATCTGTAAATGTGATTTTTTGTGTAATTTATTTTGATGCGCTTAACATAAAAGGAATTAACAACATGGCTATGAATTAAATGTATTCCATCGAAACTTCTTTAAGAAATTTTTCTTCGAGAATGCGTACAATTCGTTTTACTACCGTGCGTCTTATTTCAAGTTCCACCGGAAGGGTTGGATCCTGATGGGCAATGTTAATGCGGGTACCTATTATTATATGAATTTCGTCGCTTTGCAGAATCAAATCAACAATTTGATCGGCCGGTCCGTGACCCAAAACGGTATTGCTATCGTGTTCGCGCAATATTTCGGTAACTTTACCCAGCGTTAAAATACCTTCGGTAACCAGGTTTATTCCATTTATGTATGATATGGGTGGCAAATCGTTATCGAGAAATTCAAAGCTGTCACGAATTTCCAGTCCCAGTTCACGGGCAACCACTTCAGCAGTTGTAGCTCCACAAATAATTTTTTTTCCCTGGTATTTGTGCACTGCCATGGCCAATTCAATATCTTTCTTTTTTTCGTAGGGAGGCCCGGTAACCAACAGAAGTTTGCGGGGTTCTCGAAAATAAAACGAGGCGCATGAGGTATCGTCTTTGGGGTGGTAGTTGTCGTTGCTAACAGCAACATTAATAACCTTTTTGGCTAATTGCCGGGCCGAGATAAAAGGCTTTTTTTCAAGAGTCTCTGAAATAAAGTGGTTCATACTGTCGATTCCCCAACCAAAAGGTAACTTACGGGAACCAAGTCCCGACTGTGCCACACCGTCGGAACAAAATACAATACGGTCGCCTTTTTCAGGATAAAAGGTGCAACTTCGCAGTTCTTTTCCCCGGTTTTCTTCGCTTTCCAGGATAATGCATTGCCACTCGGGCTCGTAAAGTTTGTTGTTTCTAAATATGGATGCCGGGGGGTTATCGTATTCAAGTATACTCACTTTGCCATCAATTTCTATATCGATAATAGTAAAGGTAGCGTAGCTTATTTTGCGTACACTGCAAACCGGCAGGGTTTTCATTATAATTTCGGCAATGGTATGAAAGTCTTTGTGCTCGCGGGTAAAGTTCAGTGCCATGGTGGCTGTTAAAGTGCCCAGAATGTTTGCTTTAACACCATGCCCCATGCCGTCGGAAAGAACGGCAACAATGCGTTTTTCTTCTTTTACCCGTTCCGATAAAAAGACATCACCGCAGATGCGTTCATCTTCGTGGTTTTTTTGTTGATAGTTAACTTCAATATAAAAGGGTTGATTCATAGAATAATACAATTTTTACTGAGCCATTAACTTTTTTTGTCGGAGCGGTATGAGTTGATTATGGACTTTAGCATTTGTTCTGTTTCGGAAGCACCCTCTCCTAATAAGAAGCCAATATTCTGAACCATTTTCAGGTTTTTATCAATCACATCGGTTATGCGGCTCATAACTTCCTCACGTCGCACTTCGGGTAAAAACATATCGCGGATAACTGCACCTGCAACCTCGCCTCTTTTAATAGGAAAAATGGAAATGTTCAGCAGTTGTTGTTCAATTACTATGTCGCGGTTTTCGATGCCGTCGTCGCTGTTAATGGCATACTGGAACAAGTTGGTGACATTGGGTGGAAGGAGCGATTTAAGGTCAGCACCCTTCAACATGGGAATAACCTCATTGATGGTTTCGGCATCTTCGCCTAACAAGTTTATAAAACGCTTGTTCGATTGTATTATTTTTAAATCTTTGTCGATGATTACAATGCCTGAAGGTATTTTTTGCATCATAATGTTGGTGGTATTCGACATTTCTTTAACCGCTTCTTTTTCAATCAGAGCTTCCTTTTCCGAATTTTCAAGTGCTTGTCGTGTTTTTTCCAGTTTTTCGTTGGTAACCTTCAGCGTTTTAATATAATCCTGTTTGTTTTTAATGTTATAGGTAATGCACATATCGGGTTTTGCCAGTCCCTGACCCACGGCAATGGCAAATTCGCGACAGGTTTGATACCCGCAGGCTCCACAGTCGATATAATCCGATTGTTGCGTTTTCCCGAGGGCTTTTAGTACTTTTTCTATGCGTTCCTCATCAGGATCTTCCATACGTTGATCATCGATCTGATAGGTTCGGCTCAGGTCAAGTTTTAAATAGGTTTCCACCTCTTTTTTCCATTCTTCCTTGTTGCCTGTTGCCAGCCGCTTTTTGGTGTATTCAATGACCAGGGTACGACGGTTAAATTTTTGTCCTCCGGGCGAGGTACCGGGTCCCATAATACATCCTCCATCGCAATAAAACAAATCGAGATGCTTTTTCAGGGTTTGCAGGTTTTCAAATTCCTTGATGGCTTCAATAAAATTGTACCTTCCTTCGGTACTGATGAGCCGTCCGGTTAACAAATCTTCGTTTATTTCTACCGATTGAAACATTCCACGGCTGATAGGAAATAGGGAGCCTTTTCCGCCATGTGGTGGATCAAAATCGCTGTACTCGACCGTATTTTCGGTGATGCCATATTCCTTAAAAAGCTTTCGCAGTTCTACAAAAGTGAGCACTTCATCTACTTTTCCGTCGTCGTCAACCCGCCGGGCTTCTATTTTTGCTGAAGTACACGGACCAATATAAACCACTTTCATGTCGGGTCCGTATTTTTTGTGTACCACTTTGCTCATGGCAATCATGGGCGACACAATGGGCGCCAGATTGGTAATGCTGTTGGGGTGAAATTTTTCGACATTGTAAATTACCGAGGGGCAATTGGTGGTTATGTAGTATTTTCCTTTAAAATCGGAAAATAAATCACGATATTTTAAAGCCACGAGGTCGGCACCAAAAGCTACTTCACAAACTTTATCGAAGCCCAGGGCCTTAATCATCCCCACAAAATTTCTCCGACTGCTGATGTCGGGAAACTCCCCGGAGATACTTGGAGCTGCTATGGCAACTACTTTTTGATTGGAGGTCAATAAATCTTTTACGTTTTGTATGGAATCGTGGTAATAAAGGGCCTTAGGAGCACACACAGTAACGCAATTGCCGCAGCCAATACACCGGTCGGCCATAACTTTGGCGTAATTGTCCTCAATTTTAATGGCCTTTGTCGGACAAACCCTGATGCAGGCATAGCAGAGTTTACACTTTTCTTTTATTGTACTTATTAATTCCATGCGCTTACCTTTTGTTTTTTATTTCCACTCTATTTTTTATAGGTGTTCCAACTAATCGTCGAGTTCTTTGGCCAGTATATCAATTACATTAAATGAATCCACTTTTTCATAAAACCGATCGTTCACTTTTAGTATCGGACCTCTGTCGCAATTTCCAAAACAATGACCTCCATGAAAATAAACGCGGTCTTTCAGGTTGTGCTCATTTATATAAGATTCAATGGCCTGTACCGTTTTTTTATTGCCCCGCGCAAAACAGGAGCTTCCCAAACAAATAATTATTTCAGTTTTTTCACCCATTGCTTTTGTTTTATTGAAATGGTATTCAAATTTAGCAATCTTTTTTATTTATAGCGTTGTTGAACATGCTTGAATACCCCGATTTTACATGACTTTAATCAGTGAGGAAGGTGTTGTTTTTTGTTTTTTAAGGCTTGCTAAAAGTGTTGAAGAAAAACCTGTTAAAAACCGGGGGAATTATTAGATTTGTAGGCTGATTGGTTCTTGGAACGTATGAATAACAGCAAATGGTTCCTTAAACCAATTTGTGGTTTTAAGCCCAAAACTATTTTGGTTTTAATAAAGTTCAGGATGGAACAGCGTATAGGCTCAATTTTAATACTTGTTGATACAAAGGACGATGTGGCAAAGATGAATGCCATTATTTCGGATTACAGTCAATTAATTATTGGCCGGCAGGGAATCAGCATGCGCGATAAAAACAAAAGCATTATTTCGCTGGTTTTGGAAGGTACCACCGACGAATTGGGTGCTTTAAGCGGAAAATTGGGAAAACTGAAGGGTATCCGCGTAAAATCGATAGTGACAAAAAACAACTAGCATGTGGGGAACACTAATTAACGTAGGAGCGGTAATTTTAGGAAGCATAATTGGTTTGATCTTTCATGCCCGCATCCCAAAAAAATACATTAGCATCATATTTCAGGGTATCGGATTATTTACCTTATTTGTGGGCATAGCCATGGCTCTGAAAACCGAAAATTACCTGATTCTTGTTTTTAGTGTGGTGCTGGGAGCCATTTGGGGCACCTGGTGGAACATTGAATTACGGATTCAGCGATTTTCCGATTGGACAAAAAGCAAAGTTAAGTCTGATAATCATAAGTTCTCTGAAGGAATGATAAGCGCCTTTCTGTTGTATTGCATGGGATCGATGACCATATTGGGAGCTTTTGAAGAAGGTTTGGGGAATCCTCCCAATTTATTGCTGGCAAAATCGCTGATGGATGGTATTTCGTCAATTGCTTTGGCTGCCGGATTGGGTGCCGGAGTTATGTTTTCGGTGATACCTTTGTTGATTTACCAGGGAGGGTTAACGCTATTTGCCCGGGTGCTGAACGAGCAGATGAATGAGCTTATGATAAACGAACTGTCGGCTGTCGGCGGATTGTTATTAATAGGTATGGGGTTAAACATACTTGAAATTACAAAAATAAAAGTGGTAAATATGCTTCCAGCCCTGCTGGTAGTGGTAGTTTTGGTTTACTTTTTTGGTTGGTAAAAAAAAATAGTTAGAATGAGCAATACCTTGTATTTAAGTTTTGGAGTAAAAACAGAAACCGGCATCGATATGAAATTTAACACCGATGCTTTTGTTGAGTTTGATATTGCCGAAGGCCATGTGTTTGCCGTTTGCGATGGTCACAACGGAGTTGAAGGGCATGGAGCGCTGGCATCAAAAATGGTTGCCGAAAGTATCCGGAAATACTTTTTTAACCGCACCTACAGCGATTTCGATAAAGCTATAACCAACGCTGTGGTTTATGCCAATTATACCCTATATCAGCAGACCTTAAAAAATGAAAAATACCAGGGAATCGGAAGTACCTTGGCTATTTTAATTGTAAAAAACAATAAGGTATATTATGCTTACGCAGGCGATAGCCGGATTTATCATTTACGTGACGGAAAATTGCAATTGCTGACTCGCGATCATGTGGAAACACCTGAATACCCTAACGATGCTGAGGTGACTATTTTATTGGGTCATCATAAAGACATTAAATTTGGTGTCTGCAAACAACCTTTAACTATAGAAACCAACGATTTATTTTTGTTGTGTACCGATGGAGTTACCGATGTGCTTGGAAAGGAAAGCCTGCTTGAAGTTTTAAGTGATACCAACACGGCACCCGAACACAAAAGCTTAAAACTGGCCGAAAAAGTTCACGAAGCCGGAGCCAAAGATAATTACACCATTCAGGTGCTGGAATTTTCAGAAAAGGTTGTTGAAACAGAACCAACGCTGGAACCAATAAACAGAAAAAACCTGTTGGGTATTGCAACCATAGTGTTATCCCTTTTATTGGTAATTTCCGCGTTCATCTTTTTTCCCGATTTGAAAAACAAAACCAGCAAACGAGCAAATACCGCTTTGGTAAAATCAGCCGAAGTTGGAAATCAGAAAAAGGAAGGCGACAAAACGACAGTTATAAAGCCAGAGGAAAAACCGATTGAACAAAAAAGCAGTGAAAAGCTACAACAGCAAAAGGTACAAGCGAGCAAACAAACTGCTCCTGCAATTCAGGGTAAACCCGTATATTACGAACATGAAATAAAATATGGTGAAAACTTGTATCGGATAGCTATTCGCTATAATGTAACGCAAAAAGAACTTATAGCTATAAACGGTTCGGTTGCTGAAAAGCTGATTGCCGGGAAAAAACTAAATATTCCGGTTACTGCCATTCACAAAGTGGCATCAGGAGAGAGCTTCAGTACCTTAAGCAATAAATACAATGTAAAAATATCACTGATAGTTGCCGCCAATAAAATGGAGCCGCTTCAGGCGCTTCCAGTCGGAAAATTGGTAGTAATTCCTAAACGCTGATCACGATAAAACGCATTAAAATCTGAACCCCATTAAATGAATACGCGCCAACTACTGCTAAAGATGCTTCCGGGATTAATTCCCTTATTTATTTTTATTGTTATTGATGAGGTTTGGGGAACCAAAGCCGGTTTAATTGCTGCTTTGGTGGTGGGCACGGCAGAAATACTTTATTTTTTAATTAAAGAACGGCGTATCGATAAATTTGTTTTGTTCGATACCCTTTTGTTGTTAGCTATGGGAGGTGTTTCACTGGCTCTTGAAAATGATGTTTTTTTTAAATTAAAGCCTGGAATTATTGGTTTGATAATCTGTGTTTTGCTGGGTGTTTCGGTTTTTACTCCCCAAAACATGTTACTCCAAATGTCGAAACGCTATACGGGTGATTTGACTTTAACCGATGAGCAATACCAACAGATGAACCGGAGCATTAAAATACTGTTTTACATTTTTGTTTTTCATACGGCTTTGGTCTTTTATGCGGCGTGGTTTCTATCGGACCAGGCTTGGTTTTTTATAAGTGGAGGCTTGTTTTATATAATAATAGGCGGCTATTTTTTGTATGAATTTTTAAAGTTAAAACTGAAACAACGGAAAATGAGCAATGAGGAATGGTTCCCATTGGTCGACGAAAGCGGAAAAATAATTGGTAAAGCCAGTCGTACTGCTTGTCATTCCAATCCCGATTTGCTTCATCCGGTGGTGCATTTACATGTTTTTGATTCCCGGGGCAATTTGTATTTACAAAAACGTCCGGCAAATAAAACGATACAACCCAATAAGTGGGACACCTCGGTTGGCGGGCACCTGCAATTGGGCGAAACGGTAGAACAGGGACTTATACGCGAGGCTTCTGAAGAGCTGGGGCTGGTCGATTTTGAACCCCGTTTTCTGTTTCAATATGTGTGGAAGTCAGCAGTGGAATCGGAGTTGGTTTTTACGTTTGCTACCCGTTATACCAAAGCAATAACAATTAATAAAGAAGAGCTTGCCGATGGGCGATTCTGGAGTTTTGAAGCCATAAAGAAAAAAACGGGAACATCAGTGTTCACCCCCAATTTTGAATATGAATTTGCCTTACTGGCAAAAAATACAGGCCGCGCGGGCGGCCTGTATTCCTAGCTGATTATTTTTTTACTTCTTATTTAATAAATATCCAGGTTTCAGCATTTGATTGCCGCATGGTTTTCCATTCACTTAAGGCATCGCGCCAGGTAAACAGGGTTTTGTAACTTACAATGTGGAATCCATTGCTTCGCATTACAATTTCTGAGGCATAACCCTCTTCCAGCAGTTTTTGCTGGTAACGCTCTGCGTTCGAGGCAACTTTAAAACTGCCGGCAACTACGTAGTATTTTTTCACATAAGCTTCAACTACGGGTTCAACAGGTTCTTCAACTACCACCGGTTCTTCAATGGTGTCAGCAAGGGCCAAGGTGTCAACCGGGGCCGGAACTTCTACCACTGGGGTCTCAATTACTTCTTTTTTTCCAAAGAATTTGTCTTTTAAATCGAAGGCAAAAAACGACCATACACCACCACCTACAATTATTATTACTAATGTTAGTATAATAATCAGGTTGCGAGAATTGTTTGATGAGCTTGTCATAGGGATTTCTTGTTTAGTATTTGATATGGGTTTATTAATTTCCGTTTGAGAGGTTTTGGGCCTTTCGGTAACGGGCGGAATTGATTTGGATTCAGGCTTTGAAGTAGGCTTAACAGGTTCAGTGGATTTTTCCGGTTCGGTTATGGTTTTTTCCACTTTAGTTTTTGCCGCCGGAGAGGCATCTTTTTTTGGAGTTTCGCTATCAGTTGTTTCTTTAACAGGAGCTTCATCCAAAATAATGGTGGGTTTAACATCGGTTGGCGATGCCGTTGGCTCGTCAGATGCACTGGTTTGAACCTTGGTTTCAAACTTAATGTTACCCAGATTATCTTTTACTAAAAAACCAACTTCTTTAATTTCATAAGGTTTTTTACTGGCAAAACTTTTCTCTACTTCTTGTATAAAAGCTGTAATCTTTTCGCCAGCCTCAGTTTTGCTGATTTTTTCAGCCTTTATTATCTGATTAATCAACAATCCGTCGTTAAACTTTAAAAAATCGTTAAACGATATTTGTTTTCCTTCGGGGGTGTCTTGTATCATAAAGGCACCAAAATCGGGAATAATAATGCGGTTATTATTCGCGATAAGCTCTTTCAGGTATTTACTAATCATGCCTTACTGTTTTTTTTGTCAGGGTAAATTTACAATAAAATTTTATTATATAATTATTCGTAGCTTTATTCACTTAAGTTTTACTAAAATAGTTTCATATGTACCCAAAAAATATCAATATTTATTTTGCTGCATCTATTCGTGGAGGACGGGATTACGCTTCGGAGTATCAAAAAATGATAACTGAGCTACATAACTATGGAAATGTGTTAACCGAACATATTGCCGATAATGCTTTGTTGGCACAGGAAGCCCACTTAAGCGATGAACAGATTCACGATCGCGATGTGGAATGGTTACGCCAAAGCGATGTGGTGGTGGCTGAAGTAACGCAGACTTCGATGGGAGTAGGTTACGAATTGGCCACAGCACTTTTTCTAAATAAACCGGTTTTGTGTTTGTTTAATAATTCGCATGGCCGGCAATTATCGGCCATGATAAAAGGGCAAACCAGATTTACGCTTAAAAATTATGTTTCGCTTCACGAAGCATTTGCTGCCATTGAACAATTTTTTGCTGCCTATTTTTTGAAACAAAGCCAGAATAATATTGTTAACAATACGAACAACTAAAATTATATATTTATGACCAAATTATCCACAAAATACGCGGGGCTGAATTTAACGAGCCCATTAATAGCTGCCAGTTCCGGCTTGACCGACACCGTTAAAAATATTGAAGAGCTTGAGAAAGCCGGTGTGGGCGCCATTGTTTTAAAATCAATTTTTGAAGAAGAGATTTTAATGGAAATGGAGCAGGTAAAAAACGCAATGACCGGACGTCCCTATGTTTTTCCTGAAACCTTTGATTACCTGGATGAGGAGCCTCATGAGGATTTAACCCGCAAATACCTGAACCTGATTAAAGAAAGTAAAGCGGCTGTGGCTATTCCAATAATTGCGAGTATTAATTGTGTATCGAACCAAAAATGGGTTTATCTGGCGCAGGAAATTGAAAAAGCCGGTGCCGATGCCCTTGAATTAAACCTGTTTAGTTTGCCCAGTACCACTGAAGCTCCGGCAGGCGAGATTGAAGAAATGTACTTGGAGTTGGTAGCTAAAGTAGTTAAGATGGTAAAAATTCCGGTAACCGTAAAATTAAGTCATTACTTTACAGCCATGGGGCAGATGATTGAAAAATTTGCCGGTACGGGAATTAAAGGCATGGTTCTTTTTAACCGATACTATGCCCCCGATATTGACATCAATCAGGAAAGTATTTCCGGTTCGTTTGTATTAAGCAGTCCGACTGATGTTTCACTTCCTTTACGCTGGATTGCCCTGAGCTCAGGAAAAGTTAAGGTAGATTTTGCTGCATCAACCGGTGTTCACGATGGCGAAAGTGCGGTTAAGCTTTTATTGGCTGGAGCCTCAGCGGTTCAACTAGCTTCGGTTATTTACAAACGGGGCTTAAATGTGATTGATGAACTGAATCATTTTATTTTAAACTGGATGAAAGAAAAAAAATACAATTCCATTGCCGATTTTAAGGGAAAAGTAAACTACAAGTCAACCAGTAATCCGGCTTCGTGGGAACGTACCCAGTTTATGCGCGAATTCAGGCATTTTGTTAATCAATAAAGAGAAATACAAAAGCTGCTTAAAAGGTTTCAAACTACATCGAAAAAAGTGTATAATAAAAAGAGGGTGTCCTTGGTTTTTATGGCATCCTCTTTTTATTTTTGCCCCAACTACAAAAAGTATGGATAAGAACCTGATTGAAGATTATTATAAACTGCGCAATGAGATTGATGCTGCCAGTGAAGGTCTTGAAAAAAAACACAAAAATCAAATGGCCTGTAAAAAAGGTTGCTCCATGTGCTGTGAGAGCCTGCGCTTGTTTCCGCTCGAGCTGGCTGCCATAAGGCAGGAACTTGGTGAATACATACAGCAATTACCAAAAAAAAGATTCCGTTTAAATCCCAAAGCTTGCCGCTTTTTAGTTAACGACATTTGTACCATTTATGCATCGCGCCCCATTATTTGCCGGACCCAGGGCTTGCCACTTTTGTATGAAAACAAACAAGGTACCGGCTTTGAATTCTCAACCTGTCGTTTGAATTTCAAAGAAGTGACCATCCAATCGTTTAATAACGCCAATGCCCTTTTTATGTCGCCCTTTAACAGTCGTTTGTTTTTAATGAATCAGCAATATATTAAGCAGTTAAACAACAGCAAACTAAGTTCGGTTTCGCGTTTTAAACTGAATGATTTAGGTTCTTTAACTGTTCTGAAATAAAAGTACCCGGGTAGAATATGCCGGCTTAAATTTGAATTTGAAAAGAAAAGCATCTATTTTCGGCATTCATTTGAAAAACGCAAACTATGCATTCCTTAATTTCACCTTCAGATCATCTGTTGTTATTTTTTATAATAGTTGCTGCTGCAGCTTTTGGTATTTATTCTGAACACAAAAAATGGTTCGGAAAGCTTTCGGGTATTTTAGTTACCATGATTTCGATGTCCATTTTATCGATGGTGGGACTGGTTCCAGTGGCATCGAATAACGAGGTGGATGTGCCGGTTTACAACCTGGTATTCGATTATTTTATTCCCCTGGCTATTCCTTTATTGCTATTTAGTTCGAATCTGAACAAAATAGTTAAGGAGAGCGGAAAACTCCTGATTGCTTATGTTTTAGGTGCAGTAGGTGTGGTGCTGGGAAGTTTTCTGGCTTTTTCTTTTATTCACCTGGGACCCGATTCGGGAAACACCGCAGGGGTAATTGTGGCTACCTTAATTGGCGGAAGCGTAAACTTTATTGCTGCTGGCGAGATTTTGAATTTCAGTACCAATCCCTTGTTTTCGGCAACCATAGCGGTCGATAATTTTGTGTCGAATATGTACACCCTTTTGTTGTTTTTAATTCCTTCACTGGCCTTTCTGGCAAGGTTTTTTGTTAAAACTAAAGATGCAGCGCCCGAGACTGAACTGGAACAAGCTGCTACCGGCCACGGAATAACCATTGAACGAATTGCACTGAGTTTGTTTGTGGCCGCGTTAATTGCCGGACTGGGTAATTTTGTGGCACCCTGGTTGCAAAAATTGTTTCAAACTTCGCTGAATCTTGAAATTTTACTTATCACGGTATTTGCGGTTTTGGCTGCCAACTTATTTCCCAAGCGGCTTAAGTTTCTTGAAAATACCGCTTATTCCATTGGTTTGTGGATGATGTTTGTGTTTTTGGCAGTTATTGGAGCAGCCACCAACCTTAGCGATATCGTACATATTGGCCCGGCAGTGCTGGCTTTTTATGTCGTAATTCTTATTTTTCATCTGGTATTTATGCTGGCTGTAGCCAAACTGTTTAAACTCGATGTGTACGAAGTGGTCATTTCGTCGGCAGCAAACGTAATGGGACCTTCGGTAGCAGCTCCTATGGCGGCATCCATGGGGCAGAAAAAGCTAGTTACTCCGGGAGTTTTGGTAGGAATTTTGGGCTACATTATTGGAACTTTTATTGGAGTTTCCATTGCCCTGCTTTTATCGTAAGGGTTTTATCTGTATCTTTAATCGGCTAAAAAAGTATTCCTTATGAGAGTTTTATTGGTTGAAGACGAAACAGATTTGGCGCAATCCATTCTCGATTATCTGAAAAATACGCAGAAGTTTAATTGCGATGTGGCTCACAATCTTGAAAAAGCTACCGAACTATGTGTGTTGTACGAGTACGATTGTTTAATTATTGATATTGGTTTGCCCGATGGAAACGGTTTGGACCTGATAGAAAGTTCAAAAGCCAATCATAACAAAACCGGAATCATTATTATTTCAGCCCGCGACGCGATTGAAGACCGCATAAAAGGACTAAACCTGGGAGCCGACGATTACCTGGTAAAACCCTTCCATCTATCGGAGCTTAACGCCCGGATTTATTCGTTGGTACGCCGTTTGCGTTTCGATGGAAGCAGTGTTTTTGTGGTTAACGAAATAGCACTCGATCCGCAAAGTCGCGAAGTTAAAATTAACGGAAAAGCCATTGAATTAACCAAAAGTGAATACGATATTCTCTATTACTTTATGTCGAATAAAAACCAGGTAATTTCAAAAACATCGCTGGCCGAGAGCCTGGTTGGCGAATATGTCGATATTTTAAACTCCCTCGATTTTGTGTATCTGCACATTAAAAACCTGCGAAAAAAACTAACTGCAGCAGGTTGCACCGATTACATAAAAACCGTTTATGGTGTGGGCTACAAATTTCAGGTAGAATGAAACATCCATGATAAATAAGTTTAACCCAGACGCGCATGATAATTTTATGGATGTTACATCTGACAAATGAAAAACAAATTACAAACAGATGAAACTTCTTTCAAAAACTTCCTTGCTTTTTATCACCATCAGTATCCTGATTTTCATGTTTGGGAATATTTTTATTTTCACACTGTCGAAAAAAATGATCAGTAATCACGTGGATACCGAACTGGTGTACCAGATGCATCGCGTAATCAAAGTTATTAACGAGCAGCAGGTACAGAATCGTCCGGTTTGGTTTACCGACGAGGTGGAAATTAAAACGGTAAGCAAAGCAGTAAATCATACTCCTGTTTTTATCGATACGGTACTTTATAATACCATCCAGAAAAAGTATGTACCCCACCGTTCGCTTCGCTTTATTTACCCATTGCCCGCACAAAACCTGTCGGTTTCCATTTATAAGTCGCTTATGTCGTCCGATAAGCTTATTGAGCGCATTACCATATCGACCATTATAATGGTGGTTATTTTTATTAGCATGATTTTTATAATGAACCGCTTTGTGTTTGAACGGGTGTGGTCCGATTTTTTTAGGAACCTAAAGAAACTGGAACATTACGATGTAAAAAGTCATGAAAAACTGGAACTCGATCCCTCCGAAATTGAAGAGTTCAATACCTTAAATAAGGTACACATGCGCATGGTGGAGCGTATTCAGGACGATTTTGTGAGTTTAAAAGAACTGACTGCCAACACATCGCACGAAATTCAGACACCATTGGCCATCATAAAAAGCAAAGCCGAGCTTTTGCTTCAAACCCAAAACCTCGACGAAAATCAGCTACAATCCATTGGTGTTATTCTAAATACTACTGAGCGCCTTTCAAAGTTAAGCCAGTCGCTGCTGTTGATTTCGAAAATTGAAAACAATCAGTTTGGGGCTTCACAGGCAATAAATATAAAAGATGTGCTTGAAAAATTCATTAACAATTACCAGATACTTTTTGAGGGAGGTGAATTCCAGTTAAAAGTTGAATTGGCCGATTTAACTGTAGAAATGAACCCCGTATTGCTCGACATATTGGTTTCGAACCTGTTAAAAAATGCCGTTACCCATGGTTCCGAAGCCGGGCAAATTCACATTCAGATAAAAGAAAGAGAATTGCTTGTGGGTAATTCAGGCGAACCCCTAAAAATAGAGCCCGACGATTTATTTAAGCGCTTTGTAAAAGGGAGCTCAAATAAAAACTCCAGTGGCCTGGGGCTCGAAATTATTCGTAAAATAGTTGATTTCTATGGTTTTAACGTAAGGTACAGTTATCAAAATAACTTACATTGGTTTATTGTCAACTTTTCAAACATATCCTTAAACATATAGCTCCAACTTAGAATCGCTTCAAATAACAGATTTTCTACAAAATTGCCGTCTACTTTCGTCCGATAAAACTGTATTTAGCTTATGATTGGAGTTCTTGGAATCAATTATGAATCGTCTCCCATTGAAATTCGGGAGAAATTTTCATTTAACGAACAACGAATCATCGATTTTTACCGGATGCTTTCCGATAAGGAAGGATTTGCAGGAATTGTGGTACTTTCGACCTGTAACCGGTCGGAATTTTATTTTCAGATGGAAGATTGCTGCGAAACCGCAGCATTTAGTTATATGCTCCGTAGTTTGAAATCGTTTTGTGCTGTTGAGGAGAATATTCGCGACTATTTTTATTTTAAAGCCAACGACGAAGCATTTAAACACCTGTTTTATGTGGTGTCAGGCGCTAATTCAATGATTCTGGGCGAAGATCAGATAGTACGCCAGGTGAAAGAAGCTTTACGAATTAGTGTCGATAACAGTTTATCAGGAACTGAGTTAACGCGTTTGTTTACCAAGTCGTTCGAGGCCAATAAGCGCATCCGCACGCAAACTAAAATAAACCAGGGAGCTTTTTCGGTTTCGTATGCCGGAGTCGAAAAGTGCCTGAGCATATTTCCGCATTTGGAACAAACCAGCATTTTTCTGGTAGGAGCGGGTGAAACAGGAACCCTGACCTTAAAAAGCCTGTTGAAAAAAGGTTGTTCCAATATTGTAATTACCAACCGAACCCCCGAAAAAGCGCAACATCTGGCCAACAAATATAAAATTCAGGCCATTCCTTTTGTTTCGCTTGAGGCTCAATTGGAGTACAGCGACATTATTATTGTTTCCACCGGATCGCAGTTGCCCTTAATAACGCAACAAATGGTTGAGGCAGTAAGCAAAAGACGCAGCAACAAAAAGCAATTGTTTATCGATCTTTCGGTGCCCCGCAATGTGGAATCCGGAGTTTCATCGGTCGAAAATGCCATTGTTTACGATGTCGATGATTTGCAGGAGGTAGTAAAAGCCAATCAGGAAAAACGCCGCAAATTAATCGGGAGAATTGATTCCATTATTGCCGAGTACCTCGATGAATTCAACGACTGGCTTACTTCACGCAACTTAGGCGTGGTTATTGCAAACATAAAAACAAACTTCAATACCGTTAATCAAAGCGAACTCGAAGGATTTAAGCGCATTAACAAAGCCACCGAAAACGATTTGCTCGATAATTATGGAACCCATATTACCGAAAAATACACACGCCTACTGATTAAGAATTTAAAAGAGGTAACCAACAATGGCCGTAAAATGGAATACATTAAAATGCTAAACCAATTGTTCGATTTGAATTAAGCGCCTTGTCTGGTTTTTGTTTCCGAATTTATTATTTAAAACTTATACAATGAACATACAACCAATACGTATTGGTACCCGTGGTAGTCAATTGGCATTATATCAGGCCGAAAAAGTTAAAGCAACCCTTCAGCAACAAGCTCCCGAAATTCCTGTCGAATTGGTGATAATCCATTCCAAAGGCGATAAAATTCTCGATGTGGCCCTGTCAAAAATTGGCGACAAAGGTTTGTTTACCAAAGAACTCGAAGAAGCACTTTACCGCAACGAGATCGACATGGCCGTGCACAGTTTAAAAGACCTGCCCACCACTCTGCCCGAAGGATTAAAACTGGGAGGTGTTTTGGAGCGGGGCGAAGTGCGCGATGCCCTGGTGAGCATAAAAGGAATCACTATGGATACCCTTTCTCCGGCGCATACCATTGCCACTTCAAGCCTGCGCCGTAAAGCCCAGCTGCTAAAAATTAATCCCGATTTACATATCGTCGATATTCGTGGAAACGTAAATACACGGCTGCGTAAGATGGAAGAAGGACATTGCGATGCTATGTTTATGGCCGCTGTGGGTTTGCAACGTTTGGGTCTCGACAACTATATTTCGGAAGTAATTGAGCCCAATGTAATTATTCCGGCAGTATCGCAGGGAGCCATTGCTATGGAAACCCGCCAGAACGATGCCCGGGTGGATGCAGTAGTACAGGCCATCAATCATAAACCAACGTTCATAACCATAACGGCCGAACGTATTTTTCTGAAAAAACTCGAAGGCGGTTGCCAGATACCCATTGGCTGCTATTCAAAAGTTGAAGGCGATTCCTTTACCATGACTGGCTTTATGGCTTACATAGATGGTACCAATTATATGGAAGAAACCCTTAGCGGAAAAGTATCAGAAAGTGAAACAATTGCCAACCAATTGGCCGATTATTTTATTTCTCGGGGTTCAGGACAGTTATTGGAGCGCATACGAAACGCAAACCAGGAGTAGCATGTCAGGTTTGCACGGAAAAACATTTATTGCTACCTGTGCCGAAGACAAAACACAGGTTCTGAAAAAGCTATTGGAGCCAAAAGGAGCGCGTGTGCTTTCATTTCCGTTAATACATATTGTGCCCGCTGTCGATAAGTTTTCTGAAATCAGTAAAGAGTTAGGTAAACGGTCTTCGTACCAGTGGATTATTTTTACCAGTACCAACGGAGTTGCCAATTTTTTCTATTGGTTAAACGAATTACACCTATCATTTCAGGCATCGGACTACAAATTTGCAGTTATCGGCAGAGCAACCGGAGAGTCGCTTATTCAGCAAGGAATTTACCCACATTTTACATCTGAATCGGCCGATTCTGTTGAGTTTGCCAGTCAATTGCAGCAGGTTCTGGGCTATGAAAGTCAAAAAATATTGGTTCCCACAGGAAATCTGGCATCAAACAATCTTGAAAAGATACTGGGAAAACAGCATCAAATTAAGTATCTCGTAGTTTATAAAACAGAAACTCCGGCTGTTATCGATAAAGCCATTTGCACTCAAATTGAAGCAACAGCCTACGATATGATTTTCTTTTTAAGTCCGTCGGCAGTGAATGCTTTTGTAAGTATTTTTCAACAAAGAATCTCGGTAAGTTCCATTCACAGTGCCGCCATTGGTAAAGTTACCCAAAGAGCCATGGAGCAGAACGGTATCGAACCAAAATTTGTACCTTCGCTACCCAATCTGGAACTTATGGTTGAGGAACTGGAGCATTATTATAAGAACAATAATTAACACAACGATTAAAAACATATAGTTATGACTTATCCAATTACCCGTTTAAGAAGGCTTCGTAGAAACGAAACCATACGCGCAATGGTTGAAGAAACCATTTTGCGCCCTGCCGATTTAATCATGCCTTTATTTGTTTGTCCGGGCACTAAAGTTAAAAATCCCATCAAATCGATGCCGGGTAATTACCAGCAATCGATTGATTTGCTGGTCGAAAATTGTAAAGAACTTTACGAAAAAGGAGTAAAATCCATTTTACTGTTTGGTATTCCCGAATCGAAAGACGATACTGGTATGGTGGCCACGCACGACGATGCCATTGTGCAACGTGCGGTAATTGCCATTAAAAAAGTATTGCCCGATATGTACATTATTGCCGACATCTGCAATTGCGAATACACCACCCACGGGCATTGCGGAACTATTGTTGATGGCGATGTGCATAACGATTTAACCCTGGATACCTTATCGAAACAAGCCATTTCTTTTGCCCGGGTGGGAACCGATATGGTAGCTCCCAGCGATATGATGGACGGCCGTGTGGGTCACATGCGCGCCGCACTCGATGCGGCTGGGTACTACAATACACCCATTATGGCGTATTCGGCCAAATATGCTTCGGCTTTTTACGGTCCTTTCCGCGATGCCGCCGAAAGTACACCGCAGTTTGGAAACCGGGCAACCTATCAGATGAATCCTTCGAATTCCGACGAAGCCCTGCGCGAAGTGGAACTTGATATTGCCGAGGGTGCCGATATTGTTATGGTAAAACCCGCTCTGAGTTACCTCGATGTAATTCGTCGGGTAAAAGACAATTATAACATGCCGCTGGCTGCCTATAGATCGGAAGAGCACACG
>JBFWMB010000017.1:0-61950 GCA_050251815.1 Salinivirgaceae bacterium | reverse complement strand
CCGGTATCGCTCACGGATATTTCGTGATAATCGGTATACGAAATAAGATTGATGGTAATCAGTCCGTCGGGGTAGGTAAATTTAATGGCATTGGCCAGCAGGTTACGGATGATGGTGTTCAGCATGTTTTGATCGGCATAAACCTTTTGATTCTCACCTACCAACGATTCGATACGTATCTTTTTTTTTTCAGCAATATCTTTTAAAAAGCGGATGTTTCGGTCGATTAAATGTTTGAGCTCAAAAAAATCGGGATTGAACTCCATATGGCCCCGTTGCGATTGCGCCCAGGTAAGCAGGTTCTCGAGCAGTTCGTAAGCCTGGCTGGCCGACTCGTCGATGGCTTTCAGGTAGGCTTTGGTTTTGCCGGCCTCCAATTGTTCGTGTTTGTCCAACAGTATTTTGGAAAATCCCATGATGGAGAAAAAGGGGTTTTTTAAATCGTGGGCAATAATGGAAAAAAACTTGTCTTTGGTGGCGTTTAGTTCATGCAATTGTTTGAGGGTGATTTCAAGTGTCTTTTTTTCTTTTATCAGTTCGTGTTGCAGCTTGTTTACCTCTTCGTTGAGCTGCACCATCAGCATGTTGTAGTGAGCCAGCTGCGCTACATCTATCTCGCCCACTATCAGTAATTGTCCGTTTTTTCGGAATACTTTTGATCTGATGCTTGTGTTGTATTTATCGGTTTTGGCTCCCAGGGTTAGTAAGCCGTCAAATACCAGGGGCTCATCTTCAGGATGTAAAATGAGTTGTTGTAGTGTGGGGTTTATAAAGCTTTGAGCGGGGTCGTCGGAAAATAAGCTTTGCATGCCCTGGTTGGCCAGTAAGAGTTCTCCGTTTAAATTAAGAACGGCCAGACAAAAAGCAGGGCTTGCAATCAGGTTTTGCTCAATTTCGGAATGCCAATTCTCAAGGTATGGGTTTGCCTGGTGCTTCACAAGTTAGTGTTTTGGTTCATTTGAATTTATAGCATTCGATGAAAGCAATGTAAAATGCGGAATATTTACCTGCATCCATTCGTAAAAGGGATAAATTTCGTTAAATGTTCCCGGTGATAGTTCGCTTTTTAGAACTTCAATCCAGGTATTTAGTTGTGCCGCCCAGTATTTGCTGTGGAAACCATGACTTTGGTAAGCCCCAAAAACCCACAGTACGGTTTCGACCAGCACATTGGCATTGAAATTCTTAAACATGGAAGTCATAAACCGGACGTGGTTGGCGTGATTGTCGAACATCATCTGCAGGTTGTTTTCTCCAATTAACGATCCGATGTCTTTACGCTGTTGCATACGTTGGTTTATTAAGCCCAGTAGTTTGTCGGTATTCATTTGGTATTCCAACAATGCAGGTTGACTTACCGGCTTTAATAAACCCGCTGATTGAATCAGGTAACTCTTATCCATTTTGATTAAAATTTTTTATGAATAATTCCAGGGTATCCAAATCTTTTAAGTAGCTAATGTTTTTAAACTTTTTTATTTCTTCGGTTCCGCCATGCATAAACGCCTGGCCTCCGACCAATACGTTTAAATCGGGGAAGGTGTTTTCAATTATCGTAAGCAGGTCGATTAATACCGGAAGGTTAAAATAAAGCGTTAACGACAGCGCCAACACATCGGGTTTGTTTTGTTGAATAAAATGGATGAGATCGTTTGTTGGCAGGTTTGACCCAAGGATAAAGGTATCCCAGCCCTGGTTTTCGAAAACATGACTTACCATTTTTAAACCCACCTGATGATATTCGTTGGCCACCGACGAAACCACTACCTTAAGGGGTATGCGTTTATTTGAAATAGCTGTTTCGTAAAACTCGTTAAGTATCGATTCGGCAATGGAGGTGGCCAGGTGCTCGGTAGCCACACTTATCTGGTTGTTTGCCCAGAGTTTCCCTACGTTATAAAGGGCCTGGCGAATAATTTTTTCGTACAAATGAATAAAATTGTTCGATTTTTCGAAGTAACTTTTGGCAATGGACGAACAAGCCGCCCGATTTCCGTTTAGCAAGGCCGATAAAAATTCATTCTGAATCACCTGAAGTTTTTCACTCGTTTCTATAGTCACTTGCATTTAAAATTTTATTTAAAAATCGGAATGGGTTGTTGGTTAATTAACTTGTTTGTTCAAATATAGCAATTTATTTGTTCAAAACAGGCCAGGTATTCCGAAACAGGTGAACTAATCAACGGTATTTACTCTGAAAAGCCGGTTTTTGGGGCCCGGTTGTATTCAATTAATACCCCCACGCATCCAAAGCGTTTATTGTACGAGAGTTCTTCGAGCGGCACATCGCTTTCAGGCACAATTACTTCAACAATCAGGTTGCGGGCTTTGGTTACCCCAAATATTTTTTCGAGGTAATCCACCTCTTCGGTTGAGCTGTCGTAAAGAATGCTTTTTGAGGGATTGTCTTCACGTATTCTGAAAAAGATGCCCTCTAAATTCTTATCGGCGCAAATACTTACCCGGTATTCGAAGTTTTTAAATACCGCCAGTTTGAAATCCGATTTTTTACCCGGTTCAAATACGGTAGTTTTCGACTGGCCACTGTATTTAAAGTCGTAGCCATAGGCATCACAATATTTCATCATAAATTTATCGCAATCCTTTTGAGCAAAAGCCGTGTTTGCCAGGAAAAAAATTAACAGACAGAGTAATAAATAGCTTCTTTTCATTGCTTTTGGTTTTATATAAGCTGTCAATAGACAGGCTAAATTCAGTTGTTCAGTTTGTATACAGTTTCATTAACAGTTTAAAATGAGATAATGGCTTTTCGGGAACGAGCCACTTCAGCTTTTAATGTTTCAAATTGTTCTTTGGTAATGGTGTAGTCGCTGCCACCCGATAACATCAGTTGGTTTGTTTTTTCATCTGTTGTTGCCTCAGGTTCCGAAGGCACTTCGTTTAATTCCTGGTAAAGGGCATAAATGTTTTCGATGTGTTTTAGTGCTGAGGCTACATTTTTGTTCTCTTTTTGCAGCCTGGCATAAGCATACAGGTTTTGAACGGTAAAGCGCTGGTCAATGAGCATCTGAACAATCGGATCGCTGGTGTCAAATTCATTTACATAGAATAATGTTAAATGCAGGGTTTCAATAAACGCAGCCATGGTAATTAGTGAAACCACGTCTTCTTTTTGGTTGTTTTCCAAAAAGTCCATAATATCGGTATACGCCTGCTGCGATAGTACCATTAGCGAGTCGGTATGGTCAATATTTGAAGCAATACGCTTTAACAAGGGTTCCTGAACTGCTGATTTGATTCGCAGTTGTTCACTGAGCCCGTAAACGGCTTCAAAATAATCCATGGATGCCTCGTTTTGATTGAAAAGGGTTACGTAGGCCAAATCGGTAATATAAACGCCAAGAGCCAGTGCCTGTTCTTTGCTTTTTAAAAAGTTCTTATAGTTTTTGGCGTCAAGCAGGAGCCCCTGGTTATATTCCAATTCTGAAAAATCAATTTGTGCAAACAGTTCTTCGGGCGATGGAAGCCGGTAGTAGGTTAGTTGGTCAAGTAATTCCTGTTCGGTAATACTTACGTCGATTTGTACCTGGTTTTTATCCGATTTATTTTTTGATGCATCCGATGCACAGGAAAAACAACCCAGCAGCAGTGCAATTAAGGCTAAAGAAATAATACGGTCTTTTTTCATATCTTTTTATTCTTAGTTTTGTTTTACATACAATTACAAACTGACTTAAAAATAAACAAAAAGAGCTAATGCCAGTTAATTATTTGTAATTTAAGGCGGTTTTTTCACAAAGTTAGGTTTTGTGTAAGAAATAGCAACTTATTTAATGCGTAATGTCATAGGAATCGAACATACACCTAAATGGTTTTGAACTTATTTGTTAGTAACTTTAGCACAATTAAACAGATTACTTTCTGAAATTTTATAACGTAAGCATACGTGAACAAAAACTAAAAGACACATCAAATAAAGGCATAAGGTAATAGTTAAGCGATGAGAGAAAAGATTTTGATTGTTGACGACATCCGGGCCAACACGCAGTTAATTGCAGCCATACTGGCACAGTTTAACTACGATACGGTAGAAGCCAATAGTGGCATGGAGGCTCTTGAATTATTAAAAGAGCATAACGTGGATTTGGTATTGCTCGATATTATGATGCCTAAAATGGATGGGATTGAAACCTGCCGGCGCATTAAAGAAGATTCCCAAAATATTGATTTGCCCATAATATTTTTATCGGCGCGTAACGATACCGACATAGTTGTTCAGGGCTTTAAAGTAGGTGGTCACGATTATATCTCGAAACCCTTTGATAACGACATTTTACGAATTCGCATAAAAACCCACATTGAGCTTAAACGCAGCAAAACCCAATTGAATAAAGCGCATCAGGAATTGCAACAACTGAACAGTACAAAAAACGGGTTTATGCGCTTAATGAGCCAGAACCTAAAACAACCGGTAAGCGAGATATTAAAAATCAACCATTTGTTAAAAGAGTTGGTCGATTCAAAAGAACTCGTGGGTTACATCAATAAACTGAACACCTCGGTTAAACAGCTCGAGAAATATTCGTCGACGGCTATGCTACTTAACGATTTAAAGCTTAACAGCAATGAATTGGACGTGGCTCCGGTTTCGTTGCAGCTTTTGATTGATGAAGCCTTATTGCAACAATCGGCAGCAATAAGTTCACATAACCTGCAATTTGAAGTGGAGACCATAGCGGACGATTTGCAGGTAAGTGGTGAAAAAAAACTGCTGGTTTTAGCTTTGGTAAAACTTTTTGAAGCCATCATTTCAAATTATGAAAATGGAACCAAAACCCTTATTGATGTAAATATGGATCAGGGCCGGATAAAGATGATAATTGAAGTTCGTGGTGAACTTAATTCGGAAAGTAAGGAACAATTGAATTTTAACCAAAATTTGTCCTTGATGCTTAGCAAGCTGATTCTGGAGTTGCATGGTTTCGAAATCTCATCATACCGCTTAACATCAGGGAATGGATTTATAAAAATTACCTTTTAATTCACCAAGCAAGTATTGAATGAACGAAACGGTACTCAACTCCATCATAAAACTTTTTGCCCTAATAACGCTTTACGACAAAGAAAGTGATGTTTTTTTATCGAAAGGCTTTGTTAAACTTTTTTTAAAACGCCAGTTTAACGAAACGGTGCAGGCCGAACAAATGGAGAACTACGATTCGTGCATGGTTCGGTACAAATCGGATACCGCCACCCAAAGCGATTACGAAGAAACCCTGCTCTCACTATGTTCCCGTATTGGTCCAAAAATTACACAAAACCAGCGCTTAATTATTTTGGTAAATGTGCTTCAGTACCTTAAACACAACATGGCTTTTTCTGATATCGATCCGCTACAGGAGCCCGATTCGTACCATATTTCGTTTAAAATTGCGCGTATTTTTCATTTTTCCGAAGGCGAATACTTTACTTTAAAGGGGTTTTTAGGCGATCAATTGGCAAGCATTCCAAACAAAGAGCAGTTGTTAATTAGTTGCCCTGAATCGGGGTATGGATATGCAGGGATTAAGCAGCATGTTAATAATCAATTGCAGGGGCAGTTGGTGTTTTTATACCTGCCGGAAACATATACGCTTTTGTTTCGGTACAAAGGCGAAACAGAACTTAGTTACCATGGGAAAGCGGTTTACTCTGATCTTACCTATATATTTGAACCGGGTTCTTACCTTACAATTACTGATGAATTGAGCATATATTACAACGAAGTGATTCTGAATTTTCAAAAAATTCAGCAAAAGCTTCGGCTCGATGCGGCTGAAATTTCATTTCGTTTTCCCAATTCATTGAATGGGATTGAACCCTTTAGTTTTAGTGCCCGTTCGGGAGAGCTTGTTGGAATTATGGGAATCAGTGGTTCGGGAAAATCTACCTTGCTAAACCTGTTAAACGGTAATTTGCCCCTGAAACGGGGAAGCATCTATATCAATGGACATTCGGTTCATGAACCGGACGAAAATTTGAACGGTGTTATTGGTTATGTTCCCCAGGATGATTTGATAATTGAAGAACTCACGGTTTTTGAAAACCTGTATTACAATGCCCGTTTATGTTTTGGAAACCTGTCGGGGCAGGAACTTGCCCAAAAAGTTAACCAGGAGCTGAAAGCCCTCGATATTTATGAGGTTAAAGATTTGCCAACCGGTAATCCGTTGAACAAATTCATAAGCGGAGGTCAGCGAAAACGCCTGAATATTGCTTTGGAAACCATTCGCAAACCGGCCGTTTTGTTTATCGACGAACCCACTTCAGGTTTGTCGTCGAGCGATTCCGATAAGATGGTAAGCCTGTTAAAACAACTTACCCTGTCGGGAAAATTGTTGTTTATAAATATCCACCAACCTTCGTCCGACGTATTTAAAAAACTCGATAAGCTTTTGGTGCTCGACAAGGGAGGCCGTCCGGTTTATTATGGCAATCCGGTGGATGCGCTGATTTATTTTCGCGAGAACACCCAGCAGATCGATTTGATTGAAGGGCAATGCCCAACCTGTAAAACAGTGCATCCCGACGATATACTGGAATTGATAGAACTTAAAAAGGTGGACGAAACCGGCCAGGAGAGTTCAGAACGCAAGCATTCGCCCGATTTTTGGTATCAAAAGTTTCGAAACGAACTTAACGTTCCCCTGACAGAAAAGCCGGAAGTTAGCGAGCTTCCCGAAATTAGTTTTGCACCACCCCGTCCCTGGGCTCAATTTATTACTTACCTTAGGCGTAATGTGCTAATTAAAGCCAACGATCGCCAGTTTATTGCCATAAGTCTGCTGATAACGCCCTTGTTGTCTTTAATACTGAGTGTCTTTGTAAAGTCGTATCCCATCGTCGACGGTATCAGGAGAGCTTATTCTTTCGCCGAAAACGGAAACATTCCTTCGTTTTTATTTATGGCTGTGGTGGTTTCCCTATTTATCGGACTGTCGATGAGTGCGCAGGATATTATAAAAGACCGGACCATCTTAAAGCGCGAACAGTTTTTAAATTTAAGCTGGGCCTCTTATTTTAATTCAAAAGTGGTAGTTTTATTTGTATTGTCAGCCATTCAATCCATAAGTTTTTTGTTGATAGCCAATCCCATTTTGAAAATTAGTGGAATGTTCCTGAGTTTTTTTCTAGTGCTGTTTTCGTTGTCACTGCTTTCGAACTTAATGGGGCTTTTTCTTTCGGCAACGGTAAAATCGGTGGTGGCTATTTATATCTTAATTCCCTTACTTTTAATTCCTCAATTGCTTTTAAGCGGAGTAATTATTCCTTTCGATAAAATAAATTACCGGCTTGCATCGCAACAATATGTTCCCATAGTTGCTGATTTGATGCCCTCGCGCTGGGGATACGAAGCGTTGATGGTCCATCAGTTTACCCACAACAAGTATCAAACGTGGTTTTATGATGTAGATCGCGATTTGAGTAACGCATCGTTTTATACCAATTACACCATTCCTAAGTTGCAGCTAATGATTAATCAGATGCAAAACCAGGAAATGTCAGTTTTTGGTGATTTGGATAAAAATCGGCAGATACTTTACAACGAATTCAAACAACTGGAAAAAGAGTTCCAATTGGATTTAAGTGCCAACCTGGAATCTATGTCTGCCGAAATTCAAAATACAAAAGCCCTGAATGAGGCTGAATTTATGTTAATGCGTTTAAAATCGGGCTTAAATAAACGTATCAATGAACTGAATATGTTGCGCGATTCGCTGGTAATGGCTCATCCTGATATAAGAGCTTCGCGAAGCAAATACAACAATGTCAAATTGGAGGAAGTGGTAAGAAATACCCTGAGTTTTGAGCGAATTGTTCTCGATAAGTATCGCCTGGTTCGTAAATATGAGCCCATTTATCAGTTACCTGATTCAGAAATCGGTAGGGCTCACTTTTATGCCCCTGAAAAGAAGTTAGGAAACGTACCTATTTCCACATTGTATTTTAATTTGCTAATGCTTTGGTTAATGATACTGGGTATGTATCTTTTTCTTGTATTAAAACTGCACGAAAAACTATTTGGACTGAACCGAAAATTAAGCAAATCAAAATCCGGATTATTTTAACAGGTAAATTTCACCGGTTTTCACCCGTTCCACATTGTCGTACGAAAGTACCACTACTTTATAGTAGTACACATCGGCCGATAAAACAGCACCTTTGTATTTACCATCCCATGGAATGTTAAGGTCGTTGGTTTCAAATACCTTTAAACCAAATTTATTATACACTTCAAAGTTTATCAATTCTTTAATTCCCCAGCCTTTTACAAAAACCGCGTCGTTTGCACCATCGTTGTTGGGTGTAAAAGCTGAGGGTAATGCCAGGGAGAATTTTATATCCACGTTAAAGGTAATGCTGTCGGAAACAACAAAGCAGCCATATTTATCGCTGGCAGTTAAATAATAAGTAGTGCTTTCTTTGGGTTGGGCCAGCGTGCTCAGGCAATCGGTGCAATCCAAATCGGTTGACGGCGACCATTGAATGAAATCGGCAAATAAAACAGCACTTTCGAGCAACAGCGATTCGCCTATTATAAGCAGTGTATCGTGGTTGTTAATAGTAACCTCAGGAATTTGTTGCACCTTAATCCAAACAGAATCGGAGTTAACACAACGGTTCGTATCGGTAACACTTACCCGGTAAAAGACCGATGAATCGGGGAAAACCAGTGGTTGGCTGGTGTTTGATTCTGAAATATTAAAAGCCGGAAACCAGGAATAAGCTTCGCCTCCGGCTGCCATCAGCAAAATGGTGTCGCCAATACAAAGGGCCGTATCATTCGATATAGTAATTACAGGCAAGCCAAATACAGTCAGATTTTTTGTTACGCTGTCGGTGCATGCCAGCTCATTTTTTACCAGTAGTTTTAAATTGTAGTCGGTATTCCCGTTCAAAAGCAGTTGCACCTCGTTGAAACTGGTTTGGAAATTGTTATTCAGCCACCATTCCTGTTGGGTATAGCCCACTGATTGGTTGGTGGCAAATACTTCCAGCGGTTCACAACCTAAGGAATCGGAAAGCTGAAACCGGGCTATAATCTCGGGAATGTAGAGCGAGTCGGCAAGCAACTTATTGCAGGTTTCCAGCGAATCGGAACGAATCAATAGGTTAAAGTGCTGCCAGCCAAAAGTCTCAAACGCATGTTCTAAAGAATCGGCCGTATCCGATGTTCCGTCTTCGAAGAACCACTCTGAGGAATAAATATTGGTTTCTTGTTCAAACGAGAAACTGTAGTTTGTTTCAACGCAGGCTTTATCGGGAGCAATTATTTGGGCAAAAGGACCATTTATTTTTAGTGCATTTGCTTTATTTAGGGTGTTTTTGCAACCATTTTGCGAAGTTATACGCAGGTTTACATCGAACCATCCGGGTTTTTGGTAGGTGTGTAGCGGGTTTTTACCTGAGGAAGCTGAGCTTTCATCGCCAAAATTCCAGTTCCAGGCTTTTATAGCTCCATCACTTGCATCGTAAAACTTAACCAGTGCCGGGTAACAGGTAGGATTGGTAATTTCGAAGGTAAAACTGGGTGTTGGAAGCGCTTCAATATAAAGGCTGTCCGGAAAACGGTAGGTTGTATCGCATCCCAATGAATCCAAAAGGTATAATTGCAGGTGAAAATATCCGGTGTCGGTGTAGGCGTGTAGCGGGTTTGCTGAATCAGATTGAAAGCCGTCGCCAAAATACCAGGTGTTTTTAATCAGATTTCCCGCCGATAAGTTTTGAAACGGAATAGAATCGAACTGGCAATTTATAAGAGCCGTAACATTAATGTGTGGCTGGGGACGCGAGGTATAAAAAGAATTGGCAAGCGTAAGGCTATCGGTGCAACCCACGGCATCTTCAACAATAAGCTGTACACTGTGAAAGCCGGTGTCGGCCAGTGTTAGCGATGGAGTTTGTCCGCTTGCAGCTAAGCTATTGTTGATGTACCAATTCCATCCAACTAGCGTTGTGTCACTGCTTGAAAGGTCGCTAAGCTGAAGCAATAAGGGACTGCAACCCAAGGCCGTATCGCTAACAAAATCGGCACGGGGTTTGTGAATGTTAATGGTGAGCGTGGTATCGTCGGAGCAGCCGTTTTGATCTTTAACCAATAGGTTTACCTGATATTCGCCACTTTGTGTGAATTGGTGGTAAAAAGCGTCCGATTGCATGATTGACGTGTCACCATTGATGGTCCAGTAGTAGTTACCCAATTGTTTTTCCACCCAAAACCAGGATTCATCCTGCGAGGCTGAGCCATCAAAAAGGATGGAATCCTCAAGACAATAATGGTTTTTGCCGAAAACAAAACTGCTATTGACCAACCGGGGTTTAGCCATGTAAGCCAGTTCTATAGCGCAACCATTGCTGTAGTTTAGTCCATAAAGTTTTACCGGATAGTTGATGTTTTGTGCGTAAGTGTGAGACAGTGCGGTGGTCTGGGTTGAATCGAAACTTCCGTCGCCAAACTCCCAGAAAATAGAATCAGCCCCTTTAATGGTTGAGGTAAATTCATAAGCCAGGGGCGCGGAACAGTTGTATGCGTATAGTAAAGAACCAGCCGGACCTTTAATATAGGCTATACTGTCTTTAAATAGCGGTTCGCTTTTACAGCCGTTGTAGCTTACCGAAAGAATTGCGCCCATATAGCCGGTATCGGTAAATACATGCATGGGGTTTTTCAGATTACTGGTTAGTCCATCCGTAAAAATCCATTCCCAGGCATCAATTAATTCGTCGTTTGTCGATTGGTTAACAAAGCTAATGGCTTCGGAACCGCAGACATTGGTGTTTCCCGAAACGGTAAAATCAGGAATCTGTGGGGTGCCTGCTTCCACCTGGGCAGTAAACCGGTTAACGCAATTGGCCGAGTTGGTAACGGTTAATTCAACGGTATATTCTCCAGGTTCGGTAAATGTTTGTGAAGCGTTCTCAGCTTCAATGGTTTGACCATTTCCAAAGTCCCAGCTAAAATGGGTCAGGGTTTCGTCGGGGTTGGTGCTTTGGCTTTTGTTCAGAAAATCGACGGATAAGGGAATGCATCCGCTTAAAGAAGCTCTATTGGCGCTGGTGTCGTTGGGTATAAAATGTATTTTTGGCAGAATAATTTCGATGTGCTCGTTTATGGATGCTGTATCGGTGCAACCAAATAAGCTGGTGGCAATCAGGGTGTCGCTATAGGTTTCATGGTAAGCTTCGTCTAATGTCGGCGTAGCATTGAATGAAACTATGGGATTTTCGTCATTACTTTGGGTTCCGTTTCCAAACTTCCAGGTAAATAAGGCGGCATGAGCCGATAGATTTTGATAATTTACTGTAAAAGGAAGTTCGCAGCCATAGGTTTTATCAGCCATAAATCCAGCCTGTAGCGAATCGACCCAAAGGGTTGCCCGTGCCGTATCGGAACAGATATTTTGCATTTTACCAATAAGCTGTATGGTGTAGGAACCTCCCTGACTAAAGCTTATTTGCGGTTCAAATTCATCCGTTTCGGAGGTGCCGCTAAAGCTCCATAAATAGCTCGTGGCACCCATTGATAGGTTTTTAAGTTCCAGTTCCTGGTTTTTACACAAACTGTCGTTGACAGATGCAAAAGCCACTTGAAGTTCCTGCATTTTTACCAGATTGGTTTTGGTAAGCGTGGTTGAACACCCGTAATTGTCGGTCGCTTTTAAGCTTACGGTGTAGGTGCCAAAATTTTGGTAAAAGTGTGTGGGGTTTTCGTCTGTTGCAGTATGGGAGTCGCCAAAATTCCATTCAAAATCCAAATCAGTACTTCCGGAACTTTGGTTGGTGAAAATTACTGTGAGGGTATCGGTGCACGAAAGGGTGTTGCCTGCACTAAACTGTACCGTTGGATTTTTTGTAACTTCAATCAATTGGTTTTTTGAAATGCTGCTTTCGCATCCGTTATGGTCTGTGATAAAAAGCGTGGGAGAATAAACGCCTGCGATTGCATAACTGTGTGTGGGCTCGTAATCGGTACTATAGTTTTGATCGCCAAAATCCCAGGTATAATCTTTAAGTGTGGTGTCGCCTGCTTGCGACAGGTTAGTAAAAGCAAATTCCGAACCCTGACAAGCCACATTAGCTGAGAGTAGTGAAAAATTAGCTGTGGGTGGATTGTAAACGGTAATCAGATTTGGTATGCTTAAGGTATCGGTTTCGCTTCCATTGGTGGTGATTAATCTTACTAAATAAATGCCCGGATTCTGGTAGACGATCTGCGGGTTGTTCAGCGTTGAGGTTTGTCCGTTGCCAAAATCCCAGTGATAAGTCAAAGTTCCAACTCCAGTCGATTGATTGGTAAACTGTACCAACAACGAGCCACAACCTTTGGTATTATTAGCTTCGAACAGAGCCTGAACCTGAGCCGAAGCGGGCGAAAAGGCCATTAAGCCAAACAGGGTGGCGAAAATCAAAAGTTGGTGGCTTAGCTTTTTTATCATGTGTTGTCTTAGTAAAATTCGCAAGGTAATACATGTTTGCTAATGCTTGCATCGAATCCGTTATAAACCAATGCCAGTTCAAAGGTGTTAAATGAATGAACCAGCCTGTTTCCAAATTGATACGGGAATTTGTAGTTCAGGGTAACCGTCATTCGTTTCCATTGAACTCCGGCTAATACCGCAAGCGACTGTGGATAGTTTTTTGTATTGATACCAGCACTGGCACCGGTAATTATTTTATTCAAAGGCGGTACCCTTTGGCTCACGTCGTAGGTAGCAAATACCCCCAGCGTATTTCGTGTGTTGTAGTTTGTATGGTTTACCCAAATAAAAGGGGTAAGGAGTATTTTTTGTGTATGAATTTCAGTTTTTATGCTTGCATTAAGCGTTGGTATTACTACCGCCTGATAAAACTCCAGTTTTTGAGCATTAAGATGCAGGTACGAAAAGCCAATTTCATAATTTTTATCCTTGAATAAGAAACGGTAAGCTGCCCCCATATTGATTGCTAAAGTGGTTTGTGGAGCAATGGCATAAGATTCTAAGGAAGGTGTTCCTGGATCGAATCCACCGGTACTTCTATCGTATTGATCGGGAAAAGTGAGCGCATGTTGATCGAGCGCACTGTAAACCAATCCGGGTTGAATTCCTATCCGAAGCGAACTCTGATAAAAGCGGAAGTGGAAAGCACCGGTAACAAAAAAACGGCTTATGTTTACGGGGCTGTTTGTAAGCTGTTCCTGTTTAAAATATACACCAAGTGCTAATTTATCGGGAAAGTAACTGACCGTGTAGTCGCCAGCCACAAAAAACGAAGGATAAGCTTTTGGAGCAATGGTTTTATTTAAAAAATAATTATTGTAAAGCCGCCATTTGTATTGGTGATTACCCGTGTTTGCAGGGTTTATAAGCTGATCGGATGCTGTAAATTGCAGGTTGTCGAATGTTTGACCGTAGCCTCCAAAATAAGCACCGTAAAAAAATAGAACAAAAAGTAGTATTTTTAGAGACTTAACCATAACTGGGCATGCAAATTCGATTAAAAATAATTAAAATAAACCGATTAGCAATAAGGAGAATGCACTACAGACCTTTTTTATTTTGGCCTAGGGGTACAATTCTTTTGCTATTAATGCTATCCGGTTCTGTAAATGCTCAATCTGATTTGTCGGGGTTTTCAAAATACCAATTGTTGATGTTTGCTGAAAATGCTTCGCAATTGTACGATTTTATTTCTGAAGCAAGCTATCTTGAAGCTTATCTTAAGTTAGAGCCTGATGATGTAAAACAACGGTACAAACTGGGAATGGCCTTTTTTAAAAACCGGAATTATTACCAGGCAGCACTGCAATTTAAGCAGTGTATGGAAGCTACGGGTTTCATGAAAGAACAGGCAACTTTTCAGTATGCTTTATGTCAAAAAAGTATGGGGAACTCTACCAAAGCCCTTGCTTATTTTGAGCAGTGCATTAAAAAGGCAAAAAACAGGAAATTGGTGATTCAGGCTAAAAACGCTGCTTCCGGATGCAAATTAGCTATTGACAGCGTATCGAATTACCGCGATGTACTAATTGAACATTTGGGTCCACAAATTAACAGTCGGCATTTGGATATCAGCCCGGTATTTTTATCCGACGAAAGTCTCTTGTTTGTTAGCATCGACAGCGATTCCACCATTATTTACACTACCGATGGATCAAAACAAATTCCATTTAAGGTGTTTAAAGTAGCTAATAAAACCAGCAATGGATGGGAGTTAAGCCATCAGGAATTTCTTACCCATTCCCTGGTTATGGTCGACGTGTCAGGTGGTGCTTTTTCACTTGACCAACAGCGGTTTTATTTTACGGTAAGCGAAAAAGACTGGAAAAACAAAACCATCAACACCATTTACATGACTGAAAAAGTGGGGAATTCCTGGAGTCAGCCGGTTCTTTTACCTCCAGAAGTTAATTTAAAAGCGTATACAGCCCTTCATGTTTCGGTAGGTGAAACCTATAATCCCAACCTGGAAGCTGTGTATTTTACTTCCGATCGTCCCGGAGGTTTTGGAGGCATGGATATTTGGTACACCGTTTACAATAAGGCAAAAAAAACCTTTATTCCACCCCGTAATTGTGGTTCAAAAATCAATTCCGATGCCGATGAAGTAACCCCTTTTTATCAATCGGAACTAAAAACCTTATTTTTTAGTTCCAATGACAATTCAGGTTACGGAGGTTTCGATGTTTACCGTGCCGTGGGATCTCTAAACGATTGGACGCGGTCAAGCCTGCTCGAATATCCCTTAAACTCCCATGCCGATGAAATTTATTATTCGCTGAATCCCGATTTGCTTACCGGGTACCTGGTTTCAAACAAACCCGGCACTTACACTTACGCTCACGAATATTGTTGTTACGATATTTATGGCTTTACTTATAAGGAAAATGAACTTTCCGAAATAAAAGGAAAAGTTTTGGTAAGTCTCGATGCCACATTAACCCGGTATTTGAATCGGGGAATTAAACTCCGTAAAGCTGATTCCTTGGCTATGTTAAGTGAATATTATCAAGAAACAGTGGCCAAATTATACTTGCTTAACGATGAAGAAAGCGAGCCCATGTTAATTGAAGAACAGGTATTGGCCGACACCGGAACCTATTCGTTTAAAGTAAATAAACAATTCGATTACCGTATCGATATTGAGCATAGCAACAATAACATAGGAACAATTAATGTATCCGCAGCTACCCTCTCAAACGATTTGGTTTTGCAGTCGGACGATATTGAAATTGCTATTGTTCCTTCAAAACCTATCGAAATAAGCAATATTACTTACGGGTTTAATGAACAGGAACTCAGCGAGGCGGCAAAACAAAGCCTGAACAGCACCTTAATTCCTTTACTCAACGATTTGCCCGACATTTATATCGAAGTACATTCGCATACCGATAGCGTGGGTTCTGAAGATTATAACCTGAAGCTTTCGCAACAAAGGGCGCATCGGGTAATTGATTTTTTGGTGGCTAAAGGAATTGATCCCGACCGGCTGATTGCCAAAGGTTTTGGCGAAACGCATTTTGTGGCTCCCAACAGCCTGCCCGATGGTTCAGATAATCCGGAAGGAAGGGAACAAAACCGGCGAACCGAATTTGTGATTGTACAAAAAACAAAAGTTAAAGCAAAGTCGAACCGATGGTAGGTTTTTAGTACAGTTAATTGTTATAGCTGCGTAAATTTAACCAATAAGCGTATTCAATTATGGCACTTCTTTTTAAAAACACCAGCAAAACCATAAGTAAGATTGACGAATTCATCAACAAAGTGGAGGATTGCCTGATGCTTTACCGCGAGGCGATAAAAAATTATTTGGCCAACAAACCGGAACAAATGGCCGATCGACTGCGAATGTTGGAGCGGGAAGAAAATAAAGCCGACCGATTGCAGCGTTCGGTGGAGAATTATTTTCTCAAACATTCCTTATTGCCCCAACATGCTGCCGATATTTTAATGCTGCTCGATCATCTGGATGATATGGTTGATTTGGCCAAATATGGATTGCAACAAATTGAAATTGAATTGCCGGAAATACCTGAAACCTATCGGATGGATTATTTAAAGTTAACCGAAATTAGTCTCGAAGCCGCACAGGAAGCCATTATGGGAACTCGTGCTTTTTTTCTGCATCCGCAAATGGCCAAAAACCATGCGCACAAAATTTATTTTTTCGAAAAAGAAACCGATCAGGTGGCGAATGCTTTGCGAAAACGCATTTTTCAGGAAAACAACGGCTTACAACTTTCACACAAATCGCAGCTTCGCTATTTTACCCGTCATATTGAACAAATAAGCGACAGTGCTGAAGATGTGGCCGATGCGCTGGCCTTATTAACGGTGAAAATAAGTTTGTAATGGTTTGGTTCTTTTTATCGAGCGGCATTTTTCTGGGCTGGTCGTTGGGGGCGAACGACGCTGCCAACGTGTTTGGCTCGGCAGTTGGCTCACGCATGGTAAAGTTCCGGACAGCGGCACTGGTAGCCAGTATTTTTGTAATTCTTGGGGCAACTTTTCAGGGTTCTGGAGGTTCTGAAACTCTGGGGAAACTTGGTGCGGTTGATGCCATTGCAGGCTCATTTACGGTAGCTTTTTCAGCAGCCATCACGGTTTTTTGGATGACGCGTTTAAAAATTCCGGTCAGCACCTCGCAAGCTATTGTTGGGGGAATTGTTGGTTGGAATCTTTACACGGGCCGAACCACCGATTCTCAAACATTAATTGAAATAGTCACAACCTGGGGTTCCGGAATTGTATTGGGAGCTGTTTTTGCCATTTTGCTTTTTATGCTCCTGCGGTTTTTGCTGAAACGCATTTCCATTCACCTGCTTTGGCGTGATGCCTGGTTACGTTTTTTGTTGCTGGTAATTGGTGCTTTCGGAGCCTATAGTTTGGGAGCAAATAATATTGCCAATGTAATGGGAGTATTTGTCTCTGCGGTTCAATTTCCGGAAATGGATTTGGGACTTTTTATCCTTTCGGGCGAGCAACAATTATTCTTTTTGGGAGGACTGGCCATTTCGCTGGGAATTATTACTTATTCCAAAAAAGTAATGCAAACAGTGGGCGAAAACATCCTGCCTTTGCGTGGCGAAACAGCCATGGTTGTGGTGTTAGCCCAGTCTTTGGTTCTGTTTGTATTCTCGTCGCAGCAATTGTCTGATGCTTTTCAGGCTATTGGTTTACCGCGAATTCCGCTGGTTCCGGTTTCCAGTTCACAGGTAATTATAGGAGCTATTTTAGGTATTGGCCTTTTAAAAGGGGTACAAAACATGCGCTTCAATATTTTGGGAACCATATCGTTGGGATGGGTTGCAACGCCACTTATTACCGGGGTTATTGCCTTTTTCTCACTCTTTTTTGTGAATAATGTGTTTAAACTCGAAGTGCAACAAGCTTTAACGAGTAATGAAACACCTACAGTAATTGTATTGGCCGACAGTTTACCTGTTCCGATGAATGTTGCTGATACAGTATTGTTCAGCGATAGTGTTTTATTGGAATTACCGGCATCTAAAATTGATGTTAAGAATACCGACAACAATTCAACACCCATTGTAGTTTTGTTTTTGGTACTTGGTATTTTGGTTTTAATGGCGTCTGCCATTACTTTTTTATTTATCCGGCAAAAGAGAATCAACCAGAATCTTACTGAAATTAAGGTACAATTGAATGAGTTGATTGAAAACGAAAGGGGAACCACTGCATAAAGCTTTAGGTAAGGAACCAATAATTGTTAATTTTGTCCGTCAAAACAGCATCATGGATAGTATCGTTAAAAATCTACAATTCTATAAGTTCAGTCTATACGGTTTTTTTAAAAACCTTAAATTCTTTGAACCTTTTCTTATTCTTTTTTTTCTGGATAAGGGATTGTCGTATACACAGATTGGTGTGTTGTATGCCATTCGCGAAATAAGTATAAACGTACTGGAAATCCCAACGGGGGTAATGGCCGATTTGCTTGGGCGCAAACGCACCATGATAGCCTCGTTTGTATCGTATATTGCTTCCTTTTTGGTTTTTTACCTGTTTAGTGAGTTTTGGATTTTTATTTTAGCCATGCTGGCTTTTAGTTTTGGCGATGCTTTTCGCACGGGAACCCATAAAGCCATGATTTTTGAATACCTGAAACTTAATAACTGGCAGAATCAAAAAGTGGCTTATTACGGGCATACCCGTTCCTGGTCGCAGATTGGTTCGGCAGTTTCATCGTTAATTGCTGCAGGTATTGTTATTTACACCGGAAATTACAGTGCAGTTTTTTTATGGGCCATGTTGCCCTATTTGGCTGATTTGCTTTTGATAGCCAGTTATCCGAAGGAACTCGATGGAAAAATCAGAAACAATACAACTACTTTTCGTGAAAAGTTTGTCGAAATAAAAACGGGTATTCGTATTTCGTTTAAAAACCGGCTGTTTTTTAAGTTGATTGGTAATTTGGCCATTTTTGAAGGTTTGTTTAAAGCCTCAAAAGATTATTTGCAGCCCATGGTGGTGCTTACTTTTATGGCCATTCCTTTTTTGGATGATGTTCCAACCGAGACAAAATCGGCGGTAACGCTCGGATTAATCTATTTTGTGGTTTACCTGATTACTTCTTATGCCTCGCGCAATTCAGGCTGGGTAGTAACAAAGCTGGGTTCAACGCACCGGACCATCAATATTACTTTATGGCTGGGAGCTTTGGTTGGTATTGGCAGTGGTTTTTTAATCGGATTTAAATTACCGGTTTTAGCATTGGTGGTTTTTGTATTTTTGTTTTTTATTCAGAATATCCGCAAACCTGTTGGTGTGTCAGCTGTGGCTGACACCTTCGACGAAAAAGTCTTAGCAACCGGGCTGTCTGTTCAATCGCAGTTCGATTCCCTTTTTGCTTCGTTTTTTGCTTTGATTTTGGGAGTTTTAGCCGATTATACCAGCGTAGGAAATGCACTAATTGTGGTCAGTTCTGTATTGTTACTGCTGTCGTTTTTTGTGCGTTTGCCTCATGCAAAAGCGCTGAGTGAGCCTACTTCACATTAAAACGGAGTTCTATTTCTTTATCTGATTGTCGGGGAATTATGGCACAATTAAATGAGCCCAGTAGCATTTCGCAGTCACCTTCACCGGTCATTTCAATCGTGTATTCGTAGCTTGCATTGTCGGGCTGAAAATACACATTACGATTAAAGGTGGCACTACATCCGCTGGTTTGAGTAAATTTCCCGGCAAAAAACTCCTGCTCAAAGTCTATGGCTGGTAAGTTTGTGGTGTCGCAGTAGGGGAAAAAATAGCGTTTAATGGTATCCTGAAACATTTGATAATCGGCAGTACTGGTAATAACCACCTCGGCTTGTTGTAATTTGAGGGTAGAAAAACATTCCGAGTTCAACTCAAAAAAAACAGCATCCAGTTTTATTTTTTCCGTTTCTTTTGAACAGGCGGCCAACAGGAAGAATAAGATTAGAGAGTGAATGATGGTTTTCATAGTTCTACGCTATTTTAAAAACCTAAAAGTACAAAAATGTTACTTGCAATGGTAAAATGCTTGACGATTTAACTTACTTTTCCGATTTTTGATAAAATTTTATCCTATGGAAACAAAAATTCTGGTTACCCAATATATTCCTAAAGAAGGACTCAGCGAACTGTTCGAAAAGTATTATGTAATTATGCCTGGCAAAAGCGGATTTACCCGGGAGGAGCAGTTGGAACTGATAAAAGATGCCGATGTGCTTTTGTCTTTGTTCAATTCACCGGTGGATAAGGAGCTTTTGGCTGCAGGAAAAAAACTAAGGATGATAGCCAATTTTGGAGTAGGATACAACAACATTGATTTGGAATATGCCCGGCAACGCAATTTGGTGGTAAGCAACACCCCCGATCCGGTAACCCTTCCCACAGCGGAACATACCATGGGATTAATTCTGACTTTGATGCGCCGAATTTCGGAAATGGATCGTAAACTAAGGCAAAATCAGGTGGCCGATTGGAAAGTTATGAGTAATCTGGGTTTTTCGTTGCAATACAATACCCTCGGTATTATTGGCATGGGAAAAATTGGTCAGGCTACAACCCGCATGGCTCAGGCTTTTGGCATGAAGGTAGTGTATCACAGCCGCAATAGAATTGATAAAACGCTTGAAGCATCTTTGAATACTACAAGGCTGGAGTTAAACGATTTGTTGCGTCAGAGCGATGTAGTTAGTCTGCATGTTCCCTTAACCGAAGAAACTACCCATTTAATCGGGAAATGCGAGTTGGTAAAAATGAAAGATACGGCCTTTATTATCAATACAGCACGAGGTCCGGTTATCAATGAAGCCGAATTGGTTGAGGCTTTGCAAGAGAAAGAAATTGCCGGTGCAGCCCTCGATGTTTTTGAAGCCGAGCCAGCCATTAATCCGGCTTTGCTTAAAATGGATAATGTGGTACTTACGCCGCATATTGGTACAGGAACCATTGAAACCCGGGTTGCTACTGCGCAATGTGCTGCCGATAATATTGTAGCCTTTCTTGAAGGGAAACAGGTTCCCAACAGGGTAATTTAATGGGTAAATGTAAGGTTGTTTGTTGGGCTAAAAATCTTTGGCCATGCAAAGGCTGTCGCTAAAGTTTACGTAAGGTCCATAATTTGGAATGATCTGATAACCCAGTTTTTTGTATAAATTTTGTGCCTCGTGTTGATTGATACCCGTTTCTAAAATAGCTCCGCTAAAGCCGTCTTCCCTTGCCCATGCTTCCAGTTCCTTAAGAATTTGTTCGCCAATTTTCTGCCCGCGATAGTTCTTGTGAACAAACATCCGTTTAATTTCGGCACGTTTTTCATTTATTTTGAAGCCGCCACAACCGATGGGTTGATTTTTATGGTAAGCTACGATAACCCATTTTACTTTATCTACCCGGTTAAAATCGGCAAATTTGGCTTGCTCATCGCCATTGGTAACTGTCAGGTCGGCATCAAGCTGACGGATTAATTCCTGAAAATGCGGGTCGCTGCTGTTGGTTCTTTTATAGTTTATCATGCGGTTAAAATGAATTAAACGCTGCAAAATTATAAGAATTTGGAGAATGGGCTGTTGTTTTTTTTAGTTGTTTATGACGGTATGTATTGTTTTCAGTTTAAACTGGTCTACTAAAGGTCGGTCTGTTTAATTACGCAGTGAAGTTGCGGATGGAGCGTATTATATAGCGATAGCAAACGCCAAGACATTATATAAAACCAATGACTCATGACTGAATATATTGATTGATTGAGTATATTTGTAAAAAATATTTTTGCATATATTTAAAAAAGCATAAGCTTAGTTTATGAATATACAAGCCCAGAAAGCAATTATTATTGAGCAATTTAAACAGGTAAATGACATAAACCTGATAAATGCCATTAAAAGTATGCTCGATTATGCTTTGAAAATAGAAAAAGAAAACCATGAAGTTCCGGAACAGATTCAAAAACTGGTGATGGAACGTTTTGAAGAGGTACGAAAAAATCCGGAGAAGCTTTTAGATTGGGATGGAGCAAAAAAAACGCTAAAAACCAAATGAAAAAATACAGGGTTAGAATTGAACCCAGAGCACTTGCAGATATCCAGGAAATTACTGATTGGTACAATGAGAAACAAGCCGAACTAGGCTATAGGTTTCTAAAAACAACAATTAAACAAATAAATTCTTTAAGTAAAAACCCTTGCAGGTTTGCCATTCGATACAAAGTTATCCGCTGTATGATTATTAAGAAATTCCCATATATGGTGCATTTCTACATTAATCAGGAAAACAGTTCTGTAGAAATACTTGCAGTTATTAGTACAGACAGAAGCCCGGAAGTCTGGAAAAAGAAAACGGATAAAGATAATAATAGTCGGTAAGAATGAGCCTCGATTATAGAAAATTAGTAAAACTTAGAATTCCTTAGGCATTTACAGGTAGCAGATTTAATCGTTTCACAGCCTACTTAACTCCAGTGCTAAGAATACGGATCTTCACCGATAAATCTCCTGATTCAGAATGGGAAAGTCATTTCAAGTGCTAAAACCTAAAACTGCAATTCCATAATATGTGCTGAGCCAAAGCAGCCGTAACCACCGTTAACCGTGCTAAAGCGCGGACGGAAAGCATTGGGTTTAAAAAAGGTGTTGGCTGTGGTGTGGTAGCGTTCGTAATTAGCATCGTAGGCAATTACATAGAGTAAACCTCCCGCAGTGTTTGCCACTTGTTTAATATCGAGTATTACTTCGGTAGGGATTGCTTGTTGGGGAATTTTTCGCTGAAAGACAAAATCATCGCTGCTTAAATAATAAATATCGTACATGTAAGCCATGGTGTCGGGCTCTATGGTAAAAACCAGTTGGTTTTCGGCAAACGATAAAGAGCCGTCCATAATTTTGGGTTGATTGGGAACCCGGGTAGTGGCTGTAATTAAAAAGGTGTCGTAACTACATCGATATTCCCAATAGTCGCCGGCTTTGGTAGTAATAAACGGACTTGTATAGCGTCCGTTGGCAATGGATCGTAACTGGTAATCGATGCTTGGATTACCATCGCGGTGGCGGGTAAGTTCAATCGTAGCTTCATCCACCGTCATGGTAGCAGCAGTGTCGAACACATGCAGAATGCGATGCACCTCAAAAAAATGGTTGAGGGTATCCATCGACGGGCCGGCTTTTATTAATCCAAAAACATTTAGTCCGGGAACAAATTCGGCATCAATGTTTTCCGGCTGCATCGGGAAACCCAGGTAGGCTTCCAGCGCTTTTTGACATCCGTTTAGATAGAAAAGGAGCACGGTTCCGATGAATATTTTTCGAAATGTTTTCATAGCAGTAGTTTAAAATTTTAACGTGTAGCCCACACTTACCGATGGCAGGTATTCGCTGCCAATGGGAATGTATCGATCGTATCCCATAATGGGAAAATAATACATTACATTACGACGCAGAAAAAGCACATTGCGAACATTTACAATTAAATACGACTCGTCGGCTTTAAAAAATGTGGCTATATCTTTTCCAAAACCCCGAACCACTTTCTTCTCGAGTCCGAGATTTATCTGCATGGTCCACGGCATGCGCGAGCTGTTTTTCTGGTCGATGGTAAACTGTGGGCTGTATATCATCTGGCCGGTCACCGGTTCGTACATGAAATACGTCTGCAACGAATTCTCAACAGATCTGGGGACGCCACTTTGAAACATAAAATCGGCACTGTAGGCGATGCGTTCGGTGGCCTGAAAATTAATTACCCCTTTAATGGTGTGCAGGTGATCGTAATCGTACAGGTATTCTCTGCCGTTCATTATGTTTGGAAATGAGCGGGTTGAACGTGCCAGGGTGTAACTGGTCCAACCCGAGAATTTTTGAACTTGCCCTTTTAGCATTAATTCGGTGCCATAAGTGGTTCCCGAACCTTCGAATATTTTATTCGACAAGGCAAACGCTTCGAACTGACTTTGCAATAAATCGAAGGTGTAGGTGCGGGCCAGGTCTTTGTAATATACATCGAGACTTAATTCAAGCTGCTTCCCCAGTTTCTTTTCAAATCCGGCAATGTAATGGTACGAAAGGCTTGGCTCCACGTTATTCAAAGGATAATAATAATCGAGAAACTGATTAAACTCCAGTTCCTGGGTATTCATACTGATGATGTATTGGTAATAAGTTCCGTAAGCGGCTTTAAACTTTAAGCGATTGCCCAGGTCGAGCACCAGATTTATTCGGGGTTCGTAATTTAGTTGTTGTTGGTTGAAACGGGTAAGGCGCAAACCAGGACGAAGAATCAGGCCACGAATCTTAATTTTATCCTCGGTAAAAACCGATAATAACGTAGGTTTAATCTCGGCCGATGCCCCGTCGATGCCGTTAATCTGTGAGCCATTGGCAAATAAATACCGGCTATATTCGGCTCCCAGCTTGAGTTCATTTCCAAAAAACGGGGTGTAGTTTAACGATGCTTTAGCGGTGTAATCGTAAACCTTACTTTTAAAACGCGTGCTGGTGTTAAAGGCCACATCTTCAACTTTCATTTTAAACGAACTGTAATTGTTTGCATCGTGCAACGAAGCATAGGCCTGAATCCGGAAATAAAGCCGGGGTGAAACCACCGATTTCCAAATAGCTGTGGCAATGTTATTGCGCCATTGGTTTTTCCAGGTAAAATCCATGTCGAGAAACGACTGGTAAATCAGCGTGTCGCCCATGCGTTCGAAGCTGTGTCCCAATAGTTTGTAAAAATTATTAAAACTCATCGAGGTGTGATCTTTGCTTCCAAAATATTTTAAATCGATGCGGTTTCGCGGATTAAACCGATGCGTGAGCGAAAGATTGGCATCGTAAAAATAATTGTTGCTGTTTAGGACAAAGTTGCCCATAATGTCGTAATTCAAACGCCCAGCTGCCATCATGGTGGTTTTGCTGTTTACGGGAAATTCCACAAATACTTTTGATTCCACTATCGAAGGTTTTACCTCGCCATGTATACCCTGTTCGTTGCCGTCTTTGGTTGATATATGAATTACCGATGCGTTTCGCCCGCCATATTCGGCGCCAAAACCACCCACCAGCATATCGATATTTTTTACCGTCTGCATGTTAAAAATTCCTGATGATGAAAGAAAGTGGTAGGGATTGTATATGGTTACGCCATCGAGCATAATCAGGTTTTCGCCAGGGTCGCTACCCCGAACCGATACCAAGGGCGACAGCGGTTCGGTAGCCTCTACTCCGGGTAAAAAGCGCATGGCTTTAAACACATCGTTACGTGCTGTGGGAATGGTTTTTATGGCTTTTGGTGTCAAACGGTGCTGGCTGGTTTCCACTTCGCGGTCACCAATCTGGTTGGCCGATAGTTCCACAATATTTACTTGTCCCAAAGCTATGGAGGCTGGATTTAGCCTGACTTGGATAAAGGCATTGTTGTTTTTCGTAAAGGCAAGTTGCTGCTTTTTGGTATCGTAGCCAATAAACGAAATAACCACTTCGATCGCATTGGATTCAATTCCAGGGAATGAAAAAAAACCGTTCAGATTTGTTACTGCTCCTTTGCCTTCAATTCCGCTTACCTGAATGGTTGCACCAATAAGTGTTTCACCACTAACTGCATCGTATACAATGCCCGAAAGGGTGTTTTTTTGTGACCAGCCCCAGAGATTAAACGAAAAAAGCAGAATTAGCAGGAGAGTCTTTTTCATGGGACTTAAAATTTATAGGCACAATTAATTAACAGGGCCACACTGAAAACGGGCTCGTTATAAATAATGTACGAGGCTTCTTCCATTAGTCCTATTCCAAATGTCAACCCGTTTTTATTGAGCGGATTGTAGGTGAGACGTTGTGAAAAGGCATATTGAAACATAAATAGTTCTTCAAAGGTACGTTTGGCTTCATCCACATCGTTCCATTTGTTTAATCCAAAAATAAAACCGTGTTTGTTTTGAAACAGCCAGTGTTCGTTTAAGCGGTAATTAAATTGGTATACCTGTGTTGAAAATGCCACCGATTGACGGTTGCCATAATTCAGGTAACGAAACATGCGGGTGTTGCGTGTAAACTTTTGAGCCATTTCGGGAGCTGCAAAATAGATTTCGGCATCGATACCCCAAAACGTATATCCATAATAGCTGTCGAGCGAAACGTAGAAGTTTTTTGGAGCCGGTTTTTGTCCGGGATTAAAATGGTAGCTGAAGGGCTGGTTTCCGGGAATGGAATCGCTGGTAATTACCGATAAATCGGCATAGAATTGGGTCGAAAACGAATTCCATACCGTTTGGTAATTGCAGCGTAAGCTGTCTTTTTTATTGAATTTATCCGACTGCTCATAATAAAAGATACCCAAATAGGTAGTGTCGCTGGCTTTATTGATTTCTGACAGGCCGATGTAAGCATTTAATTTCAGGAAGCGTTTAAACAGCGATTCGTTGTAGTTGATGTAAAAATCGTGAATACTTAATTGGTAGTGTTTGTTGGAAAGAGTATCGCCTGGGTTTTCAAAATATCGGCTCAGGGTCCTGGTTGTAGAAACTATCTGGTCGACTGGGAATGCCAGCCATTTCTTTTTTTCGAAAACAGAAATAAAATGCGGATTTTCTTCCCGATAATCTGTCGCCGAAAGGCCGGAATGAAATTTCTTAAATACGTGATCGTCGAAGTTTATGCGTATGGTGTCGGCCACGTACGATTGGGAAAACCCATGCTGTGAGAAAACAAAAATTAAGACAAATGAAACCGGAAAAAATCGCCTTAAAATGGACATTACTTATATATTAGGGTTCAACAGCAATGCAATAATAGTTTTTTTTCATGACACAAAGATGCAAACCAGCGGTGTTAAGATGCTTTTGTTAAAATCTATTGCAAAAGGTAAGAATTTGAAGCAGGCAATTACCCTAGCGGCGTAAAGGAGCGATTCGGTAGCACGAAAATATTTTTACTTTGTTATAATCTTGCTGTTATTCCGCTTTAACCGTGTCGATTTATTCCTAGGGTTTTATTTCTGGAGAATTTAAAAGGGCAACGCATAAAATGAAAACAGGCTGCTATTTTGGTAAAAAATTGGTTTGACGCAATAAAATTTATTTTGTAAAGGGCTGTGAATCTAAATTTTTGTTAAATTTAATTCCCGATTATTTAACTCACAACATGAAAAAACGACTTAGAATTCCTTTGGGCGAAGCATTGTTGATGCTCTATCAATATGCCCGGGTGCGTGTAATGGAGCAAATAAAATCCATTGCCTTTATTATTGTCTATCTGGTGGTTTTTCAAACCTTAGTTTTAAACGTACCCCTGGCTAATGTGCTGGGAACAGCCGGTGGTTTAACCCTTGTGGTTTTTGGATTAGCCTTTTTCCTTGAAGGTCTAATTCTTGGTTTAATGCCTTTAGGCGAAAGGGTAGGGACCAAAATGCCACAGCGTTTAAACATTCAGGTTATCGCAATTTTTGGGTTGGTTTTGGGCTTTGGTGCCACATTAGCTGAACCGGCCATAAGTGCTTTACGGACAGCCGGCTCAAGTATAACTGCGTGGGATTCCCCCCTGCTTTATATGTTGCTTGAGCCCTATGCCGGTTGGCTGGTAATTTCAGTGGGTATTGGAGTTGGAATTGCTGTAGCCCTGGGAATGTTCCGGTTTTATTACAATTGGTCTATTAAAACATTTATTTATACTATTATTCCTTTCTTGTTGGTTTTTTCCTTGTATGCTTATTACGACGAAAACCTTAAAAACATAATTGGCCTGGCCTGGGATTGTGGTGCAGTTACCACCGGTGCGGTAACAGTTCCTCTGGTTCTTGCTCTGGGAATTGGGGTTTCGCGTGCATCGAGTAAGGGCCAGGGAAGCAGTGGCGGATTTGGCATTATTCTTTTGGCATCGGCTTTTCCTATACTTGCTGTGTTATCATTGGGAACATTTCTGAATCAACAGGCTCCTGATCCTACTGACGAGAAGAATTTTTTTTCACCGACCAACCGGCAAAATGCCCTACAGGTTTTTGAGAACGAAGAAAAGCTATTGCGACATGCTTTTACTCATGGCAGTCAATCGGGAAGGCAAGCCTATTTTAATGATGAAGAAGCGTATTTGGCGGTTTTGGAAGGTCTGAATAACAATCCCCAGGAAAGGGAAAAGTGGTTAGGCAACCTGTCTTTGTCCGAATGGCTGGTAAAAAGAGCTTCAGAAAGTGAACGCCAACTGGTTTCAGCCGGTAATCCGGGAAACGAAGAGAAAGTATCTATTCCTATTGGTGAAGTGCTTCAGGCTGAATCGATAGGCGGCGTTAGGGCAGTAATTCCCTTAAGTTTATTGTTGGTTTTGGTACTGACCCTGCTTTTACGTGAGCGAATCAGAAGTAAGGATGAAGTAGCTTTAGGTATTGTATTTACATTGATTGGAATGATACTTTTAACCTCTGGCATTCGGCTGGGATTGGCCTCGCTTGGAGGAGAAGTTGGGAGTGAGCTTCCGCGTGCTTTTTCAAAAGAAGATAAATTTGTCGATAGGGTGGTAATTAACAATTTCGATACTACCTTATTATTTAGCGGCATTGCACCCGATGGCACTAAGAAAGAATTTTTTAACCTGGTTGAAGAGGATAAAGTAAACCGGGTTGAGTTTGCCAGTGAACAATACCATCCGGACACAAAACAATATGAGTACATTATAATGCAGGAACCTTTGTTTGGGAAAAAACTGACGGTGCTGGGATTTATTCTGGTTTTGGTTTTTGCTTTTGGAATGGGATTTGGAGCAACCCTGGCTGAACCGGCCTTAAATGCCCTCGGCTTAACCGTAGAGAATCTTACGGTGGGAGCCATTAAACAAAATCAAATAGTACAGATTGTATCGCTGGGTGTTGGAATGGGAATTACCCTGGGTTTTGCACGCATTCTTTTCGATTTACCTTTAATCTGGTTAATTATTCCACCCTACCTACTGTTAATTATCCTATCAATTTTTAGTGAGGAAGAATTTACTGCCATATCGTGGGATAGTGGCGGTGTAACCACCGGGCCTGTTACTGTTCCTTTAGTATTAGCCATGGGGCTAAGTATTGGTGGTGCTTTAAGTATTTCCGATGGTTTCGGTATTTTGGCGCTGGCTTCGGCTTTTCCAATTATTACTACCTTGACTTTTGGATTATACATCAGAAACAAACAGAAACGATCTCTCGACAAACAATCAAATGCTGAGGACAATGAGTAAGCAGAATAATGAATCGAATAAAGTATTTTCTCCTTCACGGACAGTATGGAGAACACAAATGGCTAAAGGACTTTATACCCCGCACAGGGTTAGCCGTATAACTTGTATTGTGAATCAACTTTTGGGAGATCTTATCATCGATTTTTTAAAAAAACTTGAGGTAGTTGTTTACGATGAAACCGGTCGAACAGTCAGAGAACAGATAAAATCGAGGCCCCTGGGTTTACCCGGAGAGTTTACCAAATTAATAAGTTCTTCGGTTAAAATATTTCGTTTTACCGTTCCCCGAGAGTGCTCAAAATCGGTTGTTAAAGCTTTAATTGTTATTGGTCAGTTGGATCACCCGGGCAGGGGCTCGGTTTTTTCACAGGAATTGATGGAGTTCTCGAAAGAACCGCCTGAGTATAATCCGAAGGTATTAGAATCTTTCGATTTGACTGATGATTCCCTGTTGTTGAACAATTTATCGTACGTTATGTGCGTACTTTCTGATCAGGGAAGTGGCGATTTGCTGGCTAAAATTGCCCTGGGGTTGGGAATTTGTGTACCTACCATTACCTATGGCATTGGGAACGATATCCGCGATCAATTGGGATTAATACGTATTACCATACCCGCAGAAAAAGAGGTGGTGCACCTTGTAATGCCTGAGCAGGATTCTGAAAGTATAATTAAGCTCCTTGTTGAAGCCGGAAGGTTGGATAAACCCGGTAAAGGATATATTTATCAAACGCCGGTTTCAATCGGACTTATCGATACCCATTTGAGAATTGGAAAACAAGCCCATGCAGCCAGTATAGAGCAGATTATTGCAGCTATCGATCAATTGAAAAACAGCACCTTATGGCGCAAACGACTCGATGCTGATACGGAAAGTCTCAAGATTTCAAAATCGATGATGCCTCAGGACAATTGCGAAGTTTCCATTGTGTCCGATGAAGATCGAATTGATGTGCTAAGGGAAATTTGTCTCGAAATTGGGGCATCCGGAGCAGTTACATCAAAAGTTGTTCCCTGGGCAGCAAAAACAGTACAAGTTTCCAGCATGATACGGAGTGCAGTTAGCGTACCTGCTGAAATTACGGATACCGTGGTCGATAAGTTGCTCGACAACAGCACCATTCTTGAAAGCAATACCGACCGTATTCAGGTTTTGGATTCTCCGGCTGCCTATGTGCGTTCTTTTTGAAGATTCATTAATGGATTAATTTGCTTTTGTTCTGATTAAGTTTTTGTCAAATTCTCAATCCATTAGTGTAAGAATATGGAGGATTTGCTAATGTATTGGTTAACAAAATTTACGTCTTATGTAGAAAGGTCGAATGTAATTTGAGTGTTTATTCTTAGTTAATTTTTGTATGTAATATTTTTCGAATAATTTTGATAGTTAATTGATTAACTGTTCAAAAAAGAAAGCGCCATGCAGGAATCGTTTTTGCATTACCTGTGGAAGTATCAGTTGCATCAGCAGCCAACGCTTACCTTAACCGATGGCCGTACAATTGAAGTGTATTCGGCAGGCGAGCACAATCACGATTCCGGTCCCGATTTTTTTAATGCCAAAATTAAAATCGATGATACCCTTTGGGCCGGGAATGTTGAGATTCATGTAAATGCATCCGATTGGTTAAAACACCAGCATCAGAGCGATAAGGCTTATGATAACGTGATTTTACATGTGGTAGCCAATTGCGATGCGGATATCCGGCGCGGGTCGGGCGAAAAGATTCCGGTTTTGCAGATGATAGCTCCGCGAGGCGTTTACGAACAGTATGTGTACCTGATGCAAAGTCAGCAGTGGGTTCCCTGCGAATCGTTTATTGCCAGGGTCGATGCTTTTACCATTTTGCAATGGAAAGAGGCTTTGCTGGTAGAGCGTTTAAGCCAGAAAGCAGAAAGTATTGAAGCGCGTTTTATCCGGAATAAAAACCATTGGGAAGAAACCTTTTATCAGTCGCTGGCTGCTAATTTTGGATTTAAAACCAACGGCCAGCCCTTTGAAATGCTGGCACGCAGCCTGCCTTTAATTTATCTGGGCAAACATAAAGATCAATTAACACTGATTGAAGCCCTGCTCTTTGGACAGGCCGGATTAATTCCGGAGAATCCGGCCAATGTGTATGAAAAACAATTGCATGCAGACTACAGGCATCTGGCTGCAAAATTTCAGTTAAAAGGCAGTTCCGGCCATTTATGGAAATTCTCCAAACTTCGTCCGGTTAACTTCCCGACCATACGCATAGCACAGTTTGCTGCACTGGTTTACAAATCGTCGGCCTTGCTGTCTAAAATTCTGGAAATAGAAACTATCGACGATTTGCAAAATTTATTTCAGGTGCAGGCATCGGAATTCTGGAATACCCACTATACTTTTTCAAAAGAATCGCCTTACCGGATTAAGCATCTTGGCTTAACATCGTTCCATAATATTGTAATAAATACCCTGGCGCCCTTTCTGTTTTTTTATGGAAAAAGCCACAGTAAACCGGTTTATACTGAAAAAGCACTTACCTGGCTTACCGAACTGCCAGCAGAAAAAAATCAGCTTATTACCCATTGGAGTCAATTGGGACTTGAGGTTCAAAGTGCCTTTGACTCGCAGGCTTTAATTCAATTAAAAAACAACTATTGCAATTACCGTCTTTGCTTAAACTGCCGCATTGGCAACCAGGTGTTGCGGCATCGGTTTTAAGGAGTGGTTTATGTTGCATCGATACAAAGGGCGACTCAAAACTTTTCAACAATTTTGGGCTATCCATAAACATTCCTTTAATAGTAAAGCGAATGTGCTATTTTTGCATTAAATTTTAATAAAATGATTCAATACCTCGATTTGATGCGCCATGTGCTAAAAAATGGCACTAAGAAAGAAGACCGTACCGGAACCGGAACTATCAGCACTTTTGGGTACCAAATGCGTTTCGATTTGCAGGAAGGTTTTCCTTGTATTACCACCAAAAAACTGCATTTAAAATCGATAATTCATGAATTGCTGTGGTTTTTAAAGGGCGACACCAATGTAAAATACCTTCAGGAAAACGGGGTTCGTATCTGGAACGATTGGGCCGACGAGAATGGGGAACTGGGTCATGTTTACGGTTACCAATGGCGCTCATGGCCAAAACCCGACGGCTCGCACCTCGACCAAATTACCCAGTTGATTCACGATATTAAAACCAATCCGCATTCACGCCGCCTGATTGTAAGCGCCTGGAATGCCGGCGATATTGAGAATATGGCTTTGCCTCCCTGTCATGCGTTTTTCCAGTTTTATGTAAACAACGGAAAGCTTTCGTGTCAGTTGTATCAGCGCAGTGCCGACGTGTTTTTGGGTGTACCTTTTAATATTGCGTCGTATGCATTATTAACTTATATGGTGGCACAGGTAACCGGTTTGCAGCCCGGTGAGTTTATTCACACCTTTGGCGATGTACATATTTATTTGAACCACCTGGAGCAGGTAGAGCTGCAATTATCGCGCGAGCCTAAAAAACTGCCGCAAATGTGGATAAATCCTGAGGTTAATGATATTTTTAGTTTTACCTACAACGATTTTCGTTTAGACAATTACGAAGCCCATCCACACATTAAAGGAGAAGTTTCGGTTTAATGATAGAAAACAGCATGGCAAAAATTTTATCGCTAATAGTAGCCGTAGCAGCCGATAATGGAATTGGCTATAAAAATGATTTACTCACCCATATTTCGGCCGATTTAAAGCGCTTTAAACAAATTACCAGCGGCCATGCAATAATTATGGGGCGCAATACCTGGATGTCGCTGCCCAAACGACCTCTGCCCAATCGTACCAATATTGTGCTGACTTCGCAAAGCGGAGCAACTTTCGAAGGTGCTGTGGTAGCCCATTCACTGGCCGAAGCCCTGGCCGCCTGCCCCGATAATCAGGAGAGTTTTGTGATTGGTGGAGCAACCATTTATGAGCAGTTTTTTCCCCTGGTTCAAAAGTTATACCTCACCAAAATTCACCACACATTCCCTGCCGACACTTTTTTACCGGAGATTAACGAAAAAGAGTGGAACGTAGTTTCCAACACGCCGGTTACCAACGACGAACAGGCCGGTGTTTCCTATTCTTTTGTCGATTTGGAACGAAAGTAAGATCTGTTGACAGAAGAATACTTTTCATTTATAGCTTCTTAGTTGCTTTAGCTTAGGAAAGCTCATCCGAAATTAAAAGCAATAAAAAACATTTTTTAGCATTGAAGCAACCCTATTTAAGACTTTCACATCCTAGTCGCATAGTTGTAAAATTTGAACGTAATATTTCCTAATTTTGCAGTGTACAAAATGATTAATTGACCAATTGAACTAAATTTTAATGATTATGAAAACAAAAAAGATCTTAGCTTTTTGGTTGCTGGCTTTTGCTATGGTAGCCACATCGTGCGATAAGAACGAAGAGAACGACAATGATGATTTCAGCCCCATTCCGGTTGCTGAACACAAAACCAACATCGAAAATGCCGGTTTCGACCTGTTCGATGAGATGAAACTGATGGAACAGGAACCTGCCATGCAGGCTAACATAAGCCTTGGATTACTGCTCGATAGCAGTGCACCTTTTGCAAAAATCGGAACATCAACCCAGGGACAATTGGCTAATGTGATAGCTTTTGCCCCGGTTTATGCTACACGTAATTACAAAAGCGATGGTTTGGATGCCATGTTAAAAACCTTCCAGATTAATCCTGCTGAGGAGCCCGAAACCATTCAGGCCATGTACGATGCCATAACCGGTGTGTATGAGTGGAATGAAACCACCCAAAGTTGGGATTCAATTCAGGGCGCCGATAACATTCAATTGTTATTTCCATCGGAAGTTGACGGTACAAGCAATAATGCTTCGTACACCATCACCTATCAGGGCTATACCGGACCAAACCCCATTGAAGGTTACGAAGGCGATTTGCCTCAATTGGTGCAGGTTGAACTGAAGGTTGACGGAAGCTTAATCTCATCGTTTACTTTCGAAGTGGCTTACAATACCGAAGGATATCCAACCCTGATTGAAGTAACTTATACCATGGGCACTTTTGAGTGGTATATGATGGCCTCAAATACCAACAATGCCCAGTTTGCCACCGAATACAGTTTCAAGCATGGTTCTACCATCTTGTTAAAACTGGCTTTGGATGCCTCAGGCAACTGGACCAAAGAAAATATAGAAAACAACATTACTGAAGAAACCCATTATTATGTAGACCACTATGATTATGAAACAGGTGAATATGTTTGGGGTGAAGTTGGTGCCAACGATGAATGGGATTATTCTGAAACCGATACCGAATTTAATGTACATAAAGTGATTAAAAACGGAAATGCTTCGTTCCAGGTGATGAACATGAAAGTGGCTGGTGCCATTGATGTGGAAGGTTTTGGAACAAAAATGATGGCCATCGATGAGCAGTACGACTGGGAAACCCAGGAAGAGCAAATTGTAGCTGAACAAATAAAAGCCATTAACGATTACATTTCGTTGAGTTTACGCTACGCCGATACCGACGATGTGATTGCTTTTGTTGAAGCTTATCCGGTTTCAGAAGATTATACCTATCAGGAATACTGGTACGATGGTGAATGGCACGATACCCCCATTACTGTTACCGAAACTGATTACTGGTTCGACATGCGTTTTGTTTTTGCCGATGGTTCAAAGGTGGATGCAGCAACTTACTTCGACGATGTATTTGAAAATTTAATTGCTGATATTGAAACCTACGTAAACGATTTGGAATTGGAATACGGTAAATAAGATAAGTGAAAAGATATAAACAGAATAAGTAAAGCCCCGGGAACGGGGCTTTTTTTATGCATTAAATCCAGGTTCCGATATCTTGTTATTGAATGCTTTTTACCGGACTAAAAAATCACACGTGTTTTACTCCAAAATCACACGTGTTTTTTTAAAAAACACCCGTCTTTTTCCAGAAAACACACGTGATTTTTTTAAAAACAAGCGTGTTTTTTGGGAAGCTCAAAGGTGCTTTGTTAAAAATCAGTAGATCATTGATTTACAAAGTAAGTCAATTGCAAAAAAAATTATTTCATGTTCAAGCATCCCGGAATTTGGGAAAACCTTGTCAGGCATTTATTAGCAAGCTTGTAGTTATCGGGCAACTATTTGATAATAGCTGGCACCATAGCCACACCAAATGCCCAAACCATTGCTGATGTTGCTGGCTACCCGGGCGTTGGTCGATGCAAAGGGATTACCGGCACTCATGCTTTCTTTCTGAAAACTGTACCAGAAATCGTAAGCCTGCTTATCGACCGTACAAAACTTTAATGAGATGGTATCACCCAAAGTATAATAAATTTCGTCGGTTTTGTCGGTGCTGGTTTTATTTCCTTTGTACAAAGCCACTTCAACCAGCTGGCCATTGAAGTACTGATCGTTAAAATTGGGAAGGTAATTGGCAATGTATTTGACATCGGTGTTTTTTATCTGGGTAAGTGTGCGGTAAAAATCGTTTTGGTTGGGGTTGTCGGTAAACTTTATATAAACAAAGCCCAGACTGTCTTTGCCCGGTTCAAGGGCAAACCAGGTATTATCGAGTTGTACCGGTTCGGGTATGCTGGTTGTTGCTGTAGCTGTTTTCCCCATGTATTCAACTATCAATTGGTACGATTTTCCTACTTCGCCTTTTATTTGGGTGCTGGAATAATAATAAGGCGGAAAATAATCCTTATTGGGTTTTAAGGTTAGTACCTCAGTCTCTGTATCGCTGATTAGGGTGACTTTAGCTTTGGTTAACGCGTAATTTCGCAGGCTAAGCGAATCAACTTCCGAAAAATAAGGCACACTCAAGGTAAGAAAAACCTGGGCATATTGGTTGGGTTCAATCCATCCGTCAACTACAATTTCGCTCTGGTAATTGTCTGTTTCAAAATCGGTTTTAACGCAGGCGGTAAAAAGCAGCGCAAAAACTAATATCAGTATGGGGTTCAACAGTTTCATAGCTTCTAAAATTTAAAATTCCAGGTTATCGATGGCAGTATGGGGAACAGTGATATTTTCCGTGGCTGAACACTCAGGTAATAGTTGTCGACATCGCCTTTAACCCTGAAATAAATGTAATATGGGTTTGCCCGGTTGTACACATTGTAAACCGAGAAATTAATCCACGATTCCCATCGGACCGTTTTTTTTAGCTGGTAGGTGGCCGACACATCGAGCCGATGGTAAGCCGGCATGCGAAACGCATTTACTGCGGTATAATGATTGGCGATATTTCCCTGAATTAAATACCTTCCGGCTGGTAAAGTCATGGCATTTCCGGTGGCATAAATAAATGCAGCCGAAAGGTTCCAGCGTTCATTTAACTGATGATTCAGGGTTAACGAAACATCATGAACCCGATCGTATTTTGCCGGAAAATAGTTGCCCTCGTTAATTTCCTCAAATTTTCGCAGGGTTCTCGATAAGGTGTAACTTATCCAGCCGGTGGTAGTTCCCTTTTGTTTCTTCACAAAAAATTCCAAACCAAAAGCCTGGCCGGTACCTTCAACAATATTGTCTTCGATGCGGGTATTGTCCATATTATCAATAACTCCGTTTAGGAAGTCGATTTGCCGGTTGAGTTTTTTGTAATATAATTCTACCGAGGTTTCATAAACATGATCGGCAAAATTCCTGAAATAGCCTGAGGTAAACTGCAATACCTGTTGCGGTTTAATAAAGCGGGTGCTGGGCAACCAAATATCGGTGGGCAGCGAAACAGTTCCCACCGAAGCCAGATGAATAAACTGGTGGGTGATTGCTGCCGAACTTTTTAACGAAGCCGATTCATTTAAAACATAAACCATCGAAGCATTGGCATCCAGAGCATGGTAAGTTTTTACCAACTGCTTGCTTTGATAAACGGTAGAATCGGTAAGCTTTCCAAAAGCATCGCGCGTGTATTGGGTATAAGGTCCCACATGTTGAAAAAGCGTGTAGCGAAGTCCGGTGGTGACTGAAAAAGCATCGCTAAATTTATAGTCGGTTTGGGCAAAGGCTGCCCATTCGTTGGAATGGTATTGGTTGGTGTTTTCGTAATATACCGATTCCACATCCACATTTATTTTATTGGGTGTAAGTAAATGGCGGGTGTAAGCTGCCCCCAATCGAAAGGAAGCTTTTTTACCGGCCTGATAACTTAAATCCCAGTTGGCATAGTAATCTTCGATACCCGAATACAAATCAAAGCTATAATCGTTGAATGAGGCATTAATGGTAAAATTATACGAGGTGAGTCCGACCGAAAAATTGGTTCGTAAATTATCGGAAAGCACATGGGATATTTTTGCAGCAGCAGCCTTGTTGCTCCATTGCATGTTGTTTCTTACATTAAATTCAGGGTCGGTAAGTGCATACGAGTCGTTACCGCCAAAGGCACTGATGGCTATCCGGGTTTTTGTACTGAGTTTGTAAGTGAACTTGATGCTGCCGTCGTAAAAAAAATAATCGGTGTGGCTAAAAACATTGTCCTTGTTCGAAATAAAGGGTTCGGCTGCTGCTTTTACCAATTCAAGATAAGTTCGTCGTCCGGATACAATTAAAGAGCCTTTTCCTTTATTGATGGGCGATTCAAGACTTAGGTCGGCCGAAAGCAGACCCACACTTCCACTTCCTGAAAAACGCTGGTTATTTCCTTCTTTTAAAGCAATGTCGATTACCGACGATGCTTTGCTTCCGTATTGTGCAGGAATTGAACCTTTAATTACTTTTACCTGATCAATTATATCGGAATTAAATACCGGGAAAAATCCCAGGAGGTGCGAGGGATTGTAAAGGGGCATGTTGTCGAGTAAAATCAGGTTTTGTCCGGCATCGCCACCGCGAACATAAAGTCCCGGGTTACCTTCGCCAACCCCCTGGATACCCGGAGTAAGCCGCAGTGCATTAATAATATCGGGTTCGCCCATCAGGTTGGGCAACTGGGAGATTTCTTTGCTGCTTAAATGCAGGGTACCCGATTTGTTGGAACGAATATTATCGTCGGGCTTTTGGGCCGATATGGTTATTCCGCTTACCGGAACCGATTTTTCATTCAACCTAAAATTGATGGTCTGGTTTTTTGTGAGTTCGACGGTTTGTTTAAACGCTTCGTATCCCAAAAAGCTGATTTCAATTTCGTAGTTTCCGGGGAGCAAATCGAGGGTAAAAATTCCGTCGAAATCGGTAACTGCTCCTTTGTTTATGGGTTTAACCCAAACGGCAGCCTGCATAAGCGACTCGCCCGTTGCTGCATCGGTAACTTTTCCATTTAAGCGAACGGTGTTTTGGCTATAAAGGGGCAATGCCAGCAATATAAAGGCAAAAGCCTGAAATATAATTCGTATCAAGGTTGAATATTTTAGGCCACAAAAATAATAGTTTTGAGCGATAATTTATTTACCATAAAATAATTAAGTAAACCGAAGAAAACGTTTTTTTCTTATCTTCGGGTGTTCATTTAAAAGCAAAATTATATGAAAAAGTTTTTTAAATCGCTCGGTCTACTGATTTTAATCCTGGTATTGTTGTTTGTTGTTTTTCTGGTATACAGCACACTGGCCGACTATAAGCCGGAACCCATTGAACCCATAGCTAAATCGGAAGGAGCAGTGGTAAATGTGTACGACACTTTACATGTTTTTAACTGGAATATTGGTTATACGGGTTTAGGCGACGATATGAGCTTTTTTTACGACGGGGGCGAAAAGATGCGCACCACCAAAGAACGTACCCTGGAAAATCTTGATGGAATTGTTTCGCAAATTACTGCCCGCGACAGCATTCACTTCTTTTTATTACAGGAAGTTGACCGAAGCTCGCGACGCAGTTATAAACTAAATGCTTTCGACACCATTGCCAAATATTTGACAGCTTACCAATCGTTTTTTGCCTTAAACTACAAGGTGGCTTTTGTTCCGGTTCCTGTTTCAAATCCTATGGGAAAAGTGGATGGTGGTTTGGCAAGTTACAGTAAGTATGAACCTTTTCAGGTCGATCGCTATGCCTTTGAAGGCAATTTTGCCTGGCCCAAGGGGCTGTTTTTACTCGACCGTTGTTTTATGGTACAACGTTTCTATACTTCGAACGGAAAAGAGCTTTTGGTAATCAACACCCACAATTCGGCTTACGACGATGGTACTTTACGTAAAAAGCAAATGGAAAAAATGCGGCAATTTTTACTTGAAGAATACCAGAAAGGAAATTATGTTTTGGTCGGAGGTGACTGGAACCAGAATCCACCCGAAGCGGGAACTGAATCGGCCGAAAGCAAAGAAGGCCATTTAACCCGTTTGCGTATTGCATCCGACTTTTTACCCGACGAGTGGCAATGGGTTTACAACACCAATGTTCCCAGCAACCGGATGATTGACCAAGTGTATAATCCGGAAACTACAGTAACCACAGTAATCGATTTTTATTTGTTGTCGCCAAACTTGTTGCCGGTTTTTAGCACAAATGTTAACCTTAACTTTAAGCATTCCGATCATCAACCGGTGTTGCTTTCGTTTGTGTTTGAGCATTAAAAAATGAATTTAAAAAATTAGATTGTTAACGTCCGGCAGGCAAATACCGGACGTTTTTTTGTAATTTTTATTGTGACATTTTTTCACTTGCAATTTGTATAAAAAGCAGGAATTATAAATCAGTAACCAGCGATAGAGAAATTGCAAATAAAACACCATTGAGTTTTAATTAAAAGAAGGGCTAATTAATCATGATTTTTTTGTCTTACGTCAAAGTATGTTTACAGGCTTTTTAAATAGGATTAAAAGTAGTACTTTAGCAACTGTTCATTACTTGGCAACGCTTTGTTGTTTCTAATGAAGGCGGTTAATATAATTTTGCTTAAAATATTTTATTAAATAAAAATTATTATTTTTACCACTGCTGAAAATCAAATCTGCTGCAACTTATAAACGACAGGTACTGTATGGTAACAAATGAGGATGTCCAACGATTTATTACAGCAATCAAAATGGCATCTACTTATGATTTTAACGACTATTCCGACAGGTCGTTTAAAAGAAGGGTAGAAAAACTTTTGGTTGACAATCATATGGATATTAACCAATTGTCGTTAAAGGTTGCAAAAGACAAAGATTTTCTTGAAAAAGTTGTTAAAGATATAACCGTTAATACTACCGAGTTATTCCGCGATCCGGAAATGTGGACCACCCTTCGGTATCAGATTCTTCCCAAACTAAAAAAAAACAAATCAATTTTTATCTGGCATGCCGGATGCAGTAGCGGGCAGGAAATTTATTCGATGCTTATTTTGCTCAATGAACTGGGCATGTTTGAACAAGCCAAAGTTTTTGCCAGCGATATTAATTCCGATATGCTCGAAATTGCCAAAAAAGGAACCTATAAATATCGCTTTAATTTGGGGTACCTCGATAATTTTGATAAGGTAATTAAAGAAAATCCCTTAAATTACGAAGATGTAAAAGATGTCGAATATGAGAAATATTTCGATATCGATAAAGTAAAGGATACCATAACCATGAAGCAGTTTTTGCGGGAGAAAGCCGTTTTTCGCAAGCACGATTTGGTTAAAGACGGGAACATTTTTTATTCAAAATTCGATATTATATTTTGCCGGAATGTGATTATTTATTTCAACAATAAATTGCAAAATTCGGTTATTGAATTGTTTAGTAATAGTTTGTATCGCGACGGTTATCTGATTCTTGGTGCACACGAAAGTATATTAGGCCCGGTTGCCAATAATTTTGAACGGACCAAGGGTTTTTACCGGAAAAAACAATTTTAACGTTTTAGCTTAGTATTATGATAGATAGTCTAGGTATAGTTGACACAAAAAAAATGATTGCAGCCATTCATGAGAGCTATGGCCTCGATTTGAGCGACTATAACTTAACTACTTTGCGCCGTCGGTTTGTCCATTTGTTGTCGTATTACAACATTGTGCTTGTCGATGAATTTGTAAATCAGGTGAAACGGAATAACATCGGCTTTGAGGATTTGCTCGAGCAGCTTATGATTGAAAACACGGAATTGTTCCGCGATCCTTCGTTCTGGCGTGAGATGAAAGAAAAATATTTGCCTGAATTAAGTCAGTCGGCCGGAGCCAAAATATGGCTTGCCGGAGAATCATCGGGCGAAGAAATTTTTTCACTAATGGTTGTGTTGTCGGAATTGGGTTTAAGCAATTCCATTAAAATAATGGTTTCGTGTCCGTCAAAAAATCGAATCGCCAAAATTAAAGCTGGCGGTTTATACGATTTAAAAAAGATGGAAATAGGCGAGGCCAACTATACCCGCTTATCGGGCAAGTTTGAGTTTTCAAGTTATTATAAAATTGTTGATAATAAAGCCGTATTGGATACTTCATTATTGACAGGAGTTGAATTTGATACCTTAAATATTTCACAGGTTGAGAACAATAAATCGTACCGGATGATTATCTTTCGGAACATGATGATTCAGTACAATTTACCGTTGTACGAAAAAGTAACCCGGAAACTGATGAGTAATTTAACAGTTGGCGGACACTTGATTCTTGGAAACATGGAGAGCCTGGAGTATTCTGAGGTTGGAAAAAAAATGCAGTTAGTAAATCAGGATGAGCGTATTTATAGGAAAAGAGTCGATTAATTATGGATTATAAGGCAGTAATAATAGGAGGTTCAGCGGGTAGCTTTCAGGTAGTGACAAAAATTGTTTCGTCGTTACCCGCCAATTATCCTTTGCCAGTAATTCTTTGTTTGCATCGCTTAAAACATGTTCGCTCAGGTTTTGTTGAAGCGCTTTCAATTAAAGCACAAATGCCCATTGTTGAGCCCAACGATAAAGAGCCCATAAAAACAGGTAAAATTTATCTGGCACCGGCAAACTATCATTTGTACGTTGAATTGGGGAATCGTTTTTCGCTTTCAACCGAAGAAGCTGTGAACCACAGCCGCCCATCCATCGACCTGTCGTTCTTTTCTGCCTCGTATAATTACAAGCGAAAACTGGTGGGGATAATTCTGAGCGGGGCCAATAAAGATGGGGCCCTGGGGTTAAAAAGCGTAAAAGATAACGGGGGATTAACCATTGTACAGGACCCCAACGAATGCCAGGTTCCGACAATGACTTTGGCTTCAATGAATGCTACCAACGTTGATCATGTTTTTAGTACGAATAAAATTATTAATTTTCTGTTAAGTTTAGCATAAGAACCTATGGACGAGATACTGAAATACAAAAAGCGGGTCACTTTAAACTTTGTTTTATTACTCATAGCCAGTGTACTTGCAATATTGTTGGTTTTAGCCTCATCGTCGGCATTTAAAGGGAATGGAACAGCCATAATTCTGTTAGGAATGTTCCTGGTTCAAATACCATTAATTTTAAACCTGGGCCTGAGTGGATTAAGAGCCATTAATCATTACCTTGAAAACGAAGAACGCCGCCGTGTTGCCAGTGGAGACGATATTGAAGAACTGGAGAAAGAAGTGGAAGAAAAAGCGCGCGAAGCCGATGAACTTTCATTTAATTTAACCCGTCTAGAAGAAGAAATGGGTCAGTTCAACGACCTGGCTACCTTTGGTGAACGTTTATTGGTTGGCATCAGCAAGCAAATTGAGATTGTTGTAGGAATGGTTTATGTACTTAACGACACTTCAAATAAATATTCCTCCATTGCCAGCTATGCCTATTATTCCGACTCAAAGCCTCCTGAGTTTGAAGAAGGCGACGGATTAATTGGTCAGGTGGTTAAAGATAAAAAAGCCATGTTTATTAATGAGTTGCCGGCAGGATATGTAAATGTAATTTCAGGCCTTGGAAGCCATAAACCCAGTTACCTGGCCATAATACCAGTAATTGACGCCAATAAGGTGATTGGAGTGGTTGAACTGGCAACCTTTAAATCAATTGAACGGGGATTGTCGAACCGGGTTAACGATTTGTCAAAATTCTTTGGAAACAAGGCAAAAAAATTAATATAACTTGAAATTCAGTATAAATGACCTATATATTACAAAAAATAGCAGAGTTACTCGTATTCAGGTTTAGAGACAGGGTTACCTATACACCCGGATTCCTAATTCTTGGGTTTATGTTCCCTGTTTTTACGTGGATTATTGGTTTTTTGGCAACCAACTTTGAGGTTTCGTTCTACGGATTGTGGCAAATGCACCTCAATTCGCCGGTTTATTTTGTTGTCGATTTTGCCCCATTAATTTTAGGTGCTTTAGGCTATATTCTTACCTTAAATTACAGGGAGACAACCTCAGAATTAAACCGAGTTATTGAAGAAAAAGATACCATAATCAACCGGAATGCCCGTTTGGCCAAGAAGATTGGCGAAGGCGATCTTACCGCTTACGAAGACGCCATTGATGAAAAAGACATCTTAGGGCATTCACTGATGATAATGCGTGAGAATTTAGCACGCACCAATGAGAACGAGCGACAACAAAACTGGATAGCCAAAGGAAAAGATTTGGTTTCAGATATTCTTCGCATGCACAACGATCTGGAGGAGTTGTCCTACAAAACACTGGTTGAGCTTATTAAATACATCAATGTGCTTCAGGGAGCTTTTTATCTTTATGTTGAAGAAGAAAACAAACTGGTGAATACCGCAACCTTTGCCTATAACCGACAAAAATTTCTTAATCAGGAATTTTTAGTCGGACAAGGGCTTGTTGGCCAATGTGCATTCGAAATGGCAACCATTTTCCGTCGCGAAATACCCGAAGATTACGTAACCATTTCGTCCGGTATTTTAGGCGACAAAAAACCTACTTCGCTTTTACTGGTTCCGCTTATTACCGACGATAAACTGCAAGGCGTGATGGAATTTGCCTCAATCGATAAAGATATTGATGAGCTTTCGATCCGTTTTTTGGAAGAATTAAGCGATATAATTGCCCGTACTATTTTTAACCTGAAAGTGAATGCCCGAACCGAAAAACTGCTGAAAGATGCGCAGGAAATGACCAACGAACTTCAGGAGAACGAAGAAGAATTGCGTCAGAATGCCGAAGAAATGCGGGCTACTCACGAGGAACTTGAAAAAACAAACGCAAATCTTGAAACACAGATTGGTGAGGTAGAAAACGCTCAAAAGCGACTGCATTCTTTACTTGAAAATGCATCAGAAATTATTTCCATCTACGACGAAGACATGAAATTAAAATACATCAGCCCTTCGGTAAACAGTATTTATGGCTATACCGTTGAAGAGATGATGGAAGGAAAAGACATGGACCGCCTGACAGCAAAAGGAGTTAAAGAATTTACCGATTTATTTGTCAGCCTGGTCGAGAATCCCGGCGAATCGCGGTCAATTCAGTACACTTACATGCGTAAAGACGGACAAAAGATTTTTATTGAATCAACCGGACGTAACCTGATTGACGATCCGGCAATTGAAGGAATAATTATCAATTCGCAGGATATAACCGAGCGTAAACGGGCCGAAAAAGAAGAGCGCATGAAAAGTAAAATGCAATCGCTCTCCGAAAACTCACCCGATATGATTCTTCGCCTGAGCCCAACCGGCCAGTTCTTTTATGCCAACCCCATAGTAAAAATATTTACCGGTGTCGATAATAACGACATTATTAAGCGCAACCTGAGCGACGTAAATTTCAACAAAGAAATTAAGTCGTTTTTTACGGAGGCCATTCAAAAAGTTAAATCGTCGCGTCAAAAAACAAATACCGAAAACACTTTCCCGACAAATTTTGGCGATCGTATTATGCGGGTAAACGCAATACCCGAGTTTAGCGACGATAAAGAGCTTGAGACCATTTTGTTTGTAGCTCACGACATTACCGAACAAAAGAAGATTGAGCAGGAAATTAAAGAAAAGAATCGAGCGGTTGAGGAAAGTATTAATTACGCGCAGCGTATTCAGACTTCCATACTTCCGAACAACAAATACATTCAGGAATTTTTGCCCAAATCGTTTTTGTTTTACAAACCACGCGATGTGGTTAGTGGCGATTTTCCCTGGTTCTTTAAAAAAGGAGACGATATTTTTATTGCCGCTGTCGATTGCACCGGCCACGGAGTTCCGGGTGCCTTGCTGTCGTTTATCGGCTACTTTATACTAAACAATGTGGTTGACCATTACGATGACATTAATGCAGGTCAAATTCTCGACAAATTACACGATGGGGTTCGCAAAACCCTGAAACAGGACCGGATTGATACCGATGCGCGTGATGGAATGGATATTGCACTTTGTAAAATCAATTTAACGACTAAGTTGTTACAATATGCAGGTGCCCACCGACCGCTTTATTTGTTACGAAACGGAGCCTTACAAGAATTTAAAGGAAACCGGAAAGCAATCGGAGGAATCCCCTTAGGGAAAAAACCAGAAAAAGATTTCGAAAATCATGTAATTAATTTGGAAATTGGAGATAAAGTATTTTTCTTTTCTGACGGATTACCCGACCAGGTTGGCGGGCCTGATCGGCGGAAATACCAGGCCGTTCGCATTCGGGAAGCAATTATTGAGCATGCTGATCAGGAAATTGGTTTTTTTAATTCGTATTTTGCTTCCGATTTTGAAGCATGGAAAGGCGAGAACAAGCAAATTGATGATGTGTTGTTAATAGGAATTGAATTTTAATATAAAAAACAGGCAATTATGGACGGGAACGGTGCCGAATTAAAAGTTTTCCTGGAGTTTGTTTATAGCTTTTATAAGTCGATGAAAGAGCACAAAGTGCAATTGGTTTATGAAGGCGAAGTAACACACCAGATAACAAAAGCATTTACGTCGTTGACGGAGAATAATATGGAGATTGACGAGGAATCGCAATCAACTCAGAAAAAGGTATTCCATGTTATGGTTGAATGCCTGCAAAATGTCGGCAAACATGCCGAGTGTGTCGACTGTGACGGTGGCCGAAAAGAAGGCCGGGGAACCTTTATGCTTTGTAAAAATGATGAAGAATACACCATTACTACAGGGAATATTTTAAGCAAATCGCACATCCCCGATATGACCGAAATGATTGATAAAATCAACAGTCTTGACAAAGAAGGTCTGAAACAGCTCTATAAACAACAAATAAAAGAGGGGCGTTTATCGAGCAAAGGAGGTGCCGGACTGGGTTTTATCGACATTGCTAAAAAAACCGGGAATAAACTTTATTACAGTTTTTTGCCTATTAACGAAGAGTTTTCTTTTTTTGTGCTTACAAGTGTAATTTCTAGAAATAATAATTAATAACAATGAACTATGGAAGTGATTAAAATAGTTGGAACCGATGATACTCCCAGTGTTACACTGGATGTAGCAAATGAGATTTTTGAGATTTCGGGTCGTTCATTACCCGAAGATGTGGCTGCTTTTTACGAACCCATACTTGATTGGTTAGACAAATATTCTGAAGAAGCTAGCGGAAAAACCGTGTTTAATTTTAAACTGGTTTATTTCAACACAGCCTCTTCAAAAATGCTTTTGGATATTTTACTCAAGCTGGAAGAAATGTATGAAGGCGGAAAAGAGGTGTTGGTGCGTTGGCATTTTCCTGAAGATGATGAAGATATGGAGGAAGCCGGCGAAGAATATGCTGATATCGTCGAAGTTCCCTTTGAACAAATAAGCTATTCTATGGATTAATTGTTAATCCGCTAATTAAAAATTTAATCCTCAAGGATGAGTGAAGAGATCTTAAAAGCCCTGATGCAGCTTTTTGCAATTATTGCAAAGCAGGATGGTGGCGTTGAAGACAATGAAATTGATTTTGTTGAAAGTTTTTTAACTTCTCAATTAAGTTCCGACTTTGTTGAAGAATACCTGGCTTTGTTTTATAAACATGCCGATATTGTTAGCAGAGAAGAGAATAAAGAAAAAAAGGACGACGAAAAAATTCAACTTACTTCCGTTAAAGATTCGGTACGAATTCTGGGTATCTGTAAGAAAATTAATAAAACACTAACCCAGGAACAAAAAGTGGTAGTACTGGTTCGTTTGTTTGAACTGGTTGCCGCCGACAAGAAATTCTCCGAACAGCGGATGGCCATCATTAATACAGTTGCCGAGGTTTTTAACATTTCTACTGAAGAATTTAAAAGTACTGAGACTTTTGTTGTCAACGATGCCAACAAAGAACTCGATATCCCCAGTGTCTTAATAATTAATGACAAAAAATCTTCGTTTGAGTTTGCCAAACATATCCAAAGCGCAGAACTCGACAAGGAGCTCATTATTTTACACATAAAAAGTGTTGAGCTTTACTTCTTGCGCTATACAGGAAAACAAGACGTATTGCTCAACGGGCTTCCGGTTCGCTCAAACCGGATATACCTTTTTGCCAATGGCAGCAGCATCAGGTTTCCCAAAGGAAAACCCGTTTATTACAGCGATGTGGCCTCAAAGTATATGGCCGATGCAACCTCATCGCGCGTTTCGTACAATGTGAACAATGTAGAATACCGGTTTAAAAATGGTTCTATTGGCTTGCGCGATATTAACCTTTCCGAAGAGCAAGGCCGCCTGGTTGGAATCATGGGAGCCAGTGGTGCCGGAAAAACTACCTTGTTAAACGTACTTACCGGAATGGAAGTCCCGTCGCAAGGCGAGGTTTTGATAAATGGAATAAATCTGCACACCGAAAACGAGAAAATGGAAGGCGTTATTGGGTACATTCCGCAGGACGACCTTTTGATTGAAGAACTTACGGTGTTCCAGAACCTGTATTTTAATGCACGTTTGTGCTTTAAAGACATGTCGGATGAAGAATTACACACTCGCGTTGAAAACACACTTACCAGTTTGGGGCTTATCGACCGAAAAGACCTCAGGGTGGGCTCGCCGCTTAATAAAACCATTAGCGGTGGCCAGCGAAAACGGCTTAATATTGCCTTAGAACTTATTCGCGAGCCGCCCATTCTTTTTGTCGACGAACCAACTTCCGGTTTATCATCGCGCGACTCGGAGAACGTAATGGACTTGTTGCGTGAGCTTTCGATGAAAGGGAAACTTATTTTTGTGGTAATTCATCAGCCCTCGTCGGAGATATATAAAATGTTCGATAAAATGATAATTCTCGATACCGGCGGGTATCAGATTTATTATGGAAACCCTGTTGAAGCGGTTACCTACTTTAAAAAACTCGACGCACAGATTAACAGCGAAGTGGGCGAATGCCCAACCTGTGGTAATGTGAATCCGGAGCTTATATTTAATATTATCGATGCCCAGGTAGTCGATGAATTTGGGCGCTATACGAACAAACGAAAAGTTAATCCCACCGAGTGGGAAGAAAAGTACAAAACAAACCACATACTTGAAAAACACCCCGATATTCAGGAAGAACCGCCAAAATCGTTGAATATTCCCAGTTGGTTCAGGCAAATGGGCATTTATTTTAAACGCGATTCGCTGGCTAAAATCAGTAACCGGCAATACATATTGTTAAATATTCTCGAAGCTCCTTTACTTGGTTTTATTTTAAGTTTTCTTATCCGCTACATTGCCGACCCAAACTCCAGGATATATATCTTTCGCGAAAATGAAAACATCCCGGTTTATATTTTCATGAGCATGATTGTGGCCATGTTCCTCGGTTTAATGGTTTCGGGAGAAGAGATTTTCAAAGACCGAAAAATCCTGAAAAGGGAATCCTTTCTTAACCTTAGCCGGTCGAGTTATCTGATTTCAAAAATTACTATATTATTTATTCTATCAGCCATTCAGGCCTTGTTGTTTGTTTTGGTTGGCAACCTGATTCTCGATATACGAGGGCTCTGGTTTGAATATTGGTGGGCTTTATTTACCATCGCCACCTTTTCCAATTTATTGGGTCTTAACCTTTCCTCAGCTTTCAATTCAGCAGTAACCATATATATTATGATTCCGCTGGTTATGATTCCTCAAATGGCATTGGGTGGAGCCATGTTTAGTTTCGATAAACTAAACCGTGCCATTGGAAGTGTTGAAGGAGTTCCTCCGGTTTGTGAACTGATGGCCACCCGCTGGGTTTATGAGGGATTGATGGTTCGCCAGTACAAAGACAATAAATTTCAGAAAGATTTTTACGAAATTGAACGTCAGGCTTATATGGCCGACTTTAAAAATGTTTATTACATTCCCGAATTAAAAGACCGGATTGATTATTGTTTATCGGCTTATAACACCAATAACGATTCCATTAAGGAAGAAGTGTCGGAGCGTTTGGCTTTGCTTAAAAACGAGATTTACAAAGAAACGGTCAGGGTTCCCGAAGTACCATTTGATTATGTTGATTACCTTACCCTCGAGAAATTTAACGACGAAGTAGGTTTGGCAACATCGGAATACCTGAATCAATTAGAGCTTTTCTATAACCAGTCGTTTACCAATGCCAACGATAGAAAAGAACGGATTATAAATTACCTCGACAATAAGCATCCCGGTTATTATATTGCTAAGCGTCAGGCTTACCATAACGAAGCGGTTACTGATATTGTCCGGAAAATTTACGAGAAAAATAAAATTATAGCATACAAAGATCGCTTGATTCAACAAACCGATCCCATTTATGAAATGCCCTGGATTGATAACCCCTTTGACTTTAGGGCACAGTTTTATTCACCGGTTAAACATTTTGCCGGACATAATATCGACACTTTTTGGTTTAATATGTGGATGGTTTGGGTTATGACCATTGGAGCCTATGTAGCACTTTACTACGACTGGTTAAAGCGATTTATGGATATGTTCCAAAAATAGTTGCTTGTAAGAATATTTTAAATTTTAGAAAAAAGGCTTACTTTTATAAATAAAAATAATACTCATGAGGAGAAGATGGTATAATTTGGTTTTTATTGGTTTTGCATCAACAGTTCTGGTTTTATCGGCCTGTTCGGGCAATAGCAATAAAAAAATTTCCGATGATATTGAAATCCCGGAAGAAATATTTGGCGATGACAAGCCCTTGCTGATTTCACAGGAAGCCATGGAAGATATTATTGATAATATATCGTCGCCTGTTGAAATGGCAGCCTTGTTAAAATCAACCGGCGTGCCTTTTTCGCAAAAGTTATTGGCATCAACCGACCGGATTGATAAATTAAACACCAACTTTAAACAGGCATTAAATCTTGGCGTATATGGTTGCGACCTGGGTTATCTGAATATGTATGAAAAAACCGGTTCGGTAATCAATAACATGACAGCCATTAAATCGCTGGCAAACGAGTTGCGAATCGGCCAATTCTTTGACTTTAATACCATAAAACGTTTAGCCACAAACAACGAGAATCTGGATTCACTAATGTATATTTCCGTATCGAGTTTTAATAATATGGATGAATACCTGCGGCAATCGAATCGTGGAAACATTAGTTCTTTAATTGTAACCGGAATGTGGGTCGAAGGTATGTACCTGGCTACTCAGGTGGCCAAAGGTGCTCCTGAAAAAGAAATTGTAGAACGAATAGCCGATCAAAAACTTGTTTTGAACGACTTGATCTTAATTCTAAAGAATTATAAATCGGATGCTAATTTTGCCGATTTGGTTAAAGAAATTGAACGAATAAAAAAAGCTTACGACGGAGTACGAATTACCTACGAAATGGGTGAACCTGAGGCTAAAGAAGTTGATGGTATGTTAATAATTGTTCAGAACGATAAACAACATATTGATATTTCAGATGAAACCCTGGCCAATATAATTGCGGTAATTGAAGATGTTCGTAACAATATAATCAGTTTATAAGATGAAGCATATTATTAAAATTATACTAGCCCTTTTTATTGGTTTTCAGGTAAACCCGGTAGTTGCCCAAAGCGACGAATTGGTTAATGTGTGTGCACTTGGTATTGGAAATGCTACCTATCTGAAAGATTATAAGGTAAAACTATCGGCCAGCAGTGTTTCGCCACCTTCGGCCAAGTTTAATGTGATTATGAACAAAGGTACCATGTATAAAATTACTGTTTGTAATGCTGAGGGTTATGCCGGTGAAGCAGTGGTTCAGTTAATGGAAAATGCTACCTTGTTGGGAACTAATCTAAAACCCGACGGAACTTTTGTTTCAGCCATTGGTTTTCAGTGTCAGAAGACAGGTATGTACAGTATCAATCTATCGTTTAAAGATGGTAAAGAAGGTGCAGCAGTAGCTATTTTGTCGTATGTAAATATGTAAGCTGTATTCTCATTATTTTGTGGAAGGAGGAACCCCGAATAAAGGCGTTCCTCTTTTTATTTATGCCTTGGCGACGCCAGAACTAAAAAAGCAGGGGCATTGTTGGTGTATATCTCTTTCACGTAAACTTCAGCATAAAACGCCGGAGCATGAATGGGTTTTATATGTAACTCGTTATGGTATTCTTTTATTCTGTACTTTGACCATTGAACCAACAAGCTGATAATGATTCGGGTTGTTTCCGGTTTATAAATTTCATGAATGGTGAGTTTGTTTTCAGCATCTTCAGCTTTCATACCTGTTAAACTGCACCAGCGTTTATTTACATAGATATGCTTGTCGTTTTGCAGAATTACCATAGCAATGAGTGCATTATCCGTAATGGTTTTTAATAATTCGCTTTGTTCGGTCAGATTTTTAAGTGTTTTACGGTAATCGGTCACATCTCGGATGGTGCCATGAAGTATCCACAAATCGGGATTTATCCGGATAAAACTACTTATGTCTTTCAGATGCCTTGTTTCTTTTGTTTTTTGGTTTACAATGCGATAGGTCAGTGTGTAATTTGATTTGGTTTTAATACTGTTGGCAATTAAGGTTTCAACGGAATAGCGGTCGTTTGGATGAATGCATTGCATATATTGTGACCAAGATATCTGCTGGTTTGTTTGCTCAAAACCCAGAATCGATAAGGCCAGATTATTAAACTGATACATTCCGTTTTTTTCGTCGTAATCCCAGTTTCCCTCCTGAAGGTTCTTCTTTACCTGAATTAATTGCAAGTGTTCCAGCTCCTGTTCTTTTAGCAGGGTTATGTCCTGAATAATTCGGGTAACAATAGATTCAAGCTGGCTGTTTTGATGTGCTATGCTGCAAATTTCGTTTACATATTTTATTTTTCCGTTTTTTAGTTTCAACCGGTATTGAATGTTGTGCGAAATTCCTTTTTCAAGTGAATGTTTAAGCGTTTGTTCAATGGTATTTTTGTCGTCGGGATGAATAAACCCCTGATAATGGTTGGTGTCGAATTCCGCATTCTCATCTGATAATTCCAATATATGCAGCAGGGAATTGGAATATACAGCTGTTTTTGTTGACAAATTAAGCTCCATGTAACCGGTTTTCGACAATTTTTGAATGTTAAGTAGATGACTGGTTATTTTTTGAAGTTTGAATTCATTTTGTTTCAATCCGGTTACATCCTGAAAAGTTCCAATCGAGCGTTCCAACGTTCCATCCAGGTTTTTCACAAAGGTACCAGTAGCTTTAATGTATTTTAATTTTTTATTTTGTGTAATGATTCTGAACTCAAGGTCAAAAGGCTGATTATTCTCTTTTGACTGGTTGAATTGTTTGTAAACAATTAGTTTATCGTCGGGATGCACCGTGTTAATAAAATCGACAAACTGAATGTCTTTGTTACTAAGCGGTTGTTCCAGAATGTTCCACACTTCATCGGAAAAGCGAGTGGTTTTGTCGGTATAGTTGTAATTCCAATATCCCACTTTTGCAATATGTTCTGCTTGTTTCAAGCGGTTTTCGCTTTCGCGAAGTGCAATTTCCGATTGTCGGATCCGGGTAATGTCGAGACAGGTTCCGCGTAATTTAATCACTTCGTTTTTCTCGTTGGAAATAGGGCGGTAGTTTATTGAAATGTGCTTTATGTTGTTTCCTGAGGTTATCTTTACAATGCCCTCGCCTGCCGTGTTTTTTGAGATTCCCTTTTTAAACGCCATGTTTACTACTTCCCGGTCGGTTGAGTGCACCAATTCAATAAATTGTTTGTAGTTTAAAAAATAGGGAACATCAACAATACCCAATATTTGCCGGTTCTCGCTGTTGTCGAAAAAGAGATCTTTCTTTACATCGTATTCCCAATAGCCAAGTTTCGCAATTTTTTGAGCTTCTTTAAGCATTTGGGTCGATTGTTCAATTTTTCGTTCGGCATCTTTTAGCTGGGTAACATCCATTGATAAACCCAAAATAATTGGATTGCCTGCCGTGGAATTGTGAATGGTTTTAATGGTTTTAAAATGTTTTACCTCGCCCAGTGGATTGGTAAACTCATGTTCCATTTCCAATTTTCTTTTGTTTTTCAGCAGTTTGGTGTCTTCGTGCAGGTATTGTTCTGCTAATGCTTTCGAATGCTGAATCTCCATATCGGTTTTTCCAATGGCTTCTTCCGATGAAATTCCGGTAACCTGTTCAATGGTGTGATTCCAGTAAAGGTATCTGAAATCAGGTGTTGTTTTTGCAAAAAACGAAACGGGCAAATTGTCCATTATGGTTTCCAGGAACAAGCGGTATTCCTCGTTTTGCAATTCAGCTTCCTTTCGTTTCGATATGTCGCGTCTGAAAATAAGCATGGCCGGTTTATCTTCGTGTAAAACAGGAATATAACTTATTGAACAATAGAAGTACTGACCCTCGAAATTTCTTAAGCGGCATTCAATTCGGGCCTGCTGTTTATTAAGTACTGTTTCGTACGCTTTTTGTGCTTTTTTAACATCGGCTGGGTGAAATAATTCAAACCGGGTGTGATCAATTTTCAGGTATTCTTCGAGCGGGTAGCCCAGCATTTCGTACAAGCGCGTATTGTAAATTATGGGATTGAATTTGAGATCGAAAAGTCCAATGCCATCGTTGGCGTTCTCAATCAGGGTTCGGTACTTGTATTCGCTTTTAATAAGTGCTTCGGAGGCCTTTTTTTCAGCCGAAATATCCTGAACCATGGCAATAGCCATAGTGGTAATGTTGTGCTCGTTTTTAATGGCAGATACCACTACTTTAACCCATATTAGGCTGCTGTCTTTCTTTCGGTAACGTTTGGTAAGTGAAAAAGAATCAATTTCGCCATTGAAAAGGCGCAAATATTGTTGCTTATTGTTTTTATAATCGGGAGGATAGGTAAAATCCTTGAGTTCTTTTTGTAAAATTTCGTCCATGGTATAGCCGGTAATTTGGCTAAACTGCAAGTTGCAAAAATTGGGACTGTAATTTTTGTTTACAAGAACAATGGCAATCGGTGCATTTTCGAAAACCGAACGAAAAATTGTTTCGCTATTTTTCAAGGCCTGTTGGGTATGTTCAATGTGGGTAATGTCCTGAATAATTCCTACGGTTTGTGCGGCATCGCCCTTTGAATTGTAGTTGGTATAGCATCGCAGCGACACATATTTTATAGTGTTGTCGCTTAATTTGATGCGGTGGTTTATTTCAAATCCGGTATTGGTGTCTTTGGCTTCATGATACAATTCTTCAACCTGATTCCGATCGTTGGGGTGAATATATTCAAGGTAGTTTTTAAACGAAGGTTTTATCGGCTGATTGCTAATTTGAAGTAATTTAAAAATTTGGTCGGACCAAAAGTGTTCATTGGTTTTGTGATTCTCAATCCAATAACCCAGTTGTGCCAAATCGTGCGATTCCTTCAGTTGTCGTTTCCGCTCTAATAATTCGGTACGGTTCTGATGAAGTTCAGTCAAATCTTCGGAATAAAAGGCAATTCGTTCAACGCTTAATTTGGAAAAAGTTAACCTGAAATGTTGTTGTCCGGTTTGATAGGTAATTTGAACCTGCGATTGTTCCGGGTTCTTTAAAAATACTTCGAGAAATTGATTGTTATAACCTTTGAACAGACTGAATGCTTCGGGAGTACTTATTGGTAAACTTTTTGCACTTAAATTCAAAAGCTGCAGCAGCGCGGGGTTTGCTTCTGCAACAGAGAACTGCAATTTGTTCTGTTTCTCATCCCAGGCTATTATTCCATAGGGGATAGGCGATTCTTGAAAAAGGCGTTTGTAAAAATCTTCAGACACCGACTTTTGTCCTAAATTGCTGTTCATTGAATAATTGGATTTTTGGTATACCGTATTAGTGTTTTACTTAAACACGAATATACGGTAAAAGTTTTAATGTATCCAGATTAAAGCAAAGGCCGAAAGCAGCGTGAGTGCAAAGAAGGTTTCAGTTACCCACTTACTTCGCGATTCAATATAAAACAACGATGATAAAACTGCTAAAGGTATAGCCAGCGCATATATCATATCGTAAGCTACTTTGGTGTGGAAAAAAAACAAGGCAACCAGCAATATCAGAAACCAGAAGAAAAAAGTAAAGTATTTTCGTGTATTAATTTTTTTAACGCCTACGTAACTCAACACACTTAATATACTGATGAGTGTAAGCGCCGTTAAAAGACCAATCACAATAAATTCATAGGGATGCCAGTTGATTTCTATTGCCTGAGCGCTAAGGTTTTGTTGAAATTCTTCAAGTACCATTTGATGTTTATCCAGTAAATAAGCAATGGTAAGAAAAAAAACACCGGGAAGTATAAATCCAATCAACCCTGAAGTCCATTCACGCCAGCGGGAATTGCGTAAAATTATCAGCGTCATCCAGATAACCGGAATAAAAATATACATACCTGTATAAAAAAGCATTCCCAGGCCTAAGATAAAACCACCTTCGAAATTTCGTTTAATCAGATTGCCTTCTTTGTCGATGGCGAGCGCCTTGTCGAGTGCCCACAAAAGAAAAAAGTTGACCACTAAAGCCGGATGAAGTTGCTGATACTGATACAGAAGCGAACCAAATATTACAAAAAGCACACTGGGCAGATAGGTTCGGGTTTCGATGAAAATATGTTTGATGTTTAAGCGTATTAGCATAAACGATTGTAAAACTAAAAAGGTCAGTGCAATAACAACCGAAAGTTTAGGATAGCCTGCCAATGGTTCAGTTAACCAGTTGAAAACAGGCGTGTGTTTGTTGGGTACTATTTCGGGAAAATTAAGAGGGAAATCGAATAATGATGGCATCCACAATAAAAAACCCAGTACGGGTATTAAAAAAAGCACAAACGGATGGTTGTTTTTAAATAGCTTTAATAACATAGGCCAGGCTATAAATCGGAACCAATATCGGTTCGGTAATATTTTTTTTCGAAGTTAATAATTTTAGCATTACGATATGAAAGTTCGCGGGCTTCATCAATACTATTCCCCAGCGAGGTTATCGATAAAACGCGACCACCATTGGTAAAAACCTGGTTGTTTTTAAACGAAGTTCCGGCATGAAAAACATAACTGCCTTTAACTTTATCAAACCCTTCGATGGTTTTACCTTTTTCATAAGTTTCAGGATATCCGCCGGAAACCATCATCACGGTAAGTGCCGTTTCGGGTTTAATGGAAAAGGGTACGTTATGTAGTTTTTGGTTAGGAACGGCAGCTAATAACGCAAGCAGGTCGCCATCAAGACGGGGAATTACCACTTCGGTTTCGGGATCGCCCATACGCACATTGTATTCAATAACAAAGGGCTCATTGTTGACTTTAATTAAACCGAAAAATATAAAACCCTGGTAGGTAATTTGTTCATTCTTAAGTCCTGAAATGGTCGGTTCAATAATTCGTTCAATTACTTTCTGCGTAAATTGTTTGTCGGCAAAAGGAACTGGCGATACAGCACCCATTCCGCCGGTATTAAGTCCGGTATCTTTTTCCCCAATGCGTTTGTAGTCTTTGGCTTCGGGCAGCAGCACATAATGCTTACCATCGGTAATTACGAAGTACGATACTTCAATTCCGTTTAAAAATTCCTCAATTACCACTTTTTCCGATGCTTGTCCGAACTGACCCTGCAGCATGGTTTTAAGAGCCGCTTTTGCTTCGTCGAGGTTGTTGAGAATTAATACTCCCTTACCAGCAGCCAGTCCATCGGCTTTTAGCACATAGGGTGCTTTTAGTGTATCGAGAAAGAGACAGGCCTCATTATAGGTTTCCAGGGTAAAAGTTCCGTAAGCTGCGGTAGGTATGTGGTACTTTGCCATGAATTTTTTTGCAAATTCTTTACTTCCTTCCAATTGGGCTCCAACTTTTCCCGGACCAATAACAGAAATATCTTTAAGCTGCATGTCTGATTCAAAATAATCGCGAACACCATTTACCAGAGGATCCTCGGGACCAACAATCACCAAGTCGATCGCTAAGTCCAGGGTCTTTTGTTTCAGTTCTTCAAAATTTATCGGATCAAGATTCAGATTGGTTCCAAAATCTTTGGTTCCGGCATTTCCAGGTGCAATATATAACTTTGTGAGTAGCGGACTTTGTGCAATTTTCCAGGCCAGCGTATGTTCCCTGCCACCCGAACCAAGAATCAAAACATTCATACGAGTTATTTTGTCAATTTGAGGTAAAAATAAGTATTCCAAATAGAATTATAAAGGCTTTGTACTTCATTTCTAAGAAACCATCAGGTTACATCCGCGAATATCGCTGTTGTCGAATCGGCCAAGGATGGTAAAGGTGTTGTCACTTAGTAATTTGCCCAGATCTTTGGTTTCGATAAAGCAACAGGAATAAATATTGGCCAAATCGATAAGGTTGATGCCTCCACTTCGGTTCTGAGGCATAAGTGCGTAGGGATCGTAAGTGTCGCGTACCAAAACTTTAAGCCAGGGTGGTGTTTCAAAAATACCTTCTCCTTTACTGTATGCCTGCGACAAGAGTTCAGTCATACCATATTCTGAATGAATGGAACGGACATGAAATGCATCACATAAAAAGCGGTGTAAATCTTCCCGTATAAGTTCTTTTCGGCGGCCTTTCATGCCTCCGGTTTCCATTATTATTGTATTATGCAAGGCTTGGGGAAACTGCTCGGCCATATCGAGTAAAGCATAGGTAACGCCCAGTAATATTGTTTTTTGTCCGCTTTGCTCCAATTCATGCAAAGTTTCTGAAAGTTCCCGGTAATTATTCAAATAGAATCCGCTCTGCGGGTGTTTGCTTTGTCCAATCAGTGAGTTGGCCATATAAACCAGCGATGAGTGTCCCTGCTCAATATACGAGGGGAGTAAGGCCAAAATACAATATTCTGAAGGTTCACCATAGAAACGGTTAAAACCATCCATAAAGCTGGTTTCATAAACGGCTGCCTGGTGTACAAAGTGGTTGCTCGTGTTTATGCCGGTGGTACCGCTACTTTTAAAATGCAATTCAATGTTTTTGTTTTTTGCCAAGACTTTATGTGTCTTGAAAAAGGAAATGGGAAGTGCCGGAATCCGGGAAAAATGTTCGATTGAATCGACATTGCATCCAATCGATTCGCAGTAAGCTTTATAAATGTCCACATTCTCGTATTGAAAATGAAAGGCTTCAATGGCCAGGGTATTAAAATCGTTTTCGCTTTTAATACCAGTCATTCTCAATTTCCACGATTCCAGATTGTATTTCATTGCTTCGCTTATTTTTGCCTCAAAGATAAGGCTGCTTTTATTAAAATAACAAGGGTTTGTTTGATTAGTAGGCTTTCAAATAATTTATTTATTGCATTTATTTTGTATTCTTGTTGTCCTTAACCAATGGTCAATTTTATTACCTTTAGTATTTATAACAAAAACGAACTGAAATGAAAAGTCAGGAAATTTGGGTCGATGCAGGAATAAATCGGAAATTATTTGTAAAAATCTGGATTCCCGATGAACAACCAAGAGCTGTGATTACATTGGTTCATGGTTTTGGTGAGCATTGTAGTCGCTACGAGCCCTATTTCTCGGCTTTTAAAGATGAACCCATAGCTTTTCTGGGCTTCGATTTGTATGGACATGGAAAATCGGACGGAAAAAGAGGAACGATTGTTTCTTACGATTCCCTGCTCGACGATGTAGCCTTACTTATTAATTTTACCAAAGAACAATTTCCAAACCTACCACATTACGTATATGGCCATAGTATGGGCGGAAATATTGTGCTTAATTTTTTACTGCGAAGACAAGCAGACCTAACAGGTGCAATTGTCACTTCGCCCTGGCTAAAACTTACCAACGAACCACCGGCGATGCTTAAAATGCTGGTTTCAGCACTTCGTTTGGTGATGCCAAATGTTACCATGAATAGCGGGCTCGATATAAAAGCCATTTCGTCGCAGGTTGACGAGGTTAAAAAGTATAGCGACGACCCGCTAAATCATGGGCGAATTTCGTTTCGTTTATTACACGAGGTTGTGTTTTGGGGTCGTTGGGCTATGGAAAATGCCTCAGCGTTACTTGTCCCAACTTTACTAATGCATGGAACAGCCGATAAAATTACTTCACCTTTGGCGTCAGAATATGTTTTTGAATCGAATCGGGATAAAATAAAATTTGTTTCCTGGGAAGGAAAATTTCACGAGCTGCATAACGAAAATGTTAGACGCGATGTTGCCTTGACTGTAACTAACTGGATGTATCAATCGAAATAAAATGGATTTTTTTCGAACCGAATTAAAACCTTCCGGAGGCGGAAGTATTGATTATTCAACACGTGTGTTGACCCTGGGCTCTTGTTTTTCGGAGCATATAGGTGAATATTTACAAGCGGGTAAATTTAACACACTTATAAATCCCTTTGGCATTCTTTATAATCCCATTTCCATAGGGCAATCCCTAGAGCATTTGCTGAATAAAAGATTATTTAACGAAGGCGATTTGTTTGAACAACAGGGGGTTTGGAACAGTTTTTCGCACCATAGCCGCTATTCGGGTACCAATAAATTGGATGTTCTCGATACTATTAATAATCATTTGCAGGCCGGTAGTGATTTTTTGCAGCGGGCCAATGTTTTAATGCTCACTTTTGGAACCGCCTGGGTTTATGCGTACAAAAAGTCGGGTGAAGTGGTTTCAAATTGCCACAAGGTTCCTGCAAAGGAGTTTAAGCGTTACCGACTCAGGGTTCAGGAAATAGTAGCTTATTATAAGCTAATTATCGAAAAGCTTAGGAGTCAAAATTCCAGTCTAAAGCTAATTTTAACGGTTAGTCCGGTTCGCCATTTAAAAGATGGGTTTCACGAGAATCAGCTTAGCAAATCGGTTTTATTACTTGCTGTTGAAGAATTGGCTCAAACATTTGAACAGGTTTATTATTTTCCGTCGTACGAGTTGATGATGGACGACTTACGGGATTATCGGTTTTACAACGACGATATGTTGCATCCAAGTCCGCTGGCGGTTTCCTATATCTGGGAACGCTTTAAACAGGCCTGGATTAATCCCGCTTGTGATCCGGTTATGCAACAGATAAATAAGATTGTTCAAGCCTCAAAACATCGTCCGTTTCAGGTGGAAAGTGAGAGCCATCAAAAGTTTTTAAGGAGCCAGTTGCAAATAATCAATAAACTAAAAGCCACTTATCCCCAACTTGATTTTGAAAAAGAAAAAGCAATTTTTGAACGGGATCTTGTTGAACAATAGGCGCTACGAGATACCAAATTCCTTTTCCAGCGTTTCGAGGGTAAAAATTTTGTCTTTCTTTAGTTGCAAGCGGAGCGCTTCAATAGACTCAAATTTGAACTCGTCGCGTAATTTTCTGATGATGTGAATCTGGATAAATTTTCCGTAAAGCAGTTCAGAAAAGTCGAATAGGTGAACTTCAATAACCGGGCTTAATTCGTTGTCGGTAATGGTTGGTCTTAAGCCAATGTTCATCATGCCTTTATATTGTTTTCCGTTATACGTAATCAGGGTGGCATAAACTCCATTACCGGGAATAAATTTGTTGTCGGGTGGCAATAAATTGGCCGTCGGAAAACCCAGCTTGTTTCCTAATTGCTGTCCGTGAACCACGGTTCCCGATAACAGGTACGGATAGCCCAAAAGTTTGGAAGCATCGTAAAGTTTTCCCGATGTTAACAGTTGCCTGATGGTGGTTGAACTTAAATCGTTTTCCGACACACTTACTTTTTTTTGTTGTACCACAGCAAATTGCAATTCCTTGCCCAGTTTTTTGAGTTGGGCAAATGTTCCTTCCTTATTTTTACCGATGGTGTGATCGTAACCCACGAGCAAGGTGTGCAGGTGAAGCTGTTCAATTAAAATTTGCTTTACAAAATCCTTGTAACTCAGTTCTGATAATGCTTTGGAAAAAGGGAACAATACCAGGTGATCGATTCCGGCTTTTTTAAACAGTTCAATTTTTTCTTCAATGGTTGTTAGCAATACCAACGGTTTGTTGGGTGCTAAAACACTTGCCGGATGGGGTGAGAAGGTAAAAATAATGCTTTCGCCCTGCACCTTTTTAGCAAGCTGGTTCAATTGCTGAATAACTGCCTGATGTCCCAAATGAACCCCATCGAACGAGCCAATGGTTACCACAGGGTTGTTGGCATTAAATTCCGATATGTCTTCCCAAATTTTCAATTTCTTTGTTTGTTATTTTTGCTGATTGTTCAGTAAAAACTGATGCAAAAATATAAAAATGTTCAATAATCTTTGGTTTGGTCATAACAATAGCAGACAATATGGGTTTAAACCCTACAAGCCTTAGCATAGGTGTTGGCTTTAAAATTATAAATGTATATTTGTATCCAGCAAATTTTAGCAGTTAATTCGAGTAGTTTATATGAAACAATTTCCTTTTAAACAGATAAAAATTTTTGTTGCAACAGCTCTTATCGTGCTTGGTTCAGGATGTGAACCTGCAGCCGACCAATTTACCATTAACGGTACAATAAAAGGTGCTGCAGGTGATTACATTAAAATAATGGACATGAGTTCTCCCGGTTTTCCGGTTGATTCAGTACTGATTGAATTGAACAACGGGTTCAGCTATTCGCAACAAGCTTCGCAACCCAAAGATTTGATACTTTATATTAAACAACCCGACTACATCCGTTTGGTTGCAGGCGTTAACGAGGTGATTGCCATTCAATCGGACAAGGCCGCTTTACTTGAAAATCTGCAGCTGAGTGGCTCCGAAGAATCGATGCTGGTAAAAGAACTGTTACAAAAACATATGCATTCAGTTCGGGTTATTGATACGCTCGAAAAGTATTATTTAAAGAATCAGATGCAACCAAATATCGATGAGCTGGCTTCCCGATTAACTTATATTGCCGATTCAATTTATCGCTCCGAAAAAAACCATTTGGTAAACTTTATTGAATCGAATCCGGGAAGTATAGCAGCCTATATTGCCCTGTCGTTTAAATTAGGTCCCAACCGAAACCTCTTTACCCTGCAAAACGATTTGCAACTGTTCGAGATGGTTGATACCGCGTTGCAAAACCGCTACGACACCATTGCAATAACCAAAATGTTAAACAGTTATGTGTTGCGCGGTAAGATGCAGCAACAAAGGCAAAACAAAGTGTATGAAGGTTCGCTAATCGGACAAAAAGCACCCGATATTGATTTACCCAATGT
>JBFWMB010000016.1:0-65118 GCA_050251815.1 Salinivirgaceae bacterium | reverse complement strand
CACACTGTCATCAAGTTTCAGTTCCTTAATCAGCGACTTTATAAGACTTTTTGAATCGGTAGTATCGTAAATGGTAAAAGCTGAAGGAAAACCCAGTAGTTCGGCTTCGGAACGTAAAATACGGCTGAAAATGGAGTGAAAGGTTCCCATCCAAAGGCTGGCAGCCAGCTCATCGCCAACCACCCGGCCAATACGCTCCTTCATTTCGCGCGCGGCCTTATTGGTAAAAGTAAGCGCCAGAATATGCCAGGGAGCCACTCCCGATGCCAGCAAATGAGCAATGCGGTAGGTAAGCACCCGGGTTTTTCCCGAACCGGCTCCGGCCACTACCAGCGATGGCCCTTCTTTGGCCAGTACGGCTTCGCGCTGCGCCTGGTTTAATTCATCTAAGTAATTTTGCATGCCGTAAATTTTAGCTTACAAAAGTAGCTAATTACCCCAGCTAATAAAAGTACAAACTGCCCCTGTGCATAAAATTATCGGGCTTTCCCGGCCTGAATGAAATAAAGCGGCATAAGGAATCGTTAAAACAAATGCACCACAAAAGCCCTTAAACCGCGAATATTTTATAATATTGTAGCTTTTTAAAAGTTATAGTAAGGAATGAATTTATTATACATCAAAAATAAATCGTCGATGCCGGCAAAAGTAGTTGCATTTGTGCTTACACTGATACTGACTTCAGGTTTTGGTTTGCAAAAAACCCGGGCCCAGTTGGTAGTCAGCAATTACAACTCGCTTACCCAGACAAACTATGTAAACACAGCCACATTGGGTACCGATACCATTTATATTATATACTCGCCCGACAACAACGGCTTTGAGATAGAAGCCCAACTGAAGGCTTCGCTTCCGGGAAATCCCCTCGTAGATGCTACCTGGTATCGCCTGAACGAAACCACCCTGTTGTTTGATTCCCTTACGATGCAAACGGCGGTGAGTGCATCAACCTACAAAACAAATATTCAGGGTGGATACAAGGTTCATCTGAGCAACAACGCCCTTACCATAGACACCACCTTTGTGGCCTGGTTATTTATCGAAGATTTTAAAATTACCGACATCAGGGTAACCCAATCCACTTGCGATGAGCTTGAATTGCGGGCCGATACCCTTTTTGAAAATACCTTCCGGTATTTCGATCTGGTGGACTTTAGCCCACTCACTTTTACCAACAGCGCCAGCCTGAAATGGACAACCGATTCCGATTATTCCTTCATTCCCTCCATAGCTGCGCCCCGGGTTAAGGCTCCGGTTGAACCGGTTACCTTTACAGCAACCATTACCGATGCACTGAACTATTCGCGTTCGTTCTCGAACACCATTGACGAATACAAAACCGATCGCGACGGCTACCCCATTATCCGTGCGGTGAAACCTAATTTTAAAGGCATTGCTTTAAGCGGTTCTGAAGGCTCCAGCACCCCCAAAGACACCACGGTAAGACCCGAAGCTCCGCACGGCGTATGGTTTGTTAACGACACCAAAAACGGGGAACTGTTCCGCTGGCATTTTTACAACCATCCGCTGTGGCAACACGACGAGGCCGATACCCTGCTGGCTGTTTCAGAAAGCTACGAACCTATCGACTCCATTTATTACATTCACCCGGCACCGGTTTACAATCCGGAGTCGGTTGTTGAATACAAAGAAGGCTACGATGTGAAGCTGTTTACCTGGGGACCGGTTTACAATGCCAACAACGATCGTTGCATGGACACTATCCGCAAAATTGATTTCGTGATTGTCGATACCACCCAGTTTCCCTCCAAGCGTGAGATGCTGCCCAATGTATTTAATCCCATGAGTACCGCAGGAAACAACCCCACCTTCTACTTTCTCGACAAAGCACTTCCGGTTTCGGTAAAGTATTTTTCCATAAAAATCTACAACCGCTGGGGAAATAAGGTTTACGAGTATGAAGATGAAGACGGAAGCTGGACCGAAGATGGCGTGCAGGGCTGGGACGGGAACACCCGCTTTGGAGGGATGGCCAAACCCGGGGTTTATTACTATGTGATTCTGGCCCAGGGTTGGGACGGTCGCGAGTTTAAAGTACCCGGATACGTCCACCTGTTCTATTAAAAACAACTTTAGCATACCCCCTTTAAAACGTCGGGACTTTTTTAAAAAAGATCGTGATCTTTTTAAAAAAGGTAAGTACCCGTTTTGAATTAGGTAAGTACCAAAATGAAAACAGGTACGTACCAAAGTGAAAACATATAAGAACCAAAATGAAAACAGGTACGTACCGGAATGAAAACAGGTACGTACCGGAATCAAAACAGGTACGTACTTAAATTAAATCAGGTACGTACCTGATTTAAAAATCACCGGGAGTACCAAAGAATATACCCGGATAATGCCTTTTGTTCTTCCTGTTAAAATTGGGAAGCAATACCTGAATAGTTGCCGGCCTATGGGTTCAGAATCTTTCCGTCCTGCATGGTTACGGTGCGGTCGCTCATTTTGGCCAGGGCCATGTCGTGGGTTACAATAATAAAAGTCTGATGAAAGGTGTCGCGCAGGGTAAAAAACAACTGATGCAGTTCTTCCTTATTCTGGGTGTCGAGGTTGCCCGATGGTTCGTCGGCCAGAATAACTTCGGGGTCGTTAATCAAAGCCCGGGCAACAGCCACACGCTGCTGTTCGCCACCCGAAAGCTCTTTGGGTTTGTGCTCCATGCGGTGCCCAAGGTTTAAAAACTCCAATACTTCTTTGGCTTTCTGCTCCAGGTTCTTTCGCGAATGCTGGGCAATCAGGCCGGGTATCATCACGTTTTCGAGCGCCGTAAACTCGGGCAACAGCTGATGGTTCTGAAAAACAAAACCCAGGTTTCGGTTACGGAATTTCGACAGCGATTTTTCTTTAAGACGGCTCACCTCGGTATCATTTATGGTAATCCTTCCCGAATCGGCCTTCAGAAGGGTTCCAACAATCTGTAAGAGCGTGGTTTTACCGGCTCCGCTCTTGCCCACTATCGAAACAATCTCGGCTTTTTCAATCTGTAAATCAATTCCTTTTAACACCTCAACGGCTCCAAACGATTTATGAATATTCTCAATACGAATCATTGCTTGCGGTTTTAATAAGTAGTAAATATATAAACTATTGCTCAGATTTCATGGCTGGTATATGCATCAGTAACTTTTTTCTGCTTAACCAACTTTCAGTTGTGGCCAAATGGCCCGGTATCGCCCTGTTATCAAAAGAAAATAGCCCGGACCAGCCGGGCTATTCTATAATTTGAAACAAACAAGCAAGCCTGCCTGCTGTTCTTAACGTTTTTTCTTTTCAACTTTTCGCATGGTGTCATAAACAACCGGTGTTGCCACAAAAAGCGACGAGTAAGTACCTACCACAATACCCACCAGAATGGCGAATACAAATCCGCGGATTACCTCACCACCAAAGATAAAGATGGCAAGCAACACGAGGAAGGTAGTTAACGAAGTCATAAAGGTACGACTCAAAGTACTATTCAGTGACACGTTCAAGATATCTTTTCTATCGCGTTTTGAGTACAGCAACAGGTATTCCCTGATGCGGTCGAATACCACCACGGTGTCGTTAATGGAATAACCCACCACCGTAAGAATGGCCGCAATAAATGCCTGGTCGACCGACATGGAGAAAGGCATAATACTGTAAGTTAACGAATACAGCCCCAGGATTATGGTAACGTCGTGAATCAGGGCTACCACAGCACCCATACCATACTGCCAGTTACGGAAACGGAACAGAATGTAGAGGAAGATAGCAAGGAGCGCAAATACCACAGAATACACAGCAGAACGTTTAATGTCGCCGGCAATGGTTGGACCCACTTTCTCAGAGCTCATCCGGTAATCTGAAATGAATTCCTTAAAGCCTAAATCCTCAGAAAGGAAATTACCTTTTTTAAGGGCGGTGAATAATTTTACTTCCACCACATCGTCCACATCGGGTTCGTCACCGGTAAGGTGCTCTACCGCCATAGCCATATCTGCTTCGGGAGCCACTTCGGCATCGACCAGATATTTGGTGGTTATCTTCACCTGGTTGGCTTCACCATAAGTTTTCACCTCGGGAGTAGTTCCCAGTTCGGCCATTAAAGCGCTTTGCACATCGACGGTATTCACGGCTTCATCGAAACGGATAACATAGGTTCTACCTCCGGTAAAGTCGATGCTTTGGTTTAATCCGCGGGTAACCAGCGAACCAATGCTAATCAAAATCAAAACAGAAGAGAGGGCATAGAATATTTTACGCTTACCCAGGAAGTCGATTTTGGTATTTTTAAGGAAGCCTTCGGTAAGTTTGCTGGCAAACTTAGGCTCTTTATTTTTTGACAAAGTACGCTCAAATACAAAGCGGGTAATAAAGATGGCCGAGAACAACGACGATAAAATACCAATACCTAAGGTAATGGCAAAGCCATGGATGGGGCCTTTACCAAAATATCCCAGAATAAAGGCGGTAATTAAGGTGGTTAAGTTCGAGTCGATAATGGCCGAGTAGGCATTGCCGTAACCGTCTTTAATAGCCAGCTTAATGCCTTTACCGGCAGCCAGTTCTTCGCGGATACGCTCAAAAATAAGCACGTTTGCATCAACCGCCATACCAATGGTAAGCACAATACCGGCAATACCGGGCAGGGTAAGCACAGCCCCCAGCGATGCCAGCACGCCCATAATAAAGAACACGTTGGTTATCAGGGCCAGGTTGGCTGCAAAACCAGCCGATGAGTAATAGAATATCATAAACAAGAGCACCACCACAAAAGCAATCACAAACGACCACAGACCTTTTTGAATGGCTTCTTTACCCAACGAAGGACCTACAATGGTTTCCTGTTCAATCTTAGCCGGAGCAGGCATTTTACCTGACTTCAGAATGTTTGCCAGGTCTTCAGCCTCGGTAACGGTGAATCCACCGGTAATTGAAGAACGTCCGCCTTTAATTTCCTGATTCACATTGGGAGCAGAATATACGTAGTTATCGAGCACAATGGCAATGGCACGCCCTACGTTGTTACCGGTTAAACGGGCCCAAACTTTGGCACCTTCGGCATTCATACTCATTGATACTTCAGCATCACCACGGCCCTGAGCGTACTCTTTACGGGCATTGGTAATAACATCGCCTTCCAAAGCAGCGCGGCCGTCGCGGCTGGTTACTTTAATGGCGTACAATTCGTAAAACTGTTCTTCGGTATCGATGGCTTTAACGCCCCATAATAATTTCAGGTTACGTGGGAACAAGGCTTTTACCTGAGGCAAAGCCAGGTAATCATTTACCTTATTGGTGTCTTTAAAGTGAGCAATACCGATAGCGGCACCGGGCAGTGGCTGGTTGTCGCGCGAGAAACGGGGCTGCAACACTGAAAACAGTGGAAAGTCATTGGCCAAATTGGCACCCATAGTTGTATCCATCGCTGTAGAATCGCTTTCCAACTGATCGATCAGCGAAAGAGCTTCGTCGGCTTCTTCCTGTGGGGTCAGCTCGGGAGCTTCTTCCGTTTGGGGTGTTTCAACTGTGGCTTCATCTTTGGCTTCGAGGGCTTTTTTGGCCTCGTTAACTTCTTTTATCTTGTCGTTGGCAGCATACAATTGCTGAACCAGTTCGGTGTTGTCGTAAGTTTCCCAGAACTCAAGGTTGGCTGTTCCCTGGAGCAGCTTACGCACCCGCTCGGGATCTTTAACCCCGGGAAGTTCAACCAGAATACGGCCTGAGTTACCCAGTCGCTGAATGTTTGGCTGGGTTACCCCAAACTTATCGATACGGTTACGAAGAATGTTAAACGAGTTGCTGATAGCCGACTCGGCTTCCAGACGAATCACATCCAAAACTTCTTCGTTGGTCGATGAGAAGTTAACTTTATCTTTTAATTCGATGGTATTAAATATGGCTGCCAGCTGCGCATTGGGATCCAACTCCTGAAAAGCCTGACCGAATAAGCTGACAAAATTGGCCTGTCCGTCACTTACCTGCCTTTGGCGGGCAATTTCAATGGCTTTGTTGAAGGTGGCATCGTCGCTATAGTTCGACAACGAACGAACCACGTCGACTACCGAAACTTCAAGAATCACGTTCATACCTCCTTTAAGGTCAAGCCCCAGGTTTATTTCGCGCTCTTTACAATCACGGTAAGTGAACTCTTTAATCCAAAAAAAGTTGTAAACCGGTTTGGTTGCAATCGAGTCAAGATACATAACTTCTTTCAGTTTGTCACCCTGAGCATATTCTCTTGCATCCTTCTCTACTTGTGCTGTTTTAACAGTAAAAAAAAGCTGGTACGCAGATACCAGCGCAAACATAATAGCAACAAGTCTAATAGCTCCTTTATTCTGCATTTGTCTGTATTTTATTTGATTTGTCTTATTTACACCTTATCTTAATCGATAATCGCGCAAATATATTGTTTTTTTTTAAAAGAGGAAGGATTTTAACCGGCAGATTATAAAATATAAAAACACCCCTACCATAGCTCCAAAATAAGCCCATACGGCTTTTTTATAATAACTTAAGCAAGGTTGCCCAAATGCCTGTATTTCTTTAGGCAACGATGCGAAGTAAAAATTGCTGCCCTTATTTGTATTGTTTTTCTGTAACCTTTAATAAATTAGCCGACTAATTACCATTAATTGAAACAAGCCGAATCTATGGATATTTTTAAAACAGAAGAAGTTACCAAGCAGTTCGCCAATCACCTGGCACTAAATAAAGTAAGCATTCAGGTTCCCCAGGGACAGATATTTGGCTTATTGGGTCCCAATGGTGCCGGAAAAACCACCCTGATTCGAATCATTAATCAGATAACCGCACCCGATAGTGGTTCAATATGGTTTAAAGATCGGCCTTTGAAAGCTGACGATGTATATAATATTGGCTACCTGCCCGAAGAACGCGGCTTGTATAAAAAGATGAAAGTGGGCGACCAGGCCATCTATCTGGCGCAGCTAAAAGGATTATCGCGACCCGACGCCATTAAAAAACTAAAGTTTTGGTTCGACAAGTTCGATATTCTGCCCTGGTGGAATAAAAAAGTGGAAGAACTATCGAAGGGGATGCAACAGAAGATACAATTTATTGTAACCATTCTGCACGAGCCCCAACTACTTATATTCGATGAGCCTTTCAGCGGCTTCGACCCCATCAATGCCAATTTATTGAAACAGGAGATTCTGAACCTGAAAAGCAAAGGCTCCACCATTATTTTCTCAACCCACAACATGGCCTCGGTCGAGGCAGTGTGCGACCATATTGCCCTGATAAACAAATCGCAGAAAATTCTTGATGGCCCGGTAGCGCAAATCAAACAGGATTTTAAGCTGCACCAGTTCGAGTGTTCGTACCAGGGCGAATTTGCCGATATAGACCGACTGGCTTCCAACAATTTCAGCATACTGGAACACAAGGAGAACCCGGAGCAAAAATACCTTAAAGTAGAGCTCCACAACAACTACTCAAACAACGAGTTCCTTTCGCTGTTGATGCAAAAAGTTACCATCCAATCGTTTAATGAGGTTATCCCCAGCATGGACGACATCTTTATCCGTGTGGTGCAAAACGATGCAACAAACCCAAGTAAAACTGTTTAATACTTACTGCAAAAAAGAATACTATGAACAAAATAGCCATCATCGTATCACGTGAATACCTGACCCGGGTGCGTAAAAAGTCGTTCCTTATTATGAGCATCCTGGGCCCCCTGTTTTTTGCCGGACTTATGATTACCCCGGCCTGGATTGCCCAAATGGAAGACAAAGAAGAAAAGATAATAGCCGTTGCCGACAGCTCGCACCTGATGCTGGGCGAATTCCCCGAAACCGACTACATCAAGTTTGAATACCTGCCCAACGCCGATATTCAATACCACAAAGAACATTTTCTCGAAAGTAAGTATTACGCATTGCTCTACATCAGCCACGTGGTAGCCAGCTCGCCCAATGCCGTGCACCTGTATTCCGACAAATCGCCCAGCCTGGGCGTGCAAATGCACATCTCGAACGCTATTGAGAAGCGCCTTGAACGCGACAAACTAAAAGCCTTTGGCATTGAAGAGGGCGTGCTGGCAGCCGTTAAGACCAACATCTCCATACGCTCGGTAAAACTCTCGAAAACCGGCGAAGAAAAAGTAAACAACTTTAACCTGGCCATGATACTGGGCTACCTGATGGGCTTTCTGGTGTACTTTACCATCTTTTTCAGCGGCTCGCAGGTAATGCGCGGGGTTATCGAGGAAAAAACCAACCGAATTATCGAGGTAATTATCTCCTCGGTTAAGCCTTTTCAACTGATGATGGGGAAAATTATAGGCGTAGGTCTGGTGGCACTCACCCAGTTCCTACTTTGGGGTGTACTCACCATGGCTATCTATACGGCAGTTATCCCCATGGTAATGCCCGACGTTAAAGAACTCAGCAAAAATGCCCCCGTTGAGAATTTTATGGATACCGGCAGTTCGCTGCAAAGCCAGGTGCCTGTTTCGGAAGACCTGAACAGCGAGCTATCCGACATGCTGGGCGCTCTGAACGATATCAACTTCGGGGTAATTCTGATTAGTTTCCTCATTTTTTATTTTGGCGGATACTTTTTATACGCCTCATTGTTTGCAGCCATTGGTTCGGCCGTTGACAGCGAAGCCGACACCCAGCAGTTTATGCTGCCCATAACCCTGCCCATGATTATTGCCATTATAGCTATGGTAAATGTAATCCAGAACCCGGAAAGCCCCCTGGCCTTCTGGTTCAGCATGATTCCCCTAACTTCGCCCGTGGTTATGATGGCTCGTATTCCCTTTGGCGTGCCCTATGAACAAATAATCTTGTCGGCTTTATTGTTAATTGGTACCTTTGTGTTCTTTACCTGGATGGCCGCCAAGATTTACCGCACCGGTATCTTAATGTACGGCAAAAAAACCAGTTGGAAAGAGCTTTGGAAATGGCTTGTTTACAAAAACTAAAGGAATGAGAACCGCAATTATCGATTTAGGAACCAATACGTTTAATCTATTAATTGTAAACGCCGAAGTAAAACAGGATGTTGAGGTATTGTTGAATACCAAAGCGGCTGTAATGCTCGGTCAGGAAGGCATTAACGACGGATACATCTCCGACAAGGCTTTTGCCCGCGCTTACGGCGTATTACGCGATTTTAGCGACCTGGTAAGCCAGTTCAAATGCGAAAAACTGATGGCCTTTGGCACTTCGGCCATTCGCTCGGCCAGCAATTCCGAAGCCTTTATTTCAAAGATTTCCAACGACCTGAACATTTGTATTGAACCTATTTCAGGCGAGCAGGAGGCGGAATATATATATTATGGTGTGAGCCACGCGATACCTTTTACCGGCGAAAACTACCTGATACTCGACATTGGCGGTGGAAGCAACGAGCTCATCATTGCCAATAATGAAGGCATCCGTTGGAAAGAAAGTTTTGCTTTGGGCGGGGCACGGCTGCTCGAACGTTTCAAACCTTCAGACCCCATCACCCCGGAGCAGATTGCCCGGGTAAACAGCTACCTCGAAAAAGAACTGGAGCCCCTGTTCCAGGCTGTTAAAACCCACGGGGTAAGCAAACTGGTGGGCTCGTCAGGGGCTTTTGACACCTTTGCCGAAATACTCCATTACGAACTAACCGGGCTACCGCTCGATAAAACCCGGCTCAGTAACACAATCAGTCTGGAGCAGTTTCAGCGCATTTACCAGCTAATTCTGGCCAGTAATCGCAGCGAGCGGCTAATGATTCCCGGCATGGAGGCCCTGCGGGTCGACACCATTGTGATGGCCGCAATCTTTACCCGGCTGGTGCTCAAACGAAGCGGGGCCACCCAAATTATTCAATCGGCTTATTCGCTTAAAGAAGGCGTGGCCCGGCAACTTGTAACCCAATAACTATGGCAAAAATACTGGTAATCGACGACGAAAAAAGCATACGCAATACCCTGAAAGACATTCTGGAATACGAAAAGCACGAGGTGGTGCTGGCCGCCAACGGCATGGAGGGATTGGAACAGCTCCAGAATCAAAGCTTCGACGCTGTGCTGCTCGATATTAAGATGCCTGAAATGGACGGCATCGAGGTACTCGAAAAAATTAACGCCACCTACCCCGAAGTGCAGGTAGTGATGATATCGGGCCACGGAACCGTTGATGTGGCGGTTAAAGCGGTTAAGATGGGCGCCTACGATTTTATTGAGAAACCCCTCGACCTGAACCGCCTGCTGGTAACCCTGCGCAACGCCACCGACAAAACCAGCCTGATTACCGAAACCAAAACCCTGCGCCGCAAAATAAGCAAGGCCTACGCCATGGTGGGCGAATCGAAAGCCCTGCAACTAATTCGCGATATGATCGACCGCGTGGCCCCTACCGATGCCCGCGTGCTGATTACCGGTAAAAACGGCACCGGAAAAGAAGTGGTGGCCCGGCTCATCCACGACAAAAGCCAACGGGCCAGCGGGCCCTTTGTCGAAGTGAACTGTGCCGCCATCCCTTCGGAACTCATCGAAAGCGAACTCTTTGGCCACGAGAAAGGCGCTTTTACCTCGGCCTTTAAACAACGCAAAGGAAAATTTGAGCAGGCCGAGGGCGGAACCCTGTTCCTCGATGAGATTGGCGATATGAGCCTCCCGGCCCAGGCCAAGGTACTGCGGGCCTTACAGGAAAACAAAATCACCCGGGTGGGCGCCGACAAAGACCTTAACGTGAATGTGCGGGTAATTGCCGCAACCAATAAAGACCTGGAAGAAGAAATAAAAAACAAACGCTTTCGCGAAGACCTTTACCACCGGCTGAGTGTTATCCTGATTCCGGTTCCCACCCTGAACGAACGTTTGGAAGATATTCCCCTGCTGGCCGAACATTTTATTGAACAGATTTGCAACGAATACGGAGCCGCTAAGGTCCCTATTGAACCCGCTGCACTGGAAGAACTGCAACAAATTAACTGGACCGGTAACATCCGTGAGTTCCGCAACGTGATGGAACGACTGCTGATTCTCTGCGACAAAACCATTACCCGCGACGACGTGCTGCGTTACGCCCGCCCACTGGGGGGCAACCACAAGGGCTAAAGCAGTGTACGGTAACGCCTTCGGTAAATGAACCCACATAGGAGTTAAAGGTTTCTCTGTGTAAATCGGTGTACTCGGACAACGCAGTTGCGGGTGGTGAAAACACTTCACCACAGATGGCCACAGAGCTATACACAGACCAGGCCCGGAACAACCACACCCTTTTATAACAACTACGGGATTGATTTACCAAAGCGCCCAAAGCATTCTAAATTTTCATCAATACGCTTTTATAAAAACCTCTTGATGTTTTTAAATTTTCGTCTATACGGTTTTTTAAAAAGCTCTTGATGTTTTTATATTTTCATATAGACACTTTTTTTTAAAGTTCCTGATGTTCATAAATAATTGTAGTGATAAAACAATAAAAACTTCAGGAACTAAATTTTACCGGGTACTTATGATTTTTTGGTTGAAAAAAGTCGTAATTTTCGTAAGCTATAGTTGTTTCATTAAAATCATATAATGATAGTAGGTTTTTATTGGTAAAGAAAAATTCTGACTGTTTTTGCTAACTAAGAAAACATAAAGATGAATTGTATGGAAGTAATAAACTCACAGACTAAACGGCTTCCAAAAAATAGCCATCGAGATTTAAGCAATCACTTAGTAAGACCGGGAAGCTGAGAACTTGTTCGAAGATCACCCGGCCGCACTTAGTGATTGCAATAATGTAGATGCTATTTTTTGGCGCCTTGACCTTTTTGCTTCGTTTTTGGGTCAAGCCAAAAATGAAGAGCCTCGCCGGCTTGAGGCGGACAAGTATACTATATTGAAATATCACTTAAAGCAAGGCTCTATAAAAAGTACAAATCGTTCTAATATTATTTTATCATTGATTAAAACTAAAAACCTAAGCTATGGTACGCTACAGACTAAGGGGCAAACGAAACCCGCGCCAGCCCACCGAGCCGGTAAAATACTATGCCTGCCTGATTACCAATGGGAAAAAAGATTTGCAACGTATTGCCGTTGACATTGCCGAACGCTCGTCGTTGAGCCGGGGCGACGTGTACAGTGTGCTCGAACATTTGGTTGATTTGTTTCCGCAATACCTGACCGACGGGCAAACCATCAGCCTGGGCGACCTGGGCAATTTCAGGCTGTCGGCGCACAGTGCGGGAACCCAAAACCCCGATGATTTTACGGTTCATGATATTAAAGGGCTCCGGATATTGTTTAAGCCGGGCAAACAGCTTCAGTACGAAGTGAAAAAGGCCAAATTCAGCCGAAGCCTTTGATGGGCACCCCGAGTACGGCGGCAAAAGACCCTTGGCATGTAGCCATAAAAAAAACCCTCCGAATGGCGATTTCGAAAGGTTTTTTATAAATTGGCAAGAGATCTTCGGTTTATTATCTTTTTTATTGAAGAACCAATGTTAGCGAATAAATTTTAAAATCAGAAACTTTTTCTGAAAAAAAATTTCATTGCTGTTACAAACCCGGAGTCGGAACAAAGAACGGTTACGCCGGGGTCCATCTCCCCAGGCCGGCTTACAAAATGGTTTCGCTCAGCGGCAAACCGTATTCCTCAACCATTTCAATCCCTAAGTTTTCCAATTCGAGCATGATGGGATTGTAAATTTCAGGAATCACCGGAATATGCACCCCGGTAACTTCAATCTCGTTATCGAGAATCATGCGCACCGCACAAGCCGCAGGCAAGGCAACGGTACGGGCAATGGAGGTGTCTTTTTCGGGGATGCCGTAATCGAGAAGTTTCGATTTGATCACTTCCTTGCGCCCGTCGGGATATTCGGCCACAAACACATGGAGCATCACGCTCATGTCGCGCTCGCCTTCGGGAAGCATCATGCGTTCAATCATCAGGTCAGAAACAATCTCATAGGTTGAGTCGGTTTTGCGGTTCATGGGTGCGTCGGAGAACAAACCCAGAAATTCCAAAGCCTCAATAGCCACGCTGTTTTCGGCCACGTCTAAAAAGTCGGCCACCTGCTTTTTAAGGTTTTTGGTGTTTTTGGCGTTTATTTGCCGGGCCATCAGTTGGGCGTAGCTCATCCCGGTAAAGTCGTGTGGTTCGGGCAGGGTCAGCTTTAACCGTTTAAGGGCATTGAGCGCCTCGCACCAGCCTTTGTAGCGGAAGGTTCCCCGGTACATGGTTTCGGTTTCGGGAATGCCGTACAGGTCGATGTAAGGAACCGAATCGCGGTTGGGATACACTTGCAGTTCCTCTACCCCGTGCACATTCACGGTAAAGGTATCGGTAAAAAGCTTTTCGGTAGGAATCAGTACTTTTTTACCGTGCCGCAGGTACGATGCGTTGTTGTTACCCGCCAGAACCACGCCTTTTGGGCTCCACGAGAATTTATACCTGAAGGGGTTGTCGTGCGAACTTTCGGGCGCAGGCAAGGCTCCGCAGATGCTGTAAAATTCCTTGATACGACCGCCAAAGCCGTGCACGGTGTCGATAATGCGCTTAGCCGACATGTGATCGATTCCGGGGTCGAGCCCGCATTCGTTCAGTATAAGGATGCCTGCTTTTTTGGCCTGCTCGTCGAGGGCATACATCTCGGGTTTTACATACGAGGTAGTAACCATATTCTTTTTGTGGGCAATGCATTTTTTGGCCACCATCACATGGAAACCAAAGGGCAAAAGGCTTACCACAAGGTCGGCCTCGGCAATAAAACCGTCGAGCTTTTCGGGTTCGTCGGCACTCCAGCTAACGGCATGGCCCCGGGGTGCGTTGTTTATCAGTTCACGTGCCCGGTCGGGTGTGTTCGAGGCTACGGTTACAAAATAGTTCCGGTTTAATAAATAATGAATGATGGGACCGGCTACCATTCCAGAGCCTAATATCAATACTTTCTTCATGTTGTGTTGTTTTACTGTTTTTATATGCTGTTGTTTTTTACTTCATTGTATTAAGTTTTGCCTTATGGCGGGGTTTTCGCGGCAAGCTCAGGAAGGGTTATCCGGCCTGTACGTTGCCTCAAATTTCCGCCAAGCTAAATTACGGTTTAGCTCAAATTATGAAACGATTTTCTTCATAAAAAGCCATGTTGTTGAACAGTGCTGCATATTGTCTTTTCCGCACCAGGGCCTTTGGCAAAAGGCTGATAGGATTAATTGGGCACGAATGTTTTACAACAAGCCGGAGCCTACCCGCAAGCACCACGGTAAACCGATGCCTTTGTGAAGGGTTTCCGGCGGCCATCAGCGCAGTTCAGCGTGCTGCTTCCGAAAAAGCCCTATACATATCAAATATAAATATGAGCCATGTCGCAATTAAAAGCGGGGCATTACTTGTTACAAAAAGCGGATTTTTGTTTCTTCGCAGTCGATTTAAATACAGGATACTTTGGATACAACTGCAGAAAACTTTCGGTTTGTTGCTAAGACATTTCTAGGGTTAGAAGATGTTTTGGCTGAAGAATTAACACAAATTGGTGCAAAAAATGTTGAAAAACAAAACCGCGCCGTACTCTTTGATGGCGATACAGCCATGATGTACCGTGCCAACTACCATGTTCGTACGGCCATAGCCATATTAAAACCCATTGCCCGGTTTAGAGCTGCCAATGAGGATGCACTCTACAAAGAGGTGGGACGCATCAACTGGAGCCAGTACATGAGCGTCGACGAAACGCTCTCGGTAAGTGCGGTTACCTTTTCAAAAACTTTTAAGCACTCGCGCTATGTTTCGCTTAAGGTTAAAGATGCCATCGTCGATCAGTTTCGCCGCAGGCAAAACAAACGTCCCGACGTGAACACCCAGGAACCCGATTTAAAAATTCATATTCACATTACCGAAAACCAGTGCGATTTGCTGCTCGACAGCTCGGGCGACCCGCTGTTTAAACGGGGATATCGTTTGGCCACCACCAAAGCACCTATCAATGAGGTGTTGGCTGCCGGAATGATAAAATTATCGGGATGGAACATGGATTGCGACTTTTACGATCCCATGTGTGGATCGGGAACCATCCTTATTGAAGCCGCAATGATTGCCCATGGCATTGCTCCCGGAACCTACCGCCAAAAGTTTGGATTCGAAAGCTGGAAAGATTTCGATGCCGACCTTTTCGAAGCCATTACCGAAGAGCAGTTCGAAACGCCGGAATTTAAACACCAGATTCTGGGTTCAGACATCTCGCCGGCCGCCATTAAAATTGCCGAGCAGAACATAAAAGAAGCTTTCCTGAGCAAAAAAATAAGCATCCGCCCCATGAACTTTTTCGATTTGAAACCACAATCGGATCAGGGGTTTCTGATTACCAATCCACCTTACGGCGAGCGGTTGCAACCCGACGATCTGCAAATGTTCTACCAAAAGATTGGCGATAAACTAAAGCTCGAGTTTACCGGGTTTACCTCATGGATAATTGGCAGCAATGCCGACGTTATGAAGTTTATTGGTCTCAAACCCGAAAAGAAGATTAAACTATTTAACGGACCGCTGGAATGCACCTTTCGAAAATATTCCATTTTCGAAGGTAGTTTAAAGGATAATAAAACTCCCGAGGCCGAATTGTAGTTTTTTGCTAACAGGATAAATAATAGATTACAAATGGGATGGCTCATTTGAAACTTCGGTTTTTTTTAGCATATTGGCAGGCTAAAAATAAGGACTCGGTAATTTCTAATAATTTTCATTAAATTGCACCTGATTTTTAGCAAACACCGCAAATAGTTAAGTTTCTAAATTTCAATAGGGTATATTATTAGGATCGGGTTTTTAAAACACTTAAAACATAAATACATATGGCTAAAGTTATTGCATTGGCAAACCAAAAGGGAGGAGTAGGAAAAACTACTTCAGCTATTAATCTTGCCGCCAGTCTGGCAGTACTTGAGTATAAAGTCTTATTGGTCGATGCCGATCCCCAGGGGAATGCCTCTTCGGGTTTTGGATTCGATGTAAATAACATTAAGGTTGGCTTGTATGAGTGTTTGGTTGACGATGCCGACCCAAGCAACAACCTGCTTAAAACTGAAATTGAAGGTTTAGAGATACTCCCCTCGAACATCAACCTGGTGGGTGCCGAAATTGAAATGCTGGAACAACCCAACCGCGAGAAGATGATGCGCGGAGTACTCGAAAAGGTTCGTGACAACTACGATTTTGTACTTATTGATTGCTCCCCTTCGTTGGGTTTAATTACCGTAAACGCACTTACTGCAGCCGACTCCGTTATAATTCCGGTACAATGCGAGTATTTTGCGCTTGAAGGTTTGGGGAAACTGCTCAACACCATTAAAATTATTCAAAACCGCTTGAACCCTGAACTCCAGATTGAAGGCTTCCTGTGTACCATGTACGATTCACGGTTACGGTTATCGAACCAGGTGGTTGAAGAAGTACGTCGCCATTTCGAAGATATGGTGTTCGAAACGCTGGTAGCCCGTAATGTTAAGCTGAGCGAAGCCCCAAGTTACGGAAAACCCATTGTGCTTTACGATGCCACTTCGAACGGATCGACCAATTACCTGAACCTAGCACGCGAAGTATTGCAAAAAAACAACCTGACCACTATCGACAACAAATCAAAAACAATAGAATAAGCAAACCATGTCAGCAGTAAAACGAAATGCTTTAGGAAAAGGCCTTGGTGCCTTGATTGAGGATGCCGGAAATGTGAGGAATGAGGGCTCCAGAAATTCATCGATCGACGAAATTTCGATGCAATACATCGAAACCAATCCTTTTCAGCCCCGAACCGAATTTGATGAAGAAGCATTAAACGAGCTGGCCGAATCAATCAAACAGATAGGAATCATTCAACCGATCACGGTTCGTAAAGTAGGCGACAACAAATACCAGCTTATTTCCGGAGAACGCCGGTTCAGGGCCTCACAAATTGCCGGCCTTAAAACAATTCCGGCTTATGTGCGTACCGCCGACGATCAGGGAATGCTCGAAATGGCGCTGGTAGAGAACATCCAACGCGAAGATTTGGATGCTATTGAAATTGCTATCAGTTACCAACGACTTATCGACGAATGCAAGCTTACCCAGGAAAGCATGAGCGACCGGGTGGGCAAGAAGCGGTCAACCATAACCAACTACCTGCGTCTGTTAAAGCTTCCGGCCGAAATCCAGTTGGGCATCCGAAAAAAAATGCTATCGATGGGCCATGCCCGCGCCTTGATTAATGTGGACGACACCAACGACCAATTGTACCTTTTTGAGCAAATTATTAACGATGGGCTTTCGGTTCGTAAAGTGGAAGAGCTGGTTCGCAACATAAAAGAAGAACCCGAAGAAACAACACCCGATGTAACTGAACCGAAGACAAAAAAAGAACCGGCAACTACAGCTTACAACGATTTGGAAAAACACCTGGCCAGCTTCTTTAATACAAAGATTGAATTTAAAAGAGGCGACAAAGGCAATGGAAAAATAATTATACCGTTTAAATCAGACGAAGATTTGGAACGAATTATTGCTATCCTTGACAAAACAAACTCCTAATACCGAAAATAAGTTATCGAGAAACTACAGGATTAGCCGACATAAGCTAACCCTGTGGTCTTTTTTGGTATTTATGTGCATTCCCCATTTTTCAAACGCACAATTTGCAACGGAATACCAAACCCCCGATAGCACTTTCCTTGGTACCCATTCGCCACATAAAGCTACTTTTCTCTCGGCACTGGTACCGGGTTTAGGTCAGATTTACAATCAAAAATACTGGAAAGTACCTATAATATATGCCGGATTTGGAGGCCTGCTTTATTATGCCAACTACAACAATTTTGTATATCAGAAATACAAAGACGCCTACAATATTAAAATACGCATAGGTAAAGGGGAAACCGGACTTGAGGACCCTTTCCCCAGGTATCAGGAAGCCAATATTTTGAGGCAAAAAGAAGTCTGGAGGCGATACCGCGATTTAATGTATATAAGCATCGGTATTTTGTACGTCATTCAAATACTCGATGCCGATGTGGATGCACACTTGTTCGATTTTGATATGAGTGAAGATTTATCGCTGCGGGTTGAACCAGCAATTGCTCCGGTAGTTCCTGTAATTCCCGGCGCAATGCCAACAACATCGCTGGGTGTGAATTTTGCCATTCGTTTTTAATTACAATTAAAAGTAAAACCTTTTCCCGACATGATGTTTAAATCCCTTTTTATATCCTTGCTGTTTATTTTACTAAGCCTCAACATTAAGGCTGATGAACTACCCAGCGATTCTGTTCTGAACACAATTGTTACTACCAATAATAACATCGATAGTCTGGTAAGCCTCTGGTACAATAAACAATTGTCGCCGGGCGATGACACCTCGTTTGTGGTTGAAGATTTTTCCGATTCGTTGGTTATTCCTGCCTTTACCGATTCGGTGTACCAGGCCCGTTTGGCGGCCATGCCCATGATTATAGAACTATCGTACAACAACATTGTACGCAACTACATTCACATGTACACCAACAAACGCCGCGACCTGGTTGAAAACATGCTGGGACTTTCCGATTATTACTTCCCTATTTTTGAAGAGATACTCGATGCCAAAGGAATGCCGCTCGAATTAAAGTATTTGCCGGTAATTGAATCGGCCTTAAATCCCAACGCCGTTTCAAGAGTGGGCGCTACGGGCATGTGGCAATTCATGTATTATACCGGAAAAATGTACAAGCTCGAAATTAACAGCATGGTCGATGAACGTCGCGACCCGATAAAAGCAAGTTATGCCGCAGTAGAATTCATGCTCGACTTATACGATATTTATCACGACTGGGTACTGGTAATTGCCGCTTACAATTGTGGCCCGGGAAATATAAACAAAGCCATTCGTCGCAGCGGAGGAAAAAGAGATTACTGGGATATTTATTACCGGCTTCCACGCGAAACCCGCGGTTATGTTCCTGCATTTATTGCAGCTGCTTATGTAATGAATTATTATAAAGAACATAACCTAACACCTAAACAAAGTGCTTTACCCATTCACTGCGACACCTTGATGATAAATGAAAAAATTCACCTGGAACAAATAAGCCAGGTAATGAATATCCCGATTGATGAATTGCGCAGCCTAAATCCACAATACCGACGCGACATTATTCCGGGCAACACAAAATCCTATGCCCTGCGGCTACCATTTAACGAAACCACACGTTTTATCGATCTGCAGGATTCTATTGTTGCCTACAACGACTCCATTTATTTTAATCCCGAAGCTTTGTCCAAATCGCCCCAATACAGCTCCGGAGCACCGGGAGCCGTTCCTGCTAATCACGAAAAACTGGTATACACGGTAAAATCGGGCGACAACCTGGGCTTTATTGCCCAATGGTACAACGTAGGCGTTTCCGACCTCAGGTACTGGAATTACCTGCATGGCAACACCATACGCAGCGGACAAAAGCTTGCAGTTTACCTGCCCAAAAGCAAAGCAGCCAAATACCGCGACATTAATACCATGAGTTTTGCCCAAAAGCAGGCAAGTATTGGCAAAACGGTAAAAGAAACAAAACCCGTTCCGGCTGAAGAATTAAAACCCGGTGAGTACGAACTTTACACGGTAAAACGTGGCGATACCCTATGGGATATTGCCCGTTTGTATCCCGGAATTACCGATACCGATATCATGCGCTGGAACGGCATCGACAATGCCCGAAATATATCGGTAGGTCAAAAACTAAAAATTAAAACCAAAAGTTAACATTAAAGCAACCTAGCTATTTCAGGGTAAATTATTATCTTGGACCTCATGAAACCGGTCAAAATACTCCTTTTTTTAGTTGGCTGTCTGCTGTTGCTGCTGAGTTTGGCCTTTGTCTTTCCCGAAAATGGTATTCCCCTGGGTTCAGGCTTCACACTGCGTTTCCATTTTAGTATAGAAAAACTTCAAAACAAAACCATTCAGTATGCCAATATTGAAAGCATTATTCAGGAAAACCAAACCATAATAATGGCTGATACCTTAAGCCTGCCCGATTCTGAAACAGAAAAAGCTGTTGATACCATTAGAGCCGAAGCAGCAAGACTGCGAAAGAAAATACAAGCCGTTGAATACCCTTACAACAACCCGAACTACCTGCATCCATTTTTTAAGAAACTTGATAACAGTGCAAAAAAGCGGGTACGTATTCTGCACTATGGCGACAGCCAAATTGAAGGAGACCGAATTACCGGATATTTACGAAACCGTTTTCAGAAGCAATTTGGAGGCAGTGGCCCGGGATTATTACCCGCAATCCCGGGACATGCTGAGTCCTCTTCCATTATCCATCAGGCTTCGGCCAACTGGATAAAACATGCGGTTTACTACAAACGCGACACCCTGCTTCCCCATCGGCAATTTGGCTTATTGGGAAGTCTGGCCCGCTACACCACCTACCAACAAGACAGTTCTCCGGCTGAACACGTTTTTAAGGCTTCAATAAACTTTAGTAAATCGGGGATGGCCTACCGGTCGGTAAACAATTTTACCTGCTGCCGGATTTTTTACAGGCATAACCATGCTCCGGTTATTGTAAAAGGTTTTGTAAACGACAGCTTAATCTGGTTTCAGGAAATTGATTCGTTCCCTAAAACACAAACAATTCAGTGGGAATTCGAAAATCCGCCCGATGACTTTACCATAGCATTTGAAGGAAACACCAGCCCCGACGTTTATGGTATTGCGCTGGATGCTCCTGCTGGTGTTTCAGTCGACAACCTACCGTTCCGTGGGAGTTCGGGTACCGAATTTACCCGGCTCGATTATTCCCAGCTTAAAGAAATGACTGCTCAGCTAAATCCAGGTTTGTTAATCGTACAGTTTGGAGTTAATATTGTACCACACCAGGTAAAAAGTTACGATTATTACGAGCGAATAATGACCCGTCAATTAAAGTATTTAAAAGCCGTAATGCCAAATACCCCCATTCTAGTAATTGGTTTAAGTGACATGTCGCAACGAAAAGGAAACTTTTACGAAACCTATCCCAACCTGGAATTGGTAAAGCAGGCTCAGTATAATGCAGCAAAAAATGCACAATGTGCTTTCTGGGACATGTATAAAGCCATGGGTGGGCGCAACTCAATGCCCAGCTGGGTTTTTGCCGAACCGCCGCTGGCCAGCTCCGACTTTATTCACTTTAATAGAAAAGGCGGACACATAATTGCTCAAATGCTTTACAATGCCCTGATGAATGAATATCGGCTTTACAAGCAAACAGCAAATTCGCTGACCAATTCCAAATTGCAGGAAACAATAACTAAATAAAAAACGAAGCTCACAAATACGGCTTTTGTATATTTGTGTTCACAAAAATTAGCATCATGAACTATCATTTTATAGCTATTGGCGGAAGCGCCATGCACAACTTAGCCATTGCCCTACACAAAAAAGGCGATGTGATTACCGGCTCCGATGATGAAATATTTGAACCCTCGCGCACGCGACTGGCAAACTATGGCTTACTTCCGGAGCAAATTGGCTGGTTTCCCGAGAAAATTCATTCCGGTATCGACGCCATTGTATTGGGTATGCATGCCAAAACCGACAATCCTGAGTTACTGAAAGCCAAAGCATTAAAAATTCCTATTTTTTCGTATCCTGAATTTTTATACCAGCAAACCCAAAACAAAACGCGGGTGGTAATTGGTGGAAGCCATGGTAAAACAAGCACTACCGCCATGATAATGCACGTGCTCAAACACATGAATCGTAAGTTCGATTATATGGTTGGTGCTCAGTTGGAAGGATTTGAAACCATGGTTGATTTTAACGATGATGCCGACATTGCTGTTTTTGAAGGCGATGAATACCTAACCTCCCCCATTGATTCCCGTCCAAAATTTCATCTTTACAAACCCCACATTGCACTGATTACGGGAATTGCCTGGGACCACATCAATGTTTTTCCAACCTTTGACATTTATGTGGAACAATTCCAAAAATTTATCGATTTGATTGAAGACAAAGGCTCGCTAATCTATTTTAAAAACGATGAACAGTTACAGCGCTTAGTAAACCTGAGCAAAAAAAACATTCGGATGCTTCCTTACCAAACCCATGACCATCGCATCGACGAAAGTAAAACATGGCTAAAAACAAAGGATGGAGATTGGCCTATTTTAATTTTTGGGGAACATAACCTGCAAAATATTAGCGGAGCTTTAAGGGTTTGTAAACTACTGGGCATTAACGAAAATGATTTTTACCGGGCCATCGGTTCATTTAAAGGAGCCGCTAAAAGATTACAGTTGTTAAGTAAAAGCGATACGCTGACCGTATATCAGGATTTCGCCCATTCACCGTCAAAGCTGAAAGCAACCATCGATGCGGTCAGGAATCAGTTTCCCCAAAAAAAGATAGTGGCCTGTATGGAATTACATACGTTCAGCAGTCTTAAAAAAGAGTTTTTAATTCAATATCGGGGAACCATGCAATCCGCTGATACCGCCATGGTTTTTTACAGTCACCATGCGCTTGCTTTAAAAAAACTGGAGCCCTTAACGGATGAAATAATTGATGAGGCATTTGATTCTAAGGGCCTTAAGGTTTTTTCAGATTCGGATGAACTAAAAAAAGAACTTTTTTTTATGGATTTTTCTAATTCTATTCTCCTATTGTTGAGTTCTGGAAATTTTGATGGAATAAACCTAAAGGATTTGGCTGAATCATTAAGCAATAAATGGCAATAAAACCTGAAATTTATCAGCTGTTTCTACAGCAATACGGTTCTAAAACATTGATAAATTGCAGCTTACAATTAACAGCCTTGTGCTGATTTCCAAAACGCAGAAAAAAACATGGAAAGTGTAAAATTTTATTTTGAAAATACATTTAATAATCAGTACTTTTAGGCACTTAAAAAAATAGGTAATTACTATATATTATGGAAGTTAAAAAGAACCCGAAATTAGACTTACGCCAATACAGCGGACTTTTTCTGCAAATTGGTTTCGTAGTATCGCTGGGAATTATGCTGTTGGCATTTAACATGACTCAACATGAAAAATCGACCAGCAATCTTGGTGAACTTGACGATGTGCTTGCTGAAGAGGAAATTATTCCAATTACCCGTCAACAAGAGATTAAACCACCACCACCACCAGAACCTCCCAAAGTTACCGAAGTTCTGAACATTGTTGAAGACGATGTGGAAATTGAAGATGAATTGGAAATTGAAGACACTGAAGCAGATCAGGAAACTGCCGTTGAAATTGTTGAGATTGAAGAGGAAGAAGTTGAAGAAGAAGCTCAGGTTTTCTTTATCGTAGAAAACATGCCTGAATTCCCTGGTGGAGATTTGGAATTGCGTAAACACATTGCACAAAATATTCAGTATCCTGAAATAGCAAAGGAAAACGGTATTCAGGGACGTGTTTTTGTTCAGTTTGTGGTAAACCAAAAAGGTGAAGTTGAGCAGGTTAAAGTGGTTCGAGGTGTTGACCCCTCCCTTGACAAAGAAGCAGTTCGGGTGATTCAAAACTTACCCAAATGGACTCCGGGTTCACAGCGTGGAAAACCAGTACGGGTTTCATTTACTGTTCCAATCAACTTCCAGTTGAATTAATAATATTGACCTACTATATGAGAAACCGCCACCAAACTGGCGGTTTTTTTTATGCGCTTAAAAATATTGATGGCGCATTTTTGAATATAAAAAAACCAGCTTGCTAATCTATCGATTAATAAGCTGGTTAAGTGACCCCATCGGGATTCGAACCCAAATCGTCAGAACCGGAATCTGAAATTCTATCCATTGAACTATGGGGCCATAAGCCAGCGCAAAAGTAACTATTTTTTTGAAAAATCACGGGTCTAACAATCAAAACATAGTTTGAAAACAAATTCTTCATAAAATTAAACATTATCCCTCCGCCTTCGGCGGGATTATTTCATGAGAACGCTTCGCTTAGTTGTTCAACTTGCAAATTTCAGTTCGCTCATTCCTGAAAGCTAAGTCTCTCGAATAAATTAAATCCAAGAGAAAATACGCTTTAGTCGATTTACTTTGCCCGCTGTTATATTCTTTTAGCCTACGTCTTAAACTAATAGTCATACCAACAATGATGCTACCTTTAACCGGACTTTTTATTGTATAAGCAATTACTTCTTTTTCCATAGTTACTTGTGCATTTTGTACCAGAAACTGAAATGTGAATACATTCCCACTATTTTGTTAAATTTGTTGAAACTAACTTTTATGATTCCTATATTACCAAGCAATACCACCAATTCAGCTATATTGGCTACTGGTAAGCAATTAGCCAACGCCATAAAAGAAACCGGCAAAGACTACCTTTTGCTTAATCGGGGGATTAATTCAGTAGTAAATATTAATCTGGAAGTAATTGTACCTCAGATTGATTTTAATTCCAACGATATTCAGGCCTATCCCGGAAGTAATGGAAAAGTTGAATTACGAAACGCTATTAATCAGGAGTATTTTAACAACCAAGCCAAAAGCAATCACATTCTGATTACCGGCGGAGGAATTTCAGGCCTCGATATTTGTTTTCAGAATTTAGCCGTGAGTGAAATAGTATTACCGAAGTTCTTCTGGGGAACCTATGCCCAACTCTGTCACTTGCGGAGGCTGCCTTTTTCCTGTTATCCTGACTACGATTATTTAATGTCTCAAGCAATAAATCTAAAAGGAAAAGCAGTAATTGTTTGCGACCCGGGGAACCCCCTGGGCGAAAAATACGATGATGCCAAATTGCTTCAGGTAATTAACCAACTAAACCGCTGTGGGGTGGTCGTTTTATTCGATAGCCCATACCGACGCTTATTTTATGACCACAACGATTCCTTTTATCAGGAATTAATGAAACTTGAGCATGTTATAATTATTGAAAGTTTCAGCAAGTCGCTTGGATTGAGCGGACAGCGAATTGGTTTTTTGCATAGTACTTCCGAAGCTTTTAATGTCGAAGCTCAACTCCGTTTAACCTATGCTACCAATGGAATTAACAGCTTTGCCCAGGTTCTGGTAACTCATTTATTAACTTCAGAATCAGGGAAAAAAGCAGTTAGTCAATTTAAAACAATTACTACCACACATATCGCTAAAAACATACAGTTTCTGTCCGAAAAAGGTTTTCTAGCCACTGAATATTACCGTAACACTTCACCAATGGGCATTTTTGCCATTGTGAACCGTTCTCCCAAAGAACTTTTCAAACACCGCATTGGTAGTGTGGGTTTAGATTATTTTGTGAAAGACTCATTTGTAGGAATTGATAAATTATCGCGGATACTGGTGTCGTATCCCCACGAAAAGTTTGTATCTTTCTTCGAAACTTTATTATAATTTTTTAACATGTGTGGAATAACGGGTGTTTATGCTTTTAACGAAAAAGGGCAATGTTATTTTAATCGGGTCGAGGCATCGGTAAAAACGCTCTTGCAACGCGGACCTGACAGCCATGCTGTTTACCAGGGAAACCATGCCTGTTTGGGCCACGCCCGGCTTTCGATAATCGATTTAAGCAATGCGGCTTCACAACCTTTTCAGGATGTGACCAAACGCTATACCATTGTTTTTAATGGCGAAATTTATAATTATCAGGAATTGCGAACTTATCTGGTAAAAAAAGGACTCCCGCTAAAAACACAGTCCGATACCGAAGTTTTACTTTACCTATACATAATTGAAGGGGCTAAGTGTCTCGATAAATTACGGGGCTTTTTTGCTTTTGCAGTTTACGATAATCGCGACAACACTTTCTTTATGGCCCGCGATCGTATCGGAATAAAACCTTTGCTGTATTATCGCGATCGCAACAAACTCCTGTTTGCTTCTGAAATGAAAGCACTGATGGCGCTTGATATACCCAAACAGCTCGACAAAACATCGGCCAGTCAGTATTTCCAGTTCAATTACATTCCTTCGCCTCACACAATTTTTGAGCAGGTTAAAAAGCTGGAACCGGGTCATTATGTTTTCATCGAGAACCAACAAGTACGTCACGAAAAATATTTTGCCATTAATTACAACCGGAGCAAATTTTTACCCATAACTTACGACGAGGCCAAAGTGCAGTTGCAAAAATACATGGAGCAATCGGTACAGGAACGCATGATTTCCGATGTTCCGTTGGGAGCTTTTTTAAGTGGCGGTATCGATTCGTCGGTGATTGTATCCGAGGCAGTTAAATTTACTGATCAATTAAATACTTTCTCGATTGGCTATAAAGATCAACCTTTTTTTGACGAAACCCACTATGCTGAGTTGGTGGCAAAAAAATTCCATACCAACCATCAAACTTTTAGCTTAAGTACCGATGATTTGTACGCTAATCTGCATCAGGTGCTCGATTATATTGATGAACCTTTTGCCGATTCGTCGACCCTGCCACTTCATATATTAAGCATGCACACCCGAAAACATGCCACGGTTGCCTTATCGGGCGATGGAGCCGATGAATTATTTTCGGGCTACAACAAGCACAAAGCGCACTATCATGCTATGCATCAGGGATTAAAATCGGTGCTGATAAAGATGGGCATACCTTTATGGAAAAACCTGCCCAAATCGCGTAACGGAAATTTCTCCAATACAATTCGTCAATTAGATCGATACGGTCGTGGATTGGCTATGGACTCACCAAACCGTTACTGGCTTTGGGCAACACTAATGCATCAGGATGATGCCAATGAGCTGTTTCGTTTTCAGGTATTGCTAAACGAATTAAAAGTAAGGAAGCACGAGATACTGAAATATTTTCCCAAAAACGATAACTTCAGCGATATTTTGTATACCGATATGAACCTGGTTTTGGTTAGCGACATGCTTCACAAAGTCGATTCCATGAGTATGGCCAATAGTTTGGAAGTAAGGGTTCCGTTTTTGGATCACCGCCTGGTAAACTTTGTTTTTTCGTTGCCCGATGCGTTTAAAATTAACAGCACCATGCGTAAACGCTTGCTGCAGGATACGTATCGCGATATACTTCCCCCGGAATTATACCAGCGACCCAAACATGGTTTTGAAGTTCCCTTAATGAACTGGTTCCGAACTGAACTTAAAGATGAATTGCTGAATAAATACCTAAACCGTGACTTTATTGAGTCTCAGCAAATATTTAATCCACTGATAATTGAACATTACAAAAAGCAACTGTTTTCAAAAAATCCCGGTGACATTCAGGCGCACCTATGGGCTTTATTGGTATTTCAGCATTGGTGGATAAAAAATATGGATTAGTCAATTGTTGTTAAAAGCTTCGCTGTTATATTCATTAGAATTGCTTAATTTGCTTTACGATAGCAGCAATTAAGGGAAATAAGGTTATGCCAAAAGTTTTACGAATAATAAATCGGTTTAATATTGGTGGCCCCACCTACAATGCGGCCTACCTTACCAAATACCTTTCATCTGACTTTGAAACCCTGTTGGTTGGCGGGGTAAAAGAAGATGCCGAGGCAAGTTCGGAATATATACTCCGTAATTTAGGTATTGAACCATATATTATTCCCGAAATGCGTCGCTCGGTGAATCCTACCAACGATTTGGTAACCTATCGGAAGCTTAAGAAAATAATCAAGCATTTTAAACCCGACATTGTTCATACCCATGCATCAAAAGCGGGTACGGTAGGACGACTGGCGGCTATCAGGGCAAAAGTGCCCATTATTATCCACACCTTTCACGGGCATGTTTTTCATTCATATTTTAATTCCGCCAAGTCGAATTTTTTTATAAACATTGAACAAGGGTTGGCTGATCATTGCGCACGGATAATTGCCATTAGCGATAAGCAAAAAGAGGAACTGTCGGACATTTATAAAATTGCAGCACCTGAAAAATTCGAAGTAATTCCCCTGGGATTCGACCTACAGCGTTTTCAGGATGATTCAGAAAAACGCCGCAAACAATTCAGAGCACAATATCTGCTAAACGATGACGAAGTAGCCATTGGAATTGTTGGCCGACTGGCAGCGGTTAAAAATCACGATCTTTTTTTAAAAGCCTTAAAAAAAGTTAAAGAACAAACCCGGGTTTCCATTCGTGCCTTTATTATTGGTGATGGGGAACTTCGCGAAGAGCTGATAGCTACCTGTAATTCATTGGGAATTGATTATTTTCAGACCAATCACGGAGCCATGCGCAAAGCAAGCGTAACCTTTACCAGTTGGATAAAAGATATTGAATCGGCTTATCCGGGATTGGATATTGTGGCCATGACTTCGCTGAACGAAGGAACTCCCGTAAGTTTAATTGAAGCACAGGCTGCCAATAAAGCCATTATAACAACCAATGTTGGCGGAATCGAAAACATTGTTATTCCCAATGGCACGGCTATCCTGTCAAAGAATAATGATGTTGACGATTTTGCCCGGAAACTTTTAATGCTGGTTAATAAGCAGTCCCTGCGCGAGAATCTGGCAAAAAACGGCTGGGAACATGTAAAAAATAAATTCCATTATACCCGTTTGGTATCTGATATGGAACAACTGTATTACAAACTGTTGAACGGCCATAAATAAAAGGTTTTTACCGGTTTGGTATGCAAAAAATTTATATTTTTGGAGCAATAAAAAAAACCATGACAAAAAGCAGTAGTACAAAATATCTGTTAATAACTTTACTAAGCTTGCTTATCCTTTCGGGATGCAAGGTGATGAACCCTAGTGTAATGTTCGAAACACAGGATGGCTTTGAGTTTGCCGGGTTTGAAAAAGAAAAAGATGAATACGTAATCAAACCTTTCGATAAACTCGATGTGCGCATCTATACCAATAATGGAATTCAGCTTATTGATATGGAAAGCAATACTGCTGCACTTAATGCCAACCGGAACATAAGCCCTTATTTGGTTGAATATGATGGCGTGGTTAAAGTTCCTACGCTGGGTCGGATTCAAATTGCCGGATTAACCATTAAGGAAGCCGAAACCATGTTCGAAGAAAAATACAGTCAATACTATCAAAACCCGTTTGTGTTGGTTAATGTTACCAATCGCCGAGTAATTGTTTTTAATTCAGGGAGTAACAACGGTACTGTTTTAACCATTACCAACGAAAAATTCACGCTTATTGAAGCCCTGGCTGAAGCCGGTGGAATTGACGATTTTAGTAAAGCTTATCGAGTAAAACTTATTCGTGGCGAATTACAAAACCCGCAGGTTTATCTTTTTGACATTAGTAGCATTGAACAAATGCAAAAAGCAAACATGGTGCTTCAGGCCAACGATATTATTTATGTAGAGAAAAGGGCCCGCTATGCATCGCGAACCCTGCAGGAACTTACACCCATTATAACTTTATTCAATACTGTATTATTAGTAATTTTTACCATACAGGCACTTTAAACCCTTATTATGTATCAAGGAAAAATCCCATTAATAAACGACAAATTCGACTTTGCCATTTTCATGCAAATTCTGAAAAAGAGTTTATGGGTTTCCATTGTTTTAATTTTGCTGTCGTTTTTTGCTGCATTTTTATATCTGCGTTATACCCAACCTTTGTATAGTACCCAAACTATTCTTCAGATAAACGAAAACGACAGAACAACCCGTTTGCTAAATATTGAAGATGTTTATCAAAACGACGACATCTCTAAAGTAATTGAATTGTTGCGATCGAAAGAATTTTTAAAGCGGGCCTTTTCAAACCTGCCTTTGCAGGTATCTTATTTTAGCGAAGGAACTTTTTTATCGACCGAACTTTACAAACGCTCTCCCTTTAAAGTGGAATGGAGGGCATTAAATCCGGCTATTTTTAATACCCCTGTTTATATCGATTTTACTGACGAACAAAACGGAATAATAACAACGTATGTAAAAAAAGAAGGATACGACCAAAGAATTGTATTAAACCAATGGACTACGGTTCAGGGTGGAGAACTAAAGATTAGCATTTTAAATTTTGACGACATAAAGTCGCAACAGGAAAACTACAAAAGCAACCGCTATTACTTTATCATCAATAATCCGCAAACACTGGTCGATCAACATCTACAAACCTTGCAGGTTTCTTTGCAAAATCGTTCGGCCCAAACCATTCAGGTTGCTTATTCCGGCTTTAATCCTGAAAAAGCAGCAGACATTGTAAATACCATTGCCGAAGAATATTTGAAATACGATGTTGAAAGTAAAAAAGAAAGTGCCGAAAGCATTTTGGCCTTTATTGAAGAACGCTTAAAACTCGTGTATCAAAATCTGGATGAAACCGAAAAAAAACTTCACGAATTTAAAAAAGAAAATAAAATCAATCTCGATAAATATCCCATTAATGGTTCACCCTTCCCGATTTTTACAGCAAAAATTTCAGAATTCGAAGACGAGCTAATCAATATTGAATTTGAACTGGTAACGCTTCAGCGAATAAGTACCCAGGTTGAAACCGATAACGCGTTGAATATTTACGAGCTAATAGCACTGCTTTCGGGGACCAAATCGGAAGCTATTCTTGTAAGCGTTTTAAATAACCTGCAGCTGCTTATTTCCGAGAAAGAACAACTGCTCAACGACGTTACTCCAAACAACCTGAAAATTAAACAACTCGAGAAACAAATTGACAACCAAAAAAACCTGCTCATCGACTTTATAAATTCCACCGTTCAACGCTTGGAAAGTAGAAAGAACGATTACAAAACAAAAATTGCCGAATACGAAGAACGCTTGTTCAGCGACCGGAATTTCGATGAACTGGAATACTCAAAACTTGACAGACTTTACACCATCAACGAAGGATTTTATCACAAACTGATTGAGAAGAAAGCCGAATACCTGATTTCGCAAGCCGGTTACGTTTCGCAAAATACCATTCTCGAAAAAGCCAATGTACCAGCACATCCCATTTCTCCGTTGAGCAAAAAAACCTATCCTGTTTTTCTTTTATTGGGGCTATTTTTAGGTGGCGGTTTTATTTTGGTCCGCTACCTGCTCTACGACGAGGTTACTTCAATTAACACCATTCAGAGCTATACCAATGCTCCCATACTAGGTACCGTGCCCGTGTACAAAAAAGACATCCCGGTATCACAACTTTTGGTAAATCGTCATCCAAACTCCTTGTTTTCAGAAGCTTTCCGCACCATACGCTCAAATCTTCAGTTTATTTCACATGGAGCCGAAACAAAAATTATTACCGTTTCGAGTACCATCTCAGGTGAAGGAAAAACTTTTGTCGCCATAAATCTGGCCGGAATTCTGGCCATCTCCGGTAAAAAAGTGGTAATTCTCGACCTCGACCTGCGTAAACCACGCATTCATCTGGGATTCAACACCAGCAACAACAAAGGTATAAGCACCTTACTTATCGGCAAACACAAATTGGATGAGTGTATTGAAAAATCGGATTTACCCAATTTCGATTACATCACTGCCGGACCTGTGCCTCCCAATCCAGCTGAATTGGCCGCCGGAAAACAAATGGAGAATCTTTTGATTGAACTTGAAGAACGTTACGATATTATTATAATTGACACCCCGCCGGTTGGTATTGTAACCGACGCACTGGCAAACCTTCAGCGGGCCAATTATCCCATTTATGTGATGAAAGCCAATGTTTCGAAAAGGCATTTTATCGACAACATCAACAACCTGATTCATGTTAAAAACATGGATAACCTTTCGGTAATACTGAATGGAGTTGATGTGAACCAAAGGCGCTACGGTAATTATGGCTATGGTTACGGATACGGTTATGGCTACGGATATTATGCTGAGGATGAAGAAACAACTATTGGCCGAAAACTTACCGAAAAATTGCAAAAACTCAAGAAATGACCTATACATTTGCTTTGATACCCTATTTTATTGTTGCGCTTGTCATCAGTTTACTCATGCATCGTTTTTTTGTTATTCGGGCCGAACGCTATAAAATAAAAAAAGCCAACACTTCAGCCGAACGATGGAGCAGTCAGACCAAACCAATTTTAGGAGGACTTACCTTTTATTTTTCTTTTTTAATGGGCATACTCACTTATTTCATTTTTTTTGATGCACAAAATTTATTGCATCCTGAAATACTTGCAACTATTCTGGTAGTAACCATTGGTTTTTTAATGGGCCTTGCCGACGATATGCTGAATACGCCTCCCGGATTTAAGTTTGTTTTTCAGGTATTAAGTGCTTTGATACTTATTTATTCGGGCCTGTACATTCAGGTTTTCGAAAATAACTGGCTCAATTATGGCTTAACCTTGTTTTGGGTAGTGGGTATAATGAATTCGCTGAACATGCTCGATAATATGGATGCAGTAACCACTTCGGTAACTTCAACCATTTTAGCAGGTTCATTGCTTGTACTTGCATTTACTGGTTCCCGGGCTGGTGTTTTCTTTATTATTGCTCTGGCAGTTTTTGCCTCATTACTTAGTTTTCTATACTACAACTGGAATCCGGCAAAAATGTATATGGGCGACAATGGCTCGCAGTTTCTGGGCGCATTTATGGCCATCATCAGTATTAAGGTTTTTTGGAATGCTCCCTCGGTGCAGGATTTTTCAAATTGGTTTCCCTTTCTGTTTGCATTTTTAGCATTTGTAGTTCCCATCTCCGACACCAGTTCGGTAACTATCAACCGATTGCTGCGGGGACAATCGCCATTTATTGGTGGCCGCGATCATACCACCCACCATTTATCGTACCTTGGACTTTCTGACCGGGGCGTAGCACTGGTTTTGCTTACTTTAAATGCTATTTTTACCAGCCTGGCTGTTTTCATGATTCTCAATCCAAATCAAACGATCTTAAACCATTGGTTGGTTGGAATAATAGCCATATTGGTAGGAATAGTTCTTTACGTGATTACCAAAATTTCAAAGCCAAAAAAGTAAACCTTTTCTTTCTTAAAGGGTATACAAGTCAAACAATCTTATCTCATTACTATGTTAAAACAATTAGCTGTAATCATAAGCTTTTCATTTTTTATTGTGGCATTCATAATAATTTTAACCGCATCGTCAACAGATGAACAGGCCGACCAACAAAATTCATCATCGTTTAATCCGCATTATGCCATTACTCCTGTACCGATACCTGACAATATTACTTTTGCCGGTGAAGAAGTTCCCATTGGCAATTTCGATGTTTTTGAAAGTCTCGATCGCGAAATACTTGTAAATACCTATTGGCAATCGCAAACCCTGTTATTAATTAAAAAAGCGCACCGTTATTTCCCGCTTATTGAGCCCATTCTTAAAGATGCGGGTGTTCCCGACGATTTAAAATACCTGGCTGTTGCCGAAAGTGGTTTGGCCAATGTGGTTTCACCGGCACGTGCCGAAGGGTTCTGGCAGTTCCTTGAGGGCACCGCCCGTGATTATGAATTAGAAGTAAACAACGAGGTTGACGAACGCTATCATGTTGAAAAAGCCACTCAGGCTGCTGCTCAGTTTTTAAAAGAATCGTACCAAAAATACGGAACCTGGACCATGGCAGCAGCATCGTATAACATGGGACGACGAAATATCAGCCGGCAAATCGAACGGCAAAAATCGGGCAATTATTTCGATTTGGTTCTGGGCGAAGAAACCGGGCGTTATGTTTATCGGCTGATAGCGCTTAAATTAATTATGGAAAAACCCGACAACTATGGTTTTTACATTAATGGCCAACAAAAATACCAAACCATACCGCATACACTGGTCGATGTTGATACTACGATTAGCAATCTGGCAGACTTTGCTCACCAGATGGGAATTAATTACAAAGTATTGAAAGAACTTAATCCTTGGCTGCGCGACGATAAACTAACCAACAAAACAGGGAAAAAATATCAGATAAAAATTGCAGATACCACTATACGAACCGTGGTTCCCGACACTGTATTTTACAAAAATTAAACCGTGCCAAATCAAAAATAAAACAGGCTAAAACAAAAGCCTTGCTAAATTTGTATCCCAGTCCTGAGTGGTAATTTAATATTTATTGAGGCAAGTCAAATTATTAAAAACTCTCAATATCTTTGCCCATATTTAAAAAAATGCCTGAAATGGAAAGTCACATCGAAAACGATGAAGAAATAAAAGTTTACGGAGCCAAAGTACACAACTTAAAAAACATCGATGTTACCATCCCCCGAAATAAACTCACGGTTATTACCGGTTTAAGCGGAAGCGGAAAATCGTCGTTGGCTTTTGATACCATTTATGCCGAAGGGCAACGCCGCTACATGGAAACTTTTTCGGCCTACGCCCGTCAGTTTTTGGGCAACATGGAGCGCCCCGATGTGGATAAAATTACTGGATTAAGTCCGGTAATTTCGATTGAGCAAAAAACCACAAATAAAAACCCACGTTCAACGGTGGGAACCATTACCGAAATTTATGATTTTTTGCGTTTGCTGTTTGCCCGGGCAGCCGATGCTTATTCCTACAACACCGGCGAAAAAATGGTGAAATACACCGACGAGCAAATCACACAATTGTTGATTAATAAGCTGAATGGCAAAAAAATATATATTCTGGCCCCCATCGTTCAGGGACGTAAAGGTCATTACAAAGAGCTTTTTGAACAGCTAATAAAAAAAGGGTTCATCTATGCCCGAATCAATGGAAAAGTGCAGGATCTAAAACCCGGAATGCGACTCGACCGCTACAAAACACATAACATTGAAGTGGTTGTCGACAGGTTACTGATAGACGAGAAAGATATAAAACGTATTCGCGAATCGCTTCAAACAGCCATGAAACAAGGCGAAGGAGTTACATTCGTTTTAGATGCAGCATCAGACGAATTGCATTATTTCAGTCGCCAATTGATGTGCCCAACTACAGGCATTTCGTATAACGAACCGGCACCTCACACCTTTTCGTTTAATTCACCGGTTGGAGCCTGTACCAAATGCAAAGGACTGGGCATCATAAACCAAATTGATTTAGATAAAGTTATTCCCGATCCCAAACTCAGCATAAAAAAAGGAGGCATTGCGCCGCTGGGAAAATACAAAAGCAATTTAATTTTCTGGCAAATTGAAGCCATTGCCGATAAATTCAAATTTAAACTAGATACGCCCATAAAAGATATTCCTGAAGAAGCACTCGATGCTATTTTAAATGGTTCCGACGAACCGTTTAAACTACAAAATACGCCTTTAGGAAATGCATCGAATTATTTTTTAAGCTTTCCGGGGGTATTAAGTTACCTGCAGGCTGAACACGGTGACGAAGCTATAAGCGAATCGAAAAACGGGCGTTTTCAAAACTACATCAGCGAATCAACATGCCCCGAATGCCAGGGAACCCGGCTAAGGAAAGAAACCCTGTTTTTTAAAATTGCCGGTAAAAACATTGCTGAGCTTTCACAAATGGATATCGGGGAGCTTGCCCTTTGGCTCGAAGGGATTGAAAAACGCATGAGTGCAAAACAACAACAAATTGCTTCAGAAATTCTAAAAGAGATCCGTTCCCGATTGATTTTCTTGTTGCAGGTTGGCTTAAACTACCTGTCGTTAAACCGTTCGTCTAAATCCTTATCGGGTGGCGAGAGTCAGCGTATAAGGCTGGCTACGCAAATTGGTTCACAACTGGTTAATGTTTTGTACATCCTCGATGAACCCAGCATTGGCTTGCATCAACGCGATAACCACCGTTTGATAAACTCATTGAAGGAATTGCGCGATTCCGGCAATTCGGTAATTGTTGTGGAGCACGATAAAGACATGATTCTATCGGCCGACCATGTGGTCGATATTGGCCCTATGGCCGGACGAAACGGAGGTAAAATTGTTTCTCAGGGAACACCAGCCGATATTCAGGCTTCCTGTTCCCTTACTGCCGAATACCTGAATGGACATAAAAAAATTGCACTTCCTGAAAAACGACGCGAAGGAAACGGAAAAAGTATTACAATTAAAGGAGCCAGTGGGCATAACCTGAAAAATGTATCGGTAAGCATTCCTTTAGGAAAATTTATTTGTGTTACCGGTGTTTCAGGGAGTGGTAAATCGAGTTTGATAAACGAAACCCTGCATCCCATTTTGAACAAACATTTTTACAACGCATTAAAACAACCCCTTCCCTACAAATCGATTCAGGGAATTGAACATATCGACAAAGTAATTGAAGTAAACCAATCACCACTCGGACGCACTCCACGTAGCAACCCGGCCACTTATACCGGCGTTTTTTCTGATATACGCGATATTTTTGCCCGTTTGCCCGAAGCCCAGATTCGCGGTTATAAACCCGGGCGCTTTTCGTTTAACGTTAAGGGTGGACGTTGTGAAACCTGCAAAGGTGCTGGACTTCAAACTATCGAAATGAATTTTTTACCCGATGTTTACGTGCATTGCAACGAGTGTCAGGGACGCCGTTACAATCGCGAAACACTTGAAGTTCGTTACAAAGGAAAATCGATATCCGATGTGCTCGATATGACCATAAACCGCGGGGTAGAATTCTTTGAAAATGTTCCCAAAATACTGCAAAAACTAAATGCGCTTCAATCGGTTGGATTAGGTTACATAACATTGGGTCAGGCTTCAACAACGCTAAGCGGTGGAGAGTCGCAACGCGTAAAACTGGCAGCCGAGCTGTCGAAAAAAGACACCGGCCGAACCCTGTATATTCTCGACGAACCCACAACTGGATTGCACTTCGAAGACATCAGGGTGTTGCTTAAAGTTCTCAACAAACTGGTAAATAAAGGCAATACGGTTATTGTAATTGAACACAATCTCGATGTGATTAAAGTAGCTGACCACCTTATTGACATTGGGCCCGAAGGAGGCGAAGCCGGAGGAAAAATTATTTTTGAAGGAACACCTGAAGCTCTGGTTAAATCGGGTAAGGGTTACACTGCGCAATTTTTAAAAGACGAAATATAAGTTTTTGTTGAGCAGTTTCAATAAATAAATTATCTTTAATCGGAGCCAAAATTTCAATCTTTAGTGTCATGATAGAGATAATTTGTGTAAATAATAAACAAACAAAAAAGTATCCTTTGGGTACTACTTTGGCCGAAATTGCCAAAAAATCAAACATTCAGTTAAAACATCCGGTTTTAGGAGCTTTTGTAAACAATAAACTCAAGGAACTCTCTTACAATATTTACAAACCAAAAACGGTTGAATTCATCGACATTTCACATCCCGACGGTATGCGAATGTACGTGCGTTCCCTGTCGTTTGTGCTGCAGAAAGCGGTTAGCGAAGTGGTTCCCGGCAAACGGATAAAAATTGAACATTCCATATCAAAGGGGTACTATTGTGAATTTGATGGCGATAAAAACTCCATCGACATTGATACCGTATTTGCCATCGGGAACCGCATGCGTGAGATTATTGAAGCAGATATGCCATTCTCGCGCGACGAAATTTTATCGACCGAAGCCATAAAACTTTTTGAAGAACATGGTTTGGTTGAAAAAGCCCTGTTGTTTAAATCCAGGCCACAACTCTATTCGTCGGTTTACCGGCTCGATAATTCCATCGATTACTTTTATGGATTTTTGGTCCCTTCTACCGGTTATCTTAAGGTCTTCGACCTGGTTAAATATTACGACGGAATGCTTTTAATTGTACCAAAATCGGAGAACCCCAACGAATGTGAAGATATTATTATTCAGGATAAATTATTCGAAGTATTTCAGGAATACCAGGATTGGGGCGAGATACTAAAAGTTGCCTACATTGGAAACATCAATCAGGCTGTTAAAAATAATCAGGTTAGTGAATTGATTAAGATTTCAGAAGCACTGCATGAAAAAAAAGTAGCCAATATTGCCGATATGATTGCACACCGCCCCGAACATCCGAAACTAATTCTAATCTCCGGCCCCTCGTCGAGCGGGAAAACAACTTTTGCCAACCGACTGGCTGTACAATTAAAGGTAGCCGGACTTACACCGGTAACCTTGTCGCTCGATAATTATTTTGTAAACCGCGAATTAACACCACGCGACGAAAATGGTGAATACGACTTTGAAGCCATTGAAGCGCTCGATTTGCATTTGTTAAACGACAACCTTAAACGACTTTTTTCCGGTGAAACCGTTGATTTGCCAAAGTTCTCGTTCCATACCGGACAGCGTTTCTACGAAAATGATTTGCTAACCATCGACGATAAAACCATTATTATTGCCGAAGGAATACATGCTTTGAATCCGCGTTTAACTTCAGAAATTGACGATGCCACCAAATTTAAAATTTATGTTTCAGCCCTGACTACCGTTTCGCTCGACAATCACAACCGTATTCCCACCACCGACACCCGTTTGGTACGTCGGATTATTCGCGATTACAAATACCGAAACTACAGCGCGGTTGAAACAATTAACCGGTGGGCCAGTGTACGTAATGGCGAAGAAAAAAACATTTTCCCTTATCAGGAAAATGCCGATGTTATGTTTAATACTGCTGTACACTATGAAACCGGCGTGCTAAAACGCTATGCTGAACCCATTTTACACGAAGTTCCTTCAAACAACAAAGCCTATCGCGAGGCCACACGCTTGCTTAAATTCTTTAGTTATGTGGTTCCTATTGCCGACGAAGAAATTCCTCCCACATCAATCTTACGTGAATTTTTAGGAGGAAGTAGTTTTAAGTACTAAACATAAAAAATATGTGTTCAACAGAAAATAATTGGGTGCACAACCGAAAATTATTAACATTTTATCAACTTTAATAGGCTGAAACCATTGCAAAATTTGATTGTAAAGGGTTTTTAAGTATTTTAGCATTCAATTATTCAGGCAAATTTTTAATAATTTCCTATGTTACGAATCGTATTAATACCAATAATCGCCGGTTTTTTATCCCTGCTTGGCTTTTTAAACAGTCCGGTATCGCTCGATATCAACCTGCCAGCCAATGCAAATGCAGGCGATGAGTTTTTGGTTGAAGTAAACATAAATAAAGGCGATATCGAAGGTTTTGCCCGTTTTCAGCAGGATTTGCCCGTTGGGTTTACAGCAGTAGCCCGGCAAACGGCAAATGGCGAATTTCGGTTCGAAGATCAAAAAATTAAAATACAATGGATGCGTGTTCCCTTCGACAGGGAGTTTACCATAAGTTATGCCATACAGGTTGCACCCACCGTTTCAGGTGAGTTTTCACTCGAAGGAAAATTCTCATACATCGAAAACAATGGCGTTCAAACTGCCACTGTTCCGGCAAAAACAATTACAATTATTGGTGATGAAACCCTTGCCGGAACAGCCGAAACCGCACAAACTACCTATTCATACCAAAATGTGAGTTTAAAAAACATCGACTGTGTGCGGCAAAAACCTTTTTTGAATGAGAATAACGAAATAATAGTAAACCTGCTCATAAACAAAGGCGATTTACGCGATTTTGGCAAAGTTCAGGAAGAAATACCCAGAGGCTATCGTGCCGAAAGCATAAAAAGTAAAAATTCCATTTTCACTTATAAAAATTCTATTATTAAATTCCTGTGGATGAATATGCCACCCGAATCGCAGTTTGTGGTTTCGTACAAACTTATTCCTGAAGGCGAAATTCCCGATCAAGCATTTTTAATCTCCGGAACTTTCTCATATGCTGAAAATGAACGGACAAAAACCATAAATATTGCTGAACGTGCAGTTGACTTAACCGTATTTGATACTGAAGAACTGGTGGCTCAAACCACAAGTCCCGAAGTTACCCAGAATCCGGTTGAAGAAACACAAACACAAACACCGGTTGAAGAAACCTACACTCCCAATCCGGTACAAACTGAGCCTGTGGTAACACAACCCGATTTGGCTTATTCAGAACCCGTGCAAACCGAACCTGAAATAAGCGAAAGCAAGCAGATGGATAACAACCAGAATTACATGGATAATCTGGCCGGTGTAACCAATATTCCCTTACCCGATAACGGAGTAACCTATCGCGTACAAATTGCTGCCGGACACAATTTGGTGGGCAAACAATACTTCAAAAAATTAAATATTATTGACGATGTTCAGGTCGAAATTCACGATGGCTGGCATAAATACACGGTAGGTAACTTTTTGATTTACCGCGATGCCCGGGATTACCGCATGTACATCTGGAACAACACACCTATTCACGATGCTTTTGTTGCAGCATACAATAGTGGTCTGAGAATTACGGTACAAGAAGCTTTGATGATAGCTAATCAAAAATGGTATAAATAATCTGAAGCTTTTTATTAAATTCGCAACATATGTAATTTAACTTAATGAGAATTGCGAATTACCTGATACCGATTTTTCTTTGCTTCGCCTCCACTGTTTTGGCACAACAACTAGATTACGATTACGAAACCTTGCTTTTGCAAGAAGAAGAATCGACTGAAGGCTTGGCCTTTAAGCCTATTTTGGGTGCAGGAATGGGGACCTTCTCTTTTTTTGGCGACGTGAACAACTACCTGCGCAGCCCGCTTTATGGCTTAACTTCATACAGGGTATCCATATCAAGAAACCTTAACAAAAACTTCGACTTTGAATTCCATGGTTCCTTTGGCGAGGTTTCAGGAAACGAATATAACGGGAGTGTTAACAATGTTCAGAATTTTAAAACCAGCCTTTTCTTAGGCGGTGTTTCCTTGGTTTATAACTTTAATCACCTGCTTAAAAGACAGCGTCCCATTCACCCCTTTATTGCCATAGGTGCCGAGATTCTGCAATTTACCCCCAAAGGTGATTACCTCGACAACAACGGAAATCCCTACTATTACTGGAGCGATGGAACCATTCGCGATGTGGAACAAGGCCTGGGTGTAGGAAATATCATTAGCCGCGATTATAAATACGAAACCGACCTGCGCGATTTAGATTTATACAATTACGGCTATTATCCCAAAACCAGTTTTGCCATTCCGGTTGACATCGGGGTCCACGTAACAATTTCCGACCGGGTAAAATGCCGCATTGGTACCGCTGTACATCTGGCCATGTCCGATTATATTGATAATTACAAAGGCGGTGGCACATGGAAAAACGACATTGTTTTGAACACTTACATTTCACTTTCGTTCGATATGTTCTCGCCAGCCGACGAGATTGTATCGGTTGAGAACTTTAAAAACCTGAAATTTACCATTACCGACAATGAAGATTCCGATGGTGACGGTGTTGACGACTTTAACGACGAATGCCCAAATACACCGCCAAATGTTAAGGTAAACTTTAAAGGATGTCCGCTCGATATTGACAACGACGGTGTTCCGGATTATATGGATAAGCAAAATGACACGCAGTCAGGTTCATTTGCTGTTGGAGCCAATGGGGTAAAAATAATGGAAAATCACCTCATTGTTATGCTTTATGATCCAGATGCGGTTAAACGAAGCGAAGTAAAACTTTATAAGCGCACTACCGATTCCAAACAAAGCGATAATGAGGTTAAAGGAATTCCTGAAAAATTTAAGCAGGTAGATGTTAATGGCGACAATTACATTTCGCACGAAGAACTACAGGAGGCTATTGATGCCATTTTTGAGATGAATTCTACCCTTACTCCCGGTGACATCTACGAATTACAGGAATTCTTCTTTAATCAATAAAACAGAAAGCAATTCTATTGTCGCTTAAAAGCTAGAATAAACAACTGAAGAGGATTTCTAACGAATTTTATTCATCCGATCCATCTCACGCTTGTTGTCTTTGGCTTTTATGCCTTCCCGTTTATCGTATTGCTTTTTACCCCGGGTGAGTGCAATGTCAATTTTTACCAGTCCCGCAGCATTTGTAAACAATGTAAATGGGATAATACTAAAACCACGCTCTTTAATCTTTTTATGCAACTTATTTAATTCCTGTCGGTTTAAAAGCAACTTACGATCGCGGCGGGGTTCATGATTAACATAACCTCCCATTTCGTATTCGGCAATGTATAGGTTTTTAATATACAGTTCGTTATTCACAAAAGAACAGTAAGTTTCAGTCAAACTAGCTTTACCGTTTCGTATCGATTTAATTTCAGTTCCCAGCAATTGAATACCAGCCGTATATTTTTCAAGAATTTCATATTCAAAACCTGCTTTTTTATTCTTCAATCGTATGGTATTGGTTCGCGTCATTTTGTTCCTTGTTTAAATCAAAGGGCAAATATAGCTCCTAATATTAGTTTGGCCGCCAAATAAAGGAGAATAATAATTATCAGGCCAATGGGAACAAACCACTGACGGCGTTCAACAGGCATCTCAATCAGGCGTTCACTGCCAATCCAAAAAAGAATAATACTGTATAGCCCAATAAGATTCAGAAGGGCTTCAAGTCTGGGCAACAATCCTGATAATATCATAGCGATATAAACCGGCGTAAAGGCATAAGCCATAAGGGCAAAGGCTTTGGTTCCGTTTCGTGGAATTTGAAAAATAGAAAATAGCTTATTTAAAATAAAGGCGGAACCATACAAGGTTACCAAAACAACCAGAATAAGATGAAATATACTGCGCAACACCACCCCGGAACCCTGACGAAAAGTACTTGGGCCAAAAATTACACTTCCAAAAAAGGTGGCCACTAAAAACAGGGTTAAAAAAGGAATTACATATTGTGATAAAATAGCACCCCTGCTCTTGTTTTCATTTAAAATACTTACAAATTCCCGTTTGGGTTCCATTAATACACCCCGTACACGGTTTATAATCAGTTTAAGCAACATACCCATTTAATTTGAAGCAAAAATAGTGTATTTTTACAAGCAATTATAAAAAATACATGGAGGGTATCACAAAAAAGACCATCGATTTAATAACTGTTCTTGGACCTACAGCCACCGGAAAAACAAGTTTCGCCGTTCATTTGGCACACCTGCTCAATGCCCAGATTATCAGCGCCGATTCTCGTCAGGTATACCGAGGAATGGATCTGGGAACCGGTAAAGACTTGTCGGAATACACCCTCAACGGACAACAAATTTCTTATCATTTAATTGATATTGTAAATGCAGGAACCAAATACAATGTTTATGAATTTCAAAACGACTTTTTAAAAGCCTACCAACAAATTATTGCTGAAAACAGTTTTCCAATTATGTGCGGCGGCTCAGGCATGTATATTGAAGCTGTGCTAAAAGGTTACCGCTTAGCCAATGTGCCTGAAAACGAAGAACTGCGCAAAAGTCTGGAAACCTACACCCTCGATGAATTAACCGCAAAGCTGGCTGCTATGAAAAAGCTTCACAACACCAGCGACATTGACACTAAAAAAAGAGCCATCCGGGCTATCGAAATCGAAAATTATTATCGGGAACACCCTGAAACAGACTTTTCCTTTCCTGAATTTAACGCTTTACTTTTGGGCATAAAATTTCACCGGCAAGAAATTAAACGACGTATTACCGAACGCTTAAAACAGCGTTTGCGTGATGGGATGATTGACGAAGTAGAACTGCTCATTAAACAGGGGGTTTCGCCTGAAGTGCTTGCTTATTACGGGCTCGAATACAAATTTATTACACAATACCTTCAACAGGAATATAGTTACAACACCATGGTCGAGCGATTAAACATTGCCATCCACCAGTTTGCAAAGCGCCAAATGACTTGGTTCCGCCGAATGGAACGCAGCGGTTTCAAAATTCACTGGATAGACGGACTGGCTAGCATGGAAGAGAAAATCCACGTTGCCATGAGTCTGATTCAGCGCTACTCCTAAACAGTGTTTCAAATATGCACCTCCTACAGTAAATATCGGCAAGTGAAAAATTGCAGAATTAATTTGGTGATGGATGCTGTTGTCTAATAATATTGAACAAATTAAGTTATTTTTGTGTCGTTATTGAATTATAAATAAAAAGACAATAAATACATGGGTCAACCCTATTACAGTACTGAGAAAGAAGTTGAACAAGCCGTTTTGATTGGAGTGATTAATCAGGATCAGGACGAACAACAGGTTGAAGAATACCTGGACGAACTGGCATTTTTAACCGAAACTGCCGGTGCCATTCCTGTAAAACGATTTACTCAAAAACTCGATAAACCCCATCCCAAAACATTTGTAGGAACGGGTAAAATAAATGAGATTGCTACTTACGTTGAAGAACACGAAATTAAACTGATTATTTTCGACGATGAATTAACTCCCTCACAATTGCGAAATATCGAAAGGGCATTTAATTCGCGGGTGTTGGATCGTACCAATTTAATACTTGACATATTTGCTCAACGAGCACAAACAGCTCACGCTAAGGTTCAGGTTGAACTGGCCCAGTACCAGTATTTGCTACCCCGGCTAACGCGTATGTGGACCCACCTGGAAAGGCAACGTGGTGGAATTGGCTTGCGTGGACCCGGTGAAACCGAAATTGAAACCGACCGTCGGATTATCCGTGATAAAATCTCACGCTTAAAAGAACAACTTGAAAAAATCGACAGGCAAATGTCAACCCAGCGTAAAAACCGGGGCGAAATGGTACGTGTAGCTTTGGTTGGCTACACCAACGTTGGCAAATCAACCCTGATGAACCTACTGAGTAAATCGGAGGTATTTGCCGAAAATAAGCTTTTTGCCACGCTCGACACCACCGTTCGAAAAGTGGTCATTGGTAATCTGCCATTTTTGCTTTCCGACACGGTTGGATTCATCCGCAAACTGCCCCACGACCTGGTTGAATCATTTAAGTCAACACTCGACGAAGTTCGGGAAGCTGATGTTTTATTGCATGTGGTTGATATTTCGCATCCCAACTTCGAGGAGCAGATTGAAGTGGTAAAACAAACCCTGCATGAAATTGACAAAACCGAAAAACCCACCTTCATTATTTTTAATAAAATTGATGCTTATCAATTTATAAAAAAAGATGAAGACGATTTAACTCCTAAAACCATCGATAATTTTTCGCTCGAAGAACTGAAAAAATCGTGGATGGCAAAAAATAATCTGCCCTGCATTTTTATTTCAGCCAAAGAAAAAAACAACATCGATGAGTTTAGAAACCTTATTTACGATAAAGTTCGTGAGATTCACGCCAAACGCTATCCCTACAACAATTTCCTTTTCGACGATTCGTGGAAAAACGAAGTTGAAGAATAATAAAATGTTGCTGGCATGAATCGTTTCAGGTTTTTTATACTTGTTTTTTTTCTGTTCCAAATAAGTCTGGCTCAAAATCTGGTTCCAAACGGCAGTTTTGAACTCTACCAGCGATGCCCGGCCGATTACGTTTCCATTCAACGCTACAGCGATGTTTTTAATTGGGAATCGCCCAATAGTGGAACTCCCGATTATTTTCATGCCTGTTCAAAAAAATGTGGCGTGCCCCAAAACTGGATAGGTTCGGCTGAAGCCTTCGATGGTAAAGGCTATATGGGTATTATTGGTTGCATGCAACAGATAGATCCCAACCAAATTGCTTATCGCGAATACCTTAGGGTTCGTTTACGCCAGCCTCTTGAAGCCGGAAAAACCTATTTTGCCTCAATGCAGGTACGGCTCGGACAAAGTTGCATTATTGCCTGCAATGGTTTGGGTATGTTCTTTTCCAATAACCCGCTCAATTCGGTTCACTCCATCAATTATCCGATACAAGCCGATATTGTGTTCAGACAAGACGAAATAATCGACAACAAAAACAGCTGGACTCAAGTTTGTGGCACCTTTCAGGCCGAAGGTGGCGAGGATTATTTAATTATAGGGAATTTTTTATCGAACCAGCAAATGAAATATCAAAACTTTGATGAAAACCTATTGCAGACACAAAACACAAGTCCAATGGCCTACTACTATATCGACTTTGTAGAAGTTTACGAATACCTGCCTGAACTTAACCTTAGCTGCGAGGCCATGGAACCAGAACCCCTGATGGCTTTCGACGGGGTTTTGCTGCGCAATCAGAAAATGGTGCTTGAAAACCTGTATTTTGAGTTCGATAAAGCAATAATTTTACCCGAATCGCACTTTGAACTCGATAAACTGGCCACACTCCTGCTTCAAAAAACACAACTAAAATTACACATCTATGGTCATACCGACAAAGTGGGTTCAGATGAATACAATCAACAGCTTTCTGAAGAACGGGCGCTTGCTGTTCGCAATTACCTGCTGGCAAAAGGGGTGTCTCGCTTTCGCATAGTAACGCAGGGCTTTGGAAGTTCAAAACCCGTGTCGAACGAAAATAACGACGAAGGAAACCGTTTAAACCGAAGGGTTGAAATTGAAATTAAATAAAACCTGAACCGGTAAACTAAGGTTTTAACTGCAATTCGCGGAGCATGTATTCATCGTAGGTTTTTAAAAAGGCCACAAAAAACAACTGAGCCTGATACTCGTATCCTTTTTGAGTAAAATGCAAGTAATCAGTATGCGCCAACCCAGCATCTCGCCAGGCAGTCATAGAGCCTGGGCCTCCCATTAACGAATAAAAATCCCAAAAAGCCACCTGTTTTTGTACTGCTTGCTTTTTAATTATGGCTGAAGCCGCTGTCGCTGCCTCATTTACCGGCCCACGTTTAATCCGGTGATCGCCTGGAGTTGTTAATAATACAGCCGCATTGGGTGCAGCTTGTTGGATGTATTCGAGCAAACTATCCACTTTTAACCTGAATTCAGACGTATTAAAAACATTGGTGTAACAATCGTTGGTGCCCAGCGATACAATTACCCAATCGGGATTTAAAGCGTTCAGATGAGGAACAAAATAATCACATTTCAGATACGATTCGTACTGTGCCCCATTAACTCCCACCGTGTGATAAATAATTCCCGGATCGTTACTGTCGAAATTCAATCCGTATAAGGTAAATTCTTGTTGAGCCTCGTTTTGTTTTTGCAATTCAAGCGAAACACTTTCCAGATTCCTGTTAAATTCAAAAAGAGTGTATCCCTTTTCGGGGAAAGCCTGAGTCGATTTTATCTGCCCGTTTGGTTTAATGTTCAACGCATAATTTTCAGCACCAAAGGCATGAAATACCATCAACCGATCGAAATCGTATCCAGCTAAAGCCTGATCGGTAATTCTGATATGTATGGAAGCATTGGCATCAAAGGTTTTTATTGATATGCCCGAAAGTCCTAACTCACAATTCCTATCTTTTTCAACATTCCGGCAACTTTCCCAAACTCCGGTTGACGACACCAAATAATTTAAGGGATTATTTGTCCCGGCCACTTTGTAAGGAAAAATAAATCCACGACCACCCATTGCTCCCAAAAAAAACGTTTGTAAACGCTTGCGAAAATGACCCGAAAAAAAATCGGCCTGTAAATGTGAATCACCAATATGAACAATGCGCACTTTACCGGAACCTTTAAGTCCAACTTCAGTAAATTTGCCAAACAGTTGTTGGTAAGCCAGCGATGAATCGGGAATAACCAGCTTATTCAGACTTTGATTTACAAAGGGATAGGAATCCAGCTCAAACGGATTGTCTTGTGCTACAGTTTCTGTTGTGATGAAAACTAAAAAAAACACTCCAATAAAGAATGCAAATGAAAAATGGGAATTAATCAATTTTATTGATGCTGTTTTATCCATAAGAAACGAAAGCTCCGCTGGCGGAGCTTTCTGAATTATTTTTAGGCCAACCATTGCTCCACATCGGGCAATTGCAAGGCGTTTATTTCCAACTTATTTTTTTTGCGGTAAGCGTTCAGTTTTTGATGAATTTGCGTGGCTTTTTCTTCTTTCATTTTTAGTACTGAAGTATAACCCGCTTTAATTACATGCTCAGCCCAAACATCCGGTACTCCAATCTTAATAAAATCGTCCGGTCCATCGGTTTTTGCTTTTTTCTCAGGACGCATTTGTGGGAAAAACAATACATCTTGAATGCTGCCCTGGCCGGTCATAAACATGGTAAGCCGGTCGATACCAATTCCCATTCCCGATGTTGGAGGCATTCCGTATTCCAAAGCGCGTACAAAATCATGATCGATAAACATGGCTTCGTCATCGCCTTTTTCCGACAGTTTTAACTGCTCCTGAAAACGTTCCAGCTGATCAATCGGATCGTTCAGTTCGGTATAAGCGTTGCAAAGTTCCTTACCGTTAACCATTAATTCAAAACGTTCGGTAAGTTCCGGGTTGTCGCGGTGCTTTTTACACAAAGGCGACATTTCAACCGGGTAATCAATGATGAAAGTAGGCTGAATCATATGATGCTCACACTTCTCGCCAAAAATCTCATCAATTATCTTCCCTTTTCCAAACGATCCATCAATCTCAATATGAAGGTCTTTACAAACCTGACGCAATTTTTCCTCGTTCATTCCGGTAATATCAATGCCCGTATGCTCTTTTATGGCATCAAGCATGGTTAACCGACGGTAAGGCGCTTTAAAATCAACTTCTTTATCGCCAATTTTTACTTTTGTAGTTCCGTGTAGTGCCAGAGCAACGCGTTCCAGCATTTCCTCGGTAAATTCCATCATCCAATGGTAGTCTTTATAAGCCACATAAATTTCCATTACCGTAAACTCCGGGTTATGGGTACGATCCATTCCTTCGTTACGGAAGTCCTTGGCAAATTCATAAACCCCGTCGAAACCACCAACAATAAGCCGCTTTAGGTACAATTCGTTGGCAATGCGTAAATACAAAGGCATATTCAAGGCATTGTGATGCGTAATAAACGGACGGGCAGCAGCTCCTCCCGGAATGGGTTGCAAAATAGGCGTTTCCACCTCAAGATAACCCATCTCGTTAAACATTTGTCGCATGGTGTTTATGATTTTTGCCCGTTTTATAAACACATCTTTAACATGTGGATTCACTACCAAATCGACATAACGCTGACGATACCGTTGTTCGGGATCGGTAAAAGCATCGTAAGTTTTCCCGTCTTTTTCTTTAACAACCGGCAATACTCGTAACGATTTACTTAAAACAGTAAACTCTTTTACATAAACACTTTTCTCTCCCACCTGGGTTACGAAAGCATGCCCTTTTATCCCAATAAAATCGCCAATATCGAGCAGGCGCTTAAAAACAGTATTGTAAAGCGTTTTATCTTCGCCCGGACAGATTTCATCGCGGTTAAAATAAACCTGAATGCGTCCTTTTTCGTCCATCAATTCAACAAACGAAGCCTTACCCATAATACGGCGACTCATAATACGGCCGGCCAAACTTACTTCCTGAAAGTTATTCTTTTCAGGATCAAATTTCTCACGGATATCCTGAGTGGTGGTATCTACATGGTACATGGCCTGTGGATAAGGCTCTATACCCAAACTTCGTAACTCTTCTAACGATTGGCGACGGATAATTTCCTGCTCGCTCAATTCCGATATGCTCATAATTCGTATGGTTTAAGCGTTATGCTGCTTTATATTAGTTATTTGAAAATTGTTGCAAAGATATAATTTTAAAGCAAAGTTAGCATTGTACAGCCCGATAAAGCCGGTCAAAAAAAGTTAGGAAAAATTATCGTGGGTTTGAATTGTCCACAATAAATCACAGCCTATTACGTATGATACAAATATTTTACTGCTCGACGAGACAAAAATAGTGATGCATATCATTTTTTTTGCCCTGCCATTTAAGCAAAATAAGTAGAACCCCAAAAAGAAAAAGTCGTTTAATTTACCGTGTGTTGATTGATAATAATTTATGAAAAGAAACCTTCTCAAATTCCGGATTCAGTTTAGAAAGAAAAACCTGATGCGGTTATTTTTAAACCCTAACGAATCGCCACTGCGCAAGTCTGTTGCCATGGCTTTAGGTGTATTTATTGGGGTTATACCCATTTGGGGAGGTCAAATCATAGGTGGTCTGGCATCGGCACAATACTTTAAGCTGAACAAACCACTTGTGGTTATTGGCACTTACATCAATTTAACGCCTTTATTTCCCTTAATTGCTTTTCTGAGTCTAAAACTGGGCTTTTTGCTGGCCAACCAATCAGTAAGCTTACCCGCTTTGAGTCAAATTAATTTTGAGCTGCTGCAAACCTATTTCTGGTATTTCTTAATTGGCAGTATTCCTGTGGCTGTTTTAACTGCTACTTTTTTTGGATTAGCCACCTATACCGGTATTTACCTTTTCCGCTTTTTAAAGTTCCAGACCAAACAACGTGTAAATGCATTAAAGATCCCGGTTCAAAACATAGTACAAGCACCTCCATTTTTCGATAACAAGGTTTCAGAATAAAGGCATTGTAATTACTGCCTATAAACATTTTGCGATTCCCTTAAATGTAAGCTTTTAAAAGTTAATTTTTGCTACTTTTGTGCCTTCAAAACAAAGGTAAAATGAACAAAAACAATACACCCATTCCGCGTAAACCGGAATGGCTCAAAATAAAAATCCCCAAAGCTCAGGCCAACAAACATGTAAATGGATTGGTTATTTCACAAAAGCTGCACACCATCTGCGAAAGTGGTAATTGCCCCAACGCTGGGGATTGCTGGGGAAGGGGAACAGCTACTTTTATGATTCTAGGTGATATTTGTACCCGCGCCTGTAAATTCTGCAATGTAAAAACCGGCAAACCTTTGCCTGTTGATACCGAAGAACCACAAAAAGTTGCAGAAAGTATTCAGGCTTTAAAGCTAAAACATGCTGTAATTACTTCGGTCGATCGTGACGATTTGCATGATGGTGGCGCTTCAATATGGGTTGAGACCATTCAAAGTATTAAAGCATTTAACCCAAACACAACCATTGAGGTGCTTATTCCTGATTTTAATGGAAAACCCGAATTGATTCAACAAATTATTGATGCCAAACCTGAAGTGATTTCACATAACCTGGAAACGGTTAAACGCTTAACTCCTCAGGTACGGAGCAAAGCAAAATATGCAACCAGCCTGAAAGTATTAAAGCAAATTGCCGATTCAGGAATTGTTGCCAAAAGTGGTATTATGCTGGGCTTGGGCGAAACACCCAATGAAATTCTTGAAACCATGGACGACCTGCGCAGTGTTAATTGCAAAGTAATGACTATTGGTCAGTACTTACAGCCTACACGCAGCCACCATTCGGTGATGGAATACATTCATCCCGATGTTTTTGCCCAATACGAAAAAACAGGGCTTGAAAAAGGGTTTTCATTTGTTGAGAGCAGTCCCCTTGTACGCTCTTCGTACAAAGCCGACCGCCATGTGAATGCCTGATTTTTATTGTCAGAAAATTTAAAAACTATGAAAGACGTTCGATTTAAGGATTTAGGAACTATAGAATATAAAAACGCCTGGAATTATCAGGAAGCGCGTTTTGATGAAGTAATGCAAGGTAAATTAAGTAAAAATCCGCACCCGAGCTACCTGCTTTTTTGCGAACATCCGCACGTTTTTACCCTGGGCAAAAGTGGCGACGAACACAATTTTCTGATTCACAAAGATTTCTTAAAAAAAATAAACGCCACTTACTACCAAACCAATCGTGGTGGCGACATTACCTATCATGGCCCCGGACAATTAGTGGGTTATCCTATTTTAGATTTAGAAGTTTTTAACGTAGCTCTTAAAGACTATATTTTTAAACTGGAAGAAGCTATTATTAAAACCATTGCCGATTATGGAATTATCGGGCACCATTACAAAGGGGCAACCGGTGTTTGGCTTGATGTGGATATCCCGGAGAAAACACGAAAAATTTGCGCTATTGGGGTAAAGGCCAGCCGCTTTGTAACCATGCATGGTTTTGCCTTAAATGTAAATACCAACCTAAACTATTTTACCTACATCAACCCATGCGGTTTTACCGATAAAGGTGTGACCTCAATGGAAAAAGAACTGGGTAGAGCTGTCGATTTTGAAGAGGTAAAAGAAAAAGCAAAAAAATACCTGGTAGAAGTATTTGGCATGAAGCTAGTTGACTAAGACCGGCCGGTTCACTGATTAAAACTTGCGCTTGAATACTCTTTTCTTAGGTCAAGTTTTAGTAATTTCGTGCGTTCAATCATGCAACAATTACGAATCGGAACGACTGCTTTAGGGCAGCACTAAATATATCATCATGCAAAAACAATGGATTATCAAGCCTGAGGCTTCCCATGAGCTTATTGACGAACTTTCAACTGCAATTAATGTAAGCAAACCCGTTGCCAACCTGCTTATTCAAAGAGGGATAACAACTTTCGATGCAGCAAAGAAATTTTTCCGTCCCAGCCTTCACGAACTATACGATCCTTTTTTAATGAAAGATATGCATCTGGCGGTAAGCCGCCTTGAAATGGCTATCAATAATCAGGAAGGAGTTATGATTTATGGCGATTACGATGTAGATGGAACTACTTCGGTTTCAATGATGTACTCTTTTTTAAGAAGTAAAATAAGAAATCTTCATTACTACATTCCCGATCGCTACCATGAGGGTTACGGCATATCATTTAAAGGAATCGACACGGCGAAAGAAAAAGACTGCACCTTAATTATAGCTTTGGATTGTGGCATAAAAGCCATTCAAAAAGTTGATTATGCCAACGAAAAGGGTATCGATTTTATAATTTGCGATCACCACGAACCGGGCGATGAAATTCCGGCAGCGGTGGCTGTACTCGATCCCAAACGCCCCGATTGTAATTATCCGTTCAAAGAATTATCGGCCTGTGGTGTTGGCTTTAAGTTTATCCAGGCTTTGGCCGCGCAAAACAACATTCCCTTTTATAAAATTGAGCATTACCTCGATTTGGTTGTGGTAAGTATTGCCTCTGATATTGTTCCCATTGTTGACGAGAACCGTATAATGGCTTATTACGGATTAAAACGCCTAAACTCAAAACCCCGCATTGGAATAAAGGCCATTTTGGATGTAGCCGAAGTTCAGCCAGGTAACCTAAAGATAAATGACCTGGTTTTTAAAGTAGGGCCGCGCATCAATGCCGCCGGGCGAATGGAACAAGGCCGTTATTCGGTCGATTTGCTGGTTTGTAAAGAAAAAGAACACGCTGCAGCGATGGCCGGAAAAATTGATGAAGACAACAAGGAACGCAAATGGTTCGATGGAAACATTACCAAAGAAGCATTGGCCATGATTGAGGCAAACGAGGAATTGCAAGCGCGTAAATCGACCGTTTTGTACAATCCCGAATGGCACAAAGGAGTAATTGGCATTGTGGCCTCGCGGATAATTGATTATTACTATAAACCTACGGTAATACTGACTCGATCAAACGGTTTTGTAACCGGTTCGGCCCGCTCGGTAAGCGGATTCAATTTATACCAGGCCATTGAACAATGTCAGGATTTACTTGAAAATTTTGGCGGACACATGTATGCTGCCGGATTAACTTTAAAAGAGGAAAATGTAGAACCTTTTATTCAGCGTTTTGAAATAGCAGTTCGGGAAATGATAACTCCGGAAAGTGAAATTCAGAAAATTGAGGTGGATGAGGTGATTCAGCTCAACCAGATTAACCAAAAGTTTTTTAAAGTGCTGGAACAGTTTGAACCTTTTGGGCCGGGTAACATGACCCCGATTTTTGTAGCCAGAAATGTTATCGATACGGGTTATGCACAATGCGTAGGTTCAGAAAACGAACACCTGAAACTAAACCTGTCGGATGAAGAGAGTAGAAGTAGTTATCCTGCGATTGCTTTTCGTCAATCGGTTCATTTCGATGCCATTATTAACAGCCAACCGTTCGATGTGTGTTTTAATTTGGAAGAAAACAATTTCAGGGGGAAAACATCCATCCAAATAAAAGTACGTGACATTGCACCATCAAAAAAATAAATTAAAAAAACAAAAAAGGTTGAGCTATGCGTTCAACCTTTTTTGTTTAAATAGCTATTCTTGGTTTATTTTTCTTCAGCAACAGCGGCTTCAGCTACTTCCTTTAGGTTTACTATTTCTTCTGATGAAAAAACATTGTCCACATCGAGAAGCATGATGAACTTATTTTCCTGCTCAACCATACCGCTGATAAAATCGCTGTTCACCTCAACACCCAGTGCGGGTGGATTTTTAATATCTTCTTTTTGGATGTCGATTACACTTTGAACCGCGTCAACAATTATTCCTGTTTCAACAACTTTTCCTCCCTTTCGAATCTCTAACACTACAATGCAAGTGTTGTTGTCGGGTTCCTTTTCGGGCAAACCCATTTTAAGGCGTGCATCAATTACCGGAAGAACTTTTCCCATTAAATTGATAACTCCTTTCATATAGTTTTGAGCTTTAGGAATCGAAGTTATGGGTTGTAACTCAAGAATTCGCTGAACCTTACTGGCATTCGCTGCAAAATCTTCTTCACCAATCTTAAAAATCAGATGCGCATTAATTTCTTCTTTCTTATCTTTTTCCATGGCATGTATTATTAAATTAACCTTTGCTCAAAAGCCAAATTAGTAAAAAATATCCAATTACAAATGTATGCTACGCTCAAATCGATAAAAAGTTGCCCCTACTTATCCGGAATATTTTATAAACAAGAAACCTTCGGCTTTGTTTGAAACTACATAACTGTTTATTAAAAATCATCCGTAATAATTTTCATTATTGAGGTTTCAATTTTTAAATCAATTCGGTAATATTAAAGAAGATTGATTTTTTTATCGGGTAAACCGGATAATCGATTAAGTTAACTATTTTTGCATCGGTTGAAAAAAATAAAAAATGGAAGTATTAAGAACAACAATTGAACATGCCTGGGAAAACCGGGACCAGCTAAAAGAATCGCGGGTACAGGAAACCATAAAACAAGTAATTGATTTACTCGATAAGGGCTTATTGCGTGTTGCCGAGCCGCTCGACAATGGCGAATGGAAAGTAAATGAATGGGTAAAAAAAGCGGTGATTTTGTTTTTCCCCATCAGCAAAATGGAAACCATTGAACTGGGCCCTTTTGAATTTCATGATAAGATTGCTTTAAAGAAAAACTATGCAGCTCAACAGGTAAGAGTGGTTCCCCACGGCTTAGCCCGCGAAGGAGCTTACCTGGCTCCGGGTGTAATTATGATGCCCTCGTATGTGAATATTGGCGCTTATGTTGACAGCGGCACCATGGTCGACACCTGGGCAACGGTAGGCTCGTGCGCACAAATAGGGAAAAATGTTCATTTAAGTGGCGGAGTTGGCATTGGTGGTGTGCTGGAACCTGTTCAGGCTGCTCCGGTAATTATCGAAGACAATTGCTTTATTGGTTCGCGATGTATTATTGTCGAAGGAGCGCACATTGGAAAAGAAGCCGTTTTGGGAGCCAATGTGGTAATTACCAATTCAACCAAAATTATTGATGTAACTTCTGCTGACGCCAAAGAATACAAAGGTTATGTTCCGCCACGTTCGGTAGTAATTCCGGGTTCTTATACCAAAAAATTCCCGGCCGGTGAATTCCAGGTGCCTTGTGCTTTAATTATTGGAACACGTAAAGAAAGTACCGATAAAAAAACATCCCTTAACAACGCCCTGCGCGAATACGATGTAGCCGTTTAAGTAAAATACTTTCAATTAAATAACCGGAAACTACATCAATAATAGGTGGAATTTGTCTTTTATACAACAATTTTAATAACCTTGTTTTCAGATGACCGATTTTAAAAACGATATCGCTAAAGCGCTCGAAGTACTCCGCAGCGGCGGAGTAATTCTTTATCCCACCGATACTATTTGGGGCTTGGGTTGTGATGCTACCAACCCCGATGCGGTAAAAAAAATATACAACTTAAAAAAGCGTGCCGACAATAAATCGATGATAATTTTGGTTGATACCCCCAACCGAATTAACAGTTATATTGATGAGGTGCCTGATATTGCTTTTGATTTGATGGAATTAGCCGATAAACCCCTGACTCTGATTCTGGAAGGTGCAAAAAACCTGGCTCAGAATGTAGTTAACCAGGAAGATAAAAGTGTTGGTATACGTGTGGTTAACGAAGCCTTTTGCAGGCAACTCATCAGGCAATTCAAAAAACCCATTGTTTCTACTTCGGCAAATATTAGCGGAGAACCGTCGCCCGCTATTTTCGATGAGATTAGTGAAACACTGATCTCTCAAGTCGATTATGTGGTTGAATACCGTCAGGAGGATATAAAAAAAGCGGCTCCATCGGGAATAATAAAAGTGGAAACAAACGGCGGAATTAAAATTATAAGAGCCTGACAAATTACTTTTGAATAAAAGCGGGCTTTACCTTATATTTGATAGCAAATCGAATAAAATGAGGATTGCTTTTTCCGTTTTCTTTTTATGCTCCTGGCTTATTAGCACTTCGCAAAACATTGCAGCTTTTTCTGATTACCAAAACCGCTTTTTTGTTTTCGACGATGGAAAAATACGGCAACTGGAGCACCTACCGGTTTTATCGTTCGAAACAGGTGACGATTGCATTGCTTACCTGACTAACAGCAGCAATTTTAAAGTTTACCACAATCACATTGTTTATGAAGTAGCTCCTTTGATAAGTTCATACCAGGTTACCAATCATCTGGTTGCGTACACCAATGGTACCCAGCTTTATGCTTTTGATGGAGGAAATAAGGTACTCCTTTCAAAATACACGGGTGAATTCCGATCCAACGACAGTTTAATCGCTTTTTTCGACACCTTTAATCACTATTTTCAGGTGTATTATAAGGGTGAAATAATTACCCTCGAAGATGGATTATTGCATGAATCCATCAACCTGTTTAAAACCGGTCCCAACATACTGGCTTACATTGACGCCTACGAAAATTTTAAAGTATTTTACCAAAATCAGGTTTTCGATTTAATGAAAACCAATGTGGTTCCTTCTATCGAGGTAGGCCGGAATATCCTGGCGTTTATCGATCCTTTAACAGATTACTTGCAGGTTTTTTACGAAAACGAGTTACAAACCATCGAAACATTTAAACCCGAATCGTTTCAGGTGGCTTACGATAAAGTTGCTTTTATAAGCAATACGGGCGATTTTAAACTCTTTGATAAAGGACATATATATACCATCACCCCTTACAGTCCCGACTACTATGAATTAAAGTACAACATGCTGGTTTACCATCAACAGAATCAACTGTTTGCTTTTTATGAGGGTCAGAATTATTTGATTGAGAATTACATTCCCGAATCGTATCAAATTAACGACCACTCCATTGCCTATATCGATCAAAACGGAAATCTACAACTGTTTACAAAAGACGAGCATAAAACCCTGTCGTACGAACAAATAAACCATTTTCAGGTCTTGCGGAATGTGGTTATTTTTAACGAAGGAATGCATACCACCAAAATCTTTTACAACAATAAGACCTATACTCCATAAAAAAACCCCTTATCCAAAAAGGGAAAGGGGTTTATAAATATTTTAAACGGGCTTTCAGGCCACCTTTAATTTGCTCAAATTAGCTTTGCTTAATTTTTGTTTGGCATATTCCAGCGTAACTTTAAACTCTTGCACATCTTCCGATGGAAGTTCAAACATGGCATCGTTAATAATAACTTCACAAATAGAACGCAAGCCACGAGCCCCTAATTTGTATTCCACTGCCTTTTCAACAATATAATCGAAGCATTCCTCGTCGAACGAAAGTTTGATGTGGTCCAGTTCAAACAGTTTTTCGTACTGTTTAATAATGGCGTTTTTCGGTTCGGTAAGAATCAATCGTAAAGTTTCTTTATCGAGCGGGTTCAGGTAGGTTAAAACCGGCAAACGGCCGATAATCTCAGGTATCAAACCAAAACTTTTTAAATCCTGGGGAGCAATGTATTGCAATACATTCTTACGGTCAACCCTGTCGCGTTGATCGGAACCGCCAAACCCAACCACCTGGGTATTTAAACGTTGTGATATTTTTTTCTCGATGCCATCGAAAGCGCCTCCGCAGATAAACAGAACGTTTTTGGTATTTACCGGAATCATTTTTTGTTCCGGATGCTTACGTCCTCCTTGTGGTGGCACATTGATAACCGAACCTTCGAGCAGTTTCAATAAGCCCTGTTGAACTCCTTCGCCCGAAACGTCGCGCGTAATGGAAGGATTATCGCCTTTACGGGCAATTTTATCAATCTCGTCAATAAATACAATACCGCGTTCGGCAGCGCTCACATCGTAATCGGCAGCTTGCAACAGACGGGTTAAAATACTTTCAATATCTTCCCCCACATAACCGGCCTCGGTTAAAACTGTGGCATCGACAATGGTAAACGGAACGTGCAACATTTTTGCAATGGTCCGGGCTAACAAAGTTTTTCCGGTTCCGGTTTCACCCACCAAAACAATGTTCGATTTTTCAATCTCTACATCGTCTTTTTTGCTCTTTACCTGGGCCAGACGTTTGTAATGATTGTAAACAGCCACCGAAAGGTATCTTTTTGCATCGTCCTGACCCACTACGTACTGATCGAGAAAGGCTTTAATCTCTTTAGGTTTTAATAATTTAACGCTGTTAAAATCGAAATCACTGGTGGTTTTTAATTCCTCCTCAATAATTTCATAAGCCTGGTTTATACAGCTATCGCATATGTGACCCGAGATACCGGCAATCAGCAAATTGACATCTTTTTTCTCTCTTCCGCAAAACGAACATTTCTCCATAATAACTTTTCTCTTCAGATGTGAATTACCTTTAAAAGGTTGGATAAAAATAAAAAAATAGATTCCCAATGCAAAGCTAGGAATCTATTTTCAATTATACTTTATAATCAATCAATTATATGTAGTTATTCTTTTTTACGTTCCAGAATTTCATCAATCATTCCGTACTCTTTAGCTTCGATTGCCGTCATCCAGTAATCACGATCGGAGTCTTTTTCAATGCGCTCAAAAGGATTTCCGGAATGCTTTGAAATTATCTGGTACAACTCATTTTTTAGTTTAATAATTTCACGAGCCGTAATTTCGATATCGGAAACCTGACCCTGAGCACCACCCATGGGTTGGTGAATCATTACCCGCGAGTGGGGCAAAGCTGACCGTTTGCCTTTGGTTCCGGCGGTTAACAATACCGCTCCCATTGAGGCTGCCATTCCGGTACAAATGGTGTTAATGTCGGGATTGATGTACTGCATGGTATCGTAAATTCCCAAACCGGCATAAACCGAACCACCCGGCGTATTAAAATAAATGGAAATGTCTTTATCGGGATCGGTCGATTCCAGGAAAAGCAATTGTGCCTGTATTATGTTGGCCACATCGTCGTCGATGGGAACACCCAGAAAAATAATGCGATCCATCATCAATCGGGAGAAAACATCCATTGAGGCAACATTTAATTGACGTTCCTCAATAATATTTGGCGTAATGTAACTGCTGTTTACCCGGGCAAACCTGTCGTATGCTGAGCTGCTGATGCCCGCATGTTTGGTTGCATATTTTCTAAATTCGTCGTGTGGAATCATAAGAGTTATTTTTTAAATTAAGGTTACAATTTAGCATTTTTTGGGTCAACTAAGTCAATACCCGTAAAATTAACGCGTGAACTTAACCTTTATTATTTAAACAAATCTTCAAATTCCTTCATCGAAATCGCTTTGTTTTCCACTTTTACGGTCTCTTTCAGGTATCCCACAATTTTTTGTTCAAAGATGCGATCGACCATTTTGCGTCGCTCGTCTTCGTTGGTTAGTGTTTGTTTGGCATAAGCCTCTAATTGCTCATCGGGAATATGCATTAAGCCATATTGCTGAAACTGCATTAAAACCGACTGCTTGGCAAAATCAAGTAATTCATTTTCATCCATTTTGAATGCCTGCTCTTCGGTAATTTTATTTTTAATCAACTGCCAGGCCAAATCGGCTTGCATCAGCGGATAATCTTTTTCAACCGACTCAGAGGTCAATTCCTTATTGGCAGCAACCAACCAACGTTTTAAGAAAGCGTCGGGCAGTTTTAAATCGGCTTTGCTTACCAGTTTTTCTTTGGCATCGATAAGAAATTTATAGTCGCTCGACGAAACAAAGCTGGCCTTAATTTCTTCAACAATTTTGTTTTTATATTCTTTTTCTGAAGCAATGGTTCCTTCACCATAAACTTTATCAAAGAGTCCCTGGTTTACTTCAGCGGGTTGATGACGGCTAATGCTTTGAACGGTAAAGCGGAAGTTTCCATCCAATTGTTCAGCCACTTCTTTATCGATTCGTAACATCGAAGCCAAATCGGCAGTGTTTGCAAAGGCTTTTTTAAGTTCAAAATCGATGATGTCATCCTTTTTGGCACCAATAACCAAAGCGCGGATATTCTCTTCTTCGATGCGGTCAACGGCAAACAAACTGTCTTCGGTTACAATTCCATCTTCGAGCAGGTTTCCGTCGGCACCCAGTTGTTCAAATTTTCCTTTAACCAGGTCTTTAGCCTCTACCACATCGGCTTCAAGGGTTTCGCCAAAACGCGATTTATGATTTTCAATGGTTTCCTGAATCATGGTTTCGTCCACATCAATCTCGTAATAAGTAATCTTATCACGCTTCGACAGTTTTAACTCAAAAGCCGGTTGAAAAGCAATATCAAAAGCAAATTCAAAATCTTCTTTGGTATCGAAATCAAGGTCTGACTTGGCGTTAATGCTTGGAAGGGGTTCTCCCAAAATATCTAATTTTTCGTCAACCAGGTGTTTGGTCAGGTTCTCCGAAACGATTTTGTTTACCTCGTCGAGTAAAACCGATTTACCGTATAATTTTTTAACCATGCCCATAGGAGCCATACCCGGACGGAACCCTTTGATGCTGGCTTTTTTACGATAATCGCGTAAAACTTTTTCTACGGATTCTGCATAGTCGTTTTTTTCAACCTTCACTTTAATGATGGCATTTAATTCGTCAATGTTCTCTCTTGTAATGTTCATTAGACCTGACTTTAAATTAATATCAATTTAAAAAACCGCCAAACAGATTACCCGAATGGCGGTTTACTTTTTCATTTTAGTGCGGATGAAGGGACTCGAACCCCCACGCCTTGCGGCACTAGATCCTAAGTCTAGCTCGGCTACCAATTACGACACATCCGCCTGAATTTGGTGGTGCAAATATACGGTTCTTTTTTATTTTGACAAATTCGTGAATTACTTTTTTGATAATTATTTAATCCCTTGTATTTTTAATTGATTTATAGAAGGATAAGCGCCTGCTTTGTAAAAATTTCTGCCACCTGGGTTTGCCTGCATTCCCTCCAATAAACTAAAAAAAAACAATAAAACACCAAGCGGTAACAGAAGCCACCAAAATTTTATAAAAAAGCCACCCCATAATAAGGTGGCTTTAAAACTATACGGCTAAGTATTTTTATTCGATGGTTTTCAGCAAAATCTCCAGTATCTGAACAGCGGCTTTCGACACAGAAGTTCCCGGGCCAAAGATACCTACCACACCGGCATCGTAAAGGAATTTATAGTCTTGCGCAGGGATCACTCCTCCGGCAATAACCATAATATCTTCACGTCCCAGTTTTTTCAGTTCGGCCATTACCGCAGGAACCAGCGTTTTGTGTCCGGCGGCCAGCGAAGACACGCCCAAAACATGCACATCATTTTCAACGGCATCCTTGGCGGCTTCTTCCGGAGTTTGGAATAAGGGCCCCATATCCACATCAAAGCCAATATCGGCATAGCCTGTGGCTACCACTTTGGCTCCGCGGTCGTGACCATCCTGGCCCATTTTGGCTATCATAATACGGGGCTGCCGACCTTCTTTTTGAGCAAAGGCCGCACAAAGTTCCTGTGCTTTAACAAAATTTGGATCGCTTTGCGATTCACTTGAATATACTCCTGAAATTGATCGTATCACAGCTTTATACCTCCCTACTACTTTTTCGCATGCATAAGAAATCTCGCCTAAGGTAGCCCGTTTTTTGGCTGCTTCAACAGCCAACTCCAACAAGTTTCCTTTACCGGTTTCAGCACAGCGGGTGATGGCGTTTAGCGCCTGTTGAACGTCCTGCTCATTTCGATTGGCTTTTAATTCGGCAATGCGCTTAATTTGCGCTTCGCGAACCGCCGTATTATCGACTTCAAGAATTTCCAACGGATCTTCTTTCTCCAGCCTGTATTTGTTTACTCCTACTATTACCTGGGCTCCAGAATCAATTTTTGCCTGAGCACGTGCAGCCGCTTCTTCAATACGCATCTTTGGAATGCCGGTTTCAATGGCTTTAGCCATACCACCCAGTTCTTCCACTTCTTCAATCAGTTTCCAGGCACGCTGTGCAATTTCATGTGTCAGGCTTTCCACGTAATACGAACCAGCCCAGGGATCGATGGAACGGCAAATCTGTGTTTCTTCCTGCAAATAAATCTGGGTATTCCGGGCAATCCGTGCAGAAAAATCAGTGGGCAGTGCAATCGCCTCGTCCAGGGCGTTGGTGTGCAAGCTTTGGGTATGCCCCAGGGCAGCACCCATGGCTTCGATACAGGTTCGACCCACGTTGTTGAAGGGATCCTGCTCGGTTAAGCTCCATCCCGATGTTTGCGAGTGCGTGCGCAGTGCCAGCGACTTGGGATTTTTTGGATTGAACTGAGAAACCAACTTGGCCCAAATCATCCGGGCAGCACGCATCTTGGCAATCTCCATAAAATGATTCATTCCTACCGCCCAGAAGAACGACAGGCGCGGCGCAAAGGCATCGATGTCGATGCCAGCCTTGATACCAGTGCGCAGGTAGTCGAGCCCATCGGCCAGAGTATAAGCCATTTCAATATCGTTGGTAGCACCGGCTTCCTGCATGTGATACCCCGAAATAGATATGGAATTGAATTTAGGCATGTACTTCGAAGTGTACTCAAAGATATCGGCAATAGTTTTCATGGAGAATTCCGGTGGAAAAATGTAAGTGTTCCGCACCATAAATTCCTTTAGAATATCGTTTTGGATGGTACCAGCCAATTCCTCCAGTTTTGCCCCCTGCTCCAGGGCCGCTACTATGTAAAAGGCCATTATGGGAAGCACCGCGCCGTTCATGGTCATGGATACCGACATTTTGTTCAGCGGAATCTGATCGAACAGAATTTTCATATCCAAAACAGAGTCGATAGCCACACCGGCTTTTCCCACATCGCCGATTACCCGGGGATGATCTGAGTCGTATCCGCGGTGTGTGGCCAGGTCGAACGCAACCGATAAGCCTTTTTGCCCGGCTGCCAGGTTACGACGATAAAAAGCATTGGATTCTTCGGCCGTCGAAAAACCGGCGTACTGGCGTACAGTCCAGGGACGCATGGCATACATCATGGAATACGGGCCCCGCAGGAAAGGAGCAATTCCGGCCGCATAGTTTAAATGCTCCATGCCTTCCAAATCTTCTTTCGTGTAAACGGGTTTCACAGGAATCTGCTCCGGGGTTAGCCAGCTGGTTTGTGGGTTCCCCCCTTTTTTATTTTGTTTTTCAGTACGCCCTTCATTTTGAAAGCTTCTGAAATCTATATTCTTAAAACTTGGTCTCATTTTTATTCGATTTTGAGATAACTGACCTCACTGCTTAAAAAACCAGGTGGTTTTTAGCTCAAGGCCGGCATCAGTTTATATTCCCAACATTTTTTGAAAACCTGACAAGGTTTCCAGCACATTGCTCTTAACATGAATGAAATGCTCAATTTGCGCGGCTTTCAGTTCATCGATGATTTCGGCAGGATAGCCTGCCACCACCACATGTGCTGAACCCGCCTGACTTTTAACCTGAGGAGCAAAAACGGCATACTCTTCGTCGGAGCTGCAAACTACAATGATGTCGGCTTTTGCTGCTTGAGCATCACGCATGCCTTCAGCTACTTCGCAATAGCCTTTTCCTTCGAGCACTTCGAAACCGGCAGCGGCAAAAAATCCGGCCGCAAACTGGGCCCGTGCCTTGCGCATCACCAAATGACCAATGGTAAGCAAAAACACCAAGGGACGCTTGTGGGTCAGGGCAAAGGTGTCGGTTTTGTAGCGCAAGGCTTCAAAAGCCATGGCTCCGCGATATGCGGCAAGGGGTTCAATTTCATAAGATGTAAGCTGAGCTTTCTCAAGCAACTGGCTGGCTAGCTCCTTGTCGATATGCTCGTTGGTATTGGGATACTGATTCACTCCCAGGATGATTTCCTTGCGGCTGGCAATATCGGCATCGCGTTTGGCTGCCGTGGCCTTAATCTGTTTTTGGATAAATCCCTGTTCCATGGCAGCAGTAAAGCCTCCCATGTTTTCCACCTCAACAAATAGCTTCCAGGCCTGTTCTGCAAGGCTATCGGTAAGCGTTTCAATATAATACGAACCGGCTGCGGGGTCAACCACTTTGTCGAAATGCGCTTCTTCCTTTAACAGGATTTGCTGGTTGCGGGCTATGCGTTCGCTGAATTCGGTGGGTTTTTCGTAGGCACTGTTAAACGGATTTACAGTAATGGAATCGGCACCACCCAAAACACCCGACATAGCTTCGGTTTGCGTACGCAACAGGTTCACATAGGGGTCGTAAATGGTTTTGTTCCACTGGCTGGTAACCGCATGAATGGTGGCCAAAGCACTTTTTGAATCAGCTGGCTGGTACTGTTTTACCACCTGTGCCCACAACAGGCGAGTGGCCCTGAATTTGGCTACCTCCATAAAATAGTTAGAACCGATACCCAATTCAAATTTTATGGCTTGTGCAGCCTCATCTGTCGACAGCCCTTTATCGGTCAATCCGGAAAGATACTCATTGGCTGCTGCCAGCGAGAATCCCAATTCCTGAACCAGCGACGAGCCGGCATTTTCGAAAATATCGCCGCGTACTACCAGGGCCTTAAAGTGTGGCAATGAGTGTAGAGCGTTCACCAGTTGTAGGGCATCTTCCAGAGGATTGGTCTGGTTCTTTTTGCCATTTTTTAAAGGGCAGGTCAGCGGGTCGAACGACAGGGAGCCGTTTACCTTAGCTGCATCGACACCAAGTTTTGAAACATAGCCGGTGAAAGCTGTGGCAGCGCTCAGTGCAGCGTATCCTGCCACAAAGTTAAGTTCAACCTGAGTTAGCGGAATGTTATTTAAAAGCACCTCCATATCGGTGGTGGTGTACTCTTTTTCGTTGTCGAGCACAAAACCGAGGGAATTGACTCCTTTGGTAAGAATTTCGCGCGCTTTGGCGTTGGCTTTACTCAGGTCGAATTCTTTGATTTCCTGACGAATGAACCAACCTGCTTCGGCTTTGTTTCCACGAACAAAAGGAAACTGACCGGGTGTTCCGTTAAGGTGTCCCAACTTTTCGAGGTGCTCGCTCCGGTAAAAGGGCTGCACGTTAAAGCCTTCGTTTGTGCGCCAAACCAGCTTTCGCTCATAATCGGCGCCTTTCAGATCAGCAACAATCTTTTCTTCCCACTCCCGGGTTGTAACAGGCGGAAACTGAGTGAATAATTTCTTGCCTTTATCCAATTCTGACATAGTGACTGTTTTAGAAATTAAAGTGCAAAATTACGAACCTTTATCAAATGCCGATCGGTAAAAAAATGTTTTTTGTCAGGGTTCGGTAC
>JBFWMB010000015.1:0-66403 GCA_050251815.1 Salinivirgaceae bacterium | reverse complement strand
GTATTGCGCATTTGCGATTCCCTGCTTAAGATTCCTATTTTAGGCAGTATCCAGTCGTTAAATGTGTCGGTAGCGGCTTCGGTTTTGCTTTACGAGGTGGTACGGCAGCGAATGAATTCCGACGAATTGTAGCAACAAAGTTTAGGGTTTATGGGCAATAAAGCGATAAAGGTTGGTGTATCAGGCTTCATGCTTTGGCTGCTGCTTTTGGCACAAACCACGCTTGCCCAATTCTACAATGGCCACCAAATGACTTTTGGGAAAAGCCGGGTACAATACAATAAGTTTTACTGGCAGTATTATCGTTTTCCGAAGTTCGACACCTATTTTTATGTTGGAGGAAATCAGCTGGCCCAATACGTTGCCCGTGTTGCCGAAGAAGAACTGACCCGGATTGAATATTCGTTGGAGGAAGTATTGCAGCGACGCATCATCTTTATCGTTTACAACAAGCACAGCGAATTCAGGCAAAGTAATATTGGCCTGGTTACCGGTGCCGACGAGTACAATATTGGTGGAGTCACGCGCATTATCGACAACAAGGTTTTCCTTTATTTTGAAGGCGATCACAATAAACTACGACAGCAAATACGGGCATCCATTGCACAGGTTTTGCTGAATGAGATGCTTTATGGCGGCAACTTTCGCGACCGGGTTTCGGCCAACACGGTTTTGAATTTACCGGAATGGTTTGAATCGGGTTTGATTTCGTATTTGGCCTACGATTTCGATTTTGAAACCGAAGCGGCTATTAAAAATGCAGTGCTCGAAGGAAAAATTCAAAAAATACACCGCTTGTATGGCTACGAAGCTAAAATAGCCGGACATGCTTTTTGGCGTTACCTTTCAGAACAATATGGCGATGCCATTGTGTCGCAGTTGGTTTACATGACCCGCATCAGTAAAGACGTGGAAACTGGTTTTTTATATGTTTTGGGAATCCCGCTAAAAGAAATGATGCGCGAATGGTTTAGCTACCATCAGGCCAGGTACCGGAACGAAGTAGTGTACCGCGACAGCCAGCCTGAAAACGCAGAACCTTTGGTAAAACGGGCGCACCGGCAAAAAATTTACGGACAGCTTAAAATGTCGCGCAATGGCGAATACATTGCCTACACTACCAATTACGAAGGACAGTATAAACTATTTGTTTACCATACCCGAACCCAAAAAACCAAACGCATTTTACGGCTCGAAAACCGGCTGGAGCAATTGGTCGATTATTCATATCCCATTTTGCAGTGGCATCCCGGCGGAACGGTGTTAACTTACCTGATAGAGCGAAAAGGGCACATCTGGCTGCATTACTTTAATGTGGAAACCGGAGAGGAACAGGCCCGCGAGATTTTTTACGTGGATAAGGTGCTCGATTATCATTTCAGCACTTCGGGGCAGGAAATAGTTTTTTCGGCTGTTGAGAATGGGTTTACCGATATTTTCCTGTTTTCGGTTGTTGCCTCAACTTTTAAACGCTTAACCAACGATTTGCCCGACGATCTGCATCCGCGGTTTGTAAATGGGGCAGATGCCATTCTCTTTGCTTCGAACCGGAAAACTGCACAGCTTTCCGTTTCGAAAGACAGCCTGAGGGAAATTGGGGAACACCTCGATTTGTTTTTGTATTCTTTAAAGGGCGATAATCAGGAATTAAAGCGATTGACCAATACCTGGCGCATCGACGAAAGCCATCCGGAGCCTTATTCCATTGATAAGTTTCTATACCGAACCAATCAAAACGGTATTTTCAACAAAGGCTTTTTACGTATCGACAGTACCATCAGTTTTATCGACACAGCCATCCATTACCGTCAGTTTACTCAGGCGTATCCAATTACCAATCGTCGCTTTGGAATTTCAGCGTTTAGTTACAACGCGGTACAAAACCATTTTGCAGAAATCACTGCTACTCCCGGTCGTTCATCGTTGTATTCGTATCAACCTTCTGCTTTAAGCCCCGTCGATACTTCCCGATATAAAAACACCTGGTTTAAAAATTACTATATTGGCAAAAGTCAGTACGATAGTTTGTGGTTGGCTGAATTGAACCGCTTTGAGGTCGATTCGGTTTTTTTGGAGAACCTTCCCCTCTTTTTGAACGACACCCTTATCGATATCAATCATTACATTTTTGAAAATGAAAAAGATGAGTTTCTATTACTGAATAACAGTCCCGAAAAGGAAAAGAAGTTTCAGCTGCCCAAACAAATGGTGTACTTTACCAATTTTTACTCCAATTTACTGGTAACCCAGGTCGATTTTGGCTTTATGAACCAAAGTTATCAGGCATTTACGGGAAGTGCTTTTTATTTTAATCCCGGTGTAAATATTCTCACCAAAGTGGGGGCCATTGATTTGTTCGAGGATTATAAAATTACCGGGGGCATCCGCTTCTCGGTCGATTTTGAATCGAACGAATACCTGGTTAGCCTGGAGCATTTAAAATACCGGCTCGATAAGCAGTACATTTATCACCGGCAGGTTTTTGAAAGCTTTACTGAAACAGAATATGCAAAAATATTTACCAACGAGTTTTTTGCGGTGTACAAATATCCGCTTTCTCAGATTCATGCTTTTCGCACTACACTTACCACCCGGGTAGATCAAAAAGTATATAAGAGTCTTGATAACCTGAGTCTTTACAAACCCCACGAACACAAATTCTGGGGAGGATTTAAGGGTGAATACATTCTTGACAATACCCGAAGTTTGGGCTTAAACCTATACGACGGTACCCGTTTAAAGCTTTTTGGTGAATATTACAATCAATTGGGAGCCGAAGCAAACACACATCTTTTTGTACTAGGAGCCGATGTTCGAAATTACCTGCCCATATACCGGGGAGCTATTTTTGCGAGCCGACTGGCTTACAGTACTTCCTTTGGTAATTCGCTCCTGATTTATTATTTGGGAAGCGTAGATAACTGGATGAATTTTTCGAACAAAACCCCAACTTTTGATAACAGCACGCCCATTAATCAGGAAAAAAACTGGGCGTATCAGGCGGTAGCCACAAACATGCGGGGCTTTGTGCAAAATGTACGCAACGGAAACAGTTTTGCTGTTGCCAATTTTGAGTTGCGCTGGCCCTTGTTGCGTTTCTTATTTAACCGGCCTATCAGCAACGATTTTCTGAATAATTTTATGCTTGTGGGTTTTTCCGATGTGGGTTCCGCCTGGAATGGGTTCAATCCGGCAAATGCTTACAATGCTTATGATTATGAAGAAATTGTACAGTATCCGGTGCGTGTGGTTATCGATCGCAAACACTCACCGTTGGTTGCCGGAGTGGGTTTTGGGCTGCGTTCACGCTTTTTGGGTTACTATGTGCGTACCGATTGGGCCTGGGGAATTGATGGCGGACGTGTGCTTCCTCGGGTGTTTTACTTATCTTTGTGTACCGATTTTTAATTAACTGCTATGAATGTAAAAGAACAGATTCAGAACTTAGCAAATACTTACGCCGAAGAATTCGTTGCCATCCGCCGAAAACTGCATGCCCATCCGGAATTGTCGTTTCATGAACATCAAACGGCTGCTCTTGTAAGTCAGCAGCTTACCGAAATGGGAATTGAGCATAAAACGGGAATTGCCCAAACTGGTTTGTTGGCTGTTATAAGAGGAGGAAAAGGAGCAGGCAAAACCATTGCCTTGCGGGCCGATATGGATGCGCTTCCTATTAAAGAGGAGAACAATTTTCCGTTTAAATCGCAAAATCCTGGTGTTATGCATGCCTGCGGACACGATTTACATACTTCTTGTTTGTTGGGAACTGCTAAGATTTTAAATCAACTCAAATCAGACTTCAGCGGAACCATTCTCCTGGTTTTTCAACCGGCTGAAGAAAAGCTCCCCGGAGGGGCCAAGCTGATGATGGAAGATGGCTTGTTTGATAAATATATTCCGGAATTAATAATCGGTCAGCATGTTTATCCTGAATTACCGGCCGGTGAGGTGGGGTTTAAACCCGGGCAGTATATGGCTTCGGCCGATGAATTGTATATAACACTTAAGGGCAAAGGTGGTCATGCTGCCTTGCCCCATAATACGGTTGATACCGTTTTAATGGCTTCGCAAACCGTGGTTTCTTTGCAGCAGGTAGTGAGCCGTTTTATTCCCACACAGGTTCCGGCAGTGCTTTCCATCGGAAACATTGTTTGTAAAAGTGCCATGAATATTATCCCCGAAACCGTACGTCTGGAGGGGACTTTTCGAACCATGGATGAGGATTGGAGGTATAAAGCTCATGAAAAGATCAGGCAGATTACTGAGTCTGTGGCTCAGGGAATGGGCGGAAGCTGCGAGGTGGATATTCAGGTGGGTTTTCCTTCGGTTTACAACAATCCGGAATTAACCGTAGCCATGCAAAGCGAAGCCCGCGAGCTTTTGGGAGAAGAAAAAGTACACGATTTGGATATCCGCATGACCGCCGAAGATTTTGGATGGTATGCACAAAAATATCCGGCTTGTTTTTATCGCCTGGGAGTTGGTCATACCGATGGAACCATTTCAGGCGGGTTGCATACGCCTAATTTTAATCCCAACGAAAAAGCCATAGAAACCGGCATGCAGTTAATGAGCTTTTTGGCAATTAAGGCTTTGGAAAAATAGGAAATAAGCGACTTTTTTATTCGTATTTGGCTACCAAAGGCATTCGCCGGCCAAAACCAAAAGCTTTTGACGACACCCGCAAAATGGGTGGAGCCTGAAAACGCTTGTATTCGTTCCGGTTAACCAGTTGCAATACTTTTTTTACCACTTCGGCGTCAAAACCCTGAGCAATAATTTCTGATGCGCTGAGTTTTTGTTCAATGTATTGAAATAAAATGGCATCAAGCAAAGGGTATTCAGGCAGGGAATCAGAATCTTTTTGGTCGGGACGCAATTCAGCCGACGGAGGTTTTACAATGCTGTTTTCGGGAATTATTTCGCTGTTTCGGTTAATGTAGCGGGCCAGTTTAAAAACATCGGTTTTATACACATCGCCCAAAACCGAGAGTCCGCCATTCATGTCGCCGTAAAGCGTTCCGTAACCAACTGCTGCTTCACTTTTATTGCTGGTATTTAATAGTATGTGACCCATTTTATTTGATAGTGCCATTACCAGTGTTCCGCGAATCCGGGCCTGAAGGTTTTCTTCGGTAACATCGGCGCTGTAGCCGGTAAAAAGTTCGGCAAGTCCGTTTTCCATGGCATCCATGGTTTCCTGAATGGGAATGGTATGGTATTTTACCCCCAGGGTTTCGGCCAAATCAATCGCATCTTTTATGGAGTGGTCCGACGAATATTTTGAGGGCATTAGCAATACATGCAGGTTTTCAGCCCCCAAAGCCTCGGCAGCCAAAGCAAGTGTTACCGCCGAATCAATGCCACCACTTAGGCCTAAGGTGGCTTTGGTAAAATTCATTTTAGAGAAATAATCGCGCAATCCCAGTACCAGGGCATCATGAATGTCGGCGATGTAATCAGCCGGGCGAGTTCCCGATGTGGGGTAATTGTTCTTCTTAAAATTATTCGTATCAATCAACACAAAATCTTCCTGGAATCGGATCATTCGTTTTACTATGTTTCCCTGAGCATCCAGTACCATGGAATCACCATCGAAAATCAATTCGGTTTGCGCCCCAACCTGATTAACATAAACAATGGGTAAATTGTATTTTTGCGCGTTCTCAACCAAAACCCGGGTGCGGATTTCGCCCTGGTTATATGAAAAAGGAGAGGCCGCTATGTTGATGATTATATCGGGTTTTAATTTGTTGAGTTCGCTCATGGGCGATTTTTTATACAAAGCCCCTTTGGCACTAACGTAAGCTGAAGGTTGTTTGTCCCATAAATCTTCGCAAATGGTAAGGGCAATGCGTGTACCCTTAAAAAGCAGTAGTTCGTGATTCTGACCCGGCTCAAAATAACGGTATTCGTCAAAAATATCGTAAGTAGGCAGCAGACTTTTGTTAACTACCCGTTGAATTTTACCGTCGGCTAACAGAATGGCTGAGTTAAACAGTTTTTTTCCTTTGGGTTCCGGGTTCAGAGTAGGTGCTCCGACAATTGCAGCCACTTTTGTACACTTGCTTGCAATTTGCAAAAGGCTTTCGTTGCATTTCAGTAAAAAATCGTGTTGTTCCAGCAAGTCGTGTGGGGTGTAACCGCAGACACTTAGTTCCGAAAAAACAACCAAATCGGCCCTGGCAGCTTCGGCTTGTTTTATGGACGCAATTATTTTATCGGTATTGGAGGTAAAGTTTCCTACATGATAATTAAGCTGTGAAAGCGCTATCTTCATTCTATTTTAAGTTTTATTGGCCTTTAGTTGACCGAAAGTGCTGGGATTATTTGCCTTGACTGAAATCAGGAATTCTTTGGTTAGCATTTAGAACAACAACCCAATTTTCAGGGTGAAACTTCTTAGGTATGCGCTGTCGTCAACATCGCTGTTTTTTGTTACATCAATAAAACCATTGGTGTATAAAACTCCCAGGGTAATGGCTGTGTTTTTTGAGAAATAGTAGTTGGTTCCGGCGCCAATGTTATAACCCATATTAAAAAATCCAACCTCATCCTTGCAGCCGGCGCCATCCTTCGAAACAGCAATTTGATTTGTTGCACCCTCAATATTTGCTGAGGCCCCAACACGCAGGTGATTGGTAATGCCAAACTGTGCATAATACACAAAATAACCTATCTGGTTCGATTCCATGCGGAAAGCCAGCGGAATATCGATGTATTGGATCCGGTATTTTATGGAACTTCCCGGATCGAGCGCAAGGGTTTCGTCGCTTGTTTTAAAACGGATTGAATCGTCGTAGGTAAGGCTGCCGCCCGTATTGTTTATAAGTACACCGGTGGTGATGCTGTATCGATCGGAAAAAAAGAAATCGGTTTGCATGCCAAAACTAAAACCCATTTGCAGGCCGTCGCCCTTAACACGGGTAACATCGGATGTTAACCACGAAAGTTGTGGGTTTGCGGCCAGTCCCATTCTTACTTTTTGACTGTAAGCGCTGCTTATAATCAAAGCAAAGGCAATTAATAAGGTAAGCTTCTTCATAATATAATGATTCATGGTTAAAACCAGGTTCAAAAATCGCGATAAAGATAAATAAAATCGGTAAGCCTGTTTATCTTTGTGCAAAACTACGGAAAACTCTTTAGACGATGAATAGAAGAATTTTGTTGCTTTCCTTTTTGTCATTCATTTTTTTATGGGGATGCCATAAAAATATTTGGGACATTGATATTTCAAAAATTGAAACCAACCAACAATTTGAACGGTTTGAGCGCGATTTGTTTCAAACTCCTACCGATAGCATCTGGCGTAAAGTTCCTTTTTGGGAGGGAAAATACGGTGCTTTTTTCGAGGCTTACAACCACCGGATAATTTCAATTGGAGGAACCAACCAATTGGATTACGATGAAAAACTGGCTTATTTTTTAACCGACCCCTACATAGTTGAAGCCTACAATGAAGTACAACGGGTTTTTCCCGATTTGAATTTTAAAAACGAATTAAGCGATGCGTTTAAGCGTTTCCATTATTATTTTCCCGAATACACCATTCCTACTATTTACACTCATGTATCGGGTTTTAATCAAAGTTTGGTTGTCGATTCGGCGTACATAAGCATTAGTCTCGACAAATATTTGGGAACCGAAAGCAAATTTTACGGCATGTTGCGTACCCCCATGTACCTCAGATATACCATGCGCCCCGATAAAATTAGCAGCGACGTAATGTTGGCTGTTGGTCTTACTGAATTTCAGTATGCACACAATCCTGATAATTTGGTTAGCCAGATGATATATCATGGAAAGATTCAGGTTTTTCTCGATGCCATGCTTCCGCATCTGGCCGATACGGTAAAATGGGGAATGCCCGATGCAAAATTGCGCTGGTGCGAAAAAAACGAAAGACAAATGTGGATGTATCTTATTGAAAACAAGCTTTTATTTTCTTCCGACTACAAAGACATAAAGCGCTATATTGACGACGGGCCTTTTACATCGACTTTTTCCCGGGAATCGCCTTCGCGAACCGGCCGTTGGCTGGGTTACCAGATTGTGAAATCGTACCTGAAGCAGCATCCTGAAATTACCTTGCAAGAGTTGATGCAGCTGAGCGATTATCAACAAATATTAAGCAATTCAAAATATAAGCCATAAAAAAATAAAGCAACCAGAATAAGAAGTTATGGAAGGTTCGAAGCTTGCTGAGCAAAAAAAAGCTTTACGAAAACAGATTAAAGAACTAAAGAAGACTTTGACCGAGTCGCAACGGCTTGTAAAATCAGCTAATATTTTTAAGCAGGTTGAGGCACTTGAACTTTTTCAAAATGCCAACACTGTTCTTGTGTACTGGTCGATGAGCGATGAAGTACATACCCACGATTTTATTATGCGTTGGTGGAAGCAGAAAACTATTTTGTTGCCTGCCGTTGATGGTGATATTTTACGCCTAAAGGTTTTTACCGGAATGGACGGTCTTAAAAATGGTGAACTGATGCAAATTCCGGAACCTGTTGGTCCCGACTTTGAGGATATTTCATCTATTGACTTAATTGTGGTGCCAGGCGTAGCATTTGATAAAAACAACTATAGAATGGGTCGGGGTCGGGGGTTTTATGATAAATTACTGGCAACTACAGTAACTACAACCCTTGGGGTTTGTTTCGACTTTCAATTTGTAGCAGAAGTTCCGGTTGAAGCTCATGATAAAGCCATGAGCCGGGTTATTAAAGCATAAAAAAAAGAGGCCGTAGCCTCTTTTTTCTATTTTATTCTTTTGGCAGGTGATGTTATTTTTAAAACATGGTTTCCAAAAGGGCTTACCTGTTTGCTGTTGCTAAAGTGCGATTTGGGTTTTGCAGCTTTGGTAGCGCTGAAATCCATTTCCCAGATACCAACCCAATCGACCCACATTTTTGAATCGGCACCCACAATAAATCCAAATTTTTCGCCAAAATCACCGGTATAATCATAGCTTCCCAAATATTGTTCATTCATAAAAACATAATATTGGCCAAAGAATTTTCGTACGGTGAGCTTGTTGTATGTTTCAAAATTTACCAGATTGGTTGAACTCCAACCGTTTGTTCCCCAACTATCGTTTTCAGTATTACCAACAATATAGTAATCTGTACCTTCATATTGACTGAAACGGTAATAAAAATAATCAAAAGTGTTGGGGTCAAGTGCCCAGAAAATGCCATCGCCTTCAGTAGACACATCGTATTCAATTAATACGAGGGCTTCCATATCGTAATTTGTAGTTGTCTGGGGCATGCCCACAACATTGGTCCAAAACAAATACAGGTTTTCGGTCAAAAAGTTAGTGAGTTTGTAGTGGTTGTCTTCAATAACTGTGGTATATTCTGAATTCGATTCTTCTGACCAGTCTCCTTTAGTATCAAATTCATTAAAATAATAGTCGTTCCACTGAATGGGCATATCGTAAACAGTAGGATCGAATAAACTGGTTCCAACCAGTATGGGCTGGGTAATGGAATTTGATAAACTTCCATTAATAGCAGTAAGTTTTACATTGTAAATGCCTTCACTTTCAAAGCGCATGCTGGGCGAAGCTTCTTCGGAATCAGTGATGCCGTCGGAATTAAAATCCCAGCGATACGAATTGGCGTTTTGCGAACAATTTGTAAAGATAACTGATTGATTTACATCAATCGGATTTTGAGAAATACTAAAACAAGCCACAGGTTCCGGATCGATTACGGTAATTGTTTGACTTGTAATGTCTTTTAACGAATTGTTATAAACTTCTAATACAACTTCGTATTCACCGGGTTGGTTATAGGTGTGTGTTGGATTAGCTACCGATGAATGGGCTCCGTCGCCGAAATTCCAGGCGTAGGTTTTGCCATCTTTTGAACAGTTTTGGAAACTAATTGATTGGCCTGTTTTAATGCTTGTTTCAGGAGAGAAAGTAAAACAGGCACTTGGTTTTACAAGGTCTTCGTCGGGCAGGCAAGCCACAAATGCAAGATTGATAAGTAGGAATACCGCCAACAGGGAGGAGTAGTTTTTGTTCATGTGGTTTGTGTTTTAATGATTCGGTAAAATTTGTAACATAAATTGTACCATAAATTTTGTTAAACTGGTAAAAGCCGACATATTTAAAACAAGCATGTCATACGCTGATTTTACGATAGCGATTCCTGTAAGCTGCCGGTGTTAATCCGGTGACTTTTTTAAAGGTACTCCGGAAGGCTTTGCTGTCGGTATATCCAACTTCGAACATTACTTCGCTTATGTTTTTAATGCTCGATTCGAACTGCCGTTTGGCGGTTTCAATTTTAACCCGCTGTATGTATTCAAGCACCGAATTGTTGGTAGCTTTTTTAAAACGGCGTTCCAAACTGCGTCGTCCGATGGCTTGACTTTTAGCAAGCATTTCTACGGTCAGGCGTTTCTCAGTATGCTGTTCAATGTATTGTTGTACTTGTTGTACTACTTCGTCGTTATGGTCTTTTTGCCCGGTAAATAAAGCAAAAACCGATTGTAGGCTCCGGTTAATGTCTATGGCAAAGTATTTTGAAATGTAAATAGCGGTTTCTCTGTCGGTATATTTTTCAACCAGGTGAAGCAATAAATTCCAATACGAATGGGCTCCGCCACTGGTGTAAATCCCATGTTCATCGGTAACAATTTGCCCTTCCTGCATAATTACTTCGGGAAACATGTTGCGGAATTTATTGGCAAAACTCCAGTGGGTTGAGCATTTCATGCCATTTACCAGACCTGTTGAGGCTAATAAAAAAGCACCCAAACAAAGCGAGGCGAGTTCGGCTCCTTTTGCATATTGTTTAATAAGCCAGGGAATAAATTTTTTATTGGCATCCAGGGCAACTTGTAAATCACCGAAAAGTGCGGGAATAATAACTAAATCGTAAGAAACAAACGGTTGGGTTAGCTCGTCGGGTTGTACCAAATAATTCCCCTGATTGAGTTTAATACGTGGTTTTAATCCAACCAAACTCAGTTTAAATACTGGTTCCAATCCCTTTTGCATGCGATAATGGTTCACTGCACTAAAACAATATTGAGGATCGGCTATGGCCTGAATTACCGAATGTTCAGGAACTAAGATGGCTATCTTCTTCATAACTCAACTTTTTAAAACGACTGATTATTTGGGCTATCAGTCAAATATTTCAGTTTTCTAAATACAAATAGGCATGTCGCATTTTGCCTTTTATTTGTCGTTTATATACACACTAAAGTAAAAAAATCCAGCTTAAGTTTGCTAAATATGAATTGAAAAACAATATTTTTTTACGAACTATTAATGTAACAACCTTAAAATTGATGAAAATGAAAGCAAAAAAAACAGTGGGTTGGGTTTTAACTACCTTGGTAATTATTTTTCTCTTGTTCGATAGCATCGGTAAACTAATCGGAATTGAAGAATCGGTAAAAACAACCATTGAACTGGGTTATCCTGCAAACACGGTGTTTATAATTGGTTTGATTTTGTTGGTAAGCACTTTGTTATATGCAATTCCCCCAACTTCAGTAATTGGGGCGATTTTACTAACGGCATATTTGGGTGGAGCGGTTGCCACAAATTTTAGGGTTGGCAGTCCGGTTTTCAGTCACACGCTTTTCCCGGTTTATATGGGCATACTTGCCTGGGCTGGTTTGGCTTACCGAAACGAAAATCTAATTAAATTTTTAATGAATAAATTTTAACAAACATGTCATTTCAAGCGTATTTAGAAAACATTCAAAAAAAGACCGGAAAATCTCCGGATGACTTTATCAATCTAGCTACCCAAAAGAATTTTATTGAACACGGAAAGTTAAAAGCAGATGTAAAAGCAGGACAAGTTGTGCAATGGTTAAAAGATGACTTTGAACTGGGACACGGCCACGCAATGGCAATTTATGTCTTGTTTAAAGGGAAGAAAAGTTGATAGTAACAGATTTAAATTTACCCTCATGGAAAAAAAACAAAAACCTGTAATTACCGTTGTCGCAGAAGTAAATGCCCCGGTACAAAAAGTGTGGAACTATTGGAACGATCCCAATCATATCGTTCAATGGAATGCAGCATCAGATGATTGGCATACGCCAAAAGCCACCGTTGATTTGACAGTTGGCGGAAAAATCTATTCCCGCATGGAATCTAAAGATGGCAATATGGGCTTCGATTTTGAAGGCATCTATACCGAGATTATTCCCTTTGAAAAAATTGCCTATGTAATGCCTGACCAACGAAAAGTTCAGGTTATTTTTGAACCACAAAGCGGACAAACCCGGATTACAGAGCATTTCGATGCTGAAGGTGAAAACCCACCCGAAATGCAACAACAAGGATGGCAATCGATTTTAAACCATTTTAAAAACTATGTTGAAGAATTGGAGCAAAACAGCATCCTTCAGTTCGAAATCCTTATTAATGCTCCGGCTGCTAAAGTTTATCAAACCATGCTGCACCAAAAGCATTATACTACATGGACAGCGGCTTTTAATTCAACCTCGCGTTTTAAGGGTTCATGGGAGCAGGGAGCAAAAATACTTTTTGTTGGTACCGATAAAAATGGGAAAGAGGGAGGAATGGTAAGTCGCATTAATACCAACATTCCCAATCGGTTGATTGTTATTGAGCACATGGGTTTGTATATCGAAGGAGAAGAAATCTTAAGCGGTCCTGAGGTGGATGTTTGGGCTGGGGCTATCGAAAGTTATTGGTTTAAAGAAACCAATGGAAAAACCCTGCTAACCGTTTACTTAACCAAAATAAACGAGGAGTTTAAAAAGCATTTTGAAGGTATGTGGCCCAATGCATTAAAAACATTAAAAGAACTTTGTGAAACGAATACCTTAAACAATTAAGCTATGGCAACTGTAAGCACTTATTTAAACTTTACAAACAAAACCGAAGAAGCGTTTAACTTTAATAAAAAAGTTTTTGGAACTGAATTTTCCGGCGAAGGCCTTATGCGGTTTAAAGATATTCCTTCTGCAGAAGGACAGCCCGCATTAGCTGAAAAAGATTTGAACCTGGTGATGCATGTTTCGTTACCCATACTGGGCGGTCATGTGCTTATGGGTACTGATGCCCCTGAGTTGATGGGGTTTAAGGTAACAAAAGGAAATAATTTGTACATTAACCTGCAACCGGATACCCGCGAAGAAACCAAACGCCTGTTTTCAGAATTGTCTGAAGGCGGCTTGGTTGAGCAGGAATTGCAGGATATGTTTTGGGGCGATTATTACGGAAGTTGTGAGGATAAATTTGGCATTCATTGGATGTTTGTTTGTTCCGAACCTAAAGATTAGAAAAGTATCAGGCTTTTTTAAACTAGAAAAAAACTAACTAGGCAAGCTAATGAAAACTTATATTGTACTCTTACGCGGGGTAATGCCCACAGGAAAAAACAAGGTTCCCATGGCGCAGCTCAGAACCATACTTTCAGAAGCCGGATTTGAAAATGTACGAACTTACATTCAAAGCGGAAATGCCCTGGTCGATACCAAACTCTCGGCAAAAGAAATTGAAATGAAAGTACATGAGTTGATTAAGCAACATATGGGTGCGCATATTTCGGTAGTAGTTCGCACAGGAAATCAATTACAAAAAGTTTTAGAAGCTAATCCTTTCAATGATGGCTTTGATCCTTCGCGGGTGTTTTATGTGTTGTTTAAAAACAGGCCAAATCCAATTAAGGTGGACGAATTGTGCACACTGGATTTTGGAAAGGAAAAAATGTTTATTGGAACAGATGAAGCTTATCTTTACCTGCCTGAAAATGCAGCACGGTCAAAACTTTCTAATCTTTTTTTGGAACGCAAACTCGAAATTACTGCCACCACCCGAAACCTGAATACCATGAAAAAACTGGTGGAATTAAGTCGGGATTCAGTTAAGAATTAACCAAAAAAACTATTATTATGAATACCCAAATTTATCCTTGTCTTTGGTTTGATGGAAAAGCCCGTGAAGCAGCTGAATTCTATTGTGCGGTTTTCAATAATTCAAAAATTATTTCAGAAAATCACCTGGTGGTAAATTTTAAATCAGGCGAACAAAAGTTTATGTGTCTGAACGGTGGCTCACAGTTTCAGCTGAATCCATCCATATCAATTTATGTGGTTTGCGATAACGAGAAAGAACTCGATACGGCCTGGAATCAGTTTTTGCATGGTGGCAAAATTTTAATGCCGCTTGGCTCTTACGCCTGGAGCAAAAAATACGGATGGGTTCAGGACCAATACGGACAATCGTGGCAGTTAGCTTTAGGAAAGATTGAAGAGGTGGGGCAGAAATTTACCCCTTCGTTATTATTTACCGGGGCCCAATGCGGAAAAGCTGCTGAATCTATTGAATGCTATACTTCGGTATTTAAGAATTCCAAAATAAGGGGAATACTACGTTTTGAGAAAGAAGAACCGGAACCCGAAGGCCTGGTTAAGCACGCACAATTTAATTTGGGTAAGCATGTTTTCATGGCCATGGACAGCTCTCTTGATCATGGTTTTGGCTTTAATGAGGCGCTTTCGTTTGTAGTTGAATGTGATACACAGGATGAAATTGATTATTTCTGGAATCGATTGTCAGCAGTTCCTGAAGCTGAGCAATGCGGCTGGCTTAAAGATAAATTTGGAGTCTCGTGGCAGATAATTCCCACGGTATTGGAACAATTGATGAACAATCCACTTAAAGCTCCAAAAGTAGTGGAAGCATTTATGCAAATGAAAAAGTTCGATATTGAAAAAATACTTCAGGCCGCCGGGTAAATCAAATTCTATTCCTACAAAATAATCTTTTATTCAAATTTTCTTTAGCAGAATTTTAATCAGCCTTTTCCTTGGTTGGTATTTTATCGTTTATTAATTACATGCTGGTAATTAGGAAACTGTTGAGAACCATTCCTAATAATTGATGTGATTGATTCGTACAGTGGCTAAAAGAACATCCAGCCTTGGAAAAGTCTGTATTGTATTTTTATCGATTTTGAAGGGTTTGTTTGAACAATGTAAAACTTTATTCGTCTTTTAGAAAAGAATTGTAAGAAAGTTGGTTTCTTTTCAATTATACCCCATGAAAATTAGTTTTACATCTTTTTAGTTTAAATACCGAAACAGAATAATTCGTAGTATTCACATAACTTTTTGGTTTATGAGGTTCTTAAATAATTTAAAAATTGGACTAAGGCTTAACCTGGTTTTATCCATGTCAATGTTAGTCATTGTGGTTGGTTTGGGGTATTATATTATTACCTCGGTTAGAGCTAAAATAATTGAAGACACCGATATCCGCATGAATGAACAGGTGAACGATTTGGCAATTTTAATTGAGCAGGAAATTGAAGATAATCAGAAGTTGGTTGAAATCAGTATGAATCTGGCGACTACCTATCTTAATTCATTGGGGTTAATTGAAGTTGATAAAAGCCTGCCGATACCGTACAAAGCCGTGAATCAGGAAACGAATCAGGTGGTAGCCACTGAGGTTGATTCGTGGTATTTAGGGGGTAGCCTTATTCAAAATTCCATCGGTATTGTCGATAAAATACAAGAGTTAACAGGTAGTACCGCTACCATATTCCAAAAAACAAATCAGGGATTTTTACGGATAGCCACCAATGTACGGGATAATAATGGAAACAGAGCTACCGGTACGTTCATTCCCTTATCCTCTGAAGTTGCTAAAACAATCATGTCAGGTAAATCTTATACGGGAAGAGCTTTCGTTGTTGACGACATGTATCTAACTTCATACCGGCCAATAATTGTTGCTGATGAAATTATTGGAATGCTATACGTAGGAGTTAAGGAAAAAAATATGTTGGGTTTGAAAAAAATTTTTAATTCAAAAAAGTATTTTGATTCAGGTTATCCTTTTTTGGTCGATAAGGAAGGTAATTTTGTCATTCACCCTACATCGGAAGGAGAAAACCATAAAAACGATGAGTTTTTCCAACAATTACTCGGAGCAGGTTCAACAAAAGGGAAAACTTATTACCAATGGGAAGGACGCTTGAAGTATCAGTATTTCAAATATATTGAACGAATTGAATCTTATGTTTCGGTTTCAATTTATGAGAGTGAATTGATGCAAATTGTTAATCAAATAACTATTGGTCTAATTTTGGCTATGATTATCGGATTGGGTGTTTTTATACTAATTAATTCATCCATAAGCAGAAACATAAGTAACTCCTTGTCAAGGGCTGTTAAACTTGCCGATTATATTTCGAACGGTGATTTGTCGGAGGTGATAGAATTAGACCAAAAAGATGAGATAGGTATGTTGGTAAAAGCGCTCAACAAAATGACTTTAAATCTCCGGCAAATTGTATCTGGTATAATTTCAGGAGCCGAAAGTATAGTTTCTGCCAGTGAACAGATGAGTGGTACTTCTATTCAATTGTCGGAGGGGGCATCTGAACAGGCTTCTTCGGTAGAGGAAGTAAGTGCCACCATGGAAGAAATTGCCAGTAATATTCAGCAAAACAGTGATAATGCCCAGCAAACAGAGAAAAACTCAACATTGGCTTTGTCGAGTATTGAAAGCGTAAGCTCTGAATCAAAAAAATCGGTTGAGGCACAGCGTCAAATTGCTGAGAAAATAAAAATTATTAACGACATTGCTTTTCAAACCAATATTTTAGCGTTAAATGCAGCTGTTGAAGCAGCTCGGGCGGGTGAATATGGTAAGGGGTTTGCTGTGGTTGCTGCCGAAGTTCGTAAACTCGCCGAAAATAGTAAGTTAGCTGCTGAAGAGATTGTGGCATTAGCACAAAATGGACTTGTTTTGGCAGAAAAAGCCGGGTCTGAAATGCAAAATGCTGTTCCCAATGTTCAGAAAACAACCAGTTTGGTTCAGGAGATTAATGCAGCCAGCATGGAACAAACCAATGGGGTAAATCAGGTAAACAATGCCATTCAGCAATTGAATAATGTTACCCAGCAAAATGCTGCGGCAAGCGAAGAACTGGCTTCAAGTGCCGAAGAATTGGCTGCTCAGGCGCAGCAACTAAAAGAAACCATCTCGTTTTTTACAATCCAATGAGAAAGGTTTAAATTTTAAGAATCGGAAACTACCCTTTTTAATTTAGTGTTACACTATAGAATACTTCGAAAATGGGTATTATTCAATTGGGAATAATACCCATTTTCTTTGGTTTCAAAAGTAATGGTGGCTTTTTTTTGAAATTGAAAAACTACCACCTAACTGACTTGTGGTGAAGGGTGAAAGGATTCTGGAAAAGGATTTTTTAATTTTTTGTGAAACTATTAAAACAATTTCGACTAAAGGCTGTTTGTTAGTAAAAGAGAATAATTCTTAAATAGAAATAATTTGCATTATGGATGATACCCTCAATAAAGTTCGCGAAAAGATTGTAGAAAAAGGCTTAAAAGTCACACCTCAGCGAATGAGTATTTTGGAGGCTATTTACAGCTTGAATAATCACCCCACAGCTGATCAGATAATTGATTACATTCGAAAGCAGCATCCAAACATTGCTAAAGGAACGGTATATAAAGTTTTGGATGTGCTGGTGCAAAACAAACTTATAAAAAAAGTAAAAACGGAGAAGGATGTAATGCGCTACGACGGTGTATTATCAAATCATCATCATTTGTATTGCGTGCAGTGTGATTATATTGAGGATTATGAAAATGAGAAACTTGACGAATTATTAAAAACCTTTTTTAAGCAGCACGCTATCGAAAACTTTATAATAGACGATATTAAATTGCAAATCAACGGAAGTTTTATTAAGCACAAAACAAACAATCACAAATAAAAAAAATAAAATTATGAGTAATCAAATTAATTTAAATGCAGCTTATGCTGCTAAAATGATCGAAATGCTCAATGCTTACCTGAGCAATGTGCAAATTAGTTACATGAATGTTCGTGGATATCACTGGAACATTGTTGGTAAACAGTTTTTTCAGTTGCATGAGAAATTTGAAGAACTTTACAACGGTTTGAATGAAATGGCCGATGAAATTGCTGAACGTATTCTTATGCTCGAAGGCAAACCGGTTCATTCCTTTTCAAAATACATAAAGTTGGCAAGCATTACTGAAAAAGAAAATGTGACTTCGGCCGAAGCCACAGTTAAAGAGGTAATTAGCGAAACCAAAGTCTTGCTTAATCAGGAACGTGAGATAGTAAAACTGGCTGCCGAGAATGGCGACGATGGAACAGTAAATTTGGTGTCGGGCTTTATCGATGCCCAGGAAAAAATGATTTGGATGTATAATGCACTTTTAAAATAATTAGTAATAAAAAATCAAGATTATGGAAGAAAATAATGAACAAAAAGTTTATGCCATGCCACGCATCGGCGAACCAGCACCTGAGTTTAAAGCAGTAACCACCCAGGGTGACATCAATTTTCCGGCCGATTACAAAGGCAGTTGGGTAATTCTTTTTAGCCATCCGGCCGATTTTACACCGGTTTGCACTTCGGAGTTTATGACCTTTGCCAGCATGGAAAAGCAATTTAACGAAGCCAACTGTAAACTGGTAGGTCTTTCGGTTGATGGTTTATACAGCCACATAGCCTGGTTGCGTACCATTAAAGACAAGATTGAATACAAAGGAATGAAAAACGTGGAAGTAATGTTTCCGTTAATTGAAGACATTACCATGGAAGTGGCCAAAAAATACGGTATGATGATGCCAGGCGAAAGCAATACCAAAGCGGTTCGCGCTGTATTTGTAATCGATCCAAAAGGGATTGTACGCACCGTTTTGTATTATCCTTTAAGCCTGGGTCGCAACTTCGACGAATTATACCGCATTGTGATTGCACTGCAAACAGCCGACGAGTTTAACATTGCTACTCCAGCTGACTGGCGTCCGGGTGACGATGTTATTATTCCTACTGCTGGCTCTTGCGGAACGGCTAAAAACCGTATGGATGGAAAAGAAGAAGGCCTCGATTGCAAAGACTGGTTTTTCTGTACCAAAAAACTAGATAAGGACACGGTTTTGAAACGAGTTCTAAAAAAATAAGCACACCAGACAATTGTGGGTTTTTTAAGTGGCGGGCATTGGGGTTTAAACCCGTGCCCGCTTTTTTATTGAATAAAACTATAAGTGATACTCCAGTATAGGATTTGTCAAAAATTGATAACTTTGATTTTATTCAAATCCAAGTATTTAAACCGTAAATTGTACAGCAATGAAAATTCTTAATGAGTTTAAGACCTTTGCCATGAAAGGCAGTGTAATTGACATGGCAGTAGGTATTATAATTGGCGCAGCCTTTGGTAAGATAGTCAGCAGCCTGGTGAACGACATAATTATGCCTCCCATAGGTTTATTGGTTGGCGGGGTGAATTTTTCAGATCTCAGTATTGTAATGAAAGAGGCTGTTGGTGAAAGTCCAGCAGTAAGCCTTAATTACGGTAACTTCTTACAGGTTGTTTTCAATTTTTTAATTGTTGCCTGGGCTGTATTTTTACTTGTTAAGTTTATGAATAGCGCCAAACGCAAGAAGGAAGAAACTCCTTTAGCTCCTCCGGCTCCATCGAATCAGGAAGTTTTATTGGCTGAAATTCGCGATTTGCTGAAAAAGGAAAGCTAAATCCGGGGACTATCCTTTTACATAAGGGTTACTGCTTTTTTCTTTGCCAATAGTGGTTTCAGCACCGTGCCCCGGAAAAACACGGGTAATTTCGGGCAGCACAAAAAACTTTTCTTTGATGCCTGAAATTAGCTGATCGTAATTTCCACCGGGTAAATCGGTGCGACCAATGCTGGCATCAAACAGTATATCGCCGCAAAAGAGCAAGGCATCGGGTGCATGATAAAAAGCCACACCTCCGGCCGAATGCCCGGGAACATGAATAACCTCCAGTTCAGATAGGCCAAACTTAAACCGGTCGCCATGAGCAATCAATTGCTGAGGCATTGGGGGGTCTTCGTCCATTTCCAGACCATAAGCTGCGCAGGTAGCTTTGAAGCGCTTAATCCAGGGTACCTCGTCGGCATGGCAAACCAATGGAATCTGGTATTTTCCGGTGACATATTTTGCTCCAAAAAGGTGATCGAGATGATTGTGTGTTTGAAGCAGAGCCACCGGTTTAAGTCGGTTTTTTTCGATAAATGAATCCAGTTGTTCGTGTTCGTATTCCGAAAAATTCCCTGCATCCACAATTACACATTCGTTACTATCATCATAAAGTACATAGGTGTTTTCCTGAAAGGGACTAAATACAAAGGATTTGTAGTTCATGTTTTTTATTATTTTAATGTACTCTTTTATCTTTTTATTCGATGGTTTCTATAGTTATATCTTGCTTAGCTGCTATCAGCCGTTTGTTTATAAACATAACAACTATTTGACTCAGCGGTTATACATATCGATACTTTTTTTCAGGTTTTGCGGATTTAAACTTCGATCCCACACCAAATACTTAATTATTAAGCCTGAAATACCCAACGATAAACCTGCTAATTCTACGGTAACCCTGGAGTTTCCACTTTCAGTTACTTTATTGGTGAATGCAATAAAACTTACTCCTGTTACCAGGAGACTGGAGTATAAGAAAGCATTTCCTTTTTTACGGGTTTGATTCCAATGATTTAGTGCTGATAGGGCCAGTGGATTGTCAGCCATATCATTTCTGAGGTTGTAAAAATCAAGGTGTTTTAAATCGTCAAAACCTTTGTTGTAATAAAACTTGGTGTGCGGTAACGATGCACCGACTCCAAATCCACCTACAGTTCCATAAGTTCCATGTCCGCCAAAACCTGGTGTGCCTGCATATCCATAACTCAGCGCAGTAGCATTATAGGTGGTGCGTTCGTACAAGTTAATATGTCCTTTTCGTACCCTTCGCGCAAAAAATGAAGTAGAAAGTCCTTGTAATCTAATGGTATTGGCAAAAAAGCCTTCATCGTTCGAAAAGAATTTCACTTCATGTGCGTCGATTTTTTTTTCGTCAATCAACAAATACGGATATCCAATAAAGGGTTGCTTTAAGTCAACGGTTTTTCCGCTGATGATAGTTCCTGTAAACAAATACAAATAGTTTCCATCAAGGCTAGGAGTGGAATCTTTTGGACTGGATAAGCTTGAAAAGGATGGGAGCTTTGAATAATTGCTACTTTTTTTGTTCCAAACCATTGAATCTACCTGTGAAAGTGGCACTTCGTGGTTTTCATCGTTTATCAATCCCTGAATACGCACCGAAACAATTTGTGTGTCGATGGCTACAATGGTGCAATTGAGCTTTTCGCCGTTTTTTAAAAACAGTACATCCTGCGACCAAAGATTCAGGTTCAGAACCATTAAAATTAAACAAATGAATAAGCGCATCGTGTAAGCCATTAATTTCATTCGAAACAAAAATAGTGTTTATTTGAGCGATACAACAAAAATGCAAATCAAAACTTAAATAGGGCCCCAATTAAAATCATAACATTATTTTTGTAGAAAAAAGCTTGTGATATATCCGGAGAACTTTGAACATAAAATTGATTTTGTAAAAGTACGTGAGCTGGTAAAAGAGCATTGCCTTAGCGAATTGGGAAAAGATTTGGTCGGGCAGATGCATTTTTTGGATAACTACAGTACTTTGCGTCTGCGTTTGATTGAGACCCAAGAATTCAGGCTTTTGCTTGAATCGGGCGAAGAATTCCCTACCGATCATTATTTCGACCTTCGTTCAGCTTTTGCCAAGATGCGTGTTTCCGGAACCTTTCTTGAAACCAGCGAATTGTTCAATCTCCGCAGGGCCATACAAACGGTAAAAAACATCCTGCGTTTTTTTAAAAAGGACGAAGCCGCCGATAAGTACCCGCACCTGAAAGCCATTGCAGATAAAGTTACCGTTCATGCTTATGTTACCGATGGTATCGACAAAATTTTAAACGGACAGGGAAAGATTCGTGATAAAGCTTCACCAGAACTTGCCCACATTCGCAGCGATTTAGCAGCCAAGCAGCAGGAGGTTTCCAAACTGATTCACCGCATCATTCATCAGGCTCAAAAGGAGGGCTGGGTTGATCCAGATGCTACATTGGCAATGCGCGACGGACGTTCAGTGATTCCCGTTCCGGTATCGTTCAAACGCAAAATTTCGGGAATTATTCACGACGAATCGGCCACGGGAAAAACCTGTTATGTGGAGCCTGCACCAGTGGTCGAATTAAACAATCAGATTTCAAGTCTTGAAGCCGATGAACGACGCGAGATTGTTCGTATTCTGAAAGATTTTACTGATACCATCAGACCTTACACCGACGATTTGGAAGATGCGCTGATGCTGTTGGGAATTATGGATTTTATTCGCGCTAAAGCACGATTTGCTCAGCGTATTGGAGGAACAATGCCTGAATTAAGTGACAGCCAGGTATTACAATGGAATCAAGCCATTCACCCCTTGTTGTATTTGTCGTTTAAAGAAGAAAACCGTAAGGTAGTTCCCTTAAACATTAGTCTGAACAGAACCAATCGCATTCTTCTGATTTCAGGTCCCAATGCCGGCGGTAAATCGGTCTGTTTAAAAACCGTGGGACTGCTGCAATACATGTTGCAATGTGGCCTGCTCATTCCGGTTGAGCCCGACAGTAAAACCGGTTTGTTTAAAAATATTTTTATCGACATTGGAGATGAGCAAAGCATCGAAAACGATTTGAGCACGTACAGTTCGCATTTGCTAAGTATGAAGCATTTTACACGCAATGCCGATGCGCAAACCCTGGTTTTAATCGACGAGTTTGGAACCGGCACCGAACCTATGTTGGGTGGAGCCATTGCCGAAGCGGTTTTAAACAAACTCAATTCCGATAAGGTGTTTGGGGTAATCACCACGCACTATACCAACCTGAAGCATTTTGCCTCATCGCAGGAGGGAATTGTAAACGGAGCCATGCTTTACGATACGCAAAAACTGGAGCCGCTTTTTAAACTTGAAATGGGAAAGCCGGGCAGTAGTTTTGCTTTTGAGATTGCCTATAAAATTGGCTTGTCACAGGATATAATTGAAGATGCCAAATCGAAAGTTGGTGAGGATCAGGTGCATTTCGACAAACACCTGCGCCAGATTCTGCGCGATAAGCGCTACTGGGAAAACAAGAGGGAAAACATCCGGAAAATTGAGCGTCGGCTTGAAGAGATGATGGAAAAAGAAAAGCAGGAACTGGCTAAAGCTACCGAGTTCAGTAAAGAAGTAAGTGAGAATGCCCGTTCTGAAGCGCAAAAACTGCTGAACGATACCAATAAAATTATTGAAAATACAGTCCGAAAAATTAAAGAATCTCAGGCCGAAAAAGGAAAAACCCTTGAAGCTCGCAAGGAATTAAACAGTTTTAAAGAAGAAGTAGTTGCCGCAAACAGTGCAGAACAGGAACGCATTCAACGCAAAATGCAGAAGCTTAAGGAACGCGAAAACAAAGTTAAAAAGCCAAAGACAGAACAAAAAACAGAACAACCTGAAAAGAAAAAACATGTTCGTGAAAAGCCTTTTACCATTGGCATGCCTGTGCGTATTAAAGGGCAAACCTCGGTTGGTGAGATTATGGAACTAAGCAATAAAAACGCTGTGGTGGCTTTTGGCAATTTGCTTACCACAGTTGCCATTACCAAGCTGGAAGCTTTAGAACAACAAGAGAAGAAAAACATGTTACGCCAAGCGGGAGGTAGTGCAAAGTTTAAGCAGGCTTATGAACTCAACCAGCGAAAGATGGCCTTTAAACCCGGACTCGATGTGCGTGGCAAACGTGCCGATGAGGCGATACAAACCGTACAGGATTTTATTGACGAAGCCATTATGGTGGGCGCGCACGAAGTAAAAATTTTACATGGTAAAGGAAATGGAATTTTACGTCAGTTGATTCGCGAATACCTTTTCACGGTCGATTTGGTGCATAAGGTGGAGGATGAGCATGTGGAATTCGGTGGCGCTGGAATTACCGTGGTTAAATTTGCCTAATTAGCCAGGTTTCTGCTGTTTGAAAGTTCGGCGGAATAGCACGGGAATACCCACAGTTAATTGGATTGCTTTATTTTGTGCTATGGGTTTAATCGTAGGAACGACACGAAAAAAGTAGTTCCTTTTCCATATTCCGACTCGAACCAGATGGAACCGCCAAATTCTTCTACAATATTTTTTACAATGGCCAGGCCAAGACCCGTTCCGCTGCTTTTGGTGGTAAAGTTGGGCTGGAACATATTGTTTTCAAATTCTTTCGAAATGCCTACGCCATTGTCGCTAATGGCAACCAGAACCTGCTCGTTTTCCTGATTTATTTTTATATGAACTTTTCCCTGTTTGGTAGGAGGAATCGCCTGAATGGCATTTTTAATCAGGTTATTAAACACTTGCAGCATACGCTCGTTGTCGGCTTTTATGTAAATGGGTTGGTGGGTATCAAAATCAAAATCGACTTCAACATAGCTACATTCTTTAAACAACTGGGTACTTTGCATCAGTCGTTCCACCAGATTTACTTTTTCGGTTCTCGGCTGGGGCATTTGTGCAAACTGCGAAAATGCCGAAGCAATGGCCGATAAGCTGTCAATTTGTTCAATCAGGTTGCTGGTAAACCGTTTTAGACGTTGTTCAAAATCCGTATCCTGATTTATCCATGAGCGTTCCAAAAGCTGTGTGCTCAGTTTCATAGGTGTCAGCGGGTTTTTAATTTCGTGGGCAATCTGGCGGGCCATTTCGCGCCAGGCTGATTCCCGTTCCGATTTGGCCAACAGTTTGGCACTTGAATCCAGCGCATCGAGCATACGGTTGTATTCGTACACCAGTTGGGCAATTTCGTCGTTACCCTGATAATTTATGCGTTCGTTCTTTTTGCTTAAATCTATTTTACTAATGCGGTTTTGTAACATTCGCAAAGGTTCTGTAATGCGGTTCGACATGTAAATGGCTATGGCAATTCCAAGCATGATTAGAAAAGCGTATATATTGATAACAGCCACTACAACCCGCAAAAGCTCCTGCCGGAACACCACTTCTTTGGTAAAATAAGGCAGGTTTATGTATGCCAATAGTTTGCGGTCGGCTCCCACAAAGGGCAAATAAGCCGAATAATACTCCAGGTTGCCGATGCGTTCTTTGTGTACTACCCTGGCTCTTTTGTTTATGACCAGCTCGCGGTAGGCTATGGCGTGCATCTTGGGACTGGTGAGTTTTTTTTCAAAAATCTCGTCACGCGAAGTCGATAAAAGATAGCCATTGGTATCGTAAAGGTTGATATCGGTGTAGAACACGTTCGAGAATTTTACCAGTAACGAAGTCAGGTATGCGGGTTCTAATTCTTCAAGTGTCGAAATGTTAGATAGTTTGTGTTCAAGCTCGATGAGCAGGCTTTGCATTTTTTCCGATAGCAAATCGTTTTGGGTTCGCTCGTATTGCTGATAAGTATAAAAAATTGTTGCTCCACCTATTACAATAAGCGAAATAAGTAGCAGCGTTATCAGCGAATACACAATTTTGTTTCGTATATTAAATTGAAAATCAATAATAGGAGTAAAGCGGTTTCCCAATATCAACAGTAGGGTAACCAATAACAATAAAAACAGGAAAATATAAGTAAACGAAATCACCACGTTGTATACCCTTACTGTCGGGAAACTTACCAAAACAGCATTGTACCCACTACGGTACAAAAGATGGTCGTAGTCTTGTTCCTGAAACACCGTAAATTCACCTTTAGTTTGCTGGTAAACCGATTGATCCAGGGCATAAGGATAATCTCCGGAGTGTTCAACAAGCTGGTTATTGGTATATTTTGCATAGCTTAAATCGGTATAAGAGCTGTATAGTCCCAGGGGTTTCTCCAATAATAACTCCGGGTAACCCAGTACCTCGAAATTGGGTTTAGAGATCAGTTCCATAAATAAAGTAACATCTTCCCAGCCACTGGTTAGGTAAAAGGTTGTTTCCACAAAATAATTGATACCACCTATTCTGTTTTTAAGGTGGTAGAGCCCGGGAATTGCCGTTTTTGTACCATTTTTATTTACCAGCGTATCGAAAAAACTATGGCAATGCACCCATTGTTCATCAGGCCCATCGAGTAAAACACGATCAGTTGGATTGCATAGGGTTAGTTGAAAATTATAACGCCCCAGGTAACCGGTAAAGTAGTTTGAATTTAAGTATTGAATCAGCTTTTCAAAATCGAACCATTCTTCCTGAAGTATGTCAATCAGCGTGCTGTCGCTGTGCAGGTTCTGTAACATTTCGCCAATAATAACTTCCGCTACCGGATCCTGCTCCCGGGCCAGGTTAACAGCCAGTACTTTGCTTTCTTCGATGCGTTTGTTGTGGTTTTGAACACGGATAAAATAAGTGGCATAAGCTGAGAAAAGTGCAATCAGTATGACAACCATGCCAAAGCGCGGATTGTATTTCTGTCGAATCCAATACCAAAAAACAATCATCAGGGCAAAAAAGAACGAAGGAACCAAAGCCTCTTTTTGATTAAAAGCATACAATACGGTGCTTAAAACAACCACTAGAACCAACATTCGCAGTAGCCAACGGGCAGGTGATACCTGGTCCTTTAATTGATTGGCCGCCTTGTCGAGCAGGAGTACCAGACCGATAAATAAGGACATGAGAATGAAATAGCCTATTAAGCTGAATATAGACAGGTTTAGAATATCATATGCTTCGTAATGAAAATTGGAATCGATTAGCAAATGATGAAAAAGGGTGTGTACCAATGCAGCATAGGCTGCAATAAGTAGTAGCCAAATCCATCCGGTGAGGCTTGCCTGCCGGGCCGGTAGATTTTTTGCGGGTACAAGCTCCACTTTTGCATAAAAAACAAACAGCAGGTAAACCAGCAAGCAGGTGGTTATCAGTAAGTCGCCTAAAGAGGGGAAGAGCGCTGAAAAGGCAAAGTACTGGGGCTGAAAAACGGGTAGTGTACCAAGAAACGAGGGTTGTTTCATGACCTGCAATAGGGTACGCAGCCCGAAAAGAATAATGCTAAATACTAGGAATTGGTTCATCGAAAACCGATGGTTCTTAAACTTATCGCGAATAAATAATAAACCAAAAACTAAAGCGGTTAATAACATAACAATAGCCAGGCGGGTTTTGCTCTTGTGCTCGCAGGATTTATTGTTTTGCAGACTGAACAGGTACGAGCCTTCTTTGCTGTATATGGGCCTGCCCTGATTGCTGTCGATGGTCAGGCTTGTTGGGCATTTTAGCTTAAACGAAGGATGAAAAGTGTTTTTCAGGTACTCATTTTCATAGGGATAGCTGTTTTGTACATGAACCAGGGCTATCAATATTAAGTTGTTTTGTTTTCGGGTGCGAACCTCGGCCCAGGCATTACCCAGATTTTGAAAGCTGGTTCGGTACCACAGCGTATCGTTGGGTAGAACCAGTGCGTTGTGGGTCCAGTACCAAAGCCGGTTTTCTTTAAAAACGTAAAAGGTCAGGCCTTTGTCATTATACCAATTGTCGATGGCGTAACTGTTTTGGTTTATCCAGGAGTGGAGCGTGTTATTTTCAATTTGTTTAAGAATAGTATCCATCCACTGATCAGCCTGATACTCTTTCTCAATAAGTTGTTGGTTAAAGGTAAAAGCCACCTCGGCAGGTTCGTGAAACTGCATTTTGCTTTGGCTGATTAACCATCCGGCCAACGCAAAAAACACAAACAGTAACCCATATTTGTTGCCCCTTATAAAGGCGGCTGATTTTTTTTTATTCATGATGATATGGCTCTCCTTTAAGTATGGTGTTTGCCCGGTAAAACTGTTCGCAAAACAATAAGCGGATTAACTGGTGCGAAAAGGTCATCTTCGATAACGATAATTTAAAGTCTGCTTTCTGATAAACCTGCTCCGAAAATCCATAGGGTCCCCCTACTACAAAAATCATACGCTTTTTCCCCGATAGCATCAGGGAATTTATCCAATCCGAAAATTCAAGCGAGTTAAACGTTTTGCCACCCTCGTCTAAAAGTATCAACAGGTCGCCCGGGTTAATTTTTTTAAGTATCAGCTCACCTTCTTTTTCTTTTTGCTGTTCCCGGCTCAGGTTCTTGGCATTCTTCAGGTCGGGAATCACCTCCAGGGCAAATGGCAGGTATTTGTTAATACGTTTGCTGTATTTATCGATACCCTCGTTTACATAGGGTTCGTCGGTTTTTCCGATAACAAGAAAAATAGCTTTCATAATTGCTGGAAGTTCAAATAATGCCTGTAAAATTAATGCAAACTTGCATAAATTTTGTAGCTTTCCAAATCTCATTAATTTTGCATGGCACAAGTATAAAGTGGAAATTTCAGAAATGTTTTTAAATAAAAAAAGTTTTTGTGCTCAGGTTTACGGTTTGTTGCTCCTGCTTTTTCTAATTCAGGACCCCGGGCTTAGTGCACAAACTCCCGCCGATTCGGTGTTTAACCGGCAGGTGGAGCAGGCGGTTCACCAGGCCGATGCAAAAAAACTGGCTGGCTTTTTCCATCCTCAGGTTGAGTTGATTCTTCCCGGATATCAGGGCATTTACAGCAAACGCCAATCGCAGTTTATGCTCGAGGCTTTTTTTAAGGATAATCAGCCGGTAGCTGTTTTGCACGAGGCCCAAAGCGTCAACGGAAACAGTTACTTTGTACTTTGCGAACTGAAAACCACACAGCAGACCTATCGCTTTTGCTATCTGGTTAAAGAAGAGAACACGCAAAAATTAATTTATCAATTTAGATTCGAAAAAAAATGAACGATAAGGAATACATGAAAGCGTTTATTCAAGCGGCTTTACATGAAGATGTAGGTGATGGCGATCATACCTCGCTGAGTTGTGTGCCAGCCCACCAAATGGGAAAAGCCCGTTTGCTGGTTAAGCAACCGGGAATTCTTGCCGGAGTTGAGGTAGCCCGGATGGTGTTTGAACAATTCGATCCCGAATTAAAACTTACCGTGTTTAAAAACGATGGCGAGGCCATTGAAGTGGGCGATGTGGTGTTCGAGGTTAGTGGCAGCGAACGTTCCATTTTGCAAACCGAACGCCTGATGCTTAATTTTATGCAGCGCATGAGTGGCATTGCCACACAAACCAACGAATACGTTCAATTGCTCAGCGGATTAAAAACCCGGGTGCTCGATACCCGCAAAACTACGCCCGGAATGCGCGTCTTCGAAAAGATGGCCGTCCGCCTGGGTGGAGGTGAGAACCACCGCATGGGGCTTTACGATATGATTATGATTAAAGACAATCACATCGACTTTGCCGGGGGCATAAGGCCGGCCATTGAGGGGGTTCAGGCTTACCTGCAAAAGCTTGGCAGAAAACTACCCATCGAGGTGGAAGCCCGTTGCTTTAGCGAGATTGACGAAATACTGCGCATTGGGGGCATCCAGCGCATCATGATTGATAATTTTACCGTGGAAGATACCCGCGAAGCCGTGCAAATGATAGGTGGCCGCTTCGAGACCGAATCGTCGGGGGGCATCACCAAAGAAACCCTCAGGGCTTATGCAGAATGCGGTGTCGATTACATTTCGGTGGGTGCGTTGACACACCAGATAATGAGCCTCGACCTGAGTTTAAAAGCACTAAAGCAAGGGCATGAATAAACACTTGCTGCCCTCCTGGGTCAAACGCCGAATGAATCAGTGGCTGGTACGTGCCAAAAGAATTTCCCTCCCGGGCCTGCAACAGGTACCGGTTTACGATGTGGGGGTGTTTTACGTCAATGGCATTGCCAACGGGGCGCTTGGCGTGAGGGCTTCTGGTATTTCATTCAACTTTTTTATGTCGCTCTTTCCCAGTATCATCTTTTTGTTTACCTTGATTCCCTTTGTGCCGCTACCCAATTTTCAGGACGAATTGATGCGTTTAATCCAGGAGGTACTGCCCAGCAATACCTTCCAGGTGGTTGAGAGCACCATCCTCGACATTACCACTAAGCGTCGGTTGAGCCTGCTTTCCTTTGGTTTCCTGGCGGCCCTTTTCTTCAGTACCAACGGAATCTCGGCCCTGATTGCTTCGTTCAACGCATCGGCCAATGCTTTCGAAAGCCGCTCGTGGCTCAGTATGCAGTTTATTGCGATAGTTTTGGTAGCCATTCTTTTTGGTTTAACCACCGTAGCCACCGGGTTAATTATCTTTGGAAAGGAAATCCTAAACCTTTTGGTTGCCAACGAAAGCATGCAAAGTGGTTTGTCGCAGGCCCTGTTTTTAGGCGGTCAGTGGCTGGTGATTCTTTTATTTATGCTGCTTAGCCTGTCGTTTTTATACTATTATGCCCCATCGAAGCGTTCCAACTATCGGTTCTTTTCACCGGGGGCTATTATGGCTACCCTGTTAATTACCCTGCTTACCCTTGGGTTCTCGTATTACCTGGGGCATTTTGGCCGATACAACAAGTTGTATGGCTCCATTGGTACCCTGCTGGCCTTGTTAATCTGGCTGAATATGAGTTCCTTTGTTTTGCTCCTGGGTTTTGAACTGAATGTGAGCATTCGTAATGCCCAGCTGGGACTGAAAAAGGATTTGGAGCTTTCGGACAGTTCGCAGGACTACGAACGCTTTTATCCCAAGCGCGAAGATTTGTTAAAAGATACCTAATTCAATAAAAATACTGCTATGAATACCCTGAAACCCCTGCTACTTTTACTTATTTTGTTTGGCTGCCTAACCAGCCGTGCACAGATAACCGAGTTTGGACTGGCCTCGTTTTATGCCGATAAATTCGACGGGCGCATCACGGCAAGTGGCGAAACCTTTGACCAGAAAAAGTTGACTGCGGCACACCGGACCCTGCCCTTTGGAACTACCGTTAAGGTAACCAACCTGGAGAATAAAAAAACAGTTACGGTGGTTATTAACGACCGCGGCCCTTTTATAAAAGACCGGGTGATTGATTTGTCGAAGGCGGCTGCCGATGAACTGGGTTTTGTTAAGGCCGGTGTTACCCAGGTTAAACTCGAAGTGTTGAACCTGAGCACTTCTGAAAAAACAGCAGCAGCGGCACCCAAACGTCAGGTGGTATTCAGCCGGGCTGCTCCCGAAAGCAGCTCACAGGGGGCTGACCAGGCTGTGTCAGTAGCCAGCGAAGGTCTCGAGTATTATTTACTTAAGTCGGAGCATACCCAGCCCTCAGGTTTTGGTATCCAGGTGGCCAGCTACCAGGAAGCCGCCAACCTGATGAAGCTTTGCGACGAGCTGCGGCAAAAAACAAACAAGGAAATTATTGTGCAGGTAAGTAAGCAGGGCGACAACAAATTGTACCGGGTAATTCTGGGTACTTTTCCTTCGCGTGAGGCTGCTGCCGGATACCTCGACAAGTACAAAAGGCAGTTTCCCGGCAGCTTTGTACTGGCCTTCTGAAAACCTTGTAAACAGGTGTTCTCAAATCGCTGCGCAGCCGATAAAAATTTCCTAAGCAGCGGACAAACATTTCCTGCGCAGGAAATAAACTTTTGATGCGCATCAAAATTCAGCTTCTTACGCAACAAATTTTTATCTGCACAGCCGGCAATTTTTATCAGCACCCTAAGCGGGGAATAAACCCGGCTATCCCCAAAGGGGTTGCATGCTTTCCCACAAACGTTCAAATTCGCTATGGTATTGCTTTACTATGTCGTAGTTGGTGGTAACCAGTAAGTTCTCCTGGTTGTGTTTGGTAGCGGTGTAGGTCCAGTTAAAACTGCCGGTAAAAGCGGTTCGCCGGTCAATCAGCCCGAATTTGTGGTGCATGTGGTAGCGCGAGTCATCGGTTTTAACGGCTATGCCCTCATGGCTCAGGGTTTTAATGCGCGAGCCCTTGTCGTACTGTTTCTGGTCGTCGGTAAGCAGGCGCACCCTAACACCCCGGCGATGGGCTTTGCCCAGTTCGGCTGCCAGTTCGTAATGACTTATAGTGAAGATGCACAGGTCGATGGTTTGTTCGGCGCTTTGAATCATTCCCAGAATGGTTTCGGGGATGTCGGTACCCGGACTAAAAAATACCTGGTGAAAGCGGTAGGTGTGTTTTTCAATAAGCAGGTAACAGTTTTCGAGCCAAAAGAGGGCATCGTGGGCCGTACCGTTGAGGCTCATCTTTTTGGCCTGGTTAAACAGCCAGGCTTTCAGGTCGCCTCGTTCGGCCCGGTTCAGGTGGTTCAGCACATATAGCACCTCATTGGGGAGGTCAAAGGCAGCGGCGGCTCCCTGCTGTGCAACCATATAGTCAGCTACCTGTTCAAAAGGCCTCATGGGGTGCCGCTGATAACTGTAACCATAAGCATCCCCGAAAGGTACCCCAGGCACCCGGCCAGCAGGGTTTTGTGAATGGTTTTGCGTTGCGAACCCTCTTCGAAACCCATCAGCAGGTATTCGTTCTGCGACGGTAAATGGGCTGAATTTACGTAGCGCTTACCTGGTGTAAAATAGCCAGTCAGCGACACATAGCCAATAGGAATAAGAAATCCCAGGGGTAGCGAGGCTTCAACGCCTCCAAGCTTAACGTTGGGCGAGGGGGTAAAGGCGCCCAGCATACCCGAAACAAAACTTCCGGCCAGGAGTAACTCGTTCGTGTTTTTTTGCCGGGCCAGGTGTAAACCGGTAACGTATTGGCGCATCTGGTTCACATCGAGTGGCTCGCCCAGTTCGGGCTGCGGTTTATAAAACACGGTTTCGCCCGAACTGCTGCTTCTTACCGAGAATATCTCGTCGGTGTAAGCTTTCCGGGTTTTGCCCTTTAAGGTGTGATAAAATATAGCCTGGTTCAGGGGTTCGTTGGTGTCGCTGTCGGGCGAAAAACCGGAAATGGGCACCTTTTTACCGTTCATCAGCCACAGGGTGTCGCTTTGAGCCTTTGTTCCAACAATTACCAAAAAGCTGAGCCCGAGAATTACAAGTATGCGTTTCATATACCTAAATTTTGTGCGATCCAAAACTAACGATAATTAATGGCTTTGAAAACACCTGTACAATTTTTTACCGGTCATGTGGTAGCTGGCTGGTAGCTGTGGTATGCCCGGAGCAAAGCTGAAAAATATCAGTTCGCATCTTGCTTTGAAACATGTTAATATTTTAGGCAATAGCTTATAATTGCTTAGTAAAAGATTTAATTTTACCGCGTCAAACTTTTTTTAGATGCACAAAATTTAAACTAACAAAACAAATACTTATGCCAATTCATAACTTCCTGACGCGCCATATAGGGCCGCGCCAAAGCGATGTGGACGAGATGCTTGCCCGCATTGGAGTGCCGTCGTTAGAATCGTTGATTGATCAAACCATTCCTTCCGACATTCGTTTAAAAGCGCCGCTTGCTATAGGGGCTCCCCTGTCGGAATATGAATACCTGACCCGCATTAAGCAACTGGCCGCAAAAAATAAGCTGTACAAAACTTACATTGGCCTTGGGTATTACCATACCATTACCCCATCGGTTATTCTACGCAACGTATTCGAGAATCCCAGCTGGTACACTTCGTACACACCTTATCAGGCTGAAATTTCGCAGGGAAGGCTCGAGGCTTTGCTGAACTTCCAGACCATGGTGATGAGCCTTACCGGGATGGAAATTGCCAACTCGTCGTTACTCGACGAATCGACAGCGGCTGCCGAAGCCATCATTATGATGTACAACAAACGCGATAAAAGCTTTGTAAAGAATGGCGGCTCTCAGTTATTTGTCGATGAGAAAATATTCCCGCAAACCCTCGACGTGCTGATAACCCGCGCCGAACCGCTGGGTATCGATATTGTTAGTGGAAACTACCACGACTTTGTGTTTACCGATAAGGTTTTTGGGGCCGTTGTTCAATACCCCAACGCTGAGGGTTCCATTGAAGATTACCGCGCCTTTACCGAAAAAGCCCATGCCAACAACAGCATGGTTGCCGTGGTAGCCGACTTAATGAGCCTAAGCATTCTGGTGCCTCCGGGCGAATGGGGAGCCGACATTGTTTGCGGAAGCTCGCAGCGCTTTGGAATCCCTATGGGTTACGGCGGGCCGCATGCCGCATTCTTTGCCACCAAAGACGCCTTTAAGCGCAGCATGCCCGGACGAATCATTGGCGTGTCGATTGATCGGAATGGAAACAAAGCCCTGCGTATGGCGCTGCAAACCCGCGAACAGCACATCAAACGTGAAAAAGCTACTTCGAACATTTGTACCGCTCAGGCCTTACTGGCCACCATGGCAGGAATGTATGCCGTGTACCACGGTCCCGAAGGCTTAAAGGCCATTGCTTATCGCATACATTACCTTACCGGGCTGCTGAACGAAGGCCTGCAGGCTATGGAGGTAAAACAGCTGAACGAGAATTTCTTCGACACACTGTACCTCAGTGTGCCCGGAAAAGCCAATGCTTTAGCTGATGCCGCCCGTAATGCACAAATGAACTTCCGTTTAATCGACGCCGACAAGCTGGGAATCAGTCTCGACGAAACTACTTCGCTCAGCGATGTCAATAATATCCTTAAAGTGATTGCCGGAGCGCTAAATAAAAAACAGGTGGAAGTTAGCGAGGCACGCGAGCTGATTTATTTCGATGAAGCCTTTTTGCGCAATACACCCATATTGGAAGAAAAGATTTTCAATGCTTATCGCTCCGAAACCGAGTTGATGCGTTACATCAAAAAGTTGGAACGGAAAGATATTTCACTTACCCACGCCATGATTTCGCTGGGTTCCTGTACCATGAAGCTGAACCCGGCCACTACCATGTTACCTTTAAGTTGGGCAGAGTTTGGAAGCATACACCCCTTTGTTCCCAAAGAACAAGCCCAGGGTTATCAGGAGCTGATTGCTGAACTGGAGCACGATTTGGCCGAGATTACCGGCTTTGCAGCCGTGAGTTTGCAGCCCAATTCGGGTGCAGCCGGTGAATATACCGGATTGATGGTGATTCGTGAATACCACAAATCGCGGGGCCAGCAACACCGAAACATTGTGCTTATTCCTGCATCGGCTCACGGAACAAACCCTGCCAGTGCGGTTATGGCCGGTGGACAGGTTGTGGTAGTAGCCTGCGACCAAAAAGGCAATGTGGATGTGGCCGACTTGAAAGCCAAAGCCGAAGAGCACAAAGATAAGCTGCATTCCTTTATGATTACTTACCCGTCGACTCACGGCGTTTTTGAAAAGGAAATCCGCCTGATGATGGATATTATCCATGAAAATGGCGGACTGGTTTACATGGACGGAGCCAACATGAATGCCCAGGTGGGTTTAACCAGCCCAGGATTTATTGGAGCCGACGTATGTCACCTGAACCTGCATAAAACCTTTGCCATTCCTCATGGCGGAGGTGGACCCGGTGTAGGACCCATTGGCGTGGCCAAACACCTGGTGCCTTTCCTTCCGGGACACCCCGTGGTTGAAACCGGAGGCAAGCAGGCCATTAAAGCAGTTTCAGGGGCTCCTTACGGAAGCGCCATGGTGTTGCCCATTACCCATGCCTACATTAAGATGCTGGGTGGGGAAGGCTTGACACAATCGACCAAAATAGCCATACTGAATGCCAATTACCTGGCTCGTGAACTGAGCGAGAATTTTGGTATTTTATATACCGGAACCAATGGACGAGTGGGTCACGAGATGATTGTAGATTGCCGTCATTTCCGTCAGGAATACGGGGTAGAAACCGTGGATATTGCCAAGCGTTTGATGGATTATGGCTTCCATGCACCTACTTTGTCGTTTCCTGTGCACGAAACCCTGATGGTGGAACCTACCGAAAGCGAAAGCAAAGAAGAACTCGATCGCTTTGTGGAAGCCATGAACAGCATTCTGGAAGAGATTCAGGAAATTAAAAAGGGTAAGGCTGATGCGAAGGATAACCTGCTGAAGAATGCACCGCATACAGCATTGGAATGTACCGACGATGCTTGGGATCATCCTTACAGCCGTCACCGGGCAGCGTATCCGCTCGACTGGATTACCCACAATAAATTCTGGCCTGCAGTAGCCCGTGTCGACGACGGCTATGGCGACCGGAACCTGGTATGCTCCTGTGCACCCATTTCAGAATACCTCGATTAAGAGAAACCTGGCGGCTTAAGCTGCCTTATCATAATACAATTAAAAAGCTGTCCCGGTTCGGGGGCAGCTTTTTTGTTTTACCGGCCTTTATAACAATGGCAGCTTCTGTTAGCACTTGTGTTTATTCAAAACCATACGATGAATGGTAAAAGGAGTTAATAACTATCGGGCATAACTATCCATAGGACAATATATACTAAAATGCCCGGGAAGCCAACACTCAGGATGCTTAACAATACATAGAGAATTCGCACGGTGGTAATGTCCCAGCCCAGCCATTCGGCCAGCCCGGCACACACCCCGGCAATTACTTTGTGCCGCGAACGGGTTAAATGTGGTTTCATGCCAATTAATTTAAATTAGTTAGTAGTGAGAGAACATCCGCTGCGGGGCAAATGTTGTTTGCCGTTCAATTAATTTTCCGGAAACGGATGTTGCCTTGTAATACGGTTTGCGATGGGAAAAGTAACTATAAGGAATAGAAAATTTTTACAGCCAGGGAGAATGAATGCTAAATTTTTTCGTTACGAAGAACATAAGTTTTGATTGGTAACGAGTTGGCTGGTTCAGCCAAAGCGCAGCCCCGATAAACATTTTGGTGTAATCCAAAATATGTTTTTATTTGCCATATAAAATTCTAAATCATGGATAAATATATTGAACATATCGCCGGGCAACTGGCAATTACTTATCATCAGGCAAGTGCAGTAATTGGTCTTTTAAACGAGGGAGCCACGGTTCCTTTTATCAGTCGCTACCGTAAGGAACGAACCGGCGGACTCGACGAAGTTGTTATCCGCGAGATAGAATTGCAAAATAAGAAATTCGAAGAACTGGAAAAGCGCAAGGCCACCGTGCTTGAAACCATTAGAGAACAAGGCCAGCTTACCGACGAGTTGGCGCGAAAAATTACCGCTACCTTCGATCCGGTTGAACTGGAAGACTTGTATTTGCCCTACAAGCCCAAACGACGAACCAAAGCCACTGTTGCCAGGGAATTGGGACTGGAGCCGCTGGCCAAACAATTAATGAAGCAGGTTTCAGGCGCTGTTGAAGATATAGCCCTGGCTTATGTTAAAGGGGAGGTAAGTTCAATTGAAGAAGCTTTACAAGGAGCACGCGATATTATTGCCGAATGGGTGAGTGAAAATCAGCAAGCCCGTCAGAAATGCCGCCGCGTATTTGAGCACGATGCCCTGATTGTGTCGAAAGTAATTAAGGGGAAAGAAACCGAAGGAATTAAGTACACCGATTATTTTGATTTTTCTGAGCTGCTTAAAAAATGCCCTTCGCACCGTATGTTGGCAATGCGCAGGGGCGAAAGCGAAGGCTTTTTGAAAATCAGCGTGGAACCCGAAGCCGAATCGTGCCTTACTTTGCTCGAAGCGCAGTTTGTTCGTGGCTATACCCATTCCTCGGAGCAGGTTCGGCTGGCTGTAAACGACAGTTACAAACGCCTGATTCAACCTTCGCTCGAAAATGAGTTTAAGAAACGCTATAAAGAAAAAGCCGACGAAGAAGCCATTCAGGTTTTTGCTTTAAACTTGCGACAACTGCTTTTGGCTTCACCCTTAGGGCAGAAGCGTATTCTGGCGCTCGATCCGGGTTTCCGTACCGGTTGTAAGCTGGTGTGCCTGAACGAATATGGCGACTTGTTGCACAACGAAACCATTTATCCGCATCCTCCGCAAAACGAAAAAGGCACGGCTACCAAAAAAATACTGTCGCTGGTAAACTCCTATAAGATTGAGGCCATAGCTATCGGTAATGGCACAGCCAGTCGCGAAACAGAGGCTTTTATCCGCCACATTCGTTTCGACAACGATTTGCAGGTGTTTATGGTAAACGAGAGTGGTGCTTCAATATATTCGGCTTCGCCCATTGCCCGCGAAGAATTTCCCGACTACGATGTTACCGTTCGCGGAGCTGTTTCCATTGGTCGCCGCCTGATGGATCCCCTGGCCGAACTGGTTAAAATTGATGCCAAATCGATAGGGGTGGGGCAGTATCAGCACGATGTGGATCAAAACAAATTAAAGGAAAACCTCGATTTTGTGGTCGAAAGTTGTGTAAATGCTGTGGGCGTTAACCTGAATACAGCAAGCAAACACCTGTTGAGCTATGTGAGCGGACTGGGTCCCAAACTGGCTCAAAATGTCGTCGATTACCGTAAAGAGAATGGAGCTTTTAGTTCTCGCAAGGAATTAAAAAAAGTACCCCGAATGGGAGATAAGGCTTTTGAACAATGCGCCGGCTTTTTACGCATTCCAAATGCTAAAAATCCGCTCGACAACAGTGCTGTTCACCCCGAGAGTTATGCTGTGGTTGATGCTATGGCTAAAGACCTGGGCGTAGAGGTAGGCGTGTTAATTGCTGACGAATCGGTACGCAAACAAATAAAACCTGAAAAGTACGTCAGTCCTTCAGTTGGTTTACCTACCTTAAACGACATATTGAAAGAACTTGAAAAACCGGGGCGCGATCCACGTTCCAAAGTAAAAGTGTTTGAGTTTGCCGAAGGAGTAAATACCGTGAACGATTTGTACGAGGGCATGGTGCTTCCGGGAATTGTAACCAATATTACCAATTTCGGGGCCTTTGTTGATATTGGTGTGCATCAGGATGGACTGGTTCATATTTCGATGCTGGCCAATCGTTTTGTGTCGAACCCTTCGGAAGTGGTTTCACTGAATCAGCATGTTAAAGTAAAAGTGGTATCGGTCGATAAAGAAAGAAAACGAATTCAGTTGTCGATGAAAGATGTTTAATCCATTTTTTAGAATAAAAAAATTATCTTTGAGTTGGCATAAATAATAAAACCATGAACGTTAAGGCAATACTAATTTTAATATTGATTTTTACGGCAAGCCGTGGGTTTTCACAAAACGAACAGCGTTCGCAGGTATACGATTTGTTGGGTCAGTTAAGCAACGCAAAAGAAGATACTGTTAAAGTAAACGTATTAAATGAGCTTTCAGAAGCATTTTTGTCTGAAGACCTTGAAAAATCGCTCGAATATGCCCGCAGTGCAGCCCGGTTATCGGAAAAGATACTTTTCGTAAAAGGATTGTCCGATTCTTATTATAATTTGGGAAAATGCTTTTATTATCAATATGCCTTCGATAGCATCGCCCATTATTACGAAAAAAGCAGGAAAGTGAATCAGATGTTTCCCGAAAACTCATCGAAATTTGAGGTACTGATGGGTTTGGTGAGTCATATACAAGCTGATTACAGCAAAGCCATTAATCACTATACTGAAAGCCTGCGTTTGCTTAAACAGCTCGATAATAAGAAGGATATGGCCTATTGCTATAATAATATTGGTGCTGCTTTTTACAATCTGTACAATTACGAAAAGGCGCTGGAAAACTACTATTTAAGTATGGCGCTTAACGAGGAACTGGGCTATTTGGATATGGTGGCAACTATTTATGCTAACATTGGCGGTATTTATGAAGATCAGAAGAAATTTGATCGGGCCATGGAATCGTATAAAAAAGCCAATAGTTTGGCCACCGAAATCGATGCCAAATCAATCATTGCTGATACCTATCGGAACCTGGGTGGTATCTACGATGAACGCAAACAGTTCGATTCAGCCATGATGGTTTATCAGAGCGCCCTGGATATTTATCTGGAGCAAAACGATTTGCGCGGAGTAATTGGTATTTACAATCTTTTTGGGCAGACTTACCTGCGTAAATCGGATTATGTACCTCAGAAAGAGCGCGAAGCACTTTTTAATAAATCCATTGAATACTACAATCGAAGTTTAAAAATAAACCTCAGGGAATTGTCCGAAATTGAAGAGCAGATTGTCTCTTATCAAGGCTTGGGCGAAGTTTCACTTAACCGGAAGAACTACCCAAAAGCTATCTCTTACCTGCTTAAGGCTAAGTCAATGGCAGAAGAAATTGAATCGTTGGTAAATCTTAAATCGACCAACGAGCAATTGAGTAAAGCTTATGCTGCGGTGGGTGATTACAAAAAAGCCTATGAGAGCTTTTTACGATTCAAGGAAATTAACGACACCATTCAAAGCGACGAGAATATTGAGCTGCTTACCCAAATGAGCATGCAGTATGAATTCGACAAACAGCAAAAAGAACAGGAATTTATTCAGGCTCAAAAGGACCTCGAATACCAGCAAAAACAAAAACGCGATCGCTTGGTCCGCACGTTTATCCTGATTGGACTGCTGGTAGTTTCGGGCTTTTCGGTGCAGGTATTCCGAAGCTATAAGCGCAAGATGCGTGATAACCTGTTATTGGAAGAGCAGAAAACCGAAATTGAAAAACAAAAAGAAGAAATCACCGACAGCATCAAATACGCCAAGCGAATTCAGACCGCAATTTTACCGGCGCCCGAATTTGCCACAGAGATTCTGCGCGAACATTTTATTCTTTTCCGTCCCCGCGATATTGTTAGCGGCGACTATTACTGGATGAATAAAGTGGGGAACAAAGTAATTGTGGCTGCTGCCGATTGCACAGGTCACGGGGTTCCGGGAGCATTTATGAGTATGCTGGGCGTTTCGTTTCTGAACGAGATTGTAAATAAAAATAATACGGTTCAACCACATCTTATTCTGAACGATTTACGAAGTCAGGTAAAACGAACCCTGGGCCAAACCGGAAAAGAAGGCGAAGCCAAAGATGGAATGGATATTGCCTTGTGTGTGATTGATTTTGAGGCCAATAAGCTGCAATACGCCGGTGCCTATAATCCGCTACTGTTGTTCCGTAATGGGGAACTTATTGAAGTAAAAGCCGATAAAATGCCTATTGGAATTTATATTCGCGAGAAGGATAGTTTTACCAATAACGAAATTGAACTCCAGCCCGGTGATACCTTTTATATTTTTTCTGATGGTTATGCCGACCAGTTTGGCGGGCCAACCGGGGGAAAATTCAAATCGAAACCCTTTAAGGAACTGCTGTTGAGTATTCAGGACAAATCGATGGATGAGCAACGCGAGATACTCAATACTACCATCGACGAGTGGCGTGGCGAGATTGATCAGATTGACGATATCATTGTTATGGGTGTTCGGGTTTAACGGCTCGAATCAAAACCTGCTTTTTTGCCAGTATTAAAACCTTCGCAGGTTCCTATAGATACAAAATGAGAGCTGTTTGGTAAAAACCATTATTTTTGTGCTCTCAAAAAACAGCGTAAACTATGGTTGCACTATTTAGGAAAGAAATTGCAGGATTTTTCAGCTCCTTAACTGGCTACATTGTGATTGTAGTATTTTTGCTGGCAACGGGGCTTTTTATGTGGGTTATTCCGGGTGCCAACAATGTACTCGATTATGGTTATGCCGATATGGATACCTTTTTTGCTCTGGCTCCCTGGATTTTTATGTTTCTGATACCGGCCATTACCATGCGTTTGTTTGCTGACGAAAAAAAAACGGGAACCATTGAATTGCTCATGACCCGACCCATCAACGATTTAGCTATTGTTATGGGAAAATATCTGGCTGCGCTAACCATAGCAGTAATCGCTTTGGTACCCACTTTTATTTACTTTTTCTCGGTTTATCGGCTGGGAAATCCCGTTGGATCAATGGATGTTGGCGGAACCTGGGGCTCGTACCTGGGATTATTTTTTTTAGCCGCTGTTTATACTGCGCTTGGCCTGTTTTGCTCATCGCTTACCGACAATACCATTGCAGCATTTATTCTAAGTCTGGTATTGGTTGTTTTGTTTTTTTATGGTTTCGATGCGGCAAGTACTTTGTTGGCCAACCGGAGTGGTGAATTTTTTCTTCAGGGGCTGAGTATTCACCGGCATTATCGCTCCATGAGCAGGGGTGTGATCGACACCCGCGATGTGGTTTACTTTTTGGCTTTGATTGCGCTGTTTGTTTCCCTGACGCGATTTAAACTACAAAGCCGTAACTGGTAAAAACAAAAACAGGAATTTATGCAATTAAGCACTTATAAAAAAGAAAGTTATTTTCAGTTGATTATTGCTGTAGCCTTTATTCTGCTGGTAGGGTTTATAGCACAATTTGTTTTTACACGCATCGATTTAACAGCCGATAAACGCTTTACCCTGTCGGAACATACCAAACAGGAATTAAAAGCCATCGACGATATGGTTTACCTTCGGATTTACCTTGATGGTGAAATGCCTGCGGGATTCAAACGACTTAAAAATGCAATGCGCGAGATCTTGGACGAATTCAGGGTTTATGGAAAAGACAACATTCAGTACGAATTTATCGATCCTTCAGCAAATCCCGACCCAAAAGCCAGGAATGAGCTTTTTAAATATTTATATGAAAAAGGCTTGCAGCCAACTAATTTACAGGTAAAAGAAAAAGATGGAAGCAACTCCCAAAAGATAATCTTTCCGGGAATGTTAATGTCATATCAGGGGAAAGAAGTTGCTGTTAATGTGTTAAAAAATTATGCAGGTTATTCACCCGAAGGAAACCTGAATTCATCCATTCAGGCTTTAGAGTACGAGTTGGCTTACGCCATGCATAAACTTACTACGGAGCAGGCTCCAAAAATTGCTTTTATTGACGACTACGGAACCCTTTCGCTAACCGAGGTGGAAGATATTGGTACCACACTTTCCGATTTTTATGAGGTTTACCGCATGCGAATTAATGAATATCCGTACAGTCTAATTGATTCGTTGGGGAACAACAATTTTAAATTAATTGTGATAGCCAAACCCCAAAAAGCTTTTTCTGAAAAGAATAAGTTTCTTATCGACCAGTTTATCATGAACGGTGGTTCGGTGCTGTGGCTTATCGATCAGGTTGATGTAAATACCGACAGTTTGGCTTATACCCGTTCAACCGTGGCTTTGAACCGCGAATTGAATCTCGACGACCTGTTGTTTAAATACGGGGTTCGCATTAACTACAACCTGATACAGGATTTGCAATGTGCTACCATTCCGATAAATACAGCTTTGGCCGGACAACAGCCTCAGTTTGCTCCTGCACCCTGGGTTTATTATCCGTTAATGAGTCCCGTAAGCGCTCATCCCATTTCGAAAAACCTTGATGTGGTAAAATCAGAATTTGCTAATGCCATAGATACGGTTGGCAACGACGGGAATATTAAAAAAGAAATTTTACTTACTTCGTCGAAGTACAGCCGGCAGGTAAGTGTTCCTGCACTTATTGATTTATCGATGATAAGCGAACGACGGGATCCGGACCGATTCACCAGTTCATTCTTGCCAACTGGTGTTTTACTCGAGGGTATTTTTCAGTCAGTTTTTACCAATCGGGTGCTTCCTTTCGATACTTCCGTTTATGGAAATAAACCAATGACCTTAAGTCAGGAAACAAAAATGATTGTTATTTCCGATGGCGATATCATTCGAAATTACAGCCATCGAAACGGGGATAAGCAGGAAGCATTGCCTTTGGGTTACGACCGTTTTACCCGGCAAACTTTTGCCAACAAAGAGTTTATGCTCAATTGTATCAATTACTTGTGTGATTTGGAAGGATTGATGGAAGCACGCTCAAAAGAATATAAGTTGCGGATGCTCGATAAACCAAAAATTACCCGAGAGCGATTGTTTTGGCAAACAATAAATCTGTTATTGCCTGTTTTACTGATTGTTTTGTTGGGTATAGCTTATAATTATTACCGGAAAAGAAAATATGCTCAGGTAGCATAATAAATCGCTTTTGTTATATAGTGGTATGAATAAAAGAATCATACAAATACTTGTAATTGTCGTTTTAGCGCTCATGGCTTTGTATATAATACTCCGGCCTACTGTTGAAACCAATGCCTTTAATTTGCACAATTTAACAAAGATTGATACGGCTCTTATCGATAAAATTGTTTTGCACGATGGCGAAACCAGGCACTTGCTTTTAGCACGGAGTTCAAACAGTTGGCTGGTAAATCAACAATTTAAGGCAGAATCCCGGCGGGTAAACTTGCTGCTGGCTACATTAAAGCAATTGGTAATTAAATCGCCTGTTTCGCTTCAGCTTAAGGATTCTATTGTCAATCAATTGCGAACGCAGGGGGTTAAGGTTGAACTGTATTCAAAGGGTAAGCAGCTTCACCGTTTTTTTGTAGACGGTTCAGTTGCAAATAATACGGAAACTTACCTGATGGTTTCTCAGGCTAATGAACCCTTTTGGGTTGAATTGCCCGGTGCAAGCGGTGATTTTTCTCAACGCTTCTCCATTCATGAAACTTATTGGAAAGGGCAACTGGTTTTTAATTACGACTTAACCCAAATTGTTTCGCTTACCGTACAATACCCCAATGAGCCGGAAAATTCGTTTAGCTTAGTGCGTAATAAAAGTGAATTCGTTTTGTATAACCTTCAAAATAAGCAGCCGGTTGTTGGTTTTGATACACTCGAAACCGAACTATTTCTTAATGAATTTCGTTTTAAAAGGTACCATGCAAAAATAAATCGACAAGCTGAAAATGAACTGAGAGTAGTTTTAAGTGATGAACCTTTTTGCAGGGTGATGGTTGAAACTTCAGCAGGACAAAAACAACACGTTGCATTTTATGAAAAGCCGGGTCATGGAAAAACCGATATCTTTGGACAGCAATTGAAAATTGATCCGGATTATTTTTATTTACAAACAGGAGTGGATGAATTGTTTATTGGTCAGTATTACGAATTTGACCCCATTTTACGGAGCTTGCAAAGTTTCTTAAAAGAATGAGCATATAAATCCATAATTTAATTTAATTTTTAATATTTTTGGTTACTCGATAAAAAAACAAACAGATATGAATTTTATAGTTTCAAGCTCATCAATGCTGCATCATTTACAGGCTGTTAGCCGTGTAATCAGTTCAAAAAACACCTTGCCGATTCTCGACAATTTTCTTTTTCAGCTAAAAGACGGGGCTTTGATTGTTACTGCTTCGGATCTGGAAACAACTTTAATTACCACAGTGCCGCTCGAAAGCTCCTCCGATGAGGGAGAAATTGCCATCGATGCCAAACGAATTACCACCATTCTTAAGGAATTTCCGGAACAACCCTTAACGTTTAATATCGATAAGGAATCGCTTACGGTTGATATTGTTTCCGAGAATGGTAAATTCAGTATCATGGGGCAGCAAAGTGCCGATTTTCCTTCCCTTCCCGAGATGAAAGGTGATGTAAAATCTGTTTCGCTTACCGCCGAAGTATTGGGTTTGGGTTTGAGTAAAACCTTGTTTGCTGCATCCGACGATGAATTGCGTCCGGTAATGACAGGTATTAACGTGGAATTGTCGCCCGAGCATTTAACTTTTGTAGCATCCGATGCCCATAAATTGGTTCGTTACCGCCGTACCGACATCAAATCAGAAGATTCTGCTTCGTTTATTTTGCCACAGAAACCTGCCGGTTTATTAAAAAATATTCTTCCAAAAGACGATAGTGCAGTGAACCTGCAGTTCGATCAAAAGAATGCCATGGTTGAGTTTAATGGTTACAAATTAATTTGCCGTTTGGTCGAAGGGAACTATCCAAATTACGAGGCAGTTATTCCTAAAGACAATCCAAACAAATTGGTTATCGATCGGCTCGATTTTTACAACTCATTACGTCGGGTTTCGGTATTCTCCAATCAGGCAAGTAATCTGATAAAATTATCGTTAACAGCTAATCAGTTAACGGTTTCAGCTCAGGATATCGATTTCTCAATTTCAGCTCACGAGCGTGTAAAATGCCAGTTCGAAGGCGACGAAATGGAGATTGGCTTTAAATCGTTGTTCCTTATCGAAATTCTTGCAAACATAGCCAGTGCCGATGTGGTTATGAATTTATCTGATCCAACGCGTGCCGGTATTTTGGTACCTTTTGAAACCGATTCAGAAAACGAAGACGTTTTGATGCTGTTAATGCCTATGATGATTAACGGATAACAATTCGAAAAATCAACAAAACAAAAAGCCACGCTGTAACGTGGCTTTTTGTTTTGTTGGCACTGTAAAAATAATAATGGCGGTTCTTACCGGCTTAAGTGTTAAAATAGCTGATATTTTATATCTTTATGAGCTGAAAAATTCAACTAAAAGAAAAAGAAATAATTATGTTGAAAAAAGCACTGGCTTTTGTTTTATTTACTCTAGTTGCGTTTCTGCCTTTAAAAGCACAAACCGATATCGAACTCATCCTAACCCAGAAGTATGCCGAAAATAGCTTTCGTGATGGCGATTATGAATTTGCACTTGAGAATTACCTGATCCTTTATGAAAGAGACAAACGAAATATTGAGCTGAATTACCGGATTGGGATATGTTATACCGAAACAACCATCGATAAATCGTTGGCAATTCCCTACCTGGAGTTTGTAGTAGGGCACAACAATTATCCGGTACAAAGCTATTACTACCTGGGTCGGGCCTACATGTATAATTACCGGTTTACCGAAGCGGTAGAGGCTTTTTATGAATATAAAATGATTGGTGTGGCTGAGGACAAACTTACCGAATCCGATCGCCTTATTAAAATGTGCTACGATGCATTGGAACGTATTAACTATCCGCGAAATGTAGTGTTTGAGCGCCTCGATTCAACCATTAACTCCATTTACGACGATTATTATCCGTTTATTTCAGCCGATAATTCAACAATGGTTTATACGTCTAATAGCACTTATGTTGATGATTTTGAGGATTACATAGCCAATGTTTTTTATTCTGATTATCGCAAGGGAAGCTGGGGAAAAGCAAATCCGATACCGGTAAATACCTACGATAACGAAACAGTTGTTGGGATGCAGGCTAACGGCGAGAAAATTCTGATTTATGCCGATGGCGATTATTTTTCACACGATGTTAAAATGGTTAATCGCAAAGGAAATAAGTTTAGCGATGCCTCCCGCTCTGAATTACCTGCCGATTTAAATACCGATGGCGTTGAAATGGGAGCTTGTATTTCGCCCGATGGAAATAAACTCTTTTTTGCGAGCGACCGCCGTGGAGGCAGAGGCGGACTCGATATTTACTATTCACGCAAAGATGCTTCAGGTGCATGGGGTCCGTCACAAAATCTGGGTTCAACCATCAATACCGAGTTCGACGACAATTTCCCAAGTTTAAGTCCCGATGGAAAATCCTTGTATTTTGCTTCCAAAGGACATAGCGGCATTGGCGAGTACGATATTTTTCAATCATTATATATCGATTCTACCAATACCTGGACTCCTCCGCGTAACCTTGGTTTCCCCATAAATACACCACTCGACAATACTACTATTTCGTTTTCAGCCGACGGGAAAACGGCCTATGTTTCGGCTAACCGAAAAGAAGGATTTGGAAAGCTTGATATCTACAAAATTAATTTTGGCGATGAAACGCAGTCAATTATCCTGATGGGAACGGTTATGATTGGAACGCCGGCCAATGCGGTGCCTTATTCCGAAGATTTTCTAAAGGCTTATGCTACTTTATTCGATAATTTTGGAAATATTATTGCTCAAATACCGGTTCAAAGCGAAGGAGGAGCTTTTTTTGGAGCCTTGTTTCCGGGAACCTATAAACTCGAAGTAAAGTTTGAAGGTTATGAACGAGGTCACACGGAAGAGTTGGTTATAACATCAGCCGATACGGATGGTGTTTTTCGTACCATTTACCTAACCCAATAACTATTATAAAGGGGATGCATGCTGTTGATTAAAACCAAATGAAATCCATATTATGAAACGTATTAAACCTGTTTTGTTGCTGATTGTAATTATGGTTGTTTCAATAAACATTTTTGCCCAAAAAGAAGCACGCGATGCTAATTATCATTTCAAATCGGAAAGCTTTGCTGTTGCATTAAAACTTTACCAAAAGCTGTACGAAGGCGATACCCTGAATACTGTAAATACTTATCGTTTGGGTTTGTGCCATTTAAACAGCAATCAGGAACCATGGAAAGCACTAAAATACTTTTTAAAAATTGAAACACACTTTAAACACGATGCTCAATTTGCTTTTGAATTAGGAAAAGCGTATTTGTATAATTATCAGTTCAACAATAGTATGGCTTCATTTCAAAAGAGTATGCTTCTAGAGCCCAAAAAAAGTGAGTGGTTATACCTGTGCAACCAATGGATGCAAATGGCCAGTCAGGCCAAAAAGCAGGTAAAACATCCGCTCGATGTTTCGTTCATTAATTTAGGATCAAAGTTAAATTCCGAAATGGACGAACTGAGTCCTGTAATTTCGCCCGATGGAGAATTGCTTTTTTATACCAGCAATCAGGATTATGATCACAAATTTATGCTTTATACCAACAATGTGTATTATGCTGATGTTGACGACGGAATTTTTGAAAAAGGGCGTAAACTGGCAGCTGTAAATTCCATCGACGATGAGTTTGTTGCTGGTTTTTCGCTGGCAAACGACAAACTGTTTGTTCAAATGGCCGGTTACGAAGCCTACCAGGACATTATGTATTCCGATAGAAACAGGAATAGCTTTAGAGGGAAAAGTTTATTAAATGAAAGTGTAAACAGTAAAAGTGGAGAATTTGCTGCTTATGAAACAGCCAATGCCGATACCTTGTATTTCTCGAGTAATCGCGATGGAGGTCTGGGAGGAACCGATATTTATTACAGTCTGAAATTACCAACCGGCGATTGGGGTGAACCCCGCAATTGCGGAACCAGCATCAACACACCCTATAACGAAGATTTTCCGGTTTTGAGTCAGGATGGAAATACCTTGTTTTTTTGTTCCGACAATCCAAAGTCGATGGGAGGTTTCGATATTTTTAAATCAGCAATAAATGCCAATACCCGTGAGTTTAGTACCCCCAAGCAATTGGAATACCCGCTAAACGATGTATTTGATAATACAACCATTGCTTTTTCACCCAATCAGCGCTATGCTTATGTTTCAGCTTTACGACCCGACGGTTTGGGTTTTGCCGATATTTACCGGGTTATCTTTAATAATGAAGATCCTTCGGTAAAAATTATACAGTTAAAACTAAAAACCGGTACAAGCGAGGCTATGAGCGATTTGGTGACCATTGATTCTACCATTGTTGTTACAGCATTCAGTAAATCTAAATTGGTTTTTGGTACCTATAAATACGATTTTTCAAGCCAACAAGCTACCATAGCGCTACCACCGGGTTCTTACACACTGGTAATTAAAGGAGCGAGCATTGAAGAATCGGAATTTAAAATTTCAGTTCCCGATATACCCAGTGGAGCAAAAATTGAACACCGCAATTGGTTGGTAAAACTTAAGGAATAAATAATACAATCTGAAAAAAGTAAAATGCAATTAAATTTAAAACGCCCTATCGTATTTTTCGATCTGGAAACAACAGGCATCAACGTAGTTACCGATAGAATTGTTGAAATAGCCTACCTGAAGATTTTTCCTGACGGAAAAGAAGAGGAGAAAACCCAGCGAATTAATCCCGAAATGCCTATTCCTCCTGAATCGACAGCCGTTCATGGTATAAGTGACGACGATGTAAAAGATAAACCAACTTTTAAAGAGTTTGCTAAAACTTTTTCGAAAGTGCTTGAGGGCTCCGATATAGGAGGTTTTAATTCCAATAAGTTTGATATTCCCTTGTTGGCCGAAGAATTTTTGCGGGCCGATGTTGATTTCGATTTTATGAAGCGACGTTTTATCGATGTGCAGGTTATCTTCCATAAAATGGAGCGCCGAACTTTGTCGGCAGCCTATAAATTTTATTGTGGAAAAGAACTCGAAGGAGCTCACGGAGCTGCCGCCGATACCAAAGCTACTTACGAAGTGCTTAAGTCACAACTTGACATGTATCAGGATACCGACTTTGAAGATAACAATGGAAAACTAAGCAAACCCATTGTTAATGATATTGAAGCACTGGCTGAATTCTCCTCTCACAATCTGAATGTTGATTTCGCCGGACGTATTATTTACAACGAAAAGGGAGTTGAAGTTTTTAACTTTGGAAAATACAAAGGGGTTCCTGTAACCCAGGTTTTTGAGAAGGACCCCGGCTACTACGGATGGATGCTTAGCAGCGAATTCCCTTTATACACAAAAAAGATTTTAACGCAGATTAAACTGCGAGGAATGCAAAAATAAATAGTGAATTTATGAAGATACTTGCCATTGGCCGAAACTATGTGGAGCATGCCAAAGAATTGAATAATCCCATTCCCGACGAGCCGGTTATTTTTTTAATGCCCGAAACAGCACTGATACATAAAAACCAGCCTTTCTTTTATCCAGATTTCTCGACCGACATACATTATGAAGTGGAATTGGTATTAAAGATTAATAAGCTGGGAAAAAATATTGAAGAAAAATTTGCGCATCGCTATTATAATGAAATTGGAATTGGCATTGATTTTACGGCGCGCGATCTGCAACAACAGCTTAAAAGCAAAGGCTTACCCTGGGAAAAAGCCAAGTGTTTTGACGGTGCTGCACCTTTGGGGAAATTCGTAGCCAAGGAACAACTTCCACCGGTTAATAATATTTCGTTTACTTTAGAGAAGAATGGTGAATTGGTTCAACAGGGCAACTCAGGCATGATGATTAATTCTTTTGATGCCATAATTGCCCATGTGTCAAAATTTTTCACTTTAAAGATTGGCGATCTAATATTTACCGGAACACCAGCAGGAGTTGGGCCGGTTAAAATTGGGGATACGCTGGTAGCAAAAATTGAAGGTAAAGAACTACTTAAAGTACCGGTACGCTAGAATTGGTTTAGTTTATTTTCAGTAATTCTTCTTTAATCCATTGGTATTCGGGTTCAATAGCAGCTATTTGCTGATATACTCTTTGTGACTCATTGTAATGCCCCAGGGTTTTTAAAGCATTGGCATAAGCTGTGTATGCCCATAGATAATACCATTGGCGGGTTTTTTGTTTTTGCTCTAACAAATCAATGGTTTTTTTATAATATATCAGGGCTTTTTGTTTGTCTCCACCAACCCATTTGGGCGACCAAAACAGCAGGTTGGCATATTCAAAATTAGTTTGTGGATTATTGGGTGCTTTTTTGATTGCATTGTTTATTATTGTTTGGCTTTCGGGTCCAATAAATGGAGCTTTCCAAGGGTTCAGTCCCAATTCAAAACCTATAAATGCGCCTTTTAATGCCTGGTAAGTTTGGTTGTTAGGTTTGCTTCCGACAAGTAAATTAAGGTAGTAGGTTCCACTTTGCAGATTTTTTGCAGCCAATTCATTTTGTTCATTTCCCAAATAATAACCTACAAGTCCGTAAGTTGCCAACACAAGTTCTTCAAGCAGTACTAAGTTTTTTGTTTGCTCGTATTGAATTGTGAGCTCATCCAGCAATGAAGCCCACGTTTTCATATCACCTTTTATATATAGCTGGTAAAACTTTTCTGTCTCAGAACTGAACCCCGGTTTTTGAAAAATAATAATAAAGCTTAACAGAAATAATGCGATGGTTTTAAATTTCATTCGTTTCAATTTATTAGTCAAACAGTTTTGCTTCCTTTTTGGTTTTGTGAACCAACTAAAAAATTATTACTGATGCTATAGGTTTGATAATTTTCGATTTGTTGTACATTTAGGCTATGAATTTACCGGATTTACATTTTCAGAACACACCTCAATTCCTTGATGGAGAAGCGGTAATTTTAGAAACCATTCAACAGATAATGAAAGATTTTGGCATGTTTGGTTTGGAGATTACCTTTTCTGGAGACATCTCAAATGCTTATCACGAAATGCATCAGCAGTTGGTTTATCAGATCGATGAATTAATGATTCGAGATTCCGGAAGACTTTATGCCATTTTGTATCAGGTTGATATCAGCAATAAATCCTTACAAAAAACCCAGGATGAAGCACCTGAATTATCGTTGGTTGAGGTAATTGCCCATCAGGTAATTGAGCGCGAATTGCGAAAGGTTTTAACCCGAAGGTATTTTAAATCGATATAAGGTTTCAGGCATAAAAAAACCCTGCCTTAACGACAAGGTTTTTATGAAATATGTTTTTGCTTATTTTTTAATAACAGCTTCTTCCAAAAGAACTTCGTAGGAATAACCGTATCCAAAATCTTTATCTAAAACCAGCGTTCCTTCAAAAGTGTGAGTTTGGCTAATCTCAACACCTTCTTCAAGCGAAGTAATGGTCAAATCATAATTTCCGTTGCTTTCGGTACCATCCTGAAGGTGAAACCAGTTTTTTTCCATGATACCATAGTTTACTTTAACAATTTCACCACTTACGGTTACTTTCTGGCCTTCGTATTTTTTCTTATTGTCGAATAACTCTTTCAGCGTAATGGAACCTTCGGCTACATGAACATGCACTTCTTTTTTGTCAAGAACAGGAGCTCCCGGAATTTGTGTGGCATGAGCAGGTATGTCTTGGCTTGCTTCAATGGGTTCTTTACTTAAATTCTGAACAAACAGCACCGATTCAAATACCCGGTCCAAATCCTTGCTTTTAAAGTTTTTCATCTCCATGGCTTCACTAAAATAATACGTTTCGCCCATAAAAGCTTCAATTTTTGGAACGGCAATCCAGTAAACATCGCCTTCTTCGTCAACACTAAGGTAAGTGTAGGCGTTGGCCTGAACTACTTCGGCTACCATAACTTTGTGTATTCCTGGAGTTTTTTCCGACTCGTTTTCTGCAGTGTTTTTAACCGGACCTTTGCAGCTTGCAAACAGAATAACCGCTGCAATTATTAATAAGTGAATGAGGTTTTTCATACGAAATAATGTATTGATAAATTAAATTTTAATGACAACCAAAATAACTAACTAAATTGGTAATATGCAAAAATCTACATAAAACAATAGGTTATTTTAGCGATGATGTTCAACAGCTTTGCCATTGATGTAAATAAAAAAAAGGGGAAAAAACAAATCCCGGAAAAAACAAATTCCGGGATTTGTTCAGGTAATCGTTTCTTAAATATGAATTACTTCGTCGTAAGCTGCAGCTGCAGCTTCCATAATAGCTTCGCTCATGGTTGGGTGCGGATGAATAGCTTTTATTAGTTCATGACCCGTAGTTTCCAGTTTTTTAGCAACAACCAGCTCAGCAATCATTTCGGTAACGTTGGCACCAATTAAATGGGCACCCAATAATTCACCGTATTTTTCGTCAAAAATAAGTTTGGCAAAACCTTCTTTTGCTCCGGCAGCACTTGCTTTGCCCGATGCAGTAAACGGAAATTTACCCACTTTTATCTGGTAACCTGCTTCTTTGGCAGCTTTTTCGGTCATTCCTACCGAGGCAACTTCTGGAATGGTGTAGGTACATCCGGGAATATTGGAATAATCTACTGGATGAACATCGAGTCCGGCAATTTTTTCAACACAAGCAATTCCTTCGGCCGATGCCACGTGAGCCAGCGCAGGTCCGTGTACAATATCACCGATGGCATAAACGCCTTCGATATTTGTGCGGTAAAAATCATCAACTTTTACTTTTCCTTTTTCCAGTGTAATGCCCATTTCTTCAATTCCAATGCCTTCGATATTTGGAGTAATACCCACAGCAGAAAGTACCACGTCGGCTTCGTGTTGTTCTTCGCCTTTTTTGGTTTTGATGGTAACCTTGCATTTTTTGCCTGAAGTATCCACTTTTTCAACCGATGCATTGGTCATTACTTTTATGCCGGCTTTTTTAAACGAGCGTTCCAATTGTTTTGAAACTTCTTCGTCTTCGTTCGGAACTACATTTGGTAAAAACTCAACGAGGGTAACCTGGGTTCCAATGGTGGCATAAAAATAGGCAAACTCGCTGCCAATAGCTCCTGAACCAACCACAATCATGCTCTCTGGTTGCTTTTCAAGGGTTAAGGCTTTGCGGTAACCAATAATTTTTTTCCCGTCTTGCGGAAGGTTGGGCAGTTCTTTAGAGCGGGCTCCGGTAGCCAGAATTATGTGTTTAGCGGTTACTTTCTTTTTTTTGCCCTCAGTATCGGTAACTTCAACCGTGTTTTTAGCGGTGAGTTTTCCGAAACCGTTTATTACTTCAATTTTATTCTTTTTTAAAAGAAATTGAACGCCGTTACTCATTCCATTTGCAACGTTACGACTGCGTTCTACCATTTTGGTAAAATCGGCTTTGGGTTCACTGCTTAGCGACACACCATAATCGGCAGCATGTTTGGTGTAATCGAAAACCTGTGCGCTTTTTAAAAGGCTTTTGGTGGGAATGCATCCCCAGTTTAGACAAATTCCACCCACTTCAGCTTTTTCCACAATAGCGGTTTTCAAACCCAGTTGCGATGCCCGAATGGCCGCCACGTATCCACCGGGGCCACTTCCTATAACTAAAACATCAAAGTCCATAAGGTAAATTATTTTATTGCTTCAAGCTTTAAAGCTTAAGCTTATTAATTAAAAATTGTTGTTCACCGTTAATAACAGGCTTTTAACGGTTTTGTTTACGCGTATTTTTTTCAATAATTATTTTAGCAGTTTTTGCTAAAAAGAAAATGCCCGAAAGCGTAAAAATAATAGACGCTCCAGAGGGAATTCCAAGCCAGAATGAGCCTGCCAGTCCAGTCATGGTTCCCACAAAACTAATGAGAATGGAATAGATGATAATGTGTTTAAAGTTGTTTGAAAACAGGTTTGCTGTGTTCTGGGGCAAAGTAAGCATGCTCATTACCAAAATTATTCCGGCTACTTTTATATTGATAACTATGCCCAGTGCAATTAAAAGAATGAGGGTATAATTTAAAAAGTTTACCGGAGCTTTTTGCGATTTGGCAAAGTTGTCGTCAAAGGCAAAAAATAAAATGGGACGGAAAAACAGAACAAAAAAAGCTACGGTAATTGCTGTTAAAGTTCCCATTATCCATAATTCCATGGTGCTTACAGTTAAGATGCTTCCAAATAAATAGCTCATTAAATTTGGGGTGAATCCAGGGGTAATGTAAACAAAAATAATTCCGATAGCCATACCCAACGACCATAGAATTCCAATGCTGGAGTCGTTTCGAATGTTGCCGTTTTTGGTTATCCATTCAATTCCCAAAGCGGAAAGTAAGGCAAAAATAGTGGCTCCCATAAATGGTGGTAATCCCAAATAAAAAGCCATCCCAATACCTCCGAACGAGGCGTGTGTAATTCCACCAGAGATAAATACCATACGCTTACTAACAATGTAAGTGCCCAGTACTCCGCAAATAATGCTCGAAAGTAGGGCTGCTAAAAGCGCATGGTTGATAAAAGTATATTGAAACAGTTCTAAAAATGCGTTCATAATTTTTTATTTATGTGGAGCCAATACCTGATGAGGTACTTCACCATGAGTAATAAGTTTTATGGGGCAGTTGTAGTGCGCCAGTTGTTCGGGAGTTATTTTGCTCGATTGGTGATAGTGTACTTCAGAATTTACACAGGCGATAGTTTTTACATGACTCGAAATAGTTCCCAAATCGTGCGAAACCATTAAAATGGCAATCGTTTCGTTTAATTTGCGCAGCCACTCAAACAATTCGTGCTCAAACTGATTGTCGACAAAAGTGCTGGGCTCATCCAGAATTAAAAGTTCAGGTTGGTTCATTAATGCGCGACAAAGCAAAACCCGCTGCATCTGTCCGCCCGAAAGCCGCCCAATAGCTTTATTTTTAAGATGTGTAATGCCGGCTTGTTCCATTAGGTTTTCGGCATGGGTTTTATCAGCCGCAGTAAAGCGCTTGAACAAACCTTTTTTTCCTGCTAATCCGGAAAGTACCACATCGAAAACCGTAATCGGAAATTCATTATCGAGTGGGTTAAATTGAGGTAAGTAACCAATCTTCGATGATTTTATATGGTAGTATATGTTTCCTTCCCAATAAGGAATCAAGCCCAGAATGGTTTTAATAAGTGTAGTTTTTCCTCCTCCGTTGGGCCCAATTACACCAATAAAATCGTTGCTGTTGATACAGAGGTTTACCTGGTTCAGCACTTTTTGCGATTGGTATCCAACTGATAGGTTTTTAATTTCGATTAATGTTTGGCTCATGGTGGCTTTTCCTTTTTTTGTTAAAATGTAAACAAGTAGTAAAATGGTTTTTAATAGCTATTTAAAAACGTTGCTTGCTTTTATTCTTGTTTCCCAACCATTTGAAAAGCTTCGCCAAATTCCTTCATGGTGTTAAACCAGTTGTAATCGAGCGGATTCATGCTTACTACCCTGCCGTTTATTTGCTCGGCAATGGTTTTTGCCTGCGCATTGCTGAATTCTTTTTGTACAAAAACTATTCGAATGTTCTTTTCGTTAGCAAAGTCGATAATGTTTTTCAATTTGTCAACGGTAGCTTCCTTGCCGTTGTGTTCAATTGAAACCTGATGCAAACCATATTCTTTGGCCAGGTAAGTCCATACCGGGTGATAAACAATATAACTGGTGCCGTTGGCTTGTTTTAACTGACTGTCAAGTTGCTGATGCACTGAATCGCATCGCATTTTAAAGCGATTCAGGTTTTGTTCCATCATTTCCCTGTAATCGGGATACAATTCTGATAAAGCCTTAAAAATATTATCAGCCTGTATTTTTACCAGATTTGGCGATAACCAGATGTGTGGATTGTACGCGTGGTGATGGTGATCGTGTCCGTCTGATTCTTCAGGGTGGTGCACATGTTCATCGACATTCATTTCCCAGGCTTCTTCTGAAATAAACGCTACGCCTTCCGAAGTGTCAAAAACTTTCATGTTAGGGCTAACTGAAACCAGTTTATCCATCCAGGCGGTTTCAAAAGTAATTTGTCCAATCAAAAGGTAAGCCGATGAATTCGATAAAGCTTTCATTTGAAGTGGTGTAGGTTCGTAGGTATGCGGATTGCCTCCCGGTGGAATCATTACATTAACATCGAGCCAATTTCCGGCTATTTGATCTACAAAAAACTTTTGAGGAATTAAGCTCACTGTAATAGTTGGTTTTTGTTCGGTTTTGGTTTTTTGCTGGCAGCCAAATCCTGCCAGTAGAAATAAGGCTAAAATGGCACTTAAAAGATGTTTCATTCGTTGTATTGTTTTAATTTTCAGTTAGTTTATTAAGCCGGTTTTATAAGGCTTTTGGATGTTGCTTTTTCTTGCAAACCTTGTGTTTATTTAAGCAGAAACAAAGGTAGTAATAATTCTCTTTGACAATTGGTGAAGCAATTTGTTTTAGATTTTATGTGTTGTTTTTTAATCAGAATAAGCTTTCTTTATACTCTATAATTATATGAGCTTCACTAAGCAACCTAAATTTTAAGTTTGCATCTATAATGCATAATTAATTAACACTCCGCAGATGAAAAAAATTCTAACCTTAGGTTTAATTCTTATTGCTTTTGTAGCAATGAGCCAGGATAAAATAGTAAAGTTAAGTGGCGAAGAAATAGCTTGTATTGTTACCGAAATAGCCTCAGCCGAAGTGAAGTATTACTACGAGAAAAATCCCAAGATTATTTTTGGAATTGATAAAGCACTGATTGACCGGATTGAATTTAGTACCGGTGAGGTTATAAAAATTGAAGGGAATACGTTTAACGATGCAGCTTACTATAGCAATCAGAATAAAAAGGCATTAAAAATAAATTTTTTGTCGCCTTTAATGGGAAGTACAGAAATTGTGTACGAACAAAATTACCAACCCGGCCAATCGTGGGAAATAGCCCTTGGTATTGTGGGTTTGGGTATCGATAACCAGGAAATTAACCCGAAAGGAGCTTATACAAAGTTTGCTTATAAATTTATTCGAACCCCCGATTATTACATGCAACGGATGCATTATTCACACATCTTAAAAGGTGCTTATTTTGCTCCGGAACTGGCTTTTAGATATGTGAAATACGACAGAAGGAATTACGATTACTGGTATTCTGACGGCACCAAAACTGCCACAGATGAGTTTGCCTTTGCCTTTACTCTAAAATTTGGAAAACAATGGGTTTTTAACGATACTTTTATAGTTGACACCTATTTTGGGCTGGGTTACGGTATGGGTAAAAATAATTACGATGTGCTTAATTATGGTTTTATTGCTGGCGATGATGATCTCCCCATGGCTGTAACTGCGGGACTTAGAATTGGATGGGCATTTTAGTTCCCATGTTTAAAATGTATTTTAATAAGCATCATTAAAATAGTAGCATTCTTATTTTTAATAAGGCCGGGTTGCAATTTATAATCGAATTGTAGCCCGTTTTTTTTTAATCAAGGGGCCTTCTGAAAAAATAATTGATTGTCAATAAAAGATTTTTTCGTCCGGAATGGCCTGAAATAGCAGATTACTTAAATTAAAATGTATTTGTAAGTTATAAAACTTAAAAATAAGTTGTGTAACTTAAAATTAAGTTGTATGTTTGTATTGCTGATTAATTAAATTCAATAGTGATGATTACTTTAACTAAAGCCGAGGAACGAATAATGCAAATTTTGTGGAGCATTAAAAGAGGGTTTATTAAGGACATTCAGGATGAATTTCCTGACCCAAAACCTCCCTATAATACGGTTTCGACTATAGTTAGGGTGCTTGTAAAAAAGAAAATTGTATCTTTTAAGAAATATGGGAATACCTACCAGTACTACCCGTTAATTACCAGAGAACAATACAGCCAGGGTCAGATGGGTAGGTTGGTTGAAGACTATTTTAACAATTCGTTAAAAAAGGTGGTAAACTTCTTCTCCGAAAACAAAAACCTCAATGTTGATGAAGTAGATGAGGTATTGCGAATGCTCGAAGAAATTAAGAAGAAAAAAGACCGTTGATTAAATGTAAACCAGAAATTAAAACATGTCAGCCTTTGTTTTATATTTATTGGAATCGGGTTTGTGTCTTTCGCTGTTATACCTGATTTATCTGGTTATTCTGAAAAACGAAACCTATTTTACTTTTATCAGGATATACCTTTTGTCAAGTATTTTGTTTGCGTTGTTGGTACCTTTGGTCCATGTCACCTTCTTTTTCGATGATTCGGACTACATGGAGGAAACTTTTGGAGGCATTGGAAAAATAAGGAGTTACTATACCGATTTCCTGATGTCGTCAGAATACGATATATACAATAATAAATACAGGCCTTATCAAGCGGCTGTTTTCGAGGGTAGTTTTAACGTTGAAAATTCTGGCTTAACTTCTAACGCAGGAAATCGGGCAGTTGACAATTTACTTTCTCGCCACGAATATGCTGAAGAATCTAGTACTGCTGGTATAAATCCGCTATCTATGGTAATTTGGGTTTATGCAGCAGGTGTTTTGTTTTTTTTATTCCGGCTTGGAATACTTTTTTTCTGGCTATTTAAAGCGGCCCGAAAAAATCCGGTTCAGCTGCAAAAGGATTACCGGCTGGTTTTAGTTGATCAGGATATTCCTCCGTTCTCTTTTTTTCGAAACATTTTTATTAATAAGGAAACACCCGGGTTTTCTGAGTTCAAACAAATTCTTGCCCATGAGCAAATACATGTGAAACAATTGCATTCCTGCGATTTGTTATTGGCTCATGCGATAAGCGTTTTTCATTGGTTTAATCCTTTGGTTTGGCGACTTCAAACGGCAATAAAAACCACACACGAATACATTGCCGATGAGAATGTGGTTAAACAGGGGTTCGAATTATTTGATTATCAATCGTTACTATTGAAGCAATTAATCAGCATACGCTCAGTAGCGTTGGTAAACAATTTCAATTTAATTTCCATTAAAAAACGAATTACAATGATGACAAAATCAAAATCAGGGTTGGCAGCAAAGCTAAAGGCCCTGCTCATAATTCCTGCAGCGGTTGCTGTCTTCTTTTTATTCGCACACACAACCATTCAGAGTCCGGTTGTAAGTTTTTCCAATTTTTCTGCCGATAAAACATCAAAACTTGATGGACTTTGGCAAAATGCAAGTACCATTGCATATGGAAATTTGTTGCTATTCAACGGCAACAACTTATCAATTTTGGAACGTTCAAACAGCAGTAATGTTATCGACCTTGTTGTTGAAATTAAGGGAAATGCTCTGTTGTTAAAGAATTACGGTAGGCGCGATGAAAAAATCCCCTTTGAGTTTACTCAGGATAAGCTAAAAATATGGTGGAGCGATAATTCAGTTAGTGAATACCATAAAACACCTTACAAAAACTCGTCGGACGCCTTTCTTCCGAGCGATTTTAAAACTCTGAATCTTCCGGTGGCATCCGAATTGCAGATTTTGGAAAGGCCGGAGCTTATTTACAACATTTTTATTGATGGCTTGCAATACCAGGTTGATGGAGTTTCATGTAATCTGTCCAATCTGAAAACGGTACTTTTTGAAAGGATTGGTAAGTTTAATGTTTTAAACCGACCTTATGTAACTGCAGCCCTTTATGTTGATGTAAGTAGCCCGATGAAGCCTGTTTACGATTTGTACCAGGTGCTACGAAAATTAGGGCTTTACAAAATTGCTTATCGCTCACTTCCTGCTAAAGACATCAGCCTGTTGCAATATCATGCTGCTGCCTTACCTCAAATGTTGCCCCCATTGGATAAAGATGGTGCCGTTTTGCTTGATAAAGAGAAAGAGGTTCGTCGGATTTTTGAATATACAGCGTCTGACGATCCCAATCAGGTAGCTCTTAATTTTGAGCAATTTATTAAGAAACAAAACGGTGATTATATTGCCGTTTATTCGTGGGAGAATGCTACCCGCTATGGCGATTACCTCAGGTTTATTAATATGGCTTTCGAAGTAATTTATAAACTCAGAAACGAGTATTCAATGGAGAAATACCAGGTTAGCTACAACAATTTGTCGGCAGTTATGCAAAAAGAGGTACGCAGCAAATTTCCCATGCGTATTATGCAAATTAATAAGGATGAAGATTTGTAGCCGGCTGCAAAAAGTGTGGTTTTCTTAATAAGGTAGTTGAGTTAAGCCTTGTTAATCAATTATTCCCATTTGCTTCATTAAAAAAGATGCATTCATGTTTTTAGTTACACCGGGCTGCAATTTATAGTCGAATTGCAGTTCGTTGTTTTTTATGGCTACTTCAAAACATAGTGCTTTAAAAGTACCCGGTTGCTGTTCGGCAAGGCGTGCCAATTCCAGATCGTGTGTGGCAACCAATCCATAAGCTTGTTTTGTTGTAATTTTTTTTACAAAACCAATAGAACCTTTCCGTTTGTCTTCCGAGTTGGTTCCACGCAAAATTTCATCGAGAATAATAAAGAGTTTTTCTCCTTTGTCCAATTCCTGAGTGATGCGTTGCAGCCGCTTCAATTCTGCAAAAAAGTACGATTCATTTTTCATCAGCGAATCTTCAGCCCGCATACTCGAATGCATGGGGAGTGGAGTAAAACGCAGGTGTTTGGCACAAACCGGAGCTCCGCATCCGGCTAATACCAGGTTGGTGGCAATGGTTCGCAAAAAGGTGCTTTTTCCGGCCATATTTGCTCCGGTGATTATTGCATATCGGGGATTTTGATTGAGTGAGAAATCGTTGCAAATGCGTACCTGTGCCGGCAAAAGTGGATGTCCGATTTGTTGGGCTTCAAACTCAAATTCAGCAGGTGATAATTCGGCATAGGTGTAATCGGGGTGGTTGAATGCAAAACCAGCCAAACTGCACAAGGCATCAAAATAGGCCAGGGTTTCCTGCCATTTTTCGTAATCGGGCCGGTGGTTTTTTTGCCAGCGTTCAATACGGAACAATAAGTTCCAGTCCCATAAAAGTAATGAGTTTAGTATGAGCCCCACAATTAAATTATTCCTGTTGTCAAGGGCATCCAGTAATTTGGTTAATTGCTTAATTTGTTTGCTAGCCGGAATTCCCTGATGAAAAAGATTGGATCTTAATTCTTTTAATAGCGGGGCTTCAGCAGGAACCGACTCACTTATGCACAACAATTGCTGCATCTTTTTTAAGCTGTTGTGGCTTTTATTTAAATAAAAATATGCCTTGTTAAAGCGCTTAATTTTGCTTCCAACCAGTGCCAGGTTTGCCAGAATCAGGTATAAAATTGATGTTCCGGGTATTGTACCACCAATAGCTAGTCCGATAATGGTTAAATTAAATGCAGGAACCAGCCAAAGATAGACTGCTGCCCAATTCTTATAAGCAAAAAACGACGGCAAGTGTAACCAGTTTTTTATAAGTTGGTCTTCTTTGTCATCGGGTTTTACCAAAGAGCCGTGAGCGTGAAAATTTTGTCGCAAGTCGATTTGTGGTGCTAATTCCTGTATCGCTTGTTGATGTTTTGTGATGCTTGCTTCGGGCAATGGAGTTTGGCTTAACCAGCGCGCCAGCTTTTTTTCTCCTCCAATACTTATGGTTCGGTTCAGGTATTGAAAAAGCGAACCGGGACCAAACAAATCCATGTCGTATGAATAGGGGTGGCTGTGATCAACAAATGCATCCCCGGCAGGAAACGACTGATAATTACCTTGCGAACACTGCAATTCCTGTTGGTTAATGTCGCAAAGTTGCTTTAGAAAATCACGCTGATCTTCAATTCGTTTGTGCCATTTTAAAAGCACAAAGAACAGAATTATCAAGGTTGAACCCGCTACAATTCCAAGCGTGAAATGAATGGTGATGAGGTAAAACCACGAGAATACCAGTAATAGAAACGCAGTTAAGCGCAGCAGCGACACGGTACCGTGTTTTTGTTTTACTTTTTTTAATTCCTGCTGAAAATTATCGAGACGCGTTTTGTAAACCGACATGCAATTAATTCTTGATGTTACTATTTGGTCGTCGAATGTTCATCGAAAAGCAATATAAGATCTTTACGCTTCCCGGTTTCAAAATAATCTTCAGGAATTATTCTCCAGTTGCTGGCCTTAACTGCATCAATGGTTTGTTCTTTTTCAATCCACTTCATCAGGTAATAACGCAAATCGTAAGGGGTGGAACTAACCAGCCGGTTTCGTAGTTCATTTGCTGAAATTCCGGCTCCTTCAGTTAGATGCCCGCCACCACCATTTCCGCGATACGAATTAACAGCAACACTATAGGTTGAATCGGAAGAAAACGGGCTGCCATCGGTAAATCCGAGAATCTTTACCCGTTGGCCTTCCGGTTTGCTTACATCAACCAGGTAATCAATTCCTGAAGCTGACGAAAAGTTGTAATACTGATTGCTCAGGTGGTAGAAACCCTCTTCGTTCTTTTCCATTTTTAGCAGATGGTCGTTTTTATTTTTCATTTTATTAAACCAAAGGCCGTATGAAAACTCCAAATACGAATCAATTTCGTCGCCGCTAAGTTGCATCGTGTAAAGCAGGTTCTCGTATTTGTATAATTTAAACAAATCGCTTACATAAACCGGACCCTGGTTTATTTGGGTGCGGAACGATAGGGGCGAGGTGAATGAAATATCGGCCAGTGAAACGTCCATTTGAACCTGGTGAATAAGATCGATAAAAGCACTGTTGCCAAAGTAAGCATCCTTTGAATCGATGGAATGCGAAAAGGTTCCAATTTGACGCGATACGTAAGTTTTAATTTTTTGAAAAGGATCAGCAAACTGGGCCATAAAAAGTGAATCGGGTGTGTACTTTTCCACATCAACAATTTCAGGTTGGATGGTTTTGTGGTATTTTTTTTCTTTTTTATCGTAAGTAAAATGAACTTTAACCGAAGCAACTGCTCTGGCATGGCTCCTGGGATCGATCAGAATAACGGTATCGCCGTTTACATTTACAATTTTCTCGTTGTATTTCTTATGGTCGTGTCCGGCCATTACCATATCGAAGCCGGGAACCTGTTCAGCCACCAAACGTGTGGCATTTTCATTTAAATAGGTGTTTCCGTCTGCGTTATTGTATGTGTGGTCAACTCCGGCATGGAACAAACCGATAATTAAATCGGGGTTTTCGTTTTCCTGAATAAGGGGTATCCATTTTTTTGCGGTTTCAATCATGTCGGTAAACTCAATACCGCTCCAAAGCGATTCTGGTAACCAGTTGGGAATCCCTGGTGTAATCATCCCCAGAACGGCAATCTTTATTCCCTGACGCTCAATAATGGTGTAGGCATCAAAATACGGTTCACCAGTTTGCGTGTTTATAGCATTTGCAGCCAGATAGGGTGTTTTTATTTCATTCCGAAAGCGGTCATAAACCGAATGCCCGGTTTCAATGTCGTGATTTCCGACAACGGCCGCATCGTATTGCATAAAATTGAATATATCAGCTCCCAGATGGCTCGAAATCGTATCTTCAAAATTGTAATAATAAACTGTGGGTTGTCCCTGAAGGTAATCACCATTATCGAGCAGCACAACTCCTTCGGGATTGTTGCTGCGAATGGTTTTTACATAAGTGTATATACTTGCCAGCGAGTTGGTTAGTTCTTTTTGTTCAATAAAGTCGTACGGAAATAAAGTGCCATGAATATCAGTGCTTTGAATGAGGTCGATGGTAACTTCAGCAGGTTTTTGAGAACAAGATGTTATAAACAGGAATAACGCCAATGCACATGAAAATGTATGATTTAATTTCATAAGGTTACTTTTTATTTTAGAACGCGAAATTTACAAAATAAACCTTTAGTAGCCCACAAATTTTTTCATCTAATGTTTAAGCAGTCCAACATACTGCCTGTTGTTTGCGTCATTTTGTAATTCACGTTGATGGTTTGATTACAAAAAAGAACAAAATATGAGCAGTATCATAAATATTTTAAAAATACCAGCATTGTTTAACCGGGGAATAGTATTATTTTTGCGCCGCAAAACATCGTTTTAAAACAATATTATAAAACATGTTTTATTGCATTGAGCAGAAATTACTGATAGGCGGTAAGAATCATAAAAGATGAATTTAACGAATTTAAAAATATAAATAGTTATACAGATGATAAAAAGCGCATTACAAATTGCACGGGAAGATTATCAACCCAAACTTCCTGAATCGTTAAAAGGTGCTGTTCGAATTGTTGAAGGAGCAAAAACACAATCAGTTGCTGATCAGAAAGAAATAGGCACTTTGTTTCCGCATACTTATGGCATGCCTTTATTAACTTTTGAAACCGGGACAAAAAAGAACTACCCGGCAATTAACGTTGGAGTAATTTTATCAGGTGGACAAGCTCCGGGTGGACATAATGTAATTGCCGGTTTATTCGATGGATTAAGAAGCCTGAACGCGCAAAACAAATTGTACGGTTTTTTGGGTGGGCCATCGGGATTGACTGGCAATCATTACATTGAACTGACCAAAGAAGTGGTAGATCATTTTAGAAATACAGGTGGGTTCGATATTATTGGTTCTGGACGTACCAAACTCGAAGAAAAATCGCAGTTTGATAAAGGTGCTGAAAACTGCAAGAAATTAGGAATTAATGCTCTGGTAATTATTGGCGGCGACGATTCAAATACCAATGCTTGTGTGTTGGCCGAATATTATAAAAGTATTGACGCGGGAATTCAGGTGATTGGCTGTCCGAAAACCATCGACGGGGACTTAAAAAACGAAATGATTGAAACCTCATTTGGTTTTGATACCGCCTGTAAAGTATACAGCGAATTAATCGGGAACATTCAGCGCGATGCCAATTCGGCGAAGAAATACTGGCACTTTATTAAACTAATGGGCCGTTCTGCATCGCATATTGCCCTGGAGTGTGCGTTACAAACCCAACCAAATATTGCTTTAATTTCAGAAGAAGTTGAGGCCAAAAAGCAAACCCTTCAGGAAATTGTAAAGCAAATTGCCGATGTAATAGCACACCGGGCGGCTAATGGAGAAAACTTTGGATCGGTGTTAATTCCCGAAGGTCTGATTGAGTTTATTCCTGAAATGAAAATTCTGATTACTGAGCTAAATGATATTATGGCTCATAAAGAAGAAGAATTTGTTAAGATTGAATCGAAGCTGGAGAAACGGGAATTTGTCGCCACCGCTTTATCGCCCGAATCGGCTGTTGTGTATGGCAGTTTGCCCACTGATATTGCCGATCAGTTGATAATGGATCGCGATCCTCACGGAAATGTTCAGGTTTCACGTATCGAAACCGATAAATTATTGATTGAGATGGTGGAATTTCGCTTGAAAAAGCTACGCAAAAAAGATCGGTATGTGGGTAGTTTTGCCGCTCAAAACCACTTTTTTGGATACGAAGGTCGTTGCGCTGCACCGTCGAATTTTGATGCTGATTATACCTATTCATTAGGATTTACCGCTGCTGTATTAATTGGAGAAGGAAAAACCGGATACATGGCTTCGATAAGAAATACCACCAAACCGGCTGCTGAATGGATGGCCGGTGGTGTTCCAACTACTATGATGATGAATATGGAGCGTCGTCATGGTGCTATGAAACCTGTAATCCAGAAAGCTTTGGTCGATCTGGACGGAGCACCTTTTAAAACTTTTGCAGCCCGTCGTGATGAGTGGGCACATACCACAAGCTACATTTATCCAGGTCCCATACAGTATTTTGGTCCGGCACAGGTTTGTGATGCCCCAACCAAAACACTGGCGCTGGAAAAAGCTGAATAAAAATTGAGTAGATAAGTTTATATAAAAAAGAGGGTGTCTAAAAAGGCATCCTCTTTTTTTATGCAACAATATTGGATATGGAATAATTTAAAGTGATGTAAA